>JBHJHB010000087.1:0-67229 GCA_050331215.1 Sandaracinaceae bacterium | reverse complement strand
AGGTCCATGGCGTCCCTCTTGGCGCCGGGATGGAGGACCTGAGCGACCTGCTCGATGAGGCCCTCGCCCTCCCGGCTGATGATGACAAGGTAGCTGAAGACGCTCTCGAGCTCGCGCAGCTCCGGCGGAACCAGGCTCGTCGGGACCGGACGAAGCGAGGGCCAGTCGACCGCAGCGACGAGGTCGGGGGGCAGGAGCTGCCGGAGCAGAGCTCCTCCCTGCTCGATGTCGCTGAAGACGCGCTCGAAGAGGGCGTCGTGGGGGGTGGTGACGTCGCCCGGCATGGAGCGACGGTCGCACGGAGCGAGGCGTGCCCCAACCGTCGACGGCAAGACGCGGTACCTCCGCCTGAGCTACGCGACCGAGGAGGCGAGCCTGGCCGAAGGGCGCCGGCGCATCGCGGCCGCCGAGGTCCTTCTCCTCGGCGGAGTCGAAGCACCGCGATGACGCCGAGCCGCGCTTGCCCGCGCTCACCCGCTGGACGCGGCGCCCGCCGGACGCTGCCACGGGCGCCGGTGCTGCCACTCGCCGTTCGGGTCGAGGGCTTGGGCGCTGCGGCTCAGGAGCAGCGCCCCGAGGAGCAGGTAGATCATCTGGTACGGCGTGTGAGGGCCGTAGCCGGCGAGCAGCCAGAGCAGGACGCCGAGTCCCGCCTGGCGCCGGCCCGGGTCGCTCCGGACCATCGCGATCAGGGCCGAGGCGAGGCCGAAGGCGAGGGGAATCACGTAGAGGGCCGGGAAGCTCGAGAAGAGCGCCTGGAGACGGAAGCTGCCGTAGAGGAACAGCCCGAAGGACGGGCCGAGGAGGTCGGCCGCCCGCAGCCCCAGGAGCGACAGCACCGCGGCGAGGGACACCGCGAGGCCGAGGCGGCGCCAGCGCCCGGTCCCGGTCGCGCCCCCCGCCGCCGCGACGCCGCCGGCGAGCAACACGCCGAGCCAGGCGCCCTCGCCCACGCTCTGGAGCACCGACAGGAGCCCAAGCGTAGCGACGCTGTAGGCCTGCAGGAGCCCCGTGACCGGCGCCCAGAGCCCCCTCGCCGGGGCCTCCGCCAGGCGCCGCAGGCCGACGGTGACCAGCGTGAGGAAGCCCGCCAGGGCCGCGAGGCTCGTGGCGATGCGGAAGGGGCCGCCGGCGCGGTAGCGGGCGGCCGTGATCGCCACGAGGGTGACGAGCACGTGGGTCGCCGCGAGGGCCAGCAGCACCAGGCGCTCCTGCGTGAACGCGCGCGGAAGGAAGATCGCGACCAGGAACGCGGGGAGCAAGATACCGCTGAATGCGGCCACGCTGAGGCGCCGCCCCATCGGCGCGTAGCCGGGGAGGCGGAGGAACGACGCGAGGCCGAAGGCGAGCCCGACCATGGCGGCGAGGGCGGCCAGGGTGCGCGGCAGGTCGAGCCAGCCCTGGCGGCGGAGCGCCATCATCGTCGCGTCCGCCCCGGGCCGGGACCCCAGCGTCAGCCAGAGCCAGCGCGACGCGACCAGCTCGGCCACGCCCGCGACGGCCGCGAGGGTCGTCAGCGGCGGCGCCGCCCGGAGCGCATCGAGCACCGTCGACGCCGCCGCATCGCCGCTCTCGGCGGGACTCTCGGCGTCGTCGGTCGCGGACGGGTGCCGAGGCTCGACCACCGGCGCTCCGGCCCGCGCGGCGGCGGGCCCCGTCGTCTCCTCGTTCACCGCGCGCAGGCTAGCAGGGTGTGGATCGTCGTCACTCCTCGGGGACATGGCCGGGCTTGCCCCGCAAGGCGACTCCGCGCTACGGAACGTGGCCATGACGGCGATCCGGCACGACTGGTCCCTCCCGGAGGTTCGGGCTCTCCACGACCTGCCTCTGACCGATCTCCTGCACCGGGCGCAGACGGTGCACCGCGCCCACCACGCGCCCGACACGGTGCAGCTCTGCACGCTCCTGTCGATCAAGACGGGGGCCTGCCCGGAGGACTGCGCCTATTGCCCGCAGAGCAGCCGCTACGAGACGCCGGTCGAGCCCGAGCGCCTGATGGACGTCGGGGAGGTCCTGGCCGCCGCGCGGGCCGCCCGGGACGCCGGGGCGACGCGCTTCTGCATGGGCGCGGCCTGGCGCGACGCTCTCCACGGCCCCGCCTTCGCCCGGGTCCTGGAGATGGTCCGGGGCATCCGGGGGCTCGGCCTCGAGGCGTGCGCGACCCTCGGCATGCTCGACGACGAGCAGGCCGCCGCCCTCGCCGAGGCGGGCCTCACCTCCTACAACCACAACCTCGACAGCTCCGAGGACTTCTACCCGGAGATCATCTCGACCCGGACCTACGGCGAGCGCCTCGAGACGCTCGCGCGCGTGCAGAGGGCGGGCATCAGCCTGTGCTGCGGCGGGATCATCGGGATGGGGGAGAGCGTGGACGACCGCTGCGCGATGCTGCGGCAGCTCGCCAACCTCGATCCACACCCTGGGAGCGTCCCGGTCAACGCGCTCGTCGCGGTCGAGGGGACGCCACTGGCGGACCGGCCCCCGGTCGACGCGCTCGAGCTGGTCCGGATGTGCGCGACCGCTCGCATCCTGATGCCTCGAGCGATGGTGCGCCTGTCGGCCGGCCGCACCGCGCTGACCCGGGAGGCCCAGCTCCTGTGCTTCTCGGCGGGGGCGAACTCGATCTTCTACGGCGACCGCCTCCTCACCACCGGGAACCCGGAGGTCGACGAGGATCGGGAGCTGCTCGAGGCGGCCGGGTTGCGGGCGATGGCGCCCTACGAGTCCCTCGACCCGACCGTCCAGGCGACGCGGGCGCGGGGGCCGGAGGTGAAGCCCCAGCTCGCGGTCGTGCGCGGCGACTGAGGCGGCACGGCCCGCTCGGGGCTCAGCCCTGGTCGCCGAGCATCCCGCGGCCCAGCAGCACGAAGGCGCGACGCAGGTCGTCCTCGAAGCGGTGCCCGGGGCCGGGGAGGGCGCCGCTCTGCATGACCTCGCGCACCACCTCGGCGGGGTGCGCGAGGGGCCAGCTCCCGATGATCAGGGGCGTCCCGTGGTGGAGGAGCTCGCCATGCTGCTCGACGGTCAGCTCGGGCAGGGCCCGATGCATCGCCCGGGCGAGGTGGGTCATCCGCTCGTGGTTGTCGGCCTTGAAGCGGCGCACGGTGGCGAAGGACACGTTGTGCTCGAGGACCGACGGGAGCACGCTCAGGAGGTGGCACAGGAGCGGCCGACGCGCGGCGGTTCCCGCCAGGAGCGCGGCCATCCGGGCCAGCCGCGCGTCCACGGCCTCTCCGGTGTCCATGCGGGCAAGGCCCTCGACGACCTGCCGCCCCCACGCCGCGGCCTGGTCGGCCAGGAGGGCCAGGAGCACCGCCTCCCGGCTCTCGAAGTACCGGTAGACGTTGGACTTGGCCATGCCCGCGCGCCGCGCCAGCTCGTTGAGGCTCAGCGCGCTGGAGTCCGGCTTCGCCTCGAGCAGGCTCCGGGCGGCAGCAAGGATCCGCTCCGCGCGCTCCGCCTTCTGGGCGGGGCTGCGCGCTCGCTGGTAGGCGCCATCCATGCGCCCTGCATGGCACGAAGCCCCCGCGATTGACAAGAGACCGGCGGGCACCTAAGGGAGGGACCGCCGGTCTCTTGAGCCCCTCCACGGGGCTCGTGCGCCGGCTCGCCACCCCGTCCCAAGGAGCCGCCATGGCCAAGCCTCACCTCTGCAACCCCGCCCTCTTCGAGCTCGATCTCACCGGCCGCCGCTACGTCGTGACCGGCGCGAACAGCGGGATCGGCCTCGTCACCGCCCGCCAGCTCGCGACCCAGGGTGCCGAGGTGGTGTGCGGATGCCGCCGCCTCGACGAGGCCGAGCAGCGCATCGCCGAGATCCGGGAGGAGCACCCCGGAGCCAAGCTCGAGGCCCGCGCCCTCGACCTCGCGAGCCTCGCCTCGGTCCGTGCCTTCGCCCAGGGCGTGGTGGCGAGCTGTGAGCGCCTCGACGGCCTGGTCAACAACGCGGGCGTGATGAACACCCCGAAGCGGGCCACGGAGGACGGTTTCGAGCTCCAGCTTGGCGTCAACCACCTCGCCCACTTCCTGCTGACCGAGCTGCTGCTCGACCTGCTGAAGCGCAGCGCCCCATCGCGAATCGTCAACGTCTCGAGCAGCTACCACGACGTGGCGATGGGGCGGCAGGGCGACATCCACCTCGACGACCCGAGCTACCGGGAGCGTCCTTACGACGGCTGGGAGGCCTACGCTCAGTCCAAGCTGGCCAACGTGCTCCACGCCCGGAGCCTCGCGAAGCGCCTGGAGGGCACCGGCGTCACCGCGGTCAGCCTCCACCCGGGGTGGGTGCGGACCCAGCTGATCCGCAACTCGATGCCGGTCTGGATCCAGAACACGGTCGCCCGGCCCATCTTCCGCATGCTCGGGATGATCGAGCCCTGGGAGGGCGCCCAGACGTCGCTGCACTGCCTCCTCGACCCCTCCGTCCCGGAGCACGCCGGGGCGTACTTCAGCCAGCTCGGGCAGTACCGCGACCCGGCCTGCAGCCAGGGCGGGTGGCCGATGCGGTCGCCGAACCCGAGGGCACACGACGACGAGCTGGCCGAGCGCCTGTGGGCGTGGAGCGCTCAGGCGGTGGCCGCGCCCGCGGAGGCGCGGGCGCAGGCGAGGTAACCGGGAGGGCGCGACAGGGGGTGGCCTCGCCGCGCCGGTCGACGGGGCGTGCGACACGCGGGCCCGGCGCGCTCATGGCCCGAAGCTCGTCCCGGCCTCCGGCTCCGCCGCGGGCCGGGGCCACTGCCACAGCCCGGCCGCGGCCAGCAGCAGGGCCACGGCGAACAGCAGCGAGAACAGGAAGCCGACCCCGCTCTGGGCGAGCAGCATGGTCTCGATGTCGAGCGCCCCGACCCACGCGATCAGCGCCTGGGCGAGGTAGCGCCCGATGATCTCGATGCCCATCAGGACGCCGGCGCCCGCGATCAGGAGCTTCGCCATCCCCCCGACGCGGATGGCCGCCACGACCGTGAACGCGACGACCGCGAGGAGCACGAGGACCTGTGCCGTGAGGCCGATGAGGGAGAGGGTCTGGGTCAGTTCGCTTTCCGCCATGGCGGGAGGCTACGATGGCTCGACGTCGGGGGAGGCGGGAAGCGTGTCGGTGGGTGCATTCGAGCTGGGGGCCGACGGAGTCGGCTGAACGGTGCCTCCGTGGGCGCCTCCCGCCCCATCGTTCGGGTGTGCGAGGGTCACCTCCGCGCGGCATGCCGCGCCTCGCGAACTGCTTCTGGCTCCTCGTGCCCCTCTTGGCGTGGAACCTCGCCCTCGCGGGCCGGCTGCCATCGCGGTACGCGCTGGACGCCCCGGTCCCGGCGTGGCTTGGGGCGGTCGAGGGCTTCTTCGGGTCGTGACCTTCGCCGCTCCGCTGCTCCTTGCTCGCGTTCGACGCGCCGATCCAGCGTGACGGGGCGTGGCTCTTCGGGGTCGGCTCGGCCCTCGACCTCGCGTCGTGGCTCCCGCTGCTGCTGGCGCCGGGCTCCGCTTGGTCCCGGGGCCTCGTCGGCGGTCTCGCCCCGGCCTACACGCCGCTCCCCATGTTCCTGGGGATCGCGATGATCGGTCAGAGCCCGGCCTACGGCATGGCGGCGAGCGCCTTCGTCGTCGCCCACGTCGCGGCCACGGCGTGCAAGCTGGGCGCGGCGGGGTGAGCGATCGCTCAGGCTCGGGTCCCCGTCCGCCCCGGCCTCGTGGTGCGCGCTGGCTCGAGCAGGTAGCACGCGGAGCGGAACAGGGTCTCGAACCCGAGGTGCTCGAGGACCGGCGCGGACGTGGCCTCGCGCGCGTGGGTGACCGCGAGCTCGACGCCGGCGCGAGCGAGGAAGGCCAGGCGTGCAGCCACCAGCGCGCGGTACACGCCTCGACCACGGAAGGCGGGCAGGACCTGGGCGCCCACGAGGTAGGCGTGGCCCTCCTTGAGGAAGAGCCCTGTCGTGCCGACGGTGTCGCCGTTCACCAGGGCCGCGAAGAAGCGGGCGAGCCGCGGGCTCGCACGGAGCGCCGCCCGGTGAAGCTCGAGCTCCGCCGTTCGCTGCTCGGTCGGGATCGACCAGCCCCGCATCGAGGTGGTCAGGTAGGCGTGGAGCTCGTGCTCGCCGACCTCGACCACCGAAACGGCGTCGGGCGCGGCGACCTGCCGCGACGTGGCGATCGCCATGCCGCGCACGTCCCAGCTCCGGAACCCCCGGCGCGCGAGGCGATCCCCGAAGTCCGCCGGCTCCGTCCAGGGACCGACGCACCACTTCACCGGGTGCCCCGTGGCCCGGTACGTCGCGACGACGTCGTCGATGCAGCGCTCCGCCTCGGCCGGAGCCACCCTGGAGAGGATCACCTCGTTGAGGAGCGTGCCCGGCGCAGACGGCGTGATGAGCTGGTACCAACCGGGCCGCCGGACGACCCTCGAGTCGGGGCGGAGCATCGGCGGATCGAGAGGCGCCCGCACCGCGACCGCGCGCTTCCGTTCGGCCGTCCAGGTCATGGTCCCCGAGCAGGATAGACCGATCCGGGGCGCCTCCGTCCTCCTCGGCCTCGCCGCCCGCGGCGGACCGATCGGTCCCCGGACCGAGGGTAGAAACCCCCACAGGACCGGGGCTCCCCGCCCGTAGGATTCCTTCGAGGGAGGTTGCGGAGCCCCCGGGCGGCCGGGGCGCAGCGGCCTCCCCCAGGCCCCGACCCATGCGCCCTTCCGCCACGCCGAGCATCGCGTGGGCCGCGCTGTCCGCGCTGGCCGGGCTCGCGTCCGCCTGCAGCGGGACGCTGACCGTCACCCCCGGGGACGCTGCGGTCGGGGTGGACGCCGGGCCCGAGTGCGCGCCCGTCGTCTGTGGGCCCAACGCGCGCTGCACGGCCCCCGGGGGCATCCCCCGTTGCGTGTGCGACCCCGGCTACGACGGGCTGGACCCCGGCTGCCGGGACATCGACGAGTGCGCGCGAGGCCTCTCGACGTGCGACCGCTTCGCCTCGTGCACCAACACGGTGGGCAGCTTCGAGTGCGCCTGCCTCCAGGGCTTCACCGGCGATGGGGAGACCTGCGTCGACATCGACGAATGCCGCGAGAACCTCGATGACTGCGCGCGGGGCGAGCCCTGCACCAACTTCGAGGGCACCTACCTCTGCGGCTGCGACGTCCCCGGCTTCCGGCAGGTGGGCGACCGGTGCGAGGACATCGACGAGTGCGCGGAGGGCCTCGACGAGTGCGGCGCCCGGGCGACCTGCGCCAACGAGGCGGGCGGGTACGCGTGCCTCTGCGAGCCCGGGTTCCGCGGCGACGGCCGGAGCTGCGCCGACATCGACGAGTGCGCCGAGGCGCTCGCCGGCTGTGGGGACGGCGCGTCGTGCGTCAACGAGCCCGGGACCTACCGCTGCGCCTGCGACCCCGGCTACACCGGCGATGGCATCGTCTGCGAGGACGTCGACGAGTGCGCCGAGGAGCTCGCCGGCTGCGACGAGCGGGCCACCTGCGCGAACGAGCCGGGCTCCTTCACCTGCACGTGCGGCGACGGCCTCACGGGCGACGGCCAGACCTGCGAGCCGGTCTTCGATATCGTGCTCGCGTTCTTCGACGACCCCACCGATGCGCAGCGCGACGCCTTCGAGGCCGCCGAGGCGCGCTGGGAAGAGGTGCTCTACGGCGACCTCTCCGACGTGACCAACGTCGCCGCCCAGTGCGGCGCACCGTCGGGGACGGCCCGGATCGACGACCTCCTCATCCGCGTGGAGCTCCTCCAGATCGATGGCCCGGGCCGCATCCTCGGCCAGGCCGGCCCGATCTGCCTGCGCGACCAGACGGGCGGGGCCTACCTGCCCTTCACCGGGCAGATGCGCTTCGACACCGACGACCTCGAGGCGCTGGAGCGCAACGGGACCCTCGAGTCGGTGATCCTCCACGAGATGGGCCACGTGCTCGGCATCGGTCCAGCCTGGGCGGACCTCGGCCTGCTGAGGAACCCGAGCTGCGACGGCTCGGGCTGCACGACGCGCGACACGACCTACACGGGCGCCGAGGCGATGGCGGCCTGGCAGGACCTCGGGGGCACCGGCGAGCCGCCGGTCGAGAACCGGGTGGGCGGAGGTAGCTCGGACCGCCACTGGCGCGAGAACAGCGACCTGCGCGACGAGCTGATGAGCCCGATCGTCAGCGGCAGCCGCGGCCTCAGCACCGTGACGCTCCGGTCGCTGGTCGACCTCGGCTACGAGGTGGGGCCCGACCGCCTCGCGGACGACTTCTCGCTGCCCGCCGTCCTGGCGGGGCCCCCCGCGGAGCCCTTCCCCCTCGAGGACGACCTGATCGAGGGCCCCCTCTGGGTGCTGACCCGCGACGGCTACCGGCGCGTCAGGTAGGCCGGGGCTCGACCCGGCTCATCGCGCGCTCCGCCAGCGCCGTGATCGTGAGGGACGGGTTGACTCCAGGGTTCGCGCTGACCGCGGAGCCATCGACCACGTAGAGGCCGTCGTAGCCGTGGACGCGGTGGAGGGCGTCGATCACGCCCTCGGCCCCGCTCGCGCCCATGCACGCGCCGCCGAGGATGTGCGCCGTCGATGGCACGCCGAGCAGGGTCTCGGTGAACATCCCCGCCGCCACGCCGCCGACCTTCTCGGCGAAGCGGTGCACGAGCTCGGTGGCCTCCGGCATGAACGCCTGGGGCGCCTGGCTCGGGTCGTCGAGGTGGGTGGTCAGCGCCCGCCGGAAGCCCGTGAAGGCGTTGCGGCCAAAGCGCAGGCTCATCGTCCCCTCGAGGGTCCGCATGTAGAGGAGGATCTGGGCGTGCCGCGCGAAGTCCCGGACCGTGAGCGCCCGCGCCCACCGCACGGGGTTGCGGGCCATGCCGAGGAGCGCCCCCGCGATGCGGCCGAGGGCGGTCGAGCTCGGCGCGTGGGGTAGCGCGAGCAGCCGGAAGAACCCGGACCCCGCCGCATAGCGCACCGGCTCGAGGTGGCTGTGCTCGTCGGTGTGGAGGATCGACGTGATCGCCACCCCGCGGCTGAAGTCGCGTTCGCGCCCGGGGGCGATCACGCCGCACAGCGCCTCGCTGTTGGTCCGCACGGCGGCCCCGACGCGCGGGGACAGCCCGGGGAGACCCTCCGGATCCTCCTTCATCTTGAGGAGCAGCGGCACCGTCCCCATCACGCCGGCGCTCAGGACCACCCGATCCGCGACCACGGCGCGGCGGCCGCTCGGGCCGCGCACGTCGAGCACGTAGCCCGTGCCCTCGAGGCGGGGCCGCACCGCGAGGACCTCCGTCTCGGCGTGCACCTTGGCCCCGAGCCGCTCGGCGAGGAACAGGTAGTTGCGGTCCAGGGTGTTCTTGGCGCCCACCCGGCACCCCGTCATGCAGGCGCCGCAGTGCGTGCACCCCGTCCGGTCCGGCCCGCGGCCGCCGAAGAAGGGGTCGGGGACCGTCTTGCCGCGCTCGCCGAAGAACACGCCGACGTCCGTCGGGTGCACGTGCTCCGGGCGGCCGATGTCGCGCGCGATCTCCTGGAGCACCCGGTCGCCCGGGGTGGTCCCGGGGACCTGGGCCGCGCCGAGCATGCGCCGCGCCTCCCGGTAGTGGGGCGTGAGCTCGTCCCGCCAGTCCGCGAGGTGCGCCCAGGACGGCCGCCGGAAGAAGTCGTCCTTCGGCACCGGAAGCGTGCTCGCGTAGACCAGGGACCCGCCCCCCACGCCCACCCCGTGGAGGATCGTCACGTGGGGCATGAAGGCCATCCGGAAGAAGCCCCGAAACCCGAGCCACGGCATCCAGAGCCAGCGTGGCAGGTTCCAGTTGCTGCGCGGGAAGTCCTCGGGGGCCCAGCGGCGCCCCTTCTCGAGCACCGCGACCCGATAGCCCTTCTCGCTCAGCCGCAGCGCGCTCACGCTGCCGCCAAAACCGCTCCCGACGATCGCGACGTCGACCTGCTCGTCCGCGTTCATGAGAGGAATGTAGGGCCCAGGCCGCGGTTCGCTCAGTCCTCGTACTGGACGATCGAGGACCAGGGGCCCTTGCCGGGGGCCGGCTGCCAGTTGTGCCAGACCTCGTCGTTGGGGCCGAAGTAGAACAGCTCGAGGCGGCCATCCTCGTTGCGGCCGACGGCCAGGTCCGTCGCCTTCGTGCCGAGGACCTCGCCGTCGGTGCCCCAGTCGCCGTTCGGGCTGACCTGCCAGAGGTTCTTCACCTGCCCATCGGGGTCGATGAAGAACAGCTCGAGGCGCTGGTCCCGGTTCTGGGCCACGGCGATGCGCCGGGCGACGGTCGGGAGCGTGTGGGCGCCGACCCACTCGCCGCTCGGCCCGTCCTGCCAGTCGTGCCAGACGCGCCCGTCCTCGCCGTCGATCCAGAACACCTCGAGGCTGCCGTCGACGTTCGAGCCGACCACCACCTGGGCGCCCCGCCCGCCGAGGCGCTCGGCGCCGTGCCAGTCCCCGTCGGGCTCGTCGGTCTGCCAGTCGTGCCAGAGCTCGCCGTTCGCGCCCAGGTAGAAGACCTCGAGGCGCCCGTCCTCGTTGCGGCCGACCGCGACGTCGGTCGCTGCCCGGCCCATCTGCTCGCGGCCGTGCCACTCGCCGTTGGGCGTGGTCTGCCAGTCGTGCCAGAGCGCCCCGTCCTTGCCGATCCAGAACACCTCGAGGCGGCCGTCGACGTTCGAGCTCACGTCGAGGGCGACCCCTTCCCCGCCGAGGGTCTCGCCGCCGTGCCACCGGCCACCGGGCTCGAGCTGCCAGTCGTGGCGGACCTCCCCGTCCGGCGAGATGAAGAAGACCTCGAGGCGGCCGTCCGCGTTCTGACCGACCGCCACGGAACGCGCCTCGACCCCGAGGGCGCTCTCCCCTTGCCAGATGGAGCTCGGCCGCGCCTGCCAGTTGTGGAGCAGCAGACCATTCTCCTTGATGTAGAAGACCTCGAGGCGGCCGTCGCGGTTCCGGCCGAGGGCGATGCGCGTCTTGAGCTGGGCAGTCATGAGGCTCCACGGGATGGGCGCGGCCAGGGGCCGGCGTCCGGAGGGTGTGGGAGATGTCGGGGGCGTCCGCAAGGCTGCCCCGAGCCGAGGTCTAGGACTTCGGGACCGGCGGGATGGACACCATCATCTCGAGCCGGTCCTTGAGGTCCCCGATCTCCTCCACTTCGTACTGGAGGCTGAGGTCGCTGTACTCGCTCTCCTGCATGCCGAGGGCCTCGGCGAGGGCGCGTAGGTAGTCGTCCTCGGCGAAGTCGACCTCCGAGTCGGCCTCGAACACCGCGGCCACGAGCTCGAGCAGCGTGCGCTTGGTCACGGGCGGGGACGCGGCGAAGGACGCGGCCGACGCCTTCAGGTCGAAGCGGGCGGAGTCGAAGTCGCGGATCCGAGCGTCGACCTCGTCGGGCAACGTGGTCGTGGCGAGCAGCACCCGGAGGAGGCGGCGGACCGCGTCCTCCTCGCCGCCTTCGAGGCGCTCGTCGGCGTGCACCGCGCCCAGGAGGAGGTCGGTGATGGTCAGGAATCGGGGGTCGACGGCCATGGGTGCTCCTCCGCTCGGACGATCTACTCTACCGCGCCCCGGTCGGCGGGGGCAGCTCGTCCTCCAGGGCTCGACGCGGCATCGCTGGACGTGGCATCGCTGGACGTGGCGTCGCTCGACGTGGCGTCGCTCGACGCGGCATCGTGGGCCCCACCCACCGGGACCAGGCGGGCCTTGACCAGGTGCCGGGCGAGGGTGCTGACCAGACGGACGCCCTGGTGCTCGTAGATCGGCTTCTCCAGGGTGGCGGGGACCTCGAGGAAGAGGGCCCGCGCCACCGCGAGGGAGCATCCAGCGACGCGCGCGACCTCCGTCGCCCCCACGAACGCAGCGGTGGGCGCGAGCAAGGACAGGATCTCGAGGCGATGGGTCGGCGGGCGGGGGGTGCCTCGCTCGATGCGCTGAAGCCCCTCCATCGTGGCGAGCACGACCATCCGGTCGCCGTGGCTAAGGCTCTGGTCGTCCGCCGGGTGAACCCGGGGCCGCCCCTTGCCCCGGGGGGCGTAGTAGATCGGGACCACGCCGTAGCCGTAGGCCATCTCCGCGATCAGGCGGCCGTGGAGCGTGTCCCCGCGCTCGACCCGGTAGTCGGTGACCAGGACGGTCTCCCCGGCCAGCCGAAACAGGCTCAGGACGTTCTCGCCGAAGGCCGCGGTCGCGAACACCTCCGCCGCCAGGGCGGACACGCTGAGCACGTGGGCGTAGGGGAACAGCTGCCGGAGGCGGTCGCTGAAGGTGCTGCCGTAGGCCCGGAGCACGGGCTCGATCGCCGGGTTGAGGCTCCGCGCCTGGAGCCCCACCTCCAGGTTGTCGAGCTCCTCGGCGGCGGCCGCGACGATGCTCCGGGCGCCGTCGAGGTTCACCTGCGTCAGCGCCGAGCGCGGATCGCTCGCCCGGACCGTCGCGAGCCAGGGCAGGTCGACGTCCCGCGTCGTGATGCCGATCACCGGGACTCCGGTCCCGACCAGCAGCCGCGCCACCCTGAGGCCGACCCTGCCCAGCCCCACCACCACGACGTGCCCCTGCTGGGGCAGGGGCGGCTCCGTCACGAAGCGAAGGCGCAGCGACAGGAGCTTCTCGGTCAGCAGCGCGTACAGCACCCCCGTGAACGCGATGCCGGCGACGGTCATGCCCAGGCCGAGCGACCGCACCCACCACGGCTCGGTCGCGACCTGCTCGAACAGGTCTCCGAACCCGCCGAGGAGCAGGATCGCCGCCGCGAAGAAGGCCTGCACCGGCCCCCGGTCCGGGGTGCCGAGGGCGAGGGCCAGGGTCCCGATCGTCAGGAGGCCCAGGACGGTCGCGCCGGTGATCAGGGCGACCTGCTGGATGCGGGTCTCCGAGCCTCCCCTCAGAATCGCGACCGCGCGGCGGAGCCAGGCGGACGGCGCCAGGGCCCGGAGCGCGGCGCGCCACCCCGACGAGCGCTCGAGCTCGCGCCCCGGCGCCCCCGGCGCCGTCGCCATCGGGGTGTCCGCCTCGATCGCCACGACCCGCTCGCCCGGAAGGAGCGCTCGCTCCGGGGGATAGGCGAAGAAGCGGAGCCTGCCCCCCTCCGGCCGCGCGTCGCCGTCGTCGACGCCTTCGTGCGTCAACAGCATGAACCCGCGGCTCCGAAGCTCCGATAGGGAGCGACCGGTCGCCGGGAGCTCGGGGGACCCCGCGGTCCGCTGCACCACCTGGAAGAGGTGACCGTCGACGCGGAAGAAGCCCATCAGGTCCCGTTCGATCGCCGCCGCGGCGAAGGCCGGCGCGGTGATCTCGGTGGGCTCGTAGGCGACGTAGTTGCCGAGCTGGCGGGCCAGGAGCTCGTTGAGGTTCTCCTTCGCCGAGCGGACCACCAGGCGCAGGTCCGGCTGCAGCACCCGGGCGGCGAGGGCGATGTCCAGGTTGGTGCGGTCGTCGCTGGTGACCGCGAGGAGCGTCCGGCACGCCCCGATCCCGATGTCCGCGAGGACCCGCGCCTCCCGGGCGTCGCCGACGACCAGCCGCTCGAGCGCGGAGTCGGCCCCCTCGATCTCCCAGCTCGGCTCGGCCTCGAGGCTCACCGCCCGCACGGTGACCCCGAACCGGGCCAGCTCCCGGACGCAGTGCTGCCCCACACTGCCCAGACCGCAGACGACGCAGACGCCCCCGGAAGGGTCTCGGTCCTCCACGGCCTCAGTCTAGACGCGAACGGGGTCGTCCCGGGGCGCGCAGCGCGCCCGCGGGGACGATCACAGACCCGCGACGTCGCCGCGCGGAGCAGGGGCTGAGCGGGGCGCGCCTAGCGCCGGCCGAGGAAGCGGTCGTGCTCGTCGATCAGCGCCAGCAGATCGCTCTGACCCGGCCGCAGGATCGCCTGGATGAGCAGCCCGAGGGCGAGCGTCGCGGCGCCCGCCACGGTGAGGCCGATCCCCACCCCCTCGTTGACGTCCTCCGTGATGAACGGGATGCCCACCGCGAGGCCACCGATGCCGAGCACCGCCGAGACGCCGAAGGTCAGGTTGGCGAAGAAGAGGCGCCGCTCCAGCCGGTCGAGGGTCGGGTCGAGCGCCGCGTAGAGGTCGGGGTCGGTCGGTCGGATCCGCTCGAGGTAGACCCGGAAGCCGCCGATGCTCTGCTGGGCGATCTGGTCTGCGGCCAGCACCGGGTTGCCCTCGGGGCTGAGGACGTCGCCCGTCGGGGGGGAGTCCTGGGCGGCGGCGCTCCCGGCGCCGCCCAGGCTCATGAGGGTCAGCACCAGGGCCAGCGGCCCGACCGCGCCGGGGCACATCGCGCGCATCATGGGAGACTTGGCTATCACGGCGCGCTCCCCGCGCCCACTTAAGCGCGAACGGACCGTGGACTGGCGGCCACACCGGCGCCCAAGGATAATGCCATCACGTGCTGTCGACCGAACCCCTGCGCCCGGGAGGCCGGATCGGCCCCTATCACCTCGTCCGCGAGCTCGGATCGGGGGGGATGGGCGTGGTCTACGAGGTGCGTCGCGACGGCAACGCCGAGACCCCCCTCGCCCTCAAGATCGTCAGCCCCTGGCTCGCCTGCGCGCTCGGCCGGGAGCGCTTCGAGCGCGAGGTCCGGACGCTGGCGGCGATCGGCCAGGAGAACACGGTCGCGATCTACGACTACGGGGAGACCGAGGACGGGACGCTCTACTACGCGATGGAGTACCTCCACGGCCTCGACCTCGCGCAGCTGGTGGGCGCCCACGGTCCCCAGCCTGCCGCCCGCTGCGTCCACATCCTCGCCCAGGTCGCCGCCGCGCTCGAGGCGGCCCACCGCGCCGGGGTGGTGCACCGGGACATCAAGCCGCCGAACATCCTGCTCTGCGAGGAGGACGGCGGCCGGCCGGACGTCGTCAAGCTGGTGGACTTCGGCCTGGTGCTGCCCCTCGAGGAGGGCCAGGAGGCGAGCGACGACGACCCGGCGGGCCCGGTGCTCGGCACGCCGCGCTACGTGGCGCCCGAGATGCTCGACGGCCCGAGCGTGGGCCCCGCGGCGGACCTGTACGGGCTCGGGCTCGTCGCCTACTACCTGCTGACGGGCCACCACGCGTTCGACGGCGAGACGCAGAACGAGACGCTGCGCCGCCAGCTCCACGAGCCGCCGCCGCCCTGGCCCCCGGCCGTCCCGCGAGCCCTGGCGGGCGTCCTCGACCGCGTGCTCCGCAAGGACCCCGGCGCCCGACCGCCGACCGCCGCCGCGGTGAGGGCGGCGCTCCTCTCCTGCGAGGTCGGCGGGTCGTGGACGGCGGAGGACGCCCGCGCCTGGTGGTCGGCGACCGCTGCCGTGGCGACGGCGTAGCGGTGGCGCCAGCCCGGGCTACCCCGCCGTCGCCTCGTTCACGCGCAGGAGCCACGCCTCGGTCCGGGGCGCGGTGGCCAGGATGCGCCGACCGTCCGGAGTCGACGCCACGCCCGAGACCTGCGCGGCCACCGCGATGTCGGCGACCGAGAGCGCGTCGCCGACCAGCCAGGCGCGGTCGTCGAGCAGCTCGGCCAGGTCCATGACGTGCTCCCGGAAGGCGTCCCGGATGCGCCGCGCGCTCAGCCGCCCGGTCCCCTGGATCCAGGCCATCAGGCGGACCGACGGCGCGATCAGCGCGCGCGCCACGGGCTTCAGGGCCGGGCGCTCCGGCGCGAGGACCCGCTCGGTCCACTCCGGGGCGTTGGTCGAGATGCCGAAGCGGAACCACGCCTCGTAGAAGTAGAGGCTCTCGTCGGCCCAGTCCTCCAGGACGCGAGCCAGGGCCCGGTCCCGCGGCGCGCCCGGCAGCAGCGGTGGCTCGGGGAACGTCTCCTCGAGGTAGCGGACGATCGCGGTCGAGTCGGCGATCACGCGGCCGTCGTGCTCGAGCACCGGCAGCTTGCCCGCCGGGTTGAGGCGCCGGAGGCGGAAGAGCGTGTCCGAGGGCGCCACGTCCCGGGTCTCGTACGGCTGGCCCTTGACCGCGAGGACCCGCCGGACCTTGTCGCAGAAGGGGCTGACGGTGAACTGGTGGAGCACGATCATCGGTCCGAGCCTCCGGTGAACGTGAGCGTCCCGAAGCGCGCCGGGACGTGGAAGTCGTTCGTCAGCGGCGCCGACCAGCCGACCCCGTGCTGGGCGTTCTGGCGGCGGTCCAGCACGTAGAGCGCCATCCGCCACCGGTCGCCTGAGGCCGGTGGCGAGGCCGGCCGGGGTCCGACGGCGAACGCGGACCAGGGGAGCCGGAGCTCGGCGCTGTAGCCCTCGTCGTCCTCCTCGTCGTTGAGGCGCCCGCGCACGTGCACCGCGCCCTCGATGCCGCTCTCGTAGTCGGCGTGCCCGATCGGCCCGGGCACCCGCCGCCGGTCGTAGCGGGTGTCGAAGGTCTGGCCGGACGGGGCGAGCTGCACCTCGACGTAGTTCTCGCCGTCCCCGTCGGGGTCGAACATCAGCTCGACGCAGTCCTCGGTCCAGAGGTGCGGGTCCCGGCCGGAGAGCGTCGCCCGGAGGTGCGGGTCGAGGACGTCGAAGGCCGCGTACAGGGCATCGTCGTCCCAGCCGAGCTGGGCGTGGGCGGTCGGGTCGGCCGGTCGGCCGTCGCCGGTGCCGACGAAGCGCTCCGTCCGCGGGGCTCGCTGCCAGAGCGGATCGTCCAGACGGCCGTCGATCCTCGGCGGCGTGGACACGCGCGGCGCACGGTAGGTGGGGATCGCCGTGCGCGGCTCTCCGCCGCTGCACGCGAGGCCGGTCGCCGCGAGGGCGATCGACACGAGGGCCGGCGCCACGCGGGCGCGGAGGCCGGGACCCCGCGGTCGGCCCACCCCCGGCCGCCCGCCGTCCGCTTCCCGGATCGCCCCTCGCCGCTCTTCTCGCGCCGTCTCCCGCGTCACGCCAGCGCCGACCGGAGCAGGGGGTGCACCGAGACGATCCGGTGCGTGTCGAGGCGCACGCACGCGCACGTGATCCGGGCTTCCGTGGTCAGCTCCCCCCCTCGCCATACCCTCGAGTCGAAGCGCACCTTCGCCCGGTTGCAGATCCCCACCCAAATCTCCACCTCCAGCCGGTCGTCGAAGGTCAGCGGGCGCCGGTACTTGACGAAGGCCTCCGCGACCGGAAGCGCGTGGCCGTGCTCCTCTTCGAGGGCGCGGTAGTCCACGCCGCGCGCCCGGAGCAGCTCGACCCGAGCCTGCTCGAGATAGCGGAGGTAGGCGCCGTGGTGAACCACCCCGCCCCGGTCCGTATCGACGTAGGCCACGCGGACCGGCCAGCGGAAGGGCTCGGCGCCCCTCACCCCGGGCTCGCCCCGCCTTCCGCGCCGAGCTTCGTCCGCACCACCTCGTAGACCTTGGTGAAGGTGGTGAGCTCGGGGAGCTCCTCCTCCTCGATCGACAGCTTGTAGGTGCGCTCGACCTCCGCGACGATCTCGATCGCCATCATCGAGTCGATGCCGAGGTCGGCGAAGGGCGTGTCGTCGGGGATCTCGTCGACCTCGCTCACCTCCGCGATGATCGCCCGGAGCTCCTCCCTGAGCTCGCCGTCGCTCATGGAGCCTGGTTCTCGACCAGCTCGAGGAGCTGCCGGACGGTCTGGATGCCGACCAGCTTCTCGTCCGGGATCTGCACCTCGAGCTCCCGCTCCATCTCCCCGACGAGCTCGAGGGTCTGGAGGGAGTCGAGGCCGAGATCGGCGATGCTCGCGTCCTCGGTGACGTGGTGGAAGTCCTTCTCGGCGATCTCGGTCGCCATCTTCTGGAACATCCCCAGCAGCTCCGCTCGCGTCATCTTCACTACTCCGTTCCCGCGTCCTCTACCGATCCCTGACTCGAGTGGGGCACGACCTTACGCTGGCCTCGCCAGCTCCGTCCACCGAGGGGAGGATCAGAGGGCCTCCGCCGCCGCGCGGTGGTGGGGGAGGTCCCTCGCCTCGTAGAGGCGCTTCGTCCGTCGCCGTTGGTGCTTGCCGCTCGACGTCTTGGGGAGCGTGCCGACCGGCGAGATCAGCACGTCGCTCACGGTCACGCCGAAGGACTCGAACAGCGCCCGGGGGATCTCGGCGCGGAGCCGCGGCGCGTCGGCGCGGTTCGCCTCCGCGATCACCACGAGCTGCTCCTCGCCGTCCACCAGCACGCTGAACGCGCAGACGTTGCCGCGGCGCACGCCCTCGAGCTCGCCGACCCGCCACTCGAAGTCCTGCGGGTAGTGGTTGGCCCCGTTCAGGATGATCAGGTCCTTGACCCGGCCACAGACGTACACGTTGCCGTCCGCGCGGTAGGCGAGGTCCCCGGTCCGGAACCAGCCGTCCACGAAGGCCTCCGCCGTGGCGTCCGGGTTGTCGAAGTAGCCAGCGGTGACGCTCGGGCCCTGGATCCACGCCTCGCCGACGTGCCGGTCCGGGACGTCGGTGCCGTGCTCGTCCACGATCCGGAGGCCGTGCTCCGGGAAGGGCACGCCGCAGCTCACCACCTCCTGGGCCTCGACGTCGCCCGCGGCCGGCTCGGCGCGGCCGTCCCGCATGGCCACGGGGTCGACCCGGTCCACCACGATCGGCGTTTCCCGCGGGTGGAAGGTGATCGCGAGGCAGCTCTCGGCCATGCCGTAGCTCGGCAAGAGCGCCTCGGCGCGGAAGCCCGCCGGGGCGAAGCGCTCCGCGAAGCGGAGGAGCGTCTTGGCCCGGATCGGCTCCGCCCCGCAGCCCGCGACCCGCAGCGTGCTCAGGTCGAGGCGCTCGAGGTCCCGGTCCTTCACGCGCCGCGTCACCAGCTGGTAGGCGAAGTTCGGCGCGTAGGTGATCGTCCCCCGGTGCTTCGTGACCGTCTCCAGCCACAGGCGCGGCGCCCGGGCGAAGGAGGACGTGGGGAGGAGCACCACCGGCAGGTCCACGATCAGCGTGCCCAGCACGAACCCGATCAGGCCCATGTCGTGGAACAGGGGCAGCCAGCTCACGCCCACGTCCTCGGGGGTGCGGCGCAGGCCCGCCGGGCCGAGGAACGACGTGGCGTTCGCGACCAGGTTGGCCTGGGTGACCATCACCCCTTTCGGCTGGCTGGTGCTGCCCGAGGTGAACTGCAGGAAGCACAGGTCGTCCGGGCCCACCGTCGGCCGCGCGTAGGCGGGAGGGACGCCGTCGAAGTCGTCCGGCGCGACCAGGACCCGGACGTCGGCCATCGCCGGCCGGGCGGTCAGGGCCCGGATGATGTCCCGGTTGCGCTCCATGCACACCAGGACCTTCGCGCCCGACACGCGGAGGATGTGCTCGAGCGTGTCGACGTAGGCATCGGCGGCCTTGAAGCTCGCCGCGGGGTAGATCGGCACGGGCACGAACCCGCCGACCACCGCCCCGAGGAAGGACAGCACGAACTCGTGGTTCTCCGGGCAGACCAGCGCGACCCGGTCGCCCTTCTCGAGCCCCTGGCTCGCGAGCACGGCGCCTCGAGCTTCCGCCGCCCGGCGCATCACCTCGTAGGGGAAGTAGCGCTCCTGCCGGTCCGCGCCGTAGAACCGGAAGCCGCGCTCGTCCCCGTCGGGGAGGCGCTCGAGGGCCTCTACCAACGTGCGAGGGGTCAAGGGCATGGGAGGCGGCTGGCATAAAGGGCGCCCTCGGAGGTGTCAACCGCAGGGCGTGCCCTGCCGCGGCGGGCCCGGGCCGGCGCGGCAGCCCCGCTGTGACACCCTGTCTCAGGCCCTAGGTGCGGACGCCCTCCGCTTCTGCTAGGAGCGCCGGTCATGGGTCGCGTGTTCGTCACCGGGATGGGCGTCGTCAGCTCCCTCGGCTTCGGTCGGGAGGCCTACTGGCAGGGGCTCGTCGAGGGCCGCTCCGGCATCGGCCAGGTGACCGTGTTCGACACCACCAACCTGCCCCGGCACCACGCGGGGGAGGTCAAGGGCTTCGTCGCCACGGACTTCATGACCGCCGCCGAGGCGCGGCGTATGGGGCGCTGCAGCGCCTTCAGCGTCGCCGCGGCGCGCCTTGCGGCGGAGGACGCCGGCCTCGGGACCCCGGAGCTCGGCGGCGAGCGGACCGCGGTGGTGGTCGGCACGACGATGGGGGAGGCGAACGTGCTCGGCGAGCTCCAGCAGGCCTGGATCCACGAGGGCGCGGACGCGGTGCGGCCTGCCCACGTGCGCCGCTACGGCTCGACGCTCCTTCCGATCCAGGTGGCGCGCGCGTTCGGGGCCCGGGGCATCGTCCAGTGCCTGCCGGCCGCGTGCGCGGCCGGGAACTACGCGATCGGCTACGCCGCGGACCAGCTCCGCGCCGGCCGGGCCGACGTCGCGGTCGCGGGCGCGTCGGAGATCCTCGAGAAGCTGGAGTACGCGGGGTTCGTCCGCCTCGGGGCGGTGAGCCCGGACCTCTGCCAGCCCTTCGACGCCCACCGCAAGGGCCTGATCCTCGGTGAAGGCTCCGCCATGCTGATCCTCGAGACCGAGGAGCGGGTCGTCCGGCGCGGGGCGACGCCGCTCGCCGAGGTCGGCGGCTACGGGCTCGCGTGCGACGCCCACCACATCACCCGCCCCCACCCGGAGGGCGAAGGGAGCATCGCCGCCATGCGGGGCGCCCTCGAGGCGAGCCGGATCGGGCCCGAGGCCGTGGACCACATCAACGCCCACGGGACCGGCACCCCGGCGAACGACGCCGTGGAGGCCAAGGTGATCCGGCGCGTCTTCGGCGACCGCCCGCTCCCCGTGACCAGCGTCAAGAGCATGATCGGCCACTGCATGGGCGCGGCGAGCGCGATGGAGGCGCTCGCCTGCGTGATGACCCTCAACACCGGGGTCATCCCGCCGACCATCAACTACGAGACGCCGGACCCGGAGTGCAAGCTCGACCTCGTCGTCAACGAGGCGGGCCGGGCCGAGGTCGACGTCGTGCTGAACAACGCCCTCGCCTTCGGGGGCTACGACGCCGTGATGTGCTTCGCCCGGCCGGGGGTGCTGCCGGAGGGAGCCGGCGAGGCGCTGGTGGAGGCCCGGCCGTGAGGCCCGAGCTCGCGGTGACCGGCCTCGGCGCGGTCAGCCCCGTCGGCCTCGGCCGGAGCGCGCTCCACGAGGCCTTCGGGGCGCCCGCGGCCGCGCGGGCCCGGGCCTTCGAGGGTCCGTCCACGGTCCTCGCCCACGATCGCTTCCCGGAGGCCCGCACCGCGGAGGTCCGCGACTTCGACCCCGCGGTCCACCTGGGCAAGAAGGGTCACCGGAACTTCGACCGGCTCACCTACTACCTCGTGGTCGCCGCGAAGCAGGCCCTCGAGGACGCCGGGGTCAAGGCCGAGGGGGCCTTCGTGGGCACCCTCGGACCGGCCCAGCTCGGCATCTGCAGCGCGACGGCCTACGGGAGCCTCGACTCGATCACGGAGCTCAACCTCGTCGCCGAGCTCGAGGACCCGCGCTACCTCAACCCGGCCCGCTTCCCGAACACCGTCACCAACGCCGCGGCGGGCTACGTCAGCATCTGGGAGGACCTGCGGGCCCCCAACACCACGGTGGTGGCGGGCAACTGCGGCGCGCTCGACGCGGTGCTGACCTGCGCGACCCATCTCGCCCACCGGCGCGGGGCCGGCTTCCTGGTCGGCGGCGGCGACGTGGTGACCGAGGCCCTCTACCTCGCGCTCCGGCGGATGGGCGCGATCGCGGGCGGCGAGGCGCGCTGGCAGCCGGGCGAGCGGGGGAGCCGGGGCCTCCACCTCGGCGAGGGGTCCGCCTACGTGCTGGTCGAGCGGCGCGCGGACGCCGAGCGCCGCGGGGCACGCGTCGAGGCGGTCCTCGCGGGTTACGGGACGAGCTTCGACCCGCCGGCCGAGGGCCGGCTGCTCCACGCCGCGCCCCGGAGCGTGACCCGGGCGATCGAGCAGGCGCTGGCCGACGCGAACGTGAGCCCGGCGGACGTCGACGTGGTCGCGAGCGCCGTGAGCGGCCTCTCGCCCTTCGACCAGGCCGAGCTCGAAGGCATCGGGGCTGCCGTCGGCGAGGACGTGCCCGTCGCCGCGCCGAAGGCGCTCTGGGGCGAGGCCTTCGCGGGCGGAAGCGCCCTCGCGCTGGCGTCCGCGGTGCTGTGGGTGGACGGGGCCCCGGTCGGCCCGCTGGTGCGCGGGCGCGCGCCGACGGCGGTGAGGACCGCCGTGGTCACCGCCGTCGGCTACTACGGGAACGTGTCCGCGGTGGTGGTGCAGCGGCCTTAGCGGCTAGGGCTCGAACCACCCGTTGAAGGCCACGAGCAGCGGGACGGAGAACCCCGCTCGATTCCCCCCCGACGGGATCAGGTTGATGTCGTACAGGAAGTTCGCCTGGACCTGTGGGCTGATGCTGAAGCCGTCGGCCAGGAAGATGTGGAAGCCGAAGATGCCGCCGGTCACGATGCCGCCCGTGGCGTCCCCGACGCTCGGGATCCCGAAGGAGATGCCGGCCTGAGCCCCGACGAACGGCACGACGTCCCCGTCGGACAGGAAGATCTCGACGAAGGGGATCAGCCCGATCGTCCCGACCGTGAAGTCCCCCGCACCATCGGGGTCCGCATAGACGAAGCCGAACAGGAGCCGCGTCCCCACCCAGACGCGGTCGCCGAGGGCGAAGGCGAAGCTCGGCCCGATGCCCCTCGTCTGGAGGAAGGAGCCGCCGACGTCGACGAGCGCTGCCGGCCCGAGGTTGAGGGTCGTCAGCCGGTCCGGGAACCAGCTGAAGCCAAAGAAGTCCAGGTCCAAGCCCAAGCGGAGGGTGCTGAAGTCGGCCTCGAGTTCCTGGACAGAGTCCTGGGCTGCGGCCATCGAAGGGGCGAGAGAAAGGCTCATTACCAGGCCCGCCGCGGCGGCGGTTCGAGCCCATGAACGAAGCACCTTGCGCATGAGATCCTCCAGGTAGCTCTGGGATGGCGTGAGTCGCGGGTGATCGCGTCTCACGGAGGGCGAGCGTCCGATGGGAGCCGGCATGGGGTCAAGCGGTTCACCGGGCCCACCCGCGACGGTGACCAGTAGGTTTCAACCGCGAGAAGGGGCGGCCAGCGGGCGCCGCTCTCGCCTCGACCGCCGGAAGGGGTCATGCTCCGCGACCCATGAGCTGGATCGACGACAAGGCCCACGCCGCCCTCGCCCGGATCCGGGAGGCGCGTGACAAGCAGGTCTACCCCTACTTCCGACCCTTCGAGTCGGGCGGCCTGCACACGACGATCGGCGGTCGTCCGATCGTCAACTTCAGCTCGAACGACTACCTCGGCCTGACCACGCACCCGAAGGTCATCGAGGCAGCTCACGCGGCCCTCGACCGCTATGCGTGTGGCCTGAGCTCGAGCCGGGTTCAGGCGACCACCGTGGCGCACCTGGAGCTGGAGGAGCGCCTCGCCGCCTTCTTCGGCTTCGAGCGGTGCCTGCTGTTCACGACCGGCTACCAGGCGATGGTCGGGACGATCATGGCCCTCGCGGACCGCAGCACGACGCTGATCCTCGACAACCTCGCCCACGCCAGCATCCTCGACGGGACCTTCCTCGCGGCCGGCACGCCCAGCCAGGCCCCCGAGGTGCGCTTCTTCAACCACAACTCCGTGCGCAGCCTCGAGCGGGTGCTCAAGACCAAGGAGCGGGATCACGCCCTCGTCCTGATCGAGGGCATCTACTCCCTCGACGGCGACACGGCGAACCTCGCGCCGATCGTCGAGGTCTGCGAGAGGTATGGCGCGGTCCTCGTCCTCGACGACGCCCACGGCACGGGCACCCTGGGCACCCACGGTCGGGGCATCCTCGAGGATCGGGGCCTCGAGGGGCGGGCTCCGGTGCTGATCAGCACCTTCAGCAAGACCTTCGGTGGCATCGGCGGGATCCTCTGCGGCAGCGCGGACGTGGTGGAGCACGTCCAGCACACCGCGCGCTCGTTCCTGTTCAGCGCGTCCCTGCCGGTGCCGCTGGTGGCGGCGGCCTCCACGATCCTCGACATGCTCGAGGCGGACGGCCCCGCGCTCGTCGGCGAGCTGCACGACAAGGCCGCCTACTTCCGCCAGAGCCTCGGCGAGATCGGATTCGACCTCGGCAAGAGCGACACCCACATCATGCCCGTGATGTGCCGCGACGAGCGCAAGGCGCTCTTCATGCACGTGGCGCTGCTCGAGAACGGCGTGCTGATGGTCCCGGTCACCTACCCCGGCGTGAAGGTGGGCGAGGAGCGCCTGCGCGTGAACGTGACCCGGGGCCACAGCCGCGAGGACATGGACAAGGCTCTCGAGCACCTCGCGCTGTACGGGGATGCCTTCTTCGTGCTGAGCGGGGAGGACCTGGGCCCGATGGCGGGCTCCTCGGCCTAGCGCCCGCGGGCGCCGGGCCTACAGCCCCCGGAGCACCTCGAGCGGGTCCGGCCGCCGCCGCGGCTCCTCCGCCTCGTCCCCGACCAGGCCCTCGAGCCGCTCGACGTGACCTCGCGCCACGCGGTCGAAGGCCGGGCTCGTACCGCCCGCCTCGAGGTAGAGGTGCCACTGCCGCAGGGCCTCGCGGAGCGCGATCGCGCGCCGGTCGCCTCGCTCCCGCTCCGCGATCGCCTCGCGGCCGAGCGCCTGGTAGGCGTGGATCTCGCTCGGCGGCTCGAAGAACACCCACTCCGCGTGGAGCACGGCGAAGGGGCCGTGGGTGCGGGTCAGGTGCGGGTTGAGGCCGGCCGGGTTGGCCTGCACCGCCTGCCAGGCCCGGGAGAGGGCCGCTTCGTGGTCGCCGCGCCGGTCCAGGGCGAGGCTCATCCCCCAGAGGGCGAGGGCGTAGGCCACGGGGTCGTTCCTCGCCTCCCGGGCAGCGGCCTGGTAGTGGGTCACGGCCTCGTCGACGTCCCCGTCCAGCATGGTGACCTCGGCGAGGTTGCCGTAGAGGCTGGACCGGGACACCGGCCCGTAGAGGGCCTGAAGCCGCAGCTCGGCCGAGTCGTAGGGCGCGAGCGTCGGGGTCGTCGGCGGCACGTGGTGGGCGGCCGCGCGGCCATACTCGGCCCGCGCCTCGCTGAACTGACGGCGCATGGTGTGGAGCTGCGCGAGCTCGACCGCGACGCGGTCCGGGTGCATGTCGGGCGCGACCTCCCGCAGCCGGTGCCAGACCGCCATCGCCTGGTCGACGTGCCGCTCGAGGGTCCCGTCGGCCTGACGCCGCTCGTAGCGCGAGTGCGCGTGGGCGAGGAGGTAGAGCAGATCCGGGTCGTCCCCGAGGCTCCGCCGGGCCCCCTCGAGGTGGGTGATCGCCTGCGCGAGCAGCACCCACCGGGGCGGCTCGCCGAGGTTCGGCTCGGGCTCCCCCATCGCCCGCAGGACCCGGTCGAGCCCTTGGCGCAGCAGCCGCCGCCCCTCGCGACGGGCCGGCTCGACCAGCTCCGGCCACCCGCCGGGGGACTCGCTGCCCGGGATCTGCGCCCGCGCGGCCGACGTGGCGGCGAGGACGGCGACGATCAGCGCCGAGCCCGCGCCGCCCCTCACCGGCCCCCCCCGTCGCCCTGCCGACCCATCCCTCGCCTCAGGCCCCGAACAGGGAGCGCGCGATCGGTGCGGTCACCTCGTCGAAGGCGAGGATCGCGTCGCCCCCGTGGTCGTCCCGGAGGCGCTCCGCGGCCTCCCGGCCGTCGACCGGGACGAGGTCGGCCCCCATCGGCCCCTGGAGGTCGGTGCCGCGGACGTACAGGAGGTCCGCGGCCGGGCGCCGCTCCTGGCTGTAGTACTCGATCACCCAGGGCTCCCGCACCTCCCCCACCTCCTGGCGATAGCGGAAAAGGCACTTCGGGGTGTCGCAGGCGAGAGCGTCCCCGTCCGCGCTCTCGCCGCCGGCCCGCCAGCGCGAGTCGCTCTCCACGCGCATGCCGCAGTTCGCGCAGCGGAGCGGGCCGGCCGCGTGGGGGCCCTCCGCGTGACCGTGCGCGTGGTGGCCCTCGCCGTGCTCGCTCGGGCCGTCGCCCCGCCCCCCACAGGCCGCGGCGGACAGGGCGAGCGCGAGGGCGAGCCCGAGGTTGGGCGGGAAGAGTGTTCGGGTGGGGCTCATCTGGCTCAGACTCCGAAGAGGGGTGCGCCCCCCGTGACCCAGGCGTAACGGACCACGGGCGCGGCAGCGAGAAGGATGGCGGCGACCCAGGCCACGGCGCTGACCGCGCCGAGGCGCTGTTCGACGGCGCTCACCTCCGCCGGCGCGCCACTCTGCCGCCGCTGCGCCTCGACCAGGCCGAGCGCGGTCCCGGCGAGGGCGGCCGTGAACAGGGCCGCGAAGAGCGGCCAGCCGAGGCCGCCCGCCTCCTCCGGGCGGAGCAGGCAGAACGGGCAGCGGTGGATCGGCGTCCCGTAGGCGTGGGGAGCGACGAAACCGACGATCGCGGGCAGGGCGACGGCGGCGGCGAGCGCGGACAGGCCGGCAGCGGACCACGCGGCACCGGGCCCGGGTCGGCGGGCGGCGAGCAGCGACGCGGCCGTGGCTCCGAGGGCCGCCCCGAGCGCGGCGAGAGCCCAGGTGGTCGGGGCGCTGGCCGCGGCGCCGGTGGACGCCCGGGCGAGGTCGTCGACCCCGACCGAGCAGCAGGTGGCCACCACGGTCAGGTCGAGGTCGAGGAAGAACGCCGACGTCACGCCGAGATCGAGCCAGAGGAGCGGCGCGACCGCGAAGAGGCCCAGGAACTTCCGCCAGGTGAGCGAGGGCCGGCGAAGCCGGAGATCGAGGCGGTGCAGCACCACCCAGAAGCCGCAGGCGGCCGCCGCGAGCGCGCTGACCCCGAGCGCCCACAGGCCCCACGGCGACGCGTCGAACACCCCCCAGGCGCACATCGCACCGCGGATCGAAGCGGTCAGCCGGTCGGCGGCGAGCACCGTCATCACCAGGTCGAGCACCGCGACGACCGCCGCCACCTGGACCACGCTGGCGACGAGCTCCGCCCTCCGCTCGAGGGCGAGCTGGCCCTCCGAGGTGGCGCCGACGCGCCAGTGGCTCAGCACGCGATAGGCGACGACCACCGCCACCGCCGCGAGCACCGCGACCGCGGCGCCGGCGAGGAGCCGGCTCAGGATCCACGGGCGGAGCAGGTTGGTCAGCACCCCCGCGTCTGTGGCGCCGTAGCCCACGAGGGGCAAGGGTGGACGGCTCCGCGCCCGGGGGCCGGTCCCAGGGCGCCGTGGTCGGCGCCTCCCCGGTTGCCGCGCTCAGCGCCTCCCCGGGGGTCGACGCGCGGGCGTCCGCGCCCCGGGCTCCGAGGGCCCCGTGCTCAGAGGCAGCGGTCCAGCTCGTCCAGGATGCCCTCCCCACCCACGCCTTGCGTCACCGCGTCGCACACCTCGAGGTTCGCCTCCCGTTCGTCCCGGCACGCTTGCAGCGCGCTCGGAAGGCAGGTGTCGGTGAGCTCCCGGTAGCAGTCCCGTTCGAGCTCCACCGCCATGCGCTGGCACGCGAACAGCCCTTCGAACACGCGCTGCTCTTGGGCCAGGTCCTCCAGGCAGCGCGCCTCCTCGGACGTGTAGGGCAGAAGTCCCCGCTCCTCGCACTGCATCTGGCTCTCGAAGCCGCCGATCGCCATCCAGCACTCACAGCGGGCCCGGGTCGCCTGCTCCTCGAGCTGGAGGCGGGCGATCAGGTCCGAGCTGTTGCAGCCGGCGAGCACCCCGCCGAGGGGCACCAGGAAGGCGACGAGGGACAGGCAGCGTGCGGGCGTGAGCATGGGGGCACCTCGGGCAAGGGAAGGGTCGGGGTCAGGGGGCGGGTGCGCCTGCACGGTCCGGGAGCGCCTCGAAGGTCTGGGTGACCTCCTCGCTCAGGCGCAGCTCCAGCTGCCCGAGGAGGCCCAGCTCGCCCTCCGGCCGGACGGTGAGGCTCGAGGAGAGCTTGTAGCGCGCGGAGACCTCGTGCAGGGAAGGATCGACCGGGTAGACGCCCTCGACCTGGAGGTACACCGCCGCGTGGGTCACCTCCGCCGCGGGCAGCTCCTCGAGGCGCAGCTCCCGGGCCCGGAGGTAGCCGCGGACGCGCAGGGCCGGCCGGCCGGCAACGGAGATGCGCTCCACGAGCTGCATCGTCCCCTCGAGGGCGCCGACGGGCGAGCCGGGGGTCAGGTCGATGAAGTCGGCGCGCGCGGCGTCCTGATCGATCGGCCACGATCCACCCACCGGCTGCAGGACATCGGTGCCGAACACGGCGTCGTCGTCCAGGTCCTCCCCCGTCTCGAGCACCAGCTCCAGCGTCTCGACCAGCCGGTCGGGCGCCGTCGTGCCGTCCACGGTGATGGTGGGGGGATCGCCGCGGGTCACGACGATACGGGCGCCCGGCGTCAGAGGCTCGTAGGTCCCCTCCCCGAGGTCGACCCGCAGCCGCTCCACCACGTACTCGGTGCGCACCTCCCGGCCCTCCGCGGACACCTCCAGCACGGTGACCACGGCGGTGAGGTCCGCCGACCGCACCTCGTCGAAGCCCAGCTCGGCCAGCGGAGGCGGCGCGTCCTCGCCGAGCGAGGTGCTCACCTCGTGACGGGATCGGGCGCGCACGCGCCACCTCTGCCCGGCGCGCTGGGCACGGTCGAGCTTCACCGCGTAGCGCGGCGCCGCGGCGTCCGGCCCCGCGACGGCTCCGCTGCCGGGGGGCGACGCTCCCGCCGACGCTCCGCCGCACGCCACGACCAGCAGGCATCCGACGGCGAGGACGGAGGAGCGCGTGCCCATCGCTCCTTGATAGCAGCTCGGGCGTTCGGGGGCGGGCGATCCGGTCGGGGCGACGCCGAGGGCGCGGCCCCCCCGGCTCACGGCTCCGTCCCATCGGCGCGCGGGCTCCGACGCGGGGGAGGACCGTCGTAGCGCACCCGGTCGGGCGGGAGGCGCTGGAGGACCGGCGGGGCCTGCTCGGCTCCCTCGACCGCGTTGGCGACGAACCCGTGGAGGCCCATCGCGAACACCAGCGGGCCCACCTCGCGGGGCTGGAAGCCCACGTCCGTCAGGATCGCGGCTACGTAGGCGCCACCGTTCGGCTCGAGGCCCTGCTCCTCGCGGACGACGTCCGCCACCGGCCCCTCGAGGGCGGCGAGCCAGGGTCCCCCCGCCCCGAGGGACCGCACGTGGGCCGCGAGCGCGAGCGCCCGCTCGTCCTCCCGGCGGAACGGGACCCCGAAGCCGATCAGGCGTCCGCGCTCCCGCAGCTCCTCGCGAACCGACGCGCGGAACGCCTCCGGGTCGTCCAGGCCGCCCGCCCGGGCCGCCATCCGGTGGAGCGCTCGGGCCGCCTCGGAGCACGTCAGGTGGCCGACGCGCGCGCGGTGGAGGCAGAGCTGCCCCGCGACCAGGCCCGACACCATCCCCCCGTACGCCGCGCCGAGGCGCGTGGCCTTGAACATCCAGATCCGCGGGTCGGCGCTCGAGAGCGCGACCGCCATCGCGTCCAGGACGGCGCGCTGGCGTGGGCTCGCCCGGCGGCCGGTGACCCCCATCGCCAGGAGCGACGTGAGCGTCTCCTGGCCGAAGAGCTCGGTCTCCACGCGGTAGCCGAAGTAGGTGTTCGACCCGTGGTCGGCGCGGCCGACGTGCGTCCGGATCACGGCACGGGTCATCGGGGGCCTCCCTCGCCCGGCTCCTCCGGGCGCTCCCTGGCCTCGTACTCGAGCTCGGGGAGGTTCATCGGGTAGTCCCGGAACGCGAGGGCCGGCTGGGCGAAGGCCTCCGAGCAGACCAGGGGCAGCCGGGCCCAGGTCAGGGCGGCCGTCAACGCGCGCCGCTCGGTCAGCCCCGCCGCGTGAAGGCACCCCAGCACCGCGGCGATGCGGCTCGGGTCGGCGTCGAAGATCGGGTGCGCCGCGAGCGGTTCGCCGACCGCCTGCCGGAGGCGGCGGACGCTCGCTCTCTCGGCCTCATCCGTCGCCCGGTGCTCGTCCGGCAGGGCGCCTCGGTGCTCGGCGCCGAGCCAGCCCAGCACGGGCGCGTGAGCCTCCACGTCGTGCCTCGCCTGCTCGGCGGCCACGGTGGCCCCGGTCGCGATCACGGCCGCTGGCGCGGCCGCCGTCAGGCTCGCGACCAGCGCGGCGTGGGCCGGCGCCTCCGCGACGGACGTCACCGCCGCGAACTGGAGGGCGGCCTCCAGCCCGCGCTCCGTCGGCCGGTCCGGGA
The DNA here is from genome assembly GCA_050331215.1 of Sandaracinaceae bacterium. Lineage (GTDB taxonomy): Bacteria > Myxococcota_A > Polyangia > Polyangiales > Sandaracinaceae > JBHJHB01. Next base: position 37,255 of record JBHJHB010000087.1, on the reverse strand, counting down.
GGCTCCCGGTCAGCGTCACGAGGAGCTGCCCGGCGAGCCCGTAGTGCAGCGCCAGGTCGCTCTCCACGCCGTAGCCGTGGATCCGCGGCTCCTCGGGCGTCGCGTCGGCGACCCGCGCCGTGAGGGTGGGCGGCCACGGGAAGTCGTCGATCGGGCCCGTCATTTCTTGATGAACCCGGCGAGGGAGCGCACGCGGGCGCCGAGCGGCGGGCGCACCATCCCGTCGACGCGGACCTCGATGACGCTCGGCGTCCGCCGGCCGAGCGCTTCGTCGAGGGCGGCCCGGATGCGCCCGGGTCGGTCGACGACCGCCGCGGCGAGGCCCATGCCCCGCGCGAGCGGGGCCACGTCGAGCGTGCGCCGGTAGCGTACGGAGTCGAGCTGCTTCCCGAGCAGGTCGCTCCCGTGCCAGGTGATCCCGTGCATGTTGTTGTTCTCGACGATCCAGATCACCGGCACGTCGTACTCCGCGGCCGTGATCAGCTCCATGCCGTTCATCGTGAAGCACGCGTCGCCGATGATCGCGATCACCGGGCGCTCCGGGTGGGCGAGGGCGATGCCGATCGGGGCGACCGTCCCGTGCCCCATGCTGCCGAAGCCGAGGTTGAGCACGAAGCGCTGGCGCTCCTTGATCTCGAGGTGATGGATATTGAAGAGCATATGCCCTCCGATATCGCTCACCACGATGGCGTCGTCCGGGAGGGCGTCGGCCAGCTCGGCCCGCCAGCGCTGGGGGGCGAGGGGCAGGGCGTCGCGCGTGCGGAGCTCGCGATCCTCGTAGCGCTCCTCGCCGAGGCGGGTCGGCTCCGACCACTCCGAGGCCGGGCTCGTGCCCTGCCGCATCGTGCGATGGGCGTGGTAGACGAGCTCGATCAGGATCGTCTGGGCGTCGCCGACCAGCGGTACGTCGACCGGGTAGTTGCGGCCGATCCGGTCGACGTCGATGTCGAGCTGGATCAGCTTCTCCGACGGCATCAGGTCGGGGTGCCAGTTGAAGGTGGTGGTCTCGTTGAGGCTCGCCCCGGCGGTCATCAGGACGTCGACCTCCTGGCCGAGGACGGCCTGGCGGGCCTGCGCGTGGCCCGCGAAGCCCAGGACGCCGAGGGACAGCGGGTGGTCCTCCGGGAACAGCCCCTTCGCCCGCGGGGTGGTGGCCACGCGGGCCGGGATCAGCTCCGCGAGGGTGCGCAGGTGCTCCTCGGCCCGCGCGCTCGCCACCCCGGACCCGGCCAGGATCACCGGGCGGCGGGCCGCCATCAGCACCTCGGTGGCCCGGGCGACGCTCCCCCGGTCGAAGGTGTTGGTCGTCGGCCGGTACGTGGTCGGGTTGAGCCAGCGCTCCCGGAGCGGCTGCTCCCACAGGTCGACGGGCACGTTCAGGTGCACGGGCCCGTGCCGACCGGTCAGGGCCTGTCGGAGCGCCCGGCGCAGGTGGTGGGCGAGCGCATCGGGGTTCGTGACCATCGCCGAGTACTTCGTGATCGGCTGGAACATGGCGACGATGTCGATGTCCTCGCGGGTCGTCTCCTGCGCCGCGCCCTTGCCGAGGGCGTGCGACGCCGCCTGGCCGGTCACGACCAGCATCGGCACTCCGTCCGCGAAGGCGCAGGCGACCCCGGTGAGGAGGTTCGTCGAGCCGGGGCCGCCGGTGCCCGCGCACACGCCCAGGCGGCCGCTGGTCCGGGCGAAGCCGTCGGCCATGAAGGCCGCCCCCTCCTCGTGCTTGGTGACGATCAGCTCGAGGTCGGGGGCCCGCTCGAGGGCCTCGAACACCGGGAACAGCAGCCCCCCCGGGACGCCGAACACGTAGGTGACCCCCTCCGCGCGCAGGTAGTCGAGGAAGACATCGACGACGCGGGCGGCGGTGGAGGTGATGCCGCTGACCGGCTCCTTGGGGGTGGCGGGGAGGCTGCCCATCAGCCGTGCCCTCGCCGGATCGTCAGCACCTGGGCGAGGCGTGGCTCGCGGGCCTCGTCCACCGTGCGCTCGGGCGGATCCGTCGGGACGTGCAGCCAGAAGGTGGTGCCGACGTTCGGCTCCGACATCACCTCGAGGCGTCCCCCGATCCGGCCTACCAGGTCGACCACGACCGACAGCCCGACCCCGTAGCTGCCCTTGGCGCGCTGGGATGGGCGGGTCGCGCCGGGCTGGAACACCTGGCTGATCCGCTCGGGCTCGATGCCCCGACCCGTGTCGGAGACCTTCAGCGTCATGTGGCCCGGGGTGCCGCCGACTTCGACCACGATGCTGCCCTCCTGGGTGTACTTGGCGGCGTTGGTGAGGAGGTTGTCGAGGATCCGGTCGAGGAGCATCGCGTCCACCTCCACGGCCGCGGGCGCCTCCCGGACCCGGAAGACGCTGATCTTGATCGGGCGCCCGAGGGCGAGGGCGCGGAGCTGTCGGCGCAGGCGCTCGGTCAGGTCCGCGACGTCGATCCGGGTGGGGGCCGCCTCGGGGACCAGGCGGTCCGAGGTCACGTAGTCCATCAGCGACGTGAGGAGCTGCTCGATCCGGCCGACCGCGCGGCGGTGCTCGGCCACCAGCTCGCCCCCGTACGCGCCGAGGCCCTGCTCGTGCTGCTCGAGGATCTCCGCCTCCATGGCCAGGACCTGCAGTGGGTTGCGGATGTCGTGGGAGAGGCCGCGGATGCGGCTGTGGGTCGAGCGGCGGAACTCCGCGATCCGGTCCTGGACCCCCTCGTAGGCCTCCGAGCGCTCGGCGAGGTGCTCCTCGATGCGGCGCAGCCAGCGGCCCTGGCGCTGATGGAGCTGCATGAGCTCGCGGCGGGCCTCGGCGTCGTGGACCGCGACCTCCGCCATGAGCTCCTGGAACCGGCCACCGGTCTTCACGTTGTGGAGGTTGACCCGGCGCAGCTCGATCAGGTGGGCCGCCAGGGCGCCGACCGCGGGGAGCAGCAGCAGGCTCATCTCCTGGACCTGCAGGGACGCGAACGCGAGGGCGGCCAGCAGGGCGCCGACGGTTCCCCCGACCAGGCTCGGAAGCCACCGGGTCGCGTCGTACAGGTTGACCACGTACTCGCAGCAGTCGGCGCCCTCCGCCACGCAGCTCCGGGAGTCCACGCGGGCGCGCGGCAGGTTCCACAGCGTGGGCGCGACCGCGATCGACGCCATCCGGCTCAGGCAGGCCAGGCGGCTCTCCGGCCGCTGCGTCCGGTAGACGAAACGAACGCGCCCGGAGCCCTGGTGCTCGAAGCTCAGCGTGCTGATCCGGGACGCGACGCGGAAGTACTCCGCCCCCTTCTCGTAGGCCTTGAGCGGGGTGCTCAGCGTGATCAGGTAGCGGAGGAGGCCCTGGGACTCCGCGTAGCGGTAGAGGCAGGCTTCGAAGAACTCGTCGTCCGACGCGAGCTCCCGGCGCGCGGCCGCGAGGAGTCGCTCGAAGCGCTCCGCCGCCACCCAACGGGTCTTTCCGTCGAGATCGGAAGGCGTGAGGCCGGCCGCTGCCGTCACGCGCTCCAACACGTCCACGCCCTTCCGGTCGTCCAGGTATCGACCGAGGCACACGAGCACGCGGAGGTTGAGCTCCGGGGGATCGGCGACCGCATCGAGGTCTCCCGCGGCGCCCCCCACGGGGAGCGCGAGAAGCCGGCCCCCTAAGGACCCAGTACCGTCCGCTTGTTGTTGAGCCACTTCGCCACCGTCCAGCGATAGCCCGGACCCGGCCCCCTCGTCACAGCCTTCCGTCGGTCAGCCGCTCACGGTCCCGCGCGATGTGCATTCATCGTACAGCCGATCGTCACCCCCCGTCACGCAATGTGGTTTGCCCGCCTCCTTCCGTTTTGCCGCGTGGGGTCTCCACCGACGAGGTCATCCGTCCATCCACGAGGTCGATCAGGCGGTCGGGCTGCCCGTCCACCGCCACCCGCGCGTCATGAGTTGCTACCACGATCGAGGACCCGTCGTCGCGGACATCGTGGAGCAGGTGCGTGACCTCGCGCGCATTGTCGCTGTCGAGGTGGGCGGTCGGCTCGTCCAGGAGAAGGAGCAGCGGGCGCCGGATCAGCGCCCTGGCGATCGCGGCGCGCTGGCGCTCGCCGCCGCTGAGGTCGGCCGCGCGGCTGCCGGCGCGGTCGGCGAGGCCGAAGCGATCGAGCAGGCCCATGGCCCGCGCTCGGTCCGCGGGCCGCGCCCCGCCGGTCGGGACGAGGGGGAGCAGCAGGTTCTCGAGCACCGTCATCGGGCCGATCAGGGCGAGCTCCTGGAACACGAATCCGACCTTGTCGCGGCGCAGCTCCGTCCGGTGACGGTCCCGCAGATGCGTCAGGTCCTCACCGTCCAGAGTCACGCGGCCCGAAGTGGGCACGATCATGCCCCCGAGCAAGCCGAGGAGGGTGCTTTTTCCGGACCCACTCGGCCCTCGGATCGCCCAGAGCACGCCGCGGGGGATCGTCAGGCTCACCCCGGCGACCGCCTCGACGCGGCGTCGACCATCCCGGTAGCGCTTGTGGACGTCCTCGAGGACGACCAGCGCCGCCTCGGCAGCCGGGGGGGACGTCACCGGCCGCCCCGAAGCGCCCGGTCGGGGTCGAGGACGGCCGCCCGCCAGGCCGGCACGAGGCTCACGGCGAGGTAGGGGACGCCGACCGCGGCGATCAGCGTCGCGAGCTGGCTGCCGCTGACCGCAGGGGTCAGCCGGACCTCGGCGTAGAGGTTGCTCCAGCCGAGGAGCGCGTCCGTCAGCCCCGGCGCCCCCAGCAGGAACACGTAGAGGTAGGCCACGACCAGCCCGCCGGCGGTGCCGCCCAGAGCGAGGGCGGCCGACTCGTAGAGCCGGGCCAGCAGCACGTCGCCCGTCCCCCAGCCCACCGCCTTGAGCACACCGATCTCCCGTCGCTCGGCCGCCCCGAGGCCCGTCAGGCGCTCCCAGGCGAGCAGCAGGAACGCGGCGAGCGCCGGGACGAGCAGCGCGGCGGTCAGCCCGCTCCGGGCGTCGAACGTCAGCTCGTAGGTCCGTCGCAGCAGCCGGCGATCGAGCACGCGGGCCCCGGGGATGCGCTCGTCGATGCGGCGGGTCACGACGGGGGCCTCGTCCGGGGTGGTCAGGTCGAGGGCGAGGTCCGTCGCCATCCCCGCCGGGAGGCCGAGCAGCGTCCGGGCGTACTCCGGGGTGGCGACGATCAGGTCGGCGCTGCGGAGCGCCGAGCGCTCGTCGAAGGCCCCGACGACGTCGCTGAACGTCAGCTCGTCCCCGACCGGCAAGCCGAGCTCGTCCCCGACCCGCAGGCCGAGCAGGCGTCCCAGGGCGCTGCCGACCGCGACCTCGCCGGCCCGCCGGGGGAGGCGCCCCTCTGTGGTCGCCCCGTCGAACGCCTCCGCTCCGTCCACTCCGACGACGGCGACGTTCCCCTCGAGGGCGGCGAAGAAGAGGTAGCCCCACACCCGGGGCCGAACGCTGCGCACGGCCGGGATGTCGCGGAGGGCCTCGGCCTGCGCGGCCTCGAGCAGGGCGGGTCGGCCGCCGACCATCCGCTGGACGGTCAGGTCCGGCATCCGGTCGACGAGCAGGCGGTACTCCCAGCGGACCGCGTCCGCGAGGAACACGGTGCTCGCGAACAGCGCCACCACGAGGCCCAGGCCGATGGCCAGCGCCAGGTTCCGGCCCGCCCGGCGGGCGAGGGATCCGAGCGCGAAGTGGAGGATCGCGGCGTGGCGCCTCATCGGCGGCGGACCTCGTGGCGGATCGCGCCGACGGCCACGACCGGCCGGGGCGGGCCGAGGAGCGCGCCGGCGGGGTCGGCGTCCAGGGCGAGCGGCAGGTCCGCGCTCGCCGCACCGGCCTCGGCCTGTGACGGGTGGCGGAGCCAGCGGGAGGTGGAGGACAGCGCCAGGTCGGCCAGGCCCGTGGCCTCCACCAGGGTCGCCTCCGGCTCGAGCGCCCGGCGGCGGGCGCTCCTCCGGCGGGCCGCGTCCACGGAGACCAGGACGAGGAGGACCGAGAGCACCAGGGCGCCCCCCGCCGCCCGGCGGAGCCGACGGTCGGGGCTCGGGTCGGCGGCGCTCACGACGACCCGAGGCCCAGGATTCCCAGGAAGAGCTGGGTCAGGATCGCGTCCGCGACGAGGATCGTGATCGAGACGACCACCACCGCGGTGGTCGTCGACGTGCCCACCCCCTCGGTGCCGCCCCGCGTCCGCATGCCGAAGTGGCAGCCGAGCAGGCACGTGAGGAAGCCGAAGAAGGGAGTCTTCCCGAGGCAGCCGAAGTAGTCGGGCTGGGTGATGCTGTCGAGCGCGGTCGACAGGAAGAACGGCATCTGGATGCCGAAGGTGACGCGGGACACGAGCATCGCGCTGAGGATGCCGAGGACCAGCGCGAAGCAGCTCAGGAGCGGCATGAGCAGCGTCCCCGCGATCAGTCGCGGCACGACCAGCTTCTTGATCGGGTCGGCGCCGAGGGCCCGGATCGCATCGATCTGCTCGGTGACCGCCATCGACCCGAGCTCCGCGGCGATGCCGGCCGCGATCCGGCTCCCCACCACCAGCGCCGTCAGGGCGGGGGCGAACTCCCGGGCGAAGCTGAGCCCCACGATGCGGCCCACGGTGTCCTTCGCGCCGAAGGTCTCGAGGGCGAAGGAGAACTGGATGGCCATCACGATGCCGACGAAGACCGCCGTGGCGGCGGCGATCCCGAAGGAGCGCACGCCGAGGAGGTTCATCTGGTAGATGGACGCCCGCGGCTCGAAGCGGGTGCTGAGCAGAACGCGCAGCGCCCCCCAGGCCAGGAGGAACGCGCCGCCGGCGTGGCGGATGAACCCGAGGACCGACGCGCCCTGGCCAGCGAGCGCGTCCCGCACGAAGGCGAAGGGCTGGGGCCCGGTGGCGTCGGAGCGGCTCATCGCGACCCGACCTCGGTCGTGAACCCCTCGACGAAGCGCTCGAAGGCGGGGCGGGTGGCCTGGAAGGCGTCCCCGGCCGGCGCGATCAGGGCCATGTCGTAGGTGCAGTAGTCCTTCTTCAGGACGACGAGGAGAAGCTCCCGGGGGACCCCGTCGAGGCTCGCCACCACGTGGCTCCGGAGCGCCTCCCGCCCGTCGAGGGGGATGCGCTCCTGGGCCTTCCACTCCCGCTCCGTGAAGCCGATCAGCTGGTGGCCGGTCAGCGCGCTGAGCGGCACGTCCTGGAAGGGGTCGCAGGTCGCGTTCATCTGCACGATCGCCCCCGCGTGGGCGTTGCGCCAGGCCAGGTCGTTGTCCCGGAGCCGCAGCCGGCGCCAGTCGTCCCCGAGGTCCCCGACGAGGTACTCGGCCTCGCTGTCCCGGTAGTGATGGCCGTGGAGCCCCGGCGCGCCGCACCCGCCGAGGAGGGCGCCGAGGGCGGCGAGGACCACGGCGCGACGGTCCGGGGCCGGCACCGCGCATCGACTGCCCCGGGGTGCTGGCATGGGGCCGGATATAGGCGTTGACCCGTCTCGACGCAACGACGGAGAAGGGAGCGCAGGATGCGGTGTCGCTGCTATTGTTCACGCCGTGGAGCGAGGCGGCTCGAAGGCCCTCGGGTCCCGCCAGCCCGGCGGAATGCATGTCCTGAACCGGCTCCGGGAGGAGGGCCGCCTGGACCCCACCGACGCCGAGGCGGTGATCCTGCAGGCCCAGCGGGCCGGGGAGCGCATCGAGGAGGCGCTGATCGAGATCGGGCTGTTCCGGGAGTCGAGCCTCCTGAAGTACCTCGCGAGCGTCTATCGGACGCGCTTCGTCAGTACCTCCCGGCTGGCCAAAGCGGACATCGACCGCCGCACGCTCGCCAAGGTGCCCCAACGACTGGCGGAGCGGCTCCAGGCCTTTCCGGTCGCCTTCGACAAGAAGACCGGCTGCCTGTCGGTGGTCCTCGCCGCCCCCGGCGAGGACGACGCGGAGAAGCAGATCCAGGTCGTCAGCGGGGTCCGGGAGGTGCGGGGCTACGTGGGCCGCCCTGCCGCGATCCGCTGCGCGCTGAACAAGTTCTACCGCGGCGATCCGATGGCCTTCGACGTGCTCCTCCGGGACGAGCTCAACGCGACCGCGGAGCCCCCGCCTGCGTCCGCGTCTCGCCTCCCCACGCCGACCCCGCCCGCCACGCCGAGGGAGGCGGCGGTCGCGATCCCCTCGGACGACCCCTTCTCGGAGCTCCTCGGGCCGGCCACCCCGGCGGAGGGCGTCGCGCGGCCGGCCGCCTCGCCGGAGCCCGCGGCGCCGGCCTACGGCGAGATCGAGCTGACCCAACGCCCGACCCCGATCTCCGCGATCGACCTCGGCCCGGATCGCTCCCCGTTCCCCGCGCGGGCCCACCCGCCGACGCCGACCGCCCTGCGCGTCCGCCCCGACGCGACGCCGGTGCAGCCCATCCCGATCGCGGAGGGCGTCCTGCCGGTCGAGTCGCCGCTGACCGGGCTCCCGGGCTTGCCCTCCGGCTCGGACGACCTGCGGGTGGACACCGAGGCCTACCTCGAGACCCTCGCCGCCTTCGTGTCGCTCCTCGAGCGCGACCGGGACGAGCTGCGGGGGCACAGCGGGCAGGTCGCGCGCGTCTGCCGGGCCGTGGCCGAGCGGGTCGGGATGAACGCGGCCGACCGCCACGCGCTCCTGGTCGCCGCCTACCTCCACGACCTCGGCAAGGGCGAGGGCGGCTACCACCTCACCGCCCTGAACGTGGCCCGCTTCGATGGCCATCGACGCAAGGCCCAGAAGGGGCGGGAGGCCCCCCTCCAGCTCCTGGCCGCGGCCAAGCTCCCGGCCGGGGTGACCCCGATCCTCGCCCACCTCTACGAGCGCTGGGACGGCCAGGGGTTCCCGGACCGGCTGGCCGGCAAGGACATCCCCTACGGCGCGCGGGTCCTGTCCCTGGTCGAGACCTACGCCGACCTCGTGGCCAACCCCCGCAACCCCTACCGCAAGATCCTGACGGTGGGTCAGTCGCTCCAGGTGCTCAAGGAGCTGAGCGGCCAGCTGTTCGACCCGACGCTGGCCGAGCTGCTCCACCACACGGTGCGCAAGCCCGACGGGTCCGGTCTCGAGGATCGTCCGCGCGTGCTGCTCGTGGATCCGGACCCCGAGGACACCACGGTGCTCGAGATGCGCCTCCTCGAGCACGGGTTCCGGGTCCGGGTCACGCGCGACCTGCAGGCGGCGGTCACGGCGGTCACGGATGGTGCCGACATCGTGATCGCGGAGGTCGACCTCGGGGGCGGGCCGGACGGCTTCGACCTCCTCCGGCGTGCCTCCGGCGACGGCGGCCCGCCGTTCCTCTTCGTCACCTCGCGCGCGGACCGGGCGACCGTGTCGAAGGCCTTCGACCTCGGCGCGGCCGACTACCTCGTCAAGCCCGCCTCGCCGGAGGTCATCGCGACCAAGATCGGGCAGATCCTCGAGGACGTCGCCCGGAGCGCCGGCGGCGGCTTCGGCGGCTCGCTCAAGGAGATGGCGCTGCCCGATGTAGTCCAGGTGCTCTCGAACGGCCGCAAGACCGGCCGCCTCCAGGTCGTCACCGGGAGCCGGCGCGGCGAGATCCTGTTCCACGAGGGCCAGGTGTTCGGGGCCAGCTTCGGCGGGGAGATCGGCGAGGAGGCCCTGTACGCGATGCTGGGGCTCCGGGAGGGCACGTTCTCCCTCGACCCGTCGGTCGTCCCGACCGAGCGGACGATCCACACGAGCGCGGAGGGCCTCCTGCTCGAAGGGATGCGCCGGCTCGACGAAGGCCTCGTCTAGCCAGCCCGGCGAGGCTCTCGTCCCGCCCCGGCGGGCTCTAACGCGCCCCTTCGCGGCTCGAGCGTCAGCCGCGCAGGAGCAGGGCGGCGAGGCCTCCGGTCACGGCGAGGGCGAGGTAGAGACCGGCCCGGCGCAGCGCGCGCGCGTCGTCCGCCGATCGCCGGCGCGCCGCGCGCAAGTTTGGGCCCACGACCCAGCCGATCGCGGCCGCGGCGACCATCGCGGCGACCACCGCGGTCAGCACCTCTCCCTCCCGCGAGGCTGGTCCCCACGCCTCGCCGCCCGGGTCGCCCACCGTGGGCGCCACGGCGACGAGCCCGAGGGCGGCCACGGCGACGAGGCCAACGAGCGTCCGCCGCAGCACCCGACGCCGGACCGGCTCCCGAACCGGCGCCTTGTCCGAGAAGAACCGGTGGCGGTGGGCGCGCGCCGCGGGGGTCCGGCCGGTCGCCGCGGCCGCCGCGGCGAGGACCGCCAGGAGCGAGAGCGCCGCCACGGCGAGGCCGAACGCCCCGTAGGCCTCCTCGGCGGTCAGCCGCGGGTCGACGGCCACCGCCAGGCCGAGGGCGGCGGGGAAGCCGCCGAGGAGCCATGCCCGGGCCCGCTCGGGCCGCTGGCCGATCGATCGGAGCCCGAGCGCGATCGGGACCGCCGGCGCGGCCAGCCGCAGCGTCCCGACCAGGCCGACCCCGCCGACGTGGAGCGTCGGCAGCAGCAACCCCACGAGCCAGGCGTTCGACGCCAGCAGGCCCACGCGGAGCCGGTCCCGCGTCGAACGGTCCTCGGCGGCGGGATCCTCACCGGACGGGGCGGTGTCGAGGCCGACGGGCATGGGCTATGATGCCCCCGTGAAGATCTGCGCCCATTGCGGGACGCCCAACGATGACGCCTCGCGCTTCTGCGAGGAGTGCGGAGGAAGCCTCTCCGAGTCCCGTCCGGACCCCTTGATCGGCCGGACCGTCGGGGGAGCGTAGCTCCTGCAGGACCTCGTCGGGGGGGGCGGCATGGGCCGGGTCTACCGCGCTGAGCAGAGCATGTTGGGCCGCACCGTCGCGGTCAAGGTGATTCATCCCCATCTGCTCGGCGACGATCAAACCGTCGCTCGCTTCTACAACGAAGCTCGCGCGGCCTCCCGCATGAATCATCCGGATAGCGTCTCGATCATCGACTTCGGTCGGACCGAAGACGGGATTCTCTATCTCGTGATGGAGTACTTGGATGGCCGGGATCTGGCGCGGATTCTGTCGGAGGAAGGCCCCCTACCATTCTTGCGCATTTGTCGCGTGCTGCGCCACGTCCTCAGCGCCCTGGGGGAGGCCCACGCCCTCGGGGTGGTCCACCGCGACCTGAAGCCCGAGAACGTGATCGTCCGCAAGGTGCGGCGGGGTGCGGAGCAGGTGAAGGTGGTCGACTTCGGCCTCGCCCACATCGTCGGGACCGGCGGGACCTCGATCACCACGCCCGGGCTGGTCTGCGGGACCCCCGACTACATGTCGCCCGAGCAGGGCAAGGGCGAGACCGTCGATGGGCGGGGCGACCTCTACTCGGTGGGCGTGGTCCTCTTCGAGATGCTGACGGACCGCCTGCCCTTCGAGGACGACACGCCGACCAAGGTGGTCTTCAAGCACATCCACGACGCCGTCCCGGACCCTCGGGCCGTCGCGCCGTACCGCGCGATCCCGGACGATCTGGCCGAAGTGTGCCTGAGGGCGTTGCGCAAGCGCAGGGAAGACCGCTTCCAGTCGGCCGACGAGATGTTCGAGGCGCTCCTGGCCGTGGAGCAGCGCCTCGAGTCCGTGGTCACGGGCAACCAGACGACGTGCCCTGCGTGCGGCGCCAGCAACCCGGCGTCCATGAGGTTCTGCGGGGAGTGCGGCACCCGCTTGACCGACCGGTTCACCATCCCTCCGAGCTTCCGCTCTCAGGCTCCGCCCGACCAGCCGGGCTACGATCTATCGGCACTGACCCCACTGGTCGGACGGGAGCCAGAGCTCGACCGCTTGCTCGAGCTGCGTCAACGTGCCCAGCACGAGCCTTTGTGGGTCCGGATGGTCGGCGAGGGCGGGGTCGGCAAGTCGCGCCTGGTCGCGGAGGTCGCCAAGCGGGTGGCGGAGTACGGGGACATCGTGGTCGCCGCGGGGCCTCACCCGAGCGGCGCCCCGATCCCCTACTGGCCCGTCCGGAAGCTCCTCCTCTCGCTCCTGGACGTCGAGGCCGCCAAGCTCGGCGAGATCGCGCAGAACAACGTGGTCGGTGACGCGATCGCCCGGGCGGGGATCGGCGAGGTGCTCGACCCGACGGGCCTGCCGGGGCGGGACGGCGAGCCTCGCTCGGAGGCCGTGGCCCTCGCCCTCGCCGCGTCGGTCCGGGTCGCGGCCGCGCGCGCCCGCTCGGGCGGGGTGACGCTCCTCGTCGATGACTTCGGGCGCTGCGATTCCCTCAGCCGGCGGGCCCTGGCCCTCGCGGTGGACCGGGTCCACGACGTGCCGATGTTCCTCGTGAGCGCGAGCCAGCCCCGGCGCGACGTCGGCCGGAGCGACCGCTCGGTGAAGATGCTGCTGCGGGGGCTGGAGATCCCGGACGCCCTCCAGATGCTGCGCGACGGACGGGACGAAGCGGCCCGGGGCCCGGTGCGGCGGGGAATCACGCCGTCCCAGCACCGCGCGTACCTGCCGCTCTACGTCGACCAGCTCCGGGCCCTCGGCTACGCGAGCCTGGACAACGACGGGCAGCCGGAGCGCCTCGCGGACGCGGTGCTCCAGCGGCTCGAGCGCCTCCGCGTCGACGCGCGCCGCCTCCTGCAGGGCATCGCGGTCCTGGGCGACCACGTGGTCCGCCCCCAGCTCGAGCACGTGCTGCCCGGCGGCGACCTCGGCGGCCTCGACGAGCTCCTCTCGGAGGGCCTAGTGCGCGTGGAGGCCGAGGGCTTCTCCGTGGCCCATCCGTTCATCCGGGAGCTCGTCGAGGGGTCGATCCCCGCGGAGGCGCGCAAGGAGCTCCACTCGCGCGCGCTCGCCGCGGTGGGGGCGGACGAGGCCCCCCTCGAGGAGCGGGCCGAGCACGCCTGGCGGGCCGGCGAGCCGATCACGGCGCTGCTGCTCCTCGAGCGGATGGGCGACCGGAGCCTGTCCCGGGGCGATCCGGAGGCGGCCGTGCTCGCGTTCCAGCGGGGCCTCGAGCTCGCGCGCCGTGAGCTGCTCATGACCGGCGAGACGTCCCTCGACCGGGCGATCGTGACCTTCAGCCGCAAGCTCGGCGACGCGATGGACCGCTCGGGGGACCACGCCGCGGCGGACGGCGTGCTCCGGGAGGCCCTCGAGCTCGCCGGCCCCGGAAGCCGGGAGCTGCCCCGGATGCTCCTCGCCCTCGGCCGGGTGGCCAAGGGCCGCTCCCGCCAGCGGGACGCGACACGGTTCTTCGGCCAGGCCCTCGAGCTCGCCGAGCGCCAGGGGGATGCGTCCCTCGAGGCGGAGGCCAGGCTCGCGCTCGGGCTCCTTCGCCTCGAGAACGGCGAGACCCTGGCCGCGGCCGAGACCCTCAAGCAGGTCCTCGCGCTCACCGAGGACGCCGACGACGCGCACGCGCTCCGGCTCCGCGCCGCGATGGCGCGCAGCGATGCCCTCCGGGCGCTCGGACGCTCCACCGAGGCCGTGATGCAGCTCGAGTCCGCGCGGACGCTCGCCGAGCAGGCGGTCGGGCAGGCTGCCCAGGCGCGGGTCCTCGCGCTCCTGGGGGAGACGCTCAACGACCAGGGGGACAGCGTTCGAGCGGCCGGGTACTACCGGGAGGCGGGCCGCCTCGCAGCGGAGGCCGGGGACGCCGGCGGCGCGGTCGAGTGGCACCGCCTGGGGCGCGTCACCGGCGCGCGCCAGGCCGGCTGAGGGGCCTTCGAGCCGGCGCGAGGCGCGTCCCGGGTGTGGGGACTCTCCCAGGACCCCACCGATTCCCCTATCTCCGACTGGTCGCACGCGGGGGGTACGACTACAACGCCGGGGTAACCCGGCGGAGCGCTCGCCGTACACCGGCGCGCTCGCCGCCCCCTTCTCTTTCTGCGCCGGTCGACGACCCGTCCCGGCGCGGGAGGCCCCGATGGCCCGACCCACGCTTCGCCCCCTCGCCCCGATCCTCGCCGCCGCCGCGGTCGCCCTCGCGGGCTGCGCCACCGCGCCCGTCGGGGCGCCGTCGGCGCCGATCGTGGACGGCGTGGTGCCGGACGGGCGGGAGAACGTGGTCTTCCTGTTCCGCCTCGACGGGGCGGCGTGCAGCGGCGCGATCATCGCGCCCCGGGTAGTGCTGACCGCGTTCCACTGCGTGCAGGGCATCGGGGGGGGCGCCGCGGAGGCGCGCCTGTTCCGCGTGTACACCGGGCGGAGCCTCGGCGACCTCGACCGGGAGTACCGGGTGGAGGAGGTCCGACCGGTCCCCGGGGCGAGCGCGAACTTCCAGACCCCGACCGACCTGGCGCTCCTGATCCTCGCGCGGAGCGCCGACGAGGATCCGATCGCCGTCGGGCGCCAGGCGCCCTCCGCGCTCGTGGACCGGACCGCGACCGCCGTGGGCTGGGGCCAGACGCCGGAGCGTACCAGCGGCGTGAAGCTGACCACGGACACGACCGTGGCGGGGCTGTTCCGCTCCGGCTTCATCGTGGTCGAGCCCGCGGTGTGCTCCGGCGACTCCGGCGGGCCGCTGATCGGGCCGGACGGGGCCGTCTACGGGGTCGCGTCCTTCATCTTCAGCCCCGACGGGCAGACCCGGCCCGTCTGCGGCACCGCGCCGGGGGCCTACACGCCGGTGTTCCCCCACCTCGACTTCATCGATGGGATCCTCGAGGAGACGGGGGCGTGCGTCGGGGCCACCGACGAGGTGTGCGACGGCGAGGACAACGACTGCGACGACGAGGTCGACGAAGGCTGCTCGGCCCTCGGCGAGGCCTGCGCCGCCAACGACGAGTGCGTGGGAGCACTCTGCGAGGAGACCGCGATCGGGCGGGTATGCACGGCAGCCTGCGACCCGATGCGCCCCGACCTCGGGTGCGCGCCAGGCTTCTACTGCGCCGCCGCCGGCTGCGACGGCTTCTGCGTGCCGGGGACCGCGGGCGACGGGTTCCTCGGCTCGGCGTGCGAGGCGGACACCGACTGCGGCTCGCTGCGCTGCGCGGATCGCGGGGACGGGCGGCGGACGTGCCTCGAGGCCTGCCAGGCGGACCGGGCGATGTGCCTCGGGGGCGAGGTGTGCAACCTCGCCGAGGCGAGCGAGTGCGGCCTTTGCGTGGGCGCGGCCGGCTTCGAGGGGACGCGGGGCCTCGGGGAGCCGTGCGGCGACGACGACCAGTGCCGGAGCGGCATCTGCGCGGAGCGCGGCGGCCTGCGGGAGTGCGCCGCGCCGTGCGCCGGGGACGACTCCTGCGACGAGGGCTTCCGCTGCTACGTCGTCGAGCGGAGCCCCGACGGCACGCGGGAGCCGCTCTGCCTCGTCGACCGGCTCCAGCCGGTCGGGAGCCGCTGCGTGGACTCGACCGACTGCGGGGGCGCGGTCTGCGCCCAGCGGGGGGCGCTCCGTTGGTGCACGGTGTCCTGCGACACGGATGGCGACTGCCCGCGCGGCTTCGAGTGCGTCGAGGCGGGGACCTCCCAGGTCTGCTCGCCGTTCCTCGCCCTCGACGGCGAGGCCTGCACGGGCAACGGGGACTGCGCGAGCAACATCTGCGCGTCGAACGGGCTCTGCACGCGGCTGTGCAACCTCGACGAGCCGTGCAGCCCCGGTCTGGAGTGCCGCCGGATCAGCTCCGGCCAGGCGATCTGCATTCCTCCGGCGGACGATCCGGGCGGTCCGTCGTCGGGCGGCGGGGGGTGCAGCGTGCGCTCGGCGAGGTCGGCCGACGGTCGCGCGCCGCTGGCGCTGCTCCTGCTCGGGCTGGTGGGCGTCGCGCTCCGGCGGCGCCGCGTTCTTCGCCCCCGCGCGCTCCGGCGGTAGGCTCCCGCGGGCTGCTGGGCCCGCTCCGTGGATGCATCCGCTGATGAACGTCCTTGGCATCGAGTCGTCGTGCGATGAGACCGCCGCCGCCGTGGTCCGGTCGGACGGGCTCGTCCTCGCGGACGTCGTCGCGAGCCAGGACGATATCCACGCGCCCTACGGGGGCGTGGTGCCCGAGCTCGCGTCCCGCGCCCACGTGCGCCGCCTGGTCCCGGTCGTCGAGCGGGCCCTCGCGGACATCGGGCCGGAGCTCATCGACGCGGTGGCCGTGACGCAGGGCCCGGGCCTGACGGGCGCGCTTCTCACCGGGATCAGCCTCGCCAAGGCGTTCGCCTTCACCCTCGAGAAGCCGCTCGTCGGTGTCGACCACCTGATCGGCCACCTGTTCGCCTGCTACCTGCGCCGCCCCGGGGAGGAGAGCAGCGCCCCCGCCCTGCCGTACGTCGCGCTGCTGGTCAGCGGCGGCCACACCGCGCTCTACGAGGTCCGGGGCGCCGCCGATGTGCGCATCCTGGGCCAGACCCGGGACGACGCGGCCGGCGAGGCCTTCGACAAGGTCGCGAAGCTCCTCGGCCTTGGCTACCCCGGCGGACCGGTGATCGACGAGCTCGCCGCCGACGGGGACCCGGGCGCGGTGGAGCTCCCGCGGCCGATGGCGTCGACCCGCCACCTCGACTTCAGCTTCTCGGGCCTGAAGACCGCCGTCGCCCGCCACGTCGAGCGGGACGGGCTCCCGCGGGACCCGCAGGGGCTTCGGGACCTCTGCGCATCCTTCCAGGCGGTGGTGGTTGACCTCCTGGTCAGCAAGAGCGTGGCGGCGTGCCGCCGCCTCCGGACCCCGCGCCTCGTGCTGGGGGGCGGCGTGGCGGCCAACCGTGGCCTGCGCCGCCGGGCGATCGAGGCGTGCGCCAAGCGCGGCATCGAGCTCTCCATTCCCCCGGTACGGAGCTGTACGGACAACGCCGCGATGATCGCGTACGCGGGCGCCCTCCGGCTGGCGGCGGGGCACAGGGACGACATGACGCTCGCCGCCTACTCCCGGAGCCCGGACGTGCGGCGAGGGAAGTTCCCCGCGGCCCGGCGTCGCGCGCGCCGGCCGGCGCCCACGGAGTGACCTGGCCGGCCCACGGAGACCCCCCGGACACGCTCGCTACCCCACCCCGTCGCGCCGCCTTTTCCCGTCGCCGCCCGCGCTGTCGAGCACCTCGGCGATGCGCTCGACACCGGCCTGGAAGGCGGGGGGTGGGGTGAGCAGGCTGACCACCAGCCACGCCTCATCGGGCGGGAAGTCGTAGAAGTAGCCGGGGTGCACGAGGACGCCGGCCTCCAGGCACGCGAGCGCCCACTCCTCGTCGGAGCGGGTCGCCGGCACCCGGAGCGGGGCGACCCAGCCGCCTTCGACGCGAGGGACGGTCGCGGTGGTGCCGGTCAGCAAGCTGCGCAGCTCGTCGAGGTGACGGCGGCAGCGCGCCCGGATCGCGCCCCGGACCGCCTCCGTTGCGGCGAGCAGCTCCGGGAGCGCCCGCTGCACGGGGGTCGCGACCGAGAGGTAGGTGTCGGCGATCAGGTCGAGGCGCTCCAGCGCCGCCGCGACCTGGGGCTCGGGCCCGTCCACGAGGATCCAGGCGAGCTTGTGCTGGGGCAGGCCGGCCAGCTTGGAGAGCCCGCCGAGGCGGAAGCTGAGCACGCCAGCCGGGGGCCCGCCGGAAACGACGCCGGAGGCCGCTTCGAGCGGGAACGCGGCGAACACCTCGTCGAGAACGAGGGGCAGGCCGAACGCCGCCAGCCCCTCCCGCTCCTCGGGTCCCAGGATCGCGCCGGTCGGGTTGGCGGGGCTCACGCCGATGATCGCGCGCGTGCGCTCATCGATGGCCTCGAAGACCTCCGGCGCGTCGGGAAGCCAGCGCCCGTCGTAGCGCATCGCGTAAGGGCGGAGCCGCACCGAGGCGAGGGCTGCGAGGTGAGGGAGGAGGGGGTAGGTCGGCTCCGGCGCCAGCACCGCGTCCCCGGGGTCGGCCAGAAGCGTGAGCAGGTAACCGTAGGCCTCGCTCGTGCTCGCGGTGAGGACGACCCGGTCCGGGTCGACCCGGTCGCCGAGGGCGGCGTGTCGGGCGGCGACCGCCTCCCGCGCCGAGCGGAGCCCGCGCGGCTGCGGGTCGTAGCCGCCTCGGGCGCCTCGGGCCAGGGCCGACGCGAGCGCGTCGGGGTCGTAGGGCAGCTCGGCGCGGGTGGGGTTGGTCAGCGTCAGGTCGAGGAGCGGCTGGCCGGCGCGGCGCCGCGCGCGAAGGGCCCGGGTCAGCGCGTTGAGCTCCCCCGCCCGCTCACCGCTCCGCGCGGAGAACATGCGCGGGAAGCCTGACGGCGGTGCGGGCGCGCGTCGAGGGCGGGTCCGCGCCGTCGTCCCCGACCCGGCCCTCGCCGTCAGTCCCCCGGCGGGGGCCGCGTCCGTCGAGCGGAGGCCGCGCCGCGCGGCTCCCCCGCCGGTCGCCGCTCCGCGCTGGGCGGGCGACCGTCCGGGCTCGGACCCGATTCGCTAAGCTGCCCGCTCCTGCGCGCTACCGATGCCCACCGACGACCGAACCGAGGCGCCGACGCCCCGACGCCTCCGCCGGGCGCGGGCCGAGGGCGATGTGCCGCAGAGCCCGCTCCTCACGGCCGGCGTGCTCCTGCTCGCGCTGGCGGCTCTGCTGCCGGTGGGCGGTCCGGCCGCCCTCGGCGCTCTCGCGGGGGGCCTCCGAGCCCACCTGCTCGGCGTGGGGACCCTTCCACCGCCCGCCGCGATCGGCCCGGCGGCGTGGCTCGGGGCCGTGGTCGTGGCCCCGGTGATGCTCGTCGTCGGCGGGGCAGCGATCCTCGGAGTCGGGCTCCAGACGGGGCCCCTCTGGGCATGGCCCCGTCGCGGCCGCCCGGCCGCCGGCCCGCGCCTCGGGCTCGCGCGGTGCACGCTCCGCTTCCTCGTGGCGGCGGGGACGGTCGGGGTCGCCGCGGGCATCGTCGCCGACGCGCTGCCGGCGCTCCTCGGCCGGCCCGACCTGTCCCCGGTGGGGCTCGGCGCGGCCGCCGTCACGCTCGGGACGGCCCTCGCGTTCCGGCTCGGGCTTCTGTGGTCGCTGCTCGGGGTGGTCGATGCGGCGCTCGCGCGGCGCCGCTGGCTCGAGCGCCATCGCATGAGCCGACGGGAGCTGCGCCAGGAGGCGCGGGAGACGGAGGGGGACCCGAGGCCGCGCCGGCGCCGGTCCGCGCTCCTCTGGGCCGGGGCCCGCGCCGAGCCGCGCCGACGCGGCGGGAGGCCGACGTGAGGGACGACAACCTCGCCCTCCCCGGGGTCGCGACGCCGTCGGAGCAGAGCGCCGCCCTGGTCGAGGTGGCGCTGCCCGTGCCGCTCCGGCGGTCCTTCACGTACCGGTGGCGAGGCGACGCGCCGGCCGTGCCCGGGTCCAGAGTGGCGGTGCCGTTCCACGGCAGGAAGATGGTCGGGGTCGTGCTCGGTCCCGCCGCCCCGCCGCCCGCCGGCGTGCGCCTGAAGTCGATCGCGGGCCACCTCGACGAGGAGCCGGTCTTCGGGGACGAGCTCCTCCGGTTCCTGCGGGAGGCCGCCGACTACTACCTCCACCCCCTCGGGGAGGTGCTGCGGGCGGCCTCGCCCGCGCTGACCCGGGAGGGCCTGGGAAGGCTGCGCGGGTCGGGCTTCCTCGACGCGGGCGAGTCGCTCCAGGGACCGGTGGTCGGCGTTCAGCGGGAGGTCTTCGTCCGCCTCCGGCCGAGCGAGCCTTCCCGTCGCCTCGGCCGGGTCCAGCGCGGAGTGCTCGACGCCCTCGCCGATGGCCGGGAGCGAAGCCTCGCCGAGCTGCGGGCGGAGCGGGGGAGCATCCCGCGGCGCGTCATCGCGGGCCTGGCCGAGCAGGGGCTGGTCGAGATGGAGGAGCGCGAGGTCCCCGCCGATCCGTTCCTCCGGGACCCCGTGGAGCGCGACCGACCTCCGCCCCTCACGCCCGAGCAGGCCGCGGCGCTGGCCGCGCTCGCCGCGGCGCGCCGCCGTGGCGCCGGGACCCACCTGCTGTACGGGGTCACGGGGTCGGGCAAGACCGAGGTGTACCTCCGGCTGATCGGCCAGGTCCGGGAGGAGGGACGGGGCGCGCTCCTCCTCGTCCCCGAGATCGCCCTGACCCCCCAGCTGGTGGGGCGATTCCGGGCGCGCTTCGGCGACGACATCGCGGTGCTCCACAGCGGGCTGAGCGACCGGCAGCGCGCCGGGGCCTGGCGGGGGCTCCGGTGCGGGGAGCTGCGGATGGCGATCGGCGCCCGCTCCGCCGTGTTCGCCCCCGTGCCCGACCTCGGCGTGATCGTCGTCGACGAGGAGCACGACCCGTCCTTCAAGCAGGAGGAGGGCTTCCGCTACCACGCCCGGGACCTCGCGATCCTCCGCGCCCACCGGGCCGGCGCCCTCTGCGTGCTCGGCAGCGCGACGCCCTCGGTGGAGACGACGCACCGCGCCCTCGGGGGGCGGATCGGGCTGTCCCGCCTGCGGTCCCGGCCGACCGCCCACCCCCTGCCCGACGTGGAGGTCGTCGACCTGCGGCGGCAGGGGCCGGGCCCCAGCGGCCACCCCCTCGTGACGGGGCCGCTCCACCGGGCCCTCGACGCCTGCCTGGCCGCCGATGGCCAGGCGATCCTCTTCCTGAACCGACGCGGGTTCTCCCCCAGCCTCCGCTGCGTGGCGTGCGGCGCCCTCGTCGAGTGCCCCGCGTGCAGCGTGACGCTGACGGAGCATCGCCGGGCCGGCCGCCTGCGCTGCCACTACTGCGACTTCTCGACGCCGCTCCCCGAGGCGTGCCCGGCCTGCGGCGCCCGGGACCTGGAGCCGCTGGGGGTCGGGACCGAGCGGCTGGAGGAGGCGCTGGCGGAGGGGTTCCCGGGCGCTTCGGTCGGACGCCTCGACCGGGACGTCGCGGCGGGCGGGCGGAGCGTGGAGCGGGTGCTGAGCCGCTTCCGGCGGCGGGAGCTCGACATCCTGGTGGGCACCCAGATGGTCACGAAGGGTCACGACCTGCCCGGCGTCACCCTGGTGGGCGTGGTGCTCGCCGATCAGTCGCTCTCCTTTCCGGACTTCCGGGCGAGCGAGCGCACCTACCAGCTCCTGTCCCAGGTGGCGGGGCGCGCCGGCCGCGGTGACCGTCCCGGTCGGGTGCTCTTCCAGACGTTCCAGCCGCACCACCCGGCCGTGCGGTTCGCTCGCCGTCACGACTACGACGGCTTCTACGCCGCCGAGGTCGAGACCCGGCGCGAGCTCGGCTACGTGCCCTTCGGCCGCCTGGTCGCGGTCCGGGTGGATGCCGGCGACGAGCGGGAGGCGGCGGGGGCGGCGCGGAGCTTGGCCGAGGTGGCCCGCGCCGCGCCCCAGCCGGGCGTCGAGGTGCTCGGGCCGGCCCCCGCGCCCCTGGCGCGGCTGCGCGGCCGCTACCGTTTCCGGCTGCTCCTCCGTGGCCCGGAGCGCCGGCCCCTGCGAGCGGTCGCGCGGCGGATCGTGGCGCGCATCGAGGAGGGCCTGGGCCCGGTGCGGGCCCATGTGGACGTGGACCCGATCCAGATGCTCTAGCCGCCTGCCATCCCCGCGGATCGCGGCCATGGCCGCGTGCCGTCGCCCCGGGGCCGGTTGCGCCCTTCCCCCGGACCCGGTTGCCCTCCCCCCGCGCCCGGTGGATCCTCCAGGCTCCCGCCCGATGATCCGCCGCCTCGACCTCTGCGATCCGACCCCCGAAGGCCCCTGGATCGCGCACCGCCTGCGGGAGGCGGGCTTCGAGGTGCACGAGCGATCCCCCGGGGAGCCCCCGAGCGGGGATGGGGAGGTCCTGCTGGTCGCGGGCGACGTGCCCGGCATCCCCGAGGCCGTCGATCGGCTTCGGGCGGCCGGGCGCCTCGCGGGCCGCCCGGTGGTGATGCTCGGCGCGCCGGCGGGGGAGGCCGAGCGCGAGCAGCTCGCCGCGCACGACGCGCTGCGCCGCCCCGTGTCCTTCGACCGACTCCTCGCCACCGTCCGCCGCCTGCTCGAGCCCGCTCCTCCCTCCGCCCGCCTGCTCGCCCCGGACGACGGGAGCTCCCAGGTGCTCTCAGTCGGCGGCGTCCCGCGCGGGCCCTCCTGGCGGCCGCCGGAGCCGACGCTCCAGCTGCGGGAGGACGGCGTGGCCGAGGAACCGTCAGGCGTGGCCTCCAAGCCGCCGCCGTCCGAGCCGATGCCGCCGGCCCCGATCGCCGAGGGGCAGCGGGCCCAGCTCTCGGAGCGCCTCCAGGACCTGCTGGCCGCGGCGGACCGGCGCGCCTTTCCCGCCGAGCCGCCCCTCGAGCTGCACCTGCCTGCGACCGAGGACGCCCCCGAGGAGCTGGTCCCGGCGGAGCTCCTGGACACGCCGTCGCTCGGCCCGGGCGGACCGCCGGTCGCCGACCCGCTCGACGCCTTCACGTTCGCCGGGGGGCCGCCGATCCCGCCGCCGATCGGGGTCGACGAGGAGGCGTCGACCGGGTCCCTGGGCCACGGGACCGATGAGCGGGAGCCGCCCGAGACGCTGACCGGCCGCCTCGCGGAGGGAGGGGTCACGACCGGCGTCCACGCGGCCGGCTACGCCCCCGAGGAGGTCCCGCCTCGGGCTTGGCCGAGGGACGACCCGGTGCTCGGCGCGCTCGAGGCCGACGGCTCCCGGAGCGGCGTCCTGGGGCCGGGTGGAGGCCTCCGTCTCCTGTTCCATCTACTCGAGCACGGCCTTCACGGGCGGCTCGCGATCGGTCCCCCGGCGTCCCCGGTGCGCCTTCGGGTCGGCGGAGGGACCGTGGTCCTCGAGGGGCAGGGCGGCGAGTTGGCCGCGGTGGAGGCGCTGAAGCGCCGCGGGCTCGGGCTCGGGCGACCGACCTCGGCGGCGGAGGCGGAGAGGTGGCTTCGGACGGCGGTCGAGGCGGGCCGGGTCACCGCCTTCGAGCGGGATCGCGCGCTGCGGGAGGGGCGCGAGGAGCGCCTCGCGGCATGCCTCGTCGCCGACCGCATGCCGTTCCGGGCGTGGCCGGACGAGGCGATGGCCGCCGGCCCGGACCCGGAGGGTCGCCCCCTCGGCGCGCTGCTGCTCACGCTGGCGGGGCGGGCGCTCGACCACGAGCGGGTCGGTCGCTGGCTCGGGCCGGCCCCCGTGGGCCTGGCCCTGGTCGAGGAGCGCGCGGCTCGCCTCGCGGTCTGGGGGCTCCCGCCGGAGCTCGGGGCTCTGCTGCGGCGGCATCGCGGCGCCTCCGTCGACGCGCTGCTGCGCGCCGCCCCGGACGTCCCGGGCCTCCCCGGGATCCTCTACGCGCTGCTCGCTGCCGACGTGCTCGCCCTGGTGCCGCTGACCGACGACATGCCGCGGGGGCGCCCGCGGCTCCGGGAGCGGCTGCTGTCGCTCGCCGCCCGCGCAGCCGACGCGGACTACTTCACGGTGCTCGGCCTCGAGGTGGACGCGACGCCCGCCGAGCTGGCCGCCGCGCACCAGCGCGTCCGGGCGGAGCTCGAGGGCCTGCCCCTCGACGCCCTCGGCCTCGGCGACCTTCGGCCGCTGCGCCTCGAGGCGCTGCAGGCGGTCGACGAGGCCTTCGAGCTGCTCCGTGTCCCTCGCTGGCGACGCGCCTACGCCCGGGCCCGGCGCGCTCTTGCGGCCCATGACCCGCGGTACTAGACCCCTAGCTCCATGGCGATCCGAACCATCCTCCACTACCCCGACAAGCGCCTCCGGGTCCCCGGCAGGGCGGTGGAGTCCTTCGGGCCGGAGCTGGCGAAGCTCGTCGAGGACATGGCGGAGACGATGTACGCGGCGCCGGGGGTCGGGCTCGCAGCCCCGCAGATCGGCGAGTCCCTCCGCCTCTTCATCGGCGATGTCGCCACCGGGGAGGACGAGCCCAGCGATCTGCGCGTCTTCGTCAACCCGGAGATCGTCAGCCGCGAGGGTACCCAGACGTGGGAGGAGGGGTGCCTGTCCTTCCCCGGGGTCCACGAGGAGATCGAGCGCGCGGAGCACGTGCGGGTGCGGGCCCGGGACGCCGAGGGCGAGCCCTTCGAGCTCGAGGCCGACGGCCTTCTCGCCGTCGCGATCCAGCACGAGAACGACCACCTCGACGGCAAGCTGATGGTGGACCACCTCGGGCTGGTGCGGCGCCGGCTGGTCCACCGTGCGATGACCAAGCGCGCCGCGGCGGCCGAGTAGGCGGCTTCGCCCGATGCGCGCGGTGTTCTTCGGCACCCCTCAGCTCGCGGTGCCGAGCCTGGAGGCGGTGGCGGAGGTCGCGGACGTCGCCCGCGTGATCTGCCAGCCGGACCGTCCGGCGGGCCGAGGGCTGAAGGTGCGCCCGCCGCCGGTGAAGGTGCGCGCCCTGGAGCTCGGCCTCGAGGTCGAGCAGCCGAAGAGCGTGCGAGGCCCCGACCTCGCGGAGCGGCTGCGGGCGCTCGGCGCCGACGTCGCGGTCGTGGTCGCCTACGGCCGGATCCTGC
Source organism: Sandaracinaceae bacterium (assembly GCA_050331215.1). GTDB lineage: Bacteria > Myxococcota_A > Polyangia > Polyangiales > Sandaracinaceae > JBHJHB01. Next base: position 13,083 of record JBHJHB010000087.1, on the reverse strand, counting down.
CCCGAGCGATCCTCGACGCGCCCGCCTGGGGTTGCGTCAACGTCCACGCCTCCCTGCTCCCCCGGTGGCGCGGCGCGGGCCCGATCCAGTGGGCGATCGTGAGCGGCGACGAGCAGACGGGGGTCTGCCTGATGCGGATGGACGAGGGCATGGACACCGGGCCGGTCCTGGTCTGCGAGCAGACCTTCATCGACCCGGACGAGACGGCGGCGGAGCTCGGCGGGCGCCTCGCGATCATCGGCGCCCGGCTCCTGACCAACCATCTGCGCGACATCGTGAGCGGAGCGATCGAGCCCAAGCCGCAGCCGACGGAGGGGGTCACCAAGGCGCCGCTGCTCCGCAAGGAGGATGGGCGCATCGACTGGAGCCGCTCGGCCCGGGCGATCCACGACCAGGCGCGCGGCCTCAGCCCGTGGCCCGGGGCCTTCACGGAGGTGGGCGGGCGCGTCGTCAAGATCCACCGCACCCGGGTCCTCGACGATGGCGGTAGCCACGCCCCCCCCGGAGCGGTGCTGGAGGTGGAGCCGGACGGCATCGAGGTCGCGTGCGGCGAAGGGCGGCTCGCCCTCCTCGAGCTCCAGCTCGAGGGCAAGCGGAGGATGCGCGCCCGCGCGTTCCTGGCGGGGAGCCGCTGGTCGCGGGGCCTCGTCCTGGGGTCCGGAGACGGGTCGGGCGCCGACGCAACGGATGAGGACGCATGAAGATCTACACGAAGACCGGCGACGCGGGCCAGACCGGGCTCTTCGGCGGCACCCGGGTCTCCAAGGCCTCGGCGCGGGTCCGGGCCTACGGCGACGTGGACGAGCTCAACACCGTGCTCGGCGTGGCGCTCTGTCATCCGATCGACGACGAGCGGACGGCGCTGCTCACGGCGATCCAGTCGGAGCTGTTCGCGGTGGGGGCGGAGCTCGCCACGCGGTCCGGCAAGGAGGTCGGGATCCCGTTGGTCGGCGACCCGCAGGTCGCGGTGCTCGAGCGGGGCATCGACGCCGCGGAGGCGGAGCTCGCCCCGCTGACCAGCTTCGTCCTCCCGGGCGGGGCTCCCGGCGCGGCGTTTCTCCACCAGGCTCGGACCGTGTGCCGCCGGGCCGAGCGAAGCCTCGTTACGCTCGCGGAGGAGGAGCCGCTTCGACCGGAGCTTCTCCGGTACATCAACCGGCTGAGTGACCTGCTCTTCGTGCTCGCGCGCCTCGCGAATCAGCGGGCCGGACGTCCGGATGTACCGTGGAAGGGGCGGTCCGATAGGGAGGGCTGACGGGTCCGCCCTCCTTGACCCCCCCGGAGGCCGGCGCTAGCTTGTTCGGAGGCGTTCCTCTGTCGGGATCCGACCCGGTTCTGTGAAAAGAATCCCTTACGAACCTTGAGCTCGGGGGGCTACTCTCGGTCGCGGTGAGCAGGACCAGCAAGCTTCACTGGGAAGCCTAAAGCGGCCGACATCGGTTCCCACCTAACGAGGTCGGGGTTCTTCCACTTCACCGACGGCCATGATGGTACGAACGCTCGTGAGCCGGCCCGCGCAGGACGCGCGCGCCGGCTCTACCTTTTCCGTCGCACGCCTGCCTTCACTCCCGGATCGGCGTGGCCTTGAGGGCGGCCTTGCCCTCCTTGACGTACACCGTGAAGCGAACGGTCTTGGCGCCGTGCTTCTGGACGATTTTGTCGCGATTCTTCCGGAGGGTTACCGCGAACTTATCGTACGTGAGCTGGGAGGTAGACTCACCGCACTCCTGTTTGGTCTCGACGAACTTCTGAAAGACCTCCCGGAAGTGTGCCTCGTCCTCCCGCGACGCTTCGTCGCCACCCGCTCTGGCCAGGAGCTCCCGCGGGACCTGGGCGACCATCGTCTGCCCCTCGTCCTCGTCGTCGCTCTTGGACTCGGGCGGCGCCACGCCGACCAGGGTGCGCTTGAGGTCGCCGGGTTGGATGGTCGGGGGCGCCTCGACCGGTTCCTCGCCGGGAGGCGGCACGAGCCCGCTTGCCGCCGGCGCGCTCGGGCGCGGCGACGGAACGGACCCCGGCGGCGGCGGCCCCGGCGGCGGGGGACGGGGCGGCGGGGGCGGCGCCCCCAGGGGCGCTGGCGGGGCATCGGAGCCCGGCCGAGGACCGGAGAAGCCGGTCGAGGGACGCGCCGACGAGGTGGACGACGGGGCGTCCGACGATGGCGGGCGCGAGGACGGCCCCTGCGGCGGCCGGCCGCTCGGCGCCCGTGGGGGGCCGGACAGCGGCCTTCGGCCTGGCGGCGCGGGCGGAGGCCCCCCCGGAGCTGGCGGCCCCGGCGTCGACGGGGAGGCCGCGGCGGGTCCCGGGGGCGGGGCGGCGTCCGGCTCCACGCCCGGTAGGGCGACCGGCGGTGCCGAGTCGGCGGGGGTGCTGGCCGCGGCGCCCCCCGGGGCGTCGCTCGGGGGGACCGAGGATGGCAGGGGCGCGTCCGGTGGCGCGGAGCGTCCGTCCGCGAACGCGTAGAAGGATGGCGCGCCGGCGTCCTCGGGGCCGAGGATCGCGTCGAGGTTGGCCCCCTCGTCCGCGGTCGACGGACGCGGGGACAGCCGGGCGACCGCCTCGTTCACCGACCTCGCGATCGTGCGGTAGAGCCCGGGAAAGGGCGCGAGGTCGAGGTGGGGCATGCTCCCCTTGGCCACCCCCGCCACGCCGCCGGCCAGGCGCCGCAGCGGCCGGTCGCGCTCGAGGAACACCAGCACCATCGCGACGCCGAACAGGACCAGGCCGAAGGGGACGAGGACCGCGAAGGGCGCTCCCCCCCAGGCCTCCGCGGGGATCGACCCGATCATCGCCAGGCTCGACGAGAAGCGGGGCCGCGGTCGGCTGACGGCGTAGCCGACCCGCGCGTGGCGAGCGGACCCACGGACCAGGCTGTACACGACCATCCCGTTCGCGCCTGGCAGGTCCCGGGGCGCGCTGAAGCCGCCCTGGCGGATCCGGGGATCCGAGGCGACCTCGGCGAGGTAGCCGGCGGGGTCGTTGACCGACGGCGCCCCGCCGACCTCCGGCGGGCGGTGACCTGCCAGGATCTCCTCGCCGCGGAAGAAGCTGACCGTCGCCCCGCCGAGGCCCCGGCTGAGCCGCTGGGCGAGCTCCTCGTCGAGCGCCATCCCGTGGAGGAGCGCGCCGACGTACTGGCCCCCCTCGATCACCGGCCTGGCGACCATCCGGTAGACCCGGTCGTCGAGCACCCACATGTCGTCGCGCAGGTACCCCGCGAGGGCCCGCTCCACGAGGGGGAAGGCGCCCAGGCCAGCCCCCTCCGGGACCGGGCCGGGGCCGAGGTGGGCCACGATGTAGCCGTCCCGATCGACGGCGAACAGGAGGTGCCCCCGCATCTCGCCGAGCTGACCATTCAGCTCCCGCAGAGTCGCGATGAGGGCCCTGCGCTGAGCCCGCGGCACCCGCCCCTCCCGAGCCGAGGCCGTGCGGAGCGCGCGGCGGAGCTCCCCGTTGGCGGCGAAGGGGGCCAGGGCGTCCAGGCGCTGCCTCGCGTCGATCCGGAGCAGGTGCTCGAGCTCGCTCACGTCCCGCTCCAGGCTGCGGCGCGTGTGGCGCTCGGCCTCCTGGTCGAAGAACACGCCGGCGGCGCTGGCCGCCGCGAAGGCGAGGACCACGAGGAGCGCGAGCAGCCCGTACCAGAAGCGCGAGAGGATCATGGCTCAGGTCCCACGGAGGCCGGCCCTGGCCTCAGAGCAGCCTCAGGGCGGGGATCGACAGGTCCCTCCGCTCCGGGACGACGACCTCGCTCGTGTGAAGGCTCTCGGTGCCCCGATAGACGCGGAGGACGTAGGGCCCGGCCGGCACGCCGCGGAAGCGGTAGCTCCCGTCCCGGGCGACCTCGGCGCGGCTCACCAGGTCGGGGAGGATGTGGAGGTGCCCGTTGACGTGGGGGTAGGCGCGGTCCGTGACCGTGTGGACGCCAGGTGCGGTCCCGACCTCGAGCCGGCGGGTGTTGCCCGGCGGGGTCGCGACGGCCACGAAGGTCGGAAGCGTCTCGCTCATCAGCTCGTAGCTCACGGGGTCGACGTTGCGGATCTCGAGCACCGAGCCGGCCCGGGCGACGAGGGTACGAGGGCGCAGGCCGCCGTTCTGGAGCATCAAGGGCGGGAGCTCCTCGGCGGGAGCCCCGGGGCCGGTGAGCACCACGGCGACCTCGGCTGCGAGGTCCCGACGGCGGGGCCGCGGGTCGAGCACGCCATTCCACTGGTCCCAGTAGTGCGTGAGGCGCCCCGCCGGCGCCGTGGGCTGGGCCCGGGGCAGCTCGACCGACCCCTCCACGTCCACCGCGGCTGCGGGTCGGATCGCGGACGTGGCGACCAGGGCGACGACCCCGGTGCACGCGAGCCCGAGCATCGACAGCGACGACAGCGTCCCCGCCGGGCGGCGACCGGGTGCTTCGGTCATGGGTCTCCCATCGGCGCGCGGGCGAGAGATGCGGGAACGTACCCAATCCTCGCTTCGCCGGTCAATGTCGGGGACAAGCCCCTCGCGCAGCGCCCGGGCGGGAGAGGCGGAAGGGTGAAGTCGTCCGGCCTCGGCTGGGCTCGAGCCGGCACGCCCCGCTCTCGGGCGAGCTCCGAAGGCGCGGCGCCGGACCCGTGAGCCCCGAATAGCGTGATTCTCACGGGTTGGGCGACCCGGAGCGGCCTTGATCGCCCGCGCGGCTCACGCGAAGGCCTCGGACAGGAAGTCGATGAACGCGCGGACCTTCGGCACGACGTAGCGTCTCGACGGGTACACGGCGTAGAGCGTCGTGTCGTCCCCGACCCAGTCGTCGAGGACCGAGACGAGGCGCCGTTCGGCGAGGTCTTCCTCGACGTAGACCCGCGGGATGAGGGTCAACCCGAAGCCGGCCCGCAGCGCGTCGCGCACCGCGAGGCTCGAGCCCACCGAGTACCGCGACCTCACAGGGACCCGCACCGCTCGGCCCCCCCGCCGGAAGGTCCACTCGTCGGCGTGGTCGGACAGGCTGAAGCGTAGGAGGGAATGCGCGCCGAGCTCTTCAGGGGCGCGCGGCGTGCCCGACCGCTCCAGGTACGCCGGAGAGGCGCACAGGACGTGGTCCAGGGTGGCGAGCCGACGGGCGATCAGGCTGCTGTCCTCGAGCCGGTCGCTGCCGCGCACGGCGAGGTCGAAGCCCTGGGCGACCAGATCGACGCGGCGGTCGTCGAGCGCGAGATCGAGGGTGAGATGAGGGTGCCTCGCGAGGAACGCCGGGATCCTCGTCGACAGACAGGTCAGCGTGATCGAGATCGGCGCGCTCACGCGCAGGTGTCCGCGCGGCTCGTCGTGCATCGCGCCGAGCTCCGCGTTGGCGTCGGTGACCTCGTCGAGCGCCGGCGCGACCCGCTCGTAGTAGAGCGCGCCCTCCGCGGTGAGGCTCATGCGACGCGTGGTCCGGTGGAACAGCCGCACCGAGAGCTCCGCCTCGAGCTCGGACACGTTCTTGCTGACCGCGGCGGGCGACAGGCCGAGCTGGCGGGCGGTCGCGGCGAAGCTCCCGAGCTCGGCGGCGGTGCGGAACACCGTCAGCGCAGTCCAGCGATCCACGATTCGTCACTCACGGTAAAGAGTCTCGCCGACGGGGGGCGTATTATCAACCAGGTTCCGCGGTCGCAGGTTCGGCGGGAAGGAGACATCCCATGACCCGATTCATCTGTCAGACCTGTGGAACCCAGCACGCCGACGCTGACGAGCCCCCCGAGACCTGCGCGATCTGCCTCGACGATCGGCAGTACGTGGGCTGGGAAGGGCAACGCTGGACGACCCTAGAGGAGCTTGCCGCGGACCACCGGCAGCGCATCGGCGAGGAGGTGGGCCTGCTCGCCTTGGGGGTGAGCCCTGCCGTCGCGATCGACCAGCGCGCCTTCCTGCTTCCGACGGACGCGGGGAACATCCTCTGGGAGTCGCTGCCGCTCGTCACCGACGAGGGCGTCGCGGCGATCGAGGCCGCGGGCGGGGCCGACCGCATCGTGATCTCGCACCCGCACTTCTATGCATCGATGGGCGAGTGGAGCGACCGCCTCGGCGGCATCCCGATCACGTTGCACGCCGCGGACGCCGAGTGGATCCAGCGGCCGCACCCAAGCATCGACCTGTGGCGCGGAGACACCCTCCGCCTCTCCGATGACGTCACGCTGCTCCGCTGCGGGGGCCACTTCCCGGGCAGCACGGCGCTCCACTGGGCACGGGGACCTCGTCCGGGCGGCGCCCTCTTCGCGGGAGATGCCCTGCAGGTCGGGATGGATCGCCGCGGCGTGTCCTTCATGTACAGCTACCCCAACACCATCCCGATGCGGACGAGCGACGTCGAGGCCATGCGCGATCTCGTGCTCCCCTACGAGTTCGACGACGTCTTCGGCTACACCTGGGGCCGCAACCTGCTCGGGGACGCGCACGCCAAGGTCCGCACGTCCTTCGACCGCTACCTGCGCGCGGTGAGGGGGTAGCCGTGAAGCTGGCCATCATCGGAGCCGCCGGGCGGGTGGGGCGTGGTGTCGTCGCGGAGGCGCTTGCGCGGGGACACGACGTCACCGCGGTGGTACGTCGGAGGTCGCAGCTGACGGACCTCTCGAAGCGGGCCCGGGGGGCGGTCGCGGACGCGGCGAAGGCCGAGTCCATGGCGACCGTGGCCGAGGGCCAGGACGTCATGATCCTCGCGACGCGCTCGCCGCGAGCTTCGGTCGAGGAGACGGTCTCGGTCACCGAGGCCGCCCTGGGCGGGGCCGGGCGCGCGGGAGCGCGTTTACTCGTCGTCGGCGGCGCTGCCGTGCTGCGTACGCCCAACGGAGGGCGCGTGCTCGACGACGAACGCTACCTTCCCGAGGCCTACCGGTCCGCCGGCCTGGCCAGCGCGGCCCAGCTCGAGGCTTGCCGCGGCGAGCCGCGGACGGACTGGGCGTACCTGTGTCCTCCGGCGGAGCTCGCCCCCGGCGAGCGGACGGGCCGCTTTCGCCGGGGCGTGGATCGGCTGATCGTCGATCCCGAGGGCCGCTCCCGCATCTCGATGGAGGACCTCGCCGTGGCGGTGCTCGACGAGGCAGAGCGACCCTCGCATCACCGCTCCTGCTTCACCGTCGGGTACTGACCGAGCCGCGGAACACGCGGCGCCCCCGCTGCCGGCGGTCCTGCCGACGGCGCTCGACGACGGCGGCACCGCGTCCACGGTCCAGGGCTCGCTGAACGACGATCGCCGAGGCCTCCCGCCCGTGCCTTCGAGCTCCGGGCCGTGCCGTCGAGCGCAGGCCCCGAGCGAGGCACGACGGCCTACGACGACCGCCCGGGCCTCCGCGTCGAGACCCAGCATCTCGTCGCGGGGGCGCGCATCGTCGGCCGTCGGTCACCCCGGTGGCCGACTTCGACCGCGAGCACCGGGTCACAACGAGCGTGGCCGACCTGATCCAGGCCACGTCGGCGGTGTTCGACGTTCGGACGGTGGCGCTGACCCGAGAGCTCGACCACGACCGAACGGCGCGCGGGAGACCTACCTGGTCGACGAGGCGAGCGACCCGCGGGCCACACCGGAGGTGATGGGGTTCACGGGCCGGAGGGGGACGAGGAGGTCGGGGCGGTATACTTCGGGGAGAGGTATCTGGTGCCGGGGATCGGGAGGCGGGCGACGCCGGACCCCTTGCACGTGCATGCGAGTGGTGTGGGGGAGGCGTTGAGCTCGTATTCCGATGTGGGCGGGGAATCTGTGGCGGCGAGAGACGCGCTCGGTCTCCGATTCGGGAAGGCGATGCCACATCAAGGGCCCTCGCGCGACGAGATCATCGCGAGTCTTCGTAATGCGTTCGTCGTTGGAATGTGGTGTTCGCCGCCACGGCTCCGCGAAAGGGCGATACGGCGCGAGCGAGCGAGAACGACGAGCGCGCCCTGCAGGATCGGTCTCTTCTTGCACGCCTGCATCGCCGGTTGCGGCGTCGGCAACACCATTCTGGAAGATCGGAATCCCTCTGTCCGGGCGGAGCTCGTCCCCGTCTTGGAGACACCCGACCTTCCAGCCGCCGCTTGGCCAGTGGAGCCCGGGTCGCATCGGCCATCTGAGATCGTACCTCAACGTGCGAGTCGAGGAGAAGTTGACTTCCTTGTAGCTCACCCGTCCGAGGATCTAGTTGTGTTGCTCAGCCGAGAGGCGCGTGATGAAACGTGGCAGCAAAGTCAGGCTTCGGCCGCCGGGACCATCTCGGTCCTCGACGTACGCTCGGGGCTCGTACGCGGTAGCTGGACGATTCAGGACCCCGGTTGGGGCGCGAGATTGGAGATTAGGGGGGACGGGAGATTCGTCGATCTTTCGGGTTACGGGGGCCGCCGAATCGATCTCCTTGGAGAGGAGGACTGGCTGCCGCTCGGCAGGGGACACCTGTGGACCGCGCTGGGCAACGGCCCAAGCTGGGGCGTCGCCCGCTCTGACGACGGATCATTGCTGGGCCTTGGTCAGCTCGCGGGTTGGAGCGATCGAATAGCCCGGGGACCTCACGATGGGAACCTCGCGCCCGTCGCTGTTCGCTGGCATCCATGGGGCGCGGGCTTTGTAGCCGTGGAATCCCTGACCTTGAGGTTCATCGACACGGCGGGCGAGCGAATCGCCGAGACCATGCTCCACGATGAACGCATTCAGATCGCGAGAGCCTACTATCGGCCAGATGGGCGTGCATTGAACGTCAAGACGTACGTGGGCGGCACGACGTTACATCGTCCGGTGTCTCTCACCCAGGTCGCCACGGTTCCTTGGGATCAAGAGGGGACAGCTCACCATGAGGCGAGTAGCACCGATGGGGAGCGAATCGTGGTGAGTCGAGGCGCCCCGGTGGGCAGAGGTCCTGCTCCAACACTGAGCTTGTGGGACTCGCGCGTTGGCATTCCTGTTGCGGGCGACAATGGTCTTCGAATGCCGACCCAAGCCATAGCCGCCGCATGGTCGCCGGCAGCGATTGCCTTCGCAGGAGACACACATAGCTTCTGGGGGTGCTGGTGCCTTAGCGTTGATCCGTCCGAGTTGGACCACACGACTCGCGTGTTGGCGGCGGTACATGGCGATGAGGCTTACCTTACGGTTTGTAGGTTGTGGGACGGCGACACGGGCGAGCCTCTGCAGACCGTCCGCGTACCTACGCGAGACGGGAGTCAGACGGACGGCGAGGCCTGCATGAGGACCGGTCCGAGAGCAGCCGTTACTGGCCTGGGCAAGCTGGTGCTAGCGGAAGGAAAGAGTGTACGCGTCATTTCACGGGAAGGTCGGGTGCTGCATTCACTCACTCTGGATGAAGTTTCGCCGGAACTGGTCGTTGCTGCAATCGGACAGCGGGGCGGCACCGGGCTGGCATGGACAGTGCGAGATCACCTGATGGTGGTCAAAGATGGCGTCCGATTCACTCGATGCCCGGGGGCGGCCGCACGAGCTACCGCCTTGCGGCGCGCCGCCGGTGGCGTCGTAGCTGTCACCCCGCGAGCCGTCTGCTCCAGCACAGCGCGTCGCGAGCTCCCTGGTCTGATGGCCTCGTCCCACGATGGCGAAACGTTGGTAGTAGCGAGCACGGTGGGCCCTCAGTCCTTCGGTGCTGGGATACGTCGAGGGCAGAGTCTCGTTCCACTTCAAGGTCTACTCCTCGAGTGTGTGGAGCCCTACTGCCTTCCGAATGCAGCGATCATAGGCGACCGGGTCCGTGTCGGTTCAGCGGTTTTCGACTTACAAGACGGTTCAAGAGTCGATGGAGAGTGGATTCCGCTCACGTCGAGCAACGGGACCGTCCTGGAGGTTGCAGAGGGTCGTGTCCGAGTGCGTAGAGGCGTCGCAACCGTTTTCGATGTGCCCATTGTTGAAGAGATGGCTACGGTTGACCCTAGGGAGTTGACGGCTTGCTTTTCGTCGGACGGAGTGCCTGTGTTGATGCGAAGGCGGGGCGAATCATCCGTTATCGGACTCGATCCACGGGAGGGAACGATCGACTTTCGTCGGCGACTCAGGACTGAATCGGGAGGTGATTCGGTGTTGGTTCCTGGGCCACGCGGGCTAGTGCTCCGGATAGTACGGGGCTACGGTGCAGAATCGGGTGTGCAGGTGCTCGATGTGGGGACAGGACGAACGCTCCGACGAATTGTTGGCCATGCATCTGTGTCCTCCGACGGCCAGAGCGCGGCAACTTGCGCCGATGGTAGCCTGAGGGTCTACGATTTGCTTGCTGGAGCCAGTTCGTCCTTCGGCAGGTGTTACGGTCGTACGGAGTGGATCGACGACCATCTCGTCATCGTGGTAGATGGGGGCCGTATGCTGGTCTACCGGAGGCCTGATGGCGTCTCAATCTCTGTTCAGGTGTTCGGCAGGCGGAGGCAGGGCCATCAGTCCGGTGAACCGGAGATGATTCTGCTTGCCAGTCGACCCGGCGGTCGCTGGTATCTGAGCTCGTCAGAGACTCGCGGGTTCCAACAGCGATCGCCCGGACGGTTGATGGATGCTCCTGTTGTCGAACTCGGCAGTTCGGATAGTGATGAGGCTCTCTTGGCGAGGTTCTTTGCTGGTGGCAGCCTCTGAGTTCACTGTAGGTATCGGTCCACATTCACTCCTGCCTCGCAAGAGACGCGCCCGCCATGACCTCCTCCCGCGAGTCGCAGGTGAGCCTCGACGGGCGAGAGTATCGAGGATGAGCGCGAGAGTCCCGAGGACGCCCATGTAGTTGCTCGAAGCGATGCCTGACATGCACGCGCTGTGTGGAGTATGTCAGCGCGAAGGGGCGGCGTCCCGCGCGCCCAACCCTCGAGCACGTCGTCGAGGCTGCTCGCGACGAGCACCCGCTCGGTCCAGCGGTCGAGCTCCTCCGCCGTGGCGTTCGCCACTCGCTTGCCTGCGTCCTCGGGCAGCGCCCCGAACTTGAGGGCGAGCTGCTTGCGCAAGGTCTCACGGCGACCGTCGAGGACGCCCTCGGCCCTGCCCTCGGCTTTGCCCTCGGCCTTCCACTTCGCCTGCAGCTGCTGCACCAGGTCCATGGCGTCCCTCTTGGCGCCGGGATGGAGGACCTGACATGCTCTCGATGAGATGAGTTGCGATCCGAACGCAACGGTGGACATTGAGCGCCTGCATCAGAACCTCAACGTCTTCATGTTGTCTGCCGATCAAGATGATCTCGTACCAAGAAATCACACCGTTCAAAGTATGGCTGATCTCATGCTTACTGTCCTGGGTTGGAAGTTCGCGGAAATCGAGGTCGAGAGCCCGGAGCAGGCGGCAGCCTGGCTACAACGTAACCTCGGAGACCCAGAAGTGTCGGATCTAGGGACCGGGCTCCCACGCGAAGGTGGAGACGACGGACCGTCGGCCGCTGGCCAGGGTACAGATGGCCGCTAACACCAGATGCGCCACTCCGCTAGCCGGTCGACTCAGGGGCGCGGCCCGGTCAGTCCTAGCTCCGGCGCTTGCGATGGCGGTGGCGCTTCTGGCGACTGTCTCGGGTGGCTGCTCGGTGAAGGAGCGTCAGGCCGCAGTGTGGCCGGTGGGACACTCGCTCCGCCCATTGGGAGTGGTGCCGATTGCCAGCATTTCCGGTCTGGGTGGGCTCGGAACTCAACCCGCTTTCCCGCCGACAACCATTAGACCAGCTACGTTGGCGGAGAAGTACAGCGGTGCTGAGCTGTACCCGGGGCGCATGGCCGTGCTTCGGAGTGGTGTGTATCCGGTCGGCTTCTTGACATCTCGGCCGAGAGGCGTCGAGGCTCGTCAGCGTGTTGCAAACGCCTGTGTTCGATTCGGCAGATTCTCTACAAGTCGTGGTGCTCAAGCGTACGTCATCAAGACGTCCGACAGTGTCCCCTCAGACTGTCGGCAGCACTGGCCCGACGATGAGGCGACCAGCGCTGCTTGTGCTGGACCGCCTCTCAGGATCGTATCCTGCCAGGGTGAAGATCGGCCATCAGCTACAGCACGGTCTCTTCCCGAGTACATACACGCCGCGCCAGATCGGCAAAGGAGCGGGCGTATCCTGGCTTACGATCGTTTCCTTTTGGTAGAGAGCGAGCGTCACTTGACCGTCTTTGGTTCCGATGGAGTTCCGCTGTATACTGTTTTTCCAGCCTTTTCACCGTCGTGGGATGTAGGCGGCCAGTATCTCTACTACTTCTCATACACGGAATACGGCTTATGGAGGCGCCCTTTGGACGGATCATGCGCGGCTAGACTAGTCGTTCAGTCCGCGCCTAGACCGACGATGGGATCGCCGGACGCGCGCGAGGCCTACGCCATTACCACGGGTAACGACGACACGGTCGCTGTCTTCACGAGGCGGGAACTCTACCTGTTCTCTATAGCTGAGAGCGAGTCGCCCAACGTGCGCGAAGAAGCTCCGGAGCTGCCGAGCGACGGACAAGAGACGCACCGGTAGGAGATCTCGAGGACACCCGTTCCTCTACGGCTACGACGCCTACGTGAGGAAGGACCGCGACCACCGCAAGGGCTGGCTGCTCGAGCGGCTCGAGCAGCTCACGAGCGTGTTCGCGGTGGACCTGTGCGCCTAAGCGGTCATGAGCAGCGACGTCGACCTGGTGGTGCGCCGCGGGATCGACCCGGAGACGTGGCTTTGGACGATGCGGGGCCCTGGCCTCGATCACCTCGGCGCGCTCGGCAGCCCCGCCGAGCTCGACGCGCTCGCGGAGCAACGCGGGACCCGGTGGGTGCGCGGGAAGGGCTCGGCGCGGGAGCTGTACGCCCGCGCGGCTTGAGTCTCTGGCGAGGCCGCGCCCTCAGTCAGCGCCCTCAGTCAGCGCGCCGGGACGGCATCTCGCGCGCTCAAGCCTCGAGCACGTCGTCGAGGCTGTTCGCGACGAGCACCCGCTCGGTCCAGCGGTCGAGCTCCTCCGCCGTGGCGTTCGCGACTCGGTTGCCGGCATCCTCGGGCAGCGCCCCGAACGTGAGGGCGAGCTGCTTGCGCAACGTCTCGCGGCGACCGTCGAGGACGCCCTCGGCCTTGCCCTCGGCCTTCCACTTCGCCTGCAGCTGCTGCACCAGGTCCATGGCGTCCCTCTTGGCGCCGGGATGGAGGACCTGAGCGACCTGCTCGATGAGGCCCTCGCCCTCCCGGCTGATGATGACAA
>JBHJHB010000086.1:0-68288 GCA_050331215.1 Sandaracinaceae bacterium | reverse complement strand
GGCACGGCCGGCGCGGCGGGCGCGGCGCTCAGGCGCCCTGCCGGGGGACGTGCTGGTCGATCAGGACCGGGTTGCCGTCCGGGTCCACGACGACGAAGCTCCCGCCGCCGTCGCCGTCGAGCCCCGCCTCCTGCTGCGTCTCGATGCCCGCCTCCTTCACCTTGGCGTGGAGGTCCCGCACGTCCTCGAAGGACGAGAGGGGCTCCGCGTTGGCGTCCCAGCCCGGGTTGAAGGTGAGGATGTTCTTGTCGAACATCTTCTCGAACAGCCCGATCGTAGCGTGGCCGTTCTTCAGGATGGCGTATCGGGCGCCGGGCATGTCGCCCAGGCTGCGGAAGCCGAGCTTCTCGTAGAAGGCCTTCGAGGCGGCGAGGTCCTGGACGGCGAGGGAGACGGAGAAGGCACCGAGTTCCATGGTCAGCTCCAAGGCAGGGTCAGAGGAGAGCGGCGCCAGCCTACCCCGGAGCGCCACGGCGCCGGTCGCCTTTCGGGCGCCGGCCTACAGGTAGCTCGCGCCGAGCTCCTCGATGCGGCCACGCTCGCCGAGCTCGAGGAGGGCGACGTCGACCGCATGGCTGACCCCCTCCGCGTCGAGGGCGAAGATGAACCCGTAGCCGGCGGGCTCGTACTCCCGCTCCGTGAGGGTCAGCCCCTCCACCGGGCTCTGGCGGAGCGTGTACTGCAGGATCGGCCGGTCGAAGACCACGGCGTCCACGTCGTCCGCCTGGAGCGCGGCGACGGCCGCGGCCAGGTCCCGGGTCGGGCGGACGCGAGCCCCGAAGCGCTGCGCGAAGGCGACCCCCGTCGTCCCCTCGACGACGGCGACCTGCCGGTCCGCCAGCTCTCGGGCCGTCTCGATGCTGGCGACGTCCAGGCTCACCAGCGTGAGGGCGGTGGCGATACCGGCGGTCAGGGACGACGCGGTGAGGAGCGCGATCACCATCCAGATCCCCGTCACGATCCGCCCCGCCAGGGTCACGGGCGCCTTGTCCCCGTAGCCGACGGTGGTCATCGTCACGAGCGCGAGCCAGATGCCGGTGCCGATCCCGCGGACCGGGTGCATCGGGAAGCCGTCGTTGGGCCGGCGCTCGAGGAGCCACAGGAGGCACCCGATCGCCGTCAGGATCGCGAGGAGGATCAGGACGCCGCTCAGGAAGGCGCGGCTGAGGAAGGGCCGGATCCGCTCCCAGGTGCCGCTCTCCGCGCGCGTCAGGATCGACAGGCTCGCCTGCCAGTAGGGCTGCGTGAAGTCGACCCGCGCGGCCCGATCGGCGGTGATGCTGATCGGCCCGATCGCGCCATCGAAGTCGCCGGCGGCGACGCGGTCCACCGCGGCGGCCGCGCTCGGCACGGGGACGAGCTCGTAGTCCAGCTCGAGCTCCCGGGCGACCTCCGCCCAGATGTCGACGCTGAGGCCCGTGGGTGGACCGTCGCCTTCGCCCGGGATGACGAAGGGCTCGCTCCCGGCCACCGCGATGCGGACCCGGTCGGGGAGGGCGGGGGCCGGGTGGCCCGCGGCCTCCGGCGCCAGGCCCGCGGCCACCGCGCCGTCCGGGGCGCCGGCATCCGGGGCGTCCGGCGCGACGACGGCCCGGGACGGATCGGCGCCGCCGCCCTCTTGGCCCGCCGCCGGGGCCGCGAGCGCGCCCAGCAGGGGGAAGGAGAGCAGCAGGGTGGCGGTCGGGGGCGGCCTCATCGCTTCGATGCTACCTCGCGCGCGGGGCAGCAACCTGGGCGGCGGCCCGGGCTCGGTCCTCGGCGCGGGCATGGCGCGTCGTTCGTCGGCGACCGCGGCGCCTCCGCGGGTTCCCATCCCGACCCCCGGACGGGCGGTGCAGCTCGCTCGGCTGGTCGTTGGCGGCGGGTCTCGCTAGCTTCGCGCCCGATGAGCGAGTCACCCCTCGAGATCCTCTACTTCAGCGACGTGCTCTGCGTGTGGGCGTACGCGGGGCAGGTGCGGCTCGACGAGCTCCAGGCGAAGTTCGGCGATCGCGTGCGCACGGTCCACTGCTTCCTCAACGTCTACGGCGACGTCGTGGGCCGGATCCAGGAGCACGCCGGCGACCACCGGGACCCGAGCGCAGCCTATGCCGAGCGCATGCGCCAGGTCGCGGCGCAGTTCGACCACACGAGCATGTGCGCGGAGTGCTTCACGGAGGTCGTGCCGCGATCCTCGAACCAGGCGCACCTGCTGCTCTGCGCGGTGCGCCTCCTGATCGCGGAGGGAGCCCTCGGCGACAACGGCGACGCGCGCATGCAGGCCCTCGTCCGGCGCGTGCGCACCGCCTTCTTCGAAGAGGCGCGGGACGTGGGGCACCGGGACGTGCTCTTCTCGCTGCTCGAGGACGAAGGGGTGCCCCGGGACGCGGTCGAGCGCCGGCTCGCGGACGGCTCCGCGATGGCCGAGCTCAGCCGCGACCTGATGCAGAAGGACAAGCACGCCATCGCGGGCAGCCCGACCTACCTGCTGGACGGGGGGCGGGAGAAGCTCTTCGGCAACGTGGGCTACCGGGTGATCGAGGCGAACGTCAGCGAGCTGCTGGACGCGGGCAGCCGGCGCGGCGCCAGCTGGTGCTGATCGCCGCGCGCGGGCCGGGCGGGCGACCTCGACGCGCGGCCCCGCTCCGTGGCACAACCGTCGGATGGCGCCGCACACGATGGTCCACTGGATCGAGCACTGGGCCGGGCAGCGGCCGAACGAGCCCGCCCTGCACGGCAAGCGCGACGGCGGCTGGACATCCCTGACGTGGCAAGAGTACTGGGCTTCGGTCCGCGCGGCCGGCCAGGGGCTGATCGCCCTCGGCCACCAGGTCGGGGACGGCGTGGCGATCGTCGGGCGCAACCGGCCCGAGTGGGTGCAGCTGCAGTTCGGCATCCAGGCCGCCCGCGGGGCGCCGGCGCCGATCTACGCGACCAACACGCGCGAGCAGCTCGGGTGGATCGTGGCCAACTCGGGCGCGCGGATCGCGATCTGCGACGACGTCGAGCAGCTCCGGAAGATCCTCGACGCCGAGGCGCAGGGCGCCTTCGGGCGCCTCGAGAGGATCGTCACGTTCGATCCGCTGGATCATGACGACGAGCGGCTGCTCTCCTTTGCGGAGCTCCAGGCGCTCGGCCGTCAGCAGGACGCCGGCGACCTCGACGCGCGGCTGGCGGACCTCACCGACGACGAGACCTGCCTCCTGATCTACACGTCCGGGACCACCGGCACGCCGAAGGGCGTCGAGCTCGATCACAAGGCCCAGATGCTGATGGGGCAGGCGCTCCTCAAGCACTTCCCGGAGTTCCGGGAGCCCGGCTCCTACATCCTGGTCAGCTACCTCCCGCTCTGCCACGTGGCCGAGCAGCTCTTCACCAACATGTGCGCCCTGCCGTGCGCCGGCGAGGTCTACTTCTGTCCGGACATCACCGAGCTGCGGGACGCGCTGGCCGAGGTGCGGCCCACCTGCTTCCTCGGCGTGCCGCGGGTCTGGGAGAAGTTCGAGGCGGCGCTCCGGGCCCGGCTCGGCCAGGCCACCGGCCTCCGCGCGCGGCTGGCGAGCTGGGCCATGGCGACGGAGCTCTCGGCGTTCCGCACGCAGGTGGAGCGCGGCGCGGAGAGCTACATGCCGTTGAGCCGCCGGATCGCCCGGGGCCTGGTCATCGACAAGATCAAGGGCGCCCTCGGCCTCGACCGGCTGAGGCTGGCGGCCACGGGGGCCGCGCCGATCGGGGTCGAGACGCAGGAGTTCTTCGCGTCGATCGGGGTCACCGTGCTCGAAGGCTACGGGATGAGCGAGACCTGCGGCGCCGCCACCATCGGCGACCGCTACCGGCCGCGCTTCGGCACCGTCGGCAAGCCCCTCGATGGCGTCGAGGTCCGGATCGCCGAGGACGGTGAGGTCCAGCTGCGGGGCCGGACCATGACCCGAGGCTACCTCCACCTGCCCGACAAGACCGCCGAGCTCATCACGGACGACGGCTGGCTGCGGACCGGTGACCTCGGCGAGCTCGATGAGGAGGGGAACCTCCGGATCACGGGGCGCAAGAAGGAGATCCTGATCACCGCGGGCGGCAAGAACGTGGCGCCGGTGGAGATGGAGAACCACATCAAGGCCGTCCCGGGCGTCGGCCAGGCCGTGGTGGTCGGCGACCGCAAGCCCTACCTCAGCGCGCTCGTGACCCTCGACCCCGAGAACCTCGACGAGCTCGCCGAGGCGGCCGGGAGCGACGCCCGGGATCTCGTCAGCCTGGCCAAGGACCCCAAGGTGCGCGCCTACGTCCAGACCCGGATCGAGGGCGACTGCAACGCGAGGGTGGCCCGGTACCAGACCATCAAGAAGTTCACGATCCTCCCGACGGAGTTCAGCGTCGACGGCGGCGAGCTCACCCCGACGATGAAGCTCAAGCGGGCGGTGATCGCGGACAAGTACGCGGGCGAGATCGAGGGCATGTACGCGGAGCGGCCGGTCGCGACCCCGCCGGCCGCGTAGCGCGCTCGAAGACGGCGGCGACCGGGTCAGGCCGGACGCGAGAGCCACCGGTAGACGAGGAGCCCGGCCGCCAGCGTGCCGACGCCGGCGAGGGCCGCGAGCGGGCGCTCGACCAGCGTCAGCGCGACCATCCAGCCCATCAGGAGCAGGGCGAGCGCGGTGGTCACGGGGTGGCCCCAGACCCGGTAGGGCCGCTCGAGGTCGGGCTCCCGGCGGCGCAACACGAAGACCCCGGCCACCGTCAGCCCCGAGCTGAGCGCGAGGGTGAAGCCGATGTAGGTCAGGAGCGCGTCGTAGGTCGACGTGACCGCCAGGAGCAGCGCGACCACGGTCTGGAGGACCACCGCCCGGACCGGACCGCCGCGTCCCCGGCGGACCGCCAGGGTGCGCAGGCGGGCGTGGTCCTGGCCCATCCGCTCGTAGATGCGCGGGCCCGTCATCGTCAGGGCGCCGACCGACGTGGCGAGGCCGACCGCCACGAGGCCGCTCACCCACGGAGCGGCGACCGGGCCGAGGAGGTGCTCCGCGGCGACGTGGGCGACCTCGAGCTGCCCGCTCAGGGCCGCGGGCGGCGCGCCCGCGAGGTACACCGCGTTGAGCGCGAGGTAGAGGACGGTGACCAGGCTCGTCCCGAGCAGGAGCGCCCGGGGCAGCGTGCGCCGTGGGGCGCGGACCTCTCCGGCCACGTAGGCCGCGGCGTTCCACCCGCTGTAGCTGTAGCTGACGTAGACCAGCCCGACGGCGGCGGTCGAGGTGCCCAGCGCGGTCGGGATCGATGTCCAGCCCTCCGCGGTGAGGCGACCCAGGTCGCCCATCGCGAGGCCCGCCGCGACGAAGGCGCCGATCAGGAGGAGGTCGAGGAGGGTGACGGCGTCCTGGACCCGGCCGCCGAGCCGGACCCGGACCGCGTGCAGCACGCTGGACGCCCCGATCAGGCCCACGGCCAGCGCCGTCCGGTCGAGGACCGGGAGCACGCGCTCGGTGTAGGCGCCGAAGGCCATCGCCGCGGCCGCGATCGGCGCGGAGAAGCCCACCACCAGGGACACCCACCCAGAGAGGAACCCGAGGGCCGGCCCGTACGGCGACCCGTAGATCCGGCTCAGGAGCGCGTACTCGCCGCCGTTCTCGGGGAGCGCCGCGGTGAGCTCGGCGTAGGCCAGCGCCCCGCAGGTCGCGAGGACCCCGCCGAGGAGCCAGACCGTGAGCACCGCCGGCGCGCTGCCGAGGTCCCGCAGGAGGAACCCGGTGGTCGTGAACACCCCGCTCCCGACCATGCTGGCGACGACCAGCATCGTCGCGGTCCGAAGACCGAGCCTCCGGGTCGGCGCCTCCGCCTGGGCGGTCCCCCGCGACCGCTCGATCACCCTTGCCCCCTCCCGCTGCGAAGGTCGCGCGCTCCGACGGCCAGGACCGACGCGGAGCCGGCGACTATCCCGTCGTATCCGCGGCCAGAAGCCGCTCCACCACGGCCTCCGGCCGTTGCGGCTCACCGCGGATCTCGTCGACCGGCGTCCAGCTCTGGTCGGGCTCGAGGCGGTAGCTCCCCTCGTGCGGATGCGGCGGCGAGCCGCCCCAGTCCGCCGGCGACAGCATCGAGAGGTAGGCCGTCCCGTCGCCCCGACGGTAGAGGTGGTAGGTGTGGCCGAAGCGCTTGACGAAGTTGCAGGCGGCGCGGTGCAGCTCGACGTCGCGCCTCGCCCGCGCGAGCAGCTCGCGCGCCTGGCGCTGGATCGCCTCGATCTGCCGGGCGAGGACCTCCAGCTTGCCGCCGACGACGGCGCCGACCATCCGGTCGGCCTCCTGGATCTGCCGGGCGACGTCCACCATGTCGTGGGGCGGCGCGAGCCGGCTCACCGGGTAGGGCGAGGTCCGGGCCGGCCCCAGGTGGGTGCCGGGACCTTCCGCGCGCTTCTCGTCCGCCATGGGCCCACATGTAGAGGCGCCCCCGGCCAGACGCCAGCCGGACCCGCCGCCGACCGGTCTCGACCGGGCTGCGGCAGACATGAGGTCGCCCTGCTCGTCCACGCGCCGGCCGCCGGCCGCGCCTCTCCTCGACGATGCTGCGGCGGCGCGTCGTCGAGTCGGGGCCGCCCGACGAGCCGTGTCCGTCGCGATCCTCCGATCCCGTCGGTCTCCACCCGGTCTACGGAGCCTGGCTGCTGCGGTCGGGGAGGCCGAAGTAGCGCCGCGCCTCGAGCACGCTCTGGCCGATGTGCTCGGGCCCGACCGGCTCGGCGTGGGCCCGCAGCACCGCCGACAACGCCTGGGCCATGAGGCTGGCGCTCGCGAAGCGGTCCTCGGGTGCGCTCGCCAGGCCGGTCTCCAGGGTGTCGACGAGCGTGCGCGGCACGTCCTGCCGGAGCTCCGTCAGTGGCGGCACGTGCCCCTGCCGCACTGCGAGGAGCACCTCGATGTCGTTCTGCCCGGTGAACAGGCGCTCCTGGGCGAGGACCTCCCACAGCACGACGGACGCCGCGAACAGGTCGCTCCGGGGGCTCGGACGCGATCCGTAGATCAGCTCCGGAGCGCAGTAGGCGAGCTTCCCCTTCACGGTGTTGGACCGGGTCATCGAGCTGCGATCCATCGCGCGGGCGAGGCCGAAGTCGGTGACCTTGACCGCTCCGTTCGAGCCGAGCAGCACGTTCGACGGGGACACGTCGCGATGGAAGACCGGCGCGGCTATGCCGTCCTCGCCCACCCGGCGATGCGCCGCATCGAGGCCCCGCAGCACCTCGACGCCGATCGCCACGGCGAGCGGCCACGGCGTCGGGCGCACCCCGGCGGGGAAGGACGCGGCCCACTGGTGGAGGTCGAGCCCCTCGACCCACTCCATGACCAGGTAGTAGTCCCCGTCCTCGTCGGTCCCGAAGTCGTGGATCTCGACGATGCTCGGGTGGTGGAGGCTCTGGCCCACCCGCGCCTCCTCCTCGAAGAGCCGCATCAGGCTCGCGTCCGCCCCGCGCTCCGCGAGCACCCGCTTGACGGCTACCGTGCGACCGCCGCCGGCCGGGTCGAGGTCGCGCGCCCGCCACACGGTGGCCATGCCGCCCTCGCCCGCGAGGTCGCGGAGCGCGTAGCGCCCCCCGAGCACCTTCCCCCGTCGATCCCGCGTCATGGCCCCGCCGTCGACCTCCTCATACCTCTATCGCTCACCCGTCCCCCCGATGGAAGGGGCTGTCTTCGGCCAGGAGCGCCATCTGCTCCCTCACGTCGCAGGCCTCCGCGGGCAGGAAGTCGCGCACCGCGCGAGCCAGGGACGGGTGGCGGATCCAGTGGCAGGAGTGGACCGCCGACGGCATCAGGCCCCGCTTGAGCTTGTGCCGCCCCTGCGCCCCGGCCTCGAAGTGGCGCAGGCCCTGGTCGATCGCCCGCTCGATCAGGCGGTAGTAGCAGAGCTCGAAGTGGAGGAACTCATGGTCCTCTCCGCACCCCCAGTAGCGCCCGTAGAGGTGCCTGCCCTTCTGGAAGTTGAGGCTCATCGCGACGGGCTCCCCCCCGCTGGCGTAGGCGATGGCCGACACCACCCGGTGGGCGTGGCGCGCGCGGAGCTCCGAGAAGAAGCGGGGCGTCAGGTACGGATAGCTCCCGTGCCGGAGGCAGTTGATCCGGTAGAAGCGGCCGAGCGCCGCCCAGTCCGTGTCGTCGAGCTCCCCTCCCTCCTTGACCACGACGTCGAGCCCGCTCTCCGCCACCTTGCGCCGCTCCTTCTTGACCTGCTTGCGCTTGCTCGAGCGAAAGCGGCCCAGGTAGTCCTCGAAGGACGCGTAGCCTTCGTTGTCCCAGTGGAACTGGAGGCTGAGGCGCGCGTCGAGGTCGTGCTCGGTCAGCACCTCGCGCTCGGCCTCGGTGACGAACAGGAGGTGGACCGACGAGGCCTCGATCTCGTCGGCCGCGGCGCGAGCTCCCGCGACCAGGGCGCCCGCGACCTCGCTCCGGTCCTCGCCGGGGAGCGCCAGCAGGCGGCGTCCCGTTGCGGGCGTGAAGGGCGCCATCGCCACGAGCTTCGGGTAGTACGGCACGCCCGCCTGACTCGCGGCCCGCGCCCACGCGAAGTCGAAGATGTACTCGCCCCAGCTGTTGTCCTTGGCGTAGAGCGGGAGCGCTCCGATCAGCGTGTCGTCCCGCCACAGGGTCACGTGGAGCGGCTGCCAGCCGGCCTCCGCCCCGACGCTCTCGCTCTCCTCGAGGGCGCGCAGGAAGCCGTACTCGACGAAGGGGTCGTCCTCGCCGGTCAGGGCGTCCCACGCCGTCCCCTCGAGCCCCGAAAGTCCCGTGCGCAGCTCGATTCGGAGGACCATGGTGCGCAGCAGTGTCGGGCCGGTCTGGCGGAGCGTCCAACCCGGGCGGGCCGCGGGGCCCCCGGGCTGGCGGCCGGTCAGGCGCGGACCGGCCCGCCGGCGCGCGAAAAGAGCGGCCGGATCCGCTCGACGGCATCCGCGAGCTCCGGCGGCGGGACGCTCGTGTAGCAGAGCCGGATCCAGCCCTCGTAGTCGCGGCCGCACGCGACGCCCGGCGTGAGGAGGACGCCCGCGTCGAGGCAGCGCTCGAGGAACCCGAGGGTGTCCTCGCCCGGTCGGCGGTAGGGCCGGATGTCGACGAACAGGAACGTCCCGCCCTGCGGCGGAGCGATCGACAGCGCCTCCGCGACCGAGCCGCCGGCCCGCTCGTAGCCCGCCCGCGCCCGCGCGAGCCACTCGCCGCCGCCTCGAAGCGCGGCGGCGGCGCCCAGCTGGAGGGGCTTCGGGGCGCAGTAGGTGCTGAACGTCTGGACGCCGCGGACCGCCTGCATCGCCTCGAAGGGCCCGTGGGCCCACCCGACGCGGCTCCCCGCGAGGCCGTAGCCCTTGCTCATCGAGTGGACGGCGACGGTGCGGGTCTGGAAGTCGGACCGGGCCCAGACCGGCTTCGGCGGAAGGGACCCGAAGTAGACCTCCTCGTACACCTCGTCCGAGAGCACCCAGAGGTCATGGCGCTCGGCCACCGCCGCGATCGCCGCGAGCACCGGGTCGGGCAGGACCGCCCCCGTCGGGTTGTGCGGCGTGTTGACGTACACCGCGACCGTCCGGTCGGTCACCGCGTCCTCGAGCGCGGCCTCCGCGTCGAAGCTCGGGTCGGCCAGCCGGTCGAAGAAAGGGACCTGCACCGGCGTCGCCCCCCGCTTGTGGACGATGCCGCGGATCAGCGGCCAGTACGGGGACGGGAGGAGCACCTCCTCGCCGGGCGAGACCAGCGCGTCGACCACGACGCCGAGGCCCGACGTCGCGCCGGACGTGACCTGGACGCACTCGCGGTCGATCAGGCAGCCGCCGCGTGCCTCGAGGTGCGCGCAGATGGCGTCGAGCAGCGCCGGCTCCCCCTGCACGGGGGCGTAGTTGTGGAGGCGCGGGTGGTCCTCCGCCCGCTGCGCCCCCGCCTGGGCGGCGGGCAGCGGGTCGAGGTAGGTGTCGCCGACGTGCAGGGGATGGACGAGCCCCGGCATGCGGGCGGCCTTGGCGACGAGGCGGCTGAACACGCGGTCGCTGAGGCTCTCCGCGGTCCTGGCGATCGACGGCGCGCGGGGCATCGCTACTCCGCCGCCCGGTCGGTGGCCGCGACCGGGGCCACGTGCACCTCGAAGCCGCTGAGGACGGCCGTCCCGCAGACCTCGTCGACGAGCCGATCGTCGGTCAGGTCGTTCAGGCTCGCGCCGGCGTGGGCGCGGGCGACGCGAAGCTCGACCCCGGGGCGATCGTGACCGTAGCCATGGGGCAGGCTGACGACGCCGGCGGCGATGTCGGCCGTGACCTCCGCGGGCACCTCGATCCGCCCGACGCGGGAGCGCACCTCGACCGCGCCGCCGTCCACCACGCCCCGCTGCGCGGCGTCGTCCGGGTGGATCAGGAGCGTGCAGCGCGCCTTGCCGGCCATCAGCTTCGGCGCGTTGTGCATCCAGGAGTTGTTGCTCCGGAGATGACGCCGCCCGACGCAGAGAAGCGCGGCTCCCCCGGTCGCCTCCGCCTCGGCCGTCGACGCGCCGCCCGTCGATGCGGACGCGGCCAGCCGGTCCAGGTCGGCGACCAGGTCCGGCGGAGCGAGGTCGATCTTCGCCCGGAAGGGGAGCATGCGCTCCGGGAGGCTCGGTTGCAGCGGTCCGAGGTCCACGCCGTGGGGCGCGCGCCGCAGGGCCCGCACGCTGAGCCCCCCGACCGGTCCCCCACGGCGGAACGGCGACCGCAGGCCGTAGGGGCCCAGGCGGAGCCCGAGGTCGACCAGGCCCACGGGGCCCAGGCGGCGCAGCGCAGCGCGGCCGAGGCGACGACCGAGGCCGCCGTCGCCCCGCGCGGCCTCGAGGTGCTCGATGAGATCGAGCACGATCTGCCAGTCGTGGCGGCTCCCGGGCGGCGCCTCGAACACCGGGTCAGAGAGCTTCGCCGTGTTCCGGACCGCGAGGTGGTGGAAGGCCACGTCGTAGTGCGGTCGCTCGAGCGGAGACGTGGGCGGCAGGATCAGGTCCGCGTGGCGCGTGGTCTCGTTCCGGTAGAGGTCGATGCTGACCATGAACTCGAGCTGGCTCAGGGCGCGATCGAGCTGGCCGCCGTTCGGGGTGGAGAGCACCGGGTTGCCGGCGCTCGTGACCAGGGCCCGCACCTGGCCCTCCCCCTCCGTGAGGATCTCCTCCGCGAGGGCGGCGACGGGGAGCTCCCCGCCGAACTCCGCGAGGCCCCGGACCCGGCTGCGCCAGCGCCCGCGCCGCGTGCCGGGGCTGATCCCGAACCCCTTCGGCGCCGCGACCGCGTCGACGGCCGGGGTCGTGAAGAGCACCCCGCCGGGGCGGTCGAGGTTGCCCGTCAGCACGTTGATGGTGTTGATCAGCCAGTTGCAGAGCGCCCCGAAGCGCTGGGTGGAGGTGCCGAGCCGGCCGTAGACGATCCCGGACGGCGCGGCGCAGAGCTCCCGCGCCAGGCGCTCGATCGTCGCCGCGGCGAGGCCGGTCGGCCCGGCCGCGCGCTCGGCCGTGAAGGGGGCGAGCGCCAACTCGAGGGCGTCGAGGTGCGCGGTATGGGCCTGCAGGCGGCCGGGGCCTCGGCCCTCGACCAGCGCCCGACGGGCCATCGCGGCGAGCAGCCACGCGTCCGCGCCGGGGCGGATGAAGTGGTGCTCGTCCGCTACCCGGGCGGTCTCGGTCCGCCGCGGGTCGATCACGATCACCTTGCCGCCCCGTCCCTGGATCGCACGGAGCCTTCCCTTGACATCGGGCGCGCTCATCAAGCTGCCGTTCGAGGCGAGGGGGTTCGCGCCGAGGATCAGGAGGTGCCGGGTGCGGTCGAGGTCCGGGATCGGCAGCAGGAACTGATGGCCGAACATCATCGACGCCACGAGCTGGTGAGGGAGCTGGTCGACGCTGGTCGCGCTGAAGCGGTTCTTCGTGCGGAGGGCGCGCAGCAGCATCGGGGCGAACAGCGAAGCGCCGAGGTTGTGGACGGTCGGGTTGCCGAGGAAGGCCGCCACCGCGTCCCGGCCGTGGCGCTCCTGCACCCGATGGATGCCCTCGGCCGCCTCCTGGAGCGCGGTTGCCCAGGGGACCTCCTCCCAGCGGTCGCCGCGGCGCCGCAGGGGGCGCCGCAGGCGGTCCGGGTCCCGATGGATCGAGGCGAGGGCCGGGGCCTTCGGGCACACGTAGCCGTGGCTCAGCGGGTCGTCCTGGTCGCCGCGGATCGACAGCACCTCCTCGCCGTCGGTCTCGATGCGGAGGCCGCACATCGCCTCGCAGAGGGGGCACGTCCGGTAGTGCACGCTCGCCATGCGCGGCAGCGTAGCAGCCGCTGCCCCCCCGGACCGGAGCCGTCCGGAGAGCCGCGCCCTCGACGTAACGCGCTCACTGGGGCCACATAGGAGGCTGTGATGCGCGACCTCCTCCCGAGCCTCGCCGTCGTGCTCCTCGGCGCGGCGTGCTCCACCGCGTCGCCCTCGCCCTCCGCGGCCCAGGCCGGCGGCACCGAGCGAGCGCCGGCCCTCCCGGAGGGCCGGGCCGAGGCGATCTTCGCCGGCGGCTGCTTCTGGTGCATGGAGGGGCCCTTCGAGGCCCTCGACGGCGTGGACAGCGTCGTGTACGGTTACACCGGCGGGACCGTCGAGCGCCCCACCTACCACCAGGTCTCGAGCGGCCGCACCGGCCACGCGGAGGCGGTCCGCGTCGTCTACGACCCGGCCGAGGTCTCCTACGAGGAGCTCCTCGAGGTGTTCTGGCACAACGTGGACCCGACCCAGGCCGACGGGCAGTTCTGCGACCACGGCCCCCAGTACCGGACCGGCATCTTCGTCGGGAACGCGGAGGAGCGTCGCCTCGCGGAGGCGTCCAAGGCGGCCGCGCGAGCGCAGCTGGGGCGCCCCATCGTGACCGAGATCACCGACGCCGGGACGTTCTGGGTCGCGGAGGCCTACCACCAGGACTACCACCGCACGCATCCGTCCCGGTACATGCGCTACCGGGTAGGCTGCGGCCGGGACGCGCGGCTGCGGCAGCTCTGGGGCGAAGCCGCGGGGCACTGAGCGCCGGGAGCGACGGAGCGCGCTCGACCCGGCCCGGGTAGGGTAGAGTCCGCGGTCATGCGACGACCGCCTTGCCCGCCCCGCCCCGCTCGCTCCGCCCTCCGGGCCATCCTCGTCCTCGCGGCATCCACCGCGGCCGCGTGCGGCGGCGGCGAGGCCGAGGAGCAGGCCGCCGTGGAGGAGGAGACGGAGCCGCTGAACGGCCTCTACGAGCTCCCCCTCTCGCTCCACGCGGTCCCGGAGACGCGGTCCGGGGGGGCGACGATCGAGGTCGGCCACGGCGAGATCCGGCTCGACGGCGAGCAGGTGCTGGCCCTCGAAGCGGACCGCGTCGCCGCGGACGCGGTGGACGAGGACGGGGTGATCGGCGCGCTCCGGGACGCGCTCCGCGCCGCGTCGGCCCCGCGGGCCAACCTGAGCGTGGCCGCGACCGTCCCCTACCGGACCACCGCCCAGGTGCTGAGGACGCTGCAGGAGGTGGGCATCGATGAGGCCTCCTTCGCGGTCCGGCCGGCGGGCGAGCCTCGGCCCACAGCGCGGTGGCTGCCGATCGAGCGGTTCCAGGTCGTGCCCGCGGACGCGGAGGCGATCCGGTTCCGCAGCCCGGCTCGCCCCTGGTCCGACTTCGCGGAGACGTGGCGGCAGAGCTACCAGGCGTGCCAGGGCGGCTCGGTCATCGCGTGCGACGCGCACCCGGCGCGCCTGGCCGAGGGCGGAGAGCTCGCGATCAGCCTCTTCACCCAGGGGGACGCGATGCGGATCACCTACCGGCGGGTCGCCCCCGAGCAGCTCGAGGGCCAGCCGGACGCCGAGGGCCGGGCGGTCTACCGGGGGCCCGCCCCCGCCGAGGAGGCCTTCCGACCCTTCGGCCGCACCGCGGAGGACCCCGAGGACGACGCCGAGCCCGAGCCGGCCACCCAGGCGGTGTTCACGGTCCGGCAGGGTGACGCGGCGCGGGAGGGCAGCTCGCTGACCGGCATCGCGGAGCCGGTCTGCGGGACCACCCGCTGCGCGGCGGTCGTCGAGGTCAACGCGGTGACCCCGACGATGCGCGTGGTGAGCCTGATCGGGGCCGCCTTCCCGCGGAGCGCGCCGCTCCCGGAGCTCGCGTTCCGGCTGCCCCGCCCGATGCTCCCGTAGGGCGCGCAGAGGCCCGACTGCCCGTGCCCCCGTGCCGGTGCCCCGGCACGCGCCTGCCGACGAAGGGAGCGCCCCCCGCGAAGCTCAGAGCTGGCGCTGGACGACGAAGATCGCGTCCGGCAGCCCGTCGTCGTCGAGGTCGTAGCCCGTGCCGAACGCCGGCTCGATCGGCATGCTCGACGCGTTCCGGAGGTCGAGCGGCTCGCTGAAGCAGGTGCGCACCTCGTTCTGCTCGAGAACGTAGGCGTCGCTCCCGCTGATCAGCACCAGGTTCGTCTGCTCGAACAGCGGCCCGGCGGCCGCGTCGATGTAGGCGGAGAACATCGAGCTCGCCGTGATCACCTCGTCCTCGCCGCACACCCTCGGGTCCACCGGCTGGGGGTCCGGCTCGCCGAGCACCGGGGCGAGCACGGGCCGGAACTCGCCGTCGAAGCGCGAGAACCAGTACAGAGTGCTCGACTGCTCATCGAGGGCCAGGAGCGGGTCCGGCGTGCTGCGGAAGCGGTTGCGCGTGAGGCTCCGGGGCAGGAACGGGAGGCCCTCCCGCCGCAGGTCGATCGGACCGTCCGCGGTGAGGTCCGTCGGGTCGACGACGTACGCCTCCGAGCCCTGGACCGCGAGGAGCATGGGCTCGAAGCCGTTCGGGTCGAGGCGCCCCGCCACGAGGGCGCTCGGCGCGAAGTCCTCGCCGCCCAGGGTGAGGGTCCCGCGCTCCTCGAACACGATGCGCGTCGCGGAGCGGTCGATCTGCACGTACACGTCGGCCCCGACCAACCCGATCAGCTCCGGGCCGTCCAGGCTGGCGTCGATGTCGTAGACGCCCATGGCGGTGAAGCCGAGCTGGCTCATCTCCGCCGTCACGGCGGGCAGGCTCCGGACGAGGCTGCTCGTCGTCAGGAAGATCGTGAGGTCGGACTGGAACGCCGGCACGCCTCCCCCGTCGGTGATGCTCCCGTCCGGCGGGACGCCCTCGTCGAGCGGGCCCTCGTCCGGGGGTCCGAGGTCGGGGCCGCCGAGGTCGGCGCTGCCGAGGTCGGGGAACTGGAAGCCCTCGTCCGGGTCGCCGGGGTCGCTCTCGCCGCAGGCCGCGAGGACGCCTGCCCCGAGCAGGAGCGCGCAGAGGAGGAGAGGAGAGGCAGAGGCGCGAGACGTCATATAGCGGTCCGAGTCGAAGGAAGGAGGCGGGAAGGGTTTCAGGGCCAGAGCGACATGGCAAGGCCCCGGCGCAACGTCAAGACCGCGCCCGTCACTTTCCTGACGGCAACCCCGCGGGTCAGGCCCGCCGGGTCAGGGCGGGCCGGCCTCGACCGATTCGGCTTCGGACGGCGCCCGGGCCTCGCCGGCGTACCCGAGCGCTTCGAGCTGGGACCGGAGCGTCGCGTCGATCGCCCCCCGCTCCCGCGCATGGCGCCGCTGGGCCTGGGCGAGCTCGAGCCCGAGCAGCCCCCGAAGGTAGCGGACCACCTGCGGTCGCTCCGGGGCGAGGTCCCGGGTCTCCCCCGGGTCCTCGACGAGGTCGAACACCTGCCACCGGTCCGCGGTCCGCTGCACGAGCTTGAGCCGACCGACGACGACGGTGCGCCAGCCGGAGAGGAAGCCGCTGGTCGTCGCCCGTGGCGCGTCGGGCGGGCCCTCCAGCAGCAGGGGCAACAGCGAGCGGCCGCTCGCGTGGGCCGGGACCGGCTGCCCGAGGACGTCGAGCACCGTCGGGAGCACGTCCACCAGACCCACGGCGGTGGGCACGCGCTGGCCCGGGTCGGTCAGGCCGGGGATGCGCAGCAGGAGCGGCACCTGCAGCAGCTCTTCGTACACGCTGTGGCCGTGGCCGACGGAGCCGTGGTCGAAGAGCTCCTCGCCGTGGTCCGACGTGAACACGACCAGGGTGTCGTCCGCGAGGCCGGCCGCCTCGAGCCCGCGCAGAAGGCGGCCGAAGTGGCGGTCGTGGTAGGTGATCTCGCCGTCGTACAGCGCCTCGAGGCGCACTCGGTCGCGCGCGTCGAGCCGTAGCCGGCCGCTCTTGACCGCCTCGAGGAGCCCCCGGTCGCGACCGAAGTCGACCGGGCCCCGGTAGGGAAGGGCGTCGTAGCGGGCGAGATCGGGTTCCGGTGGGGCGTAGGGGACGTGGGGGTCGATCGTGTGGACGTACAGGAAGAACGGCGGCTCCCCGTCCTGGGCGCTCAGCCACGCGAGCACGTCGTCGATCACGAAGCGGGCCGGCGTCCTGCGCCCCTCCCGGATGTAGTTTCGGTAACGAGCCCAGCCCTGCCGGAAGCCGAAGCGGTCGGAGACGAAGCCGTTGGCGATGAAGGCCGCGGTCCGATAGCCGGCTGCGCGCAGGCGCTCGCCGAGGAGCTCGACGCCGGCCGGCACCCGCGCGTCCTCCGTCGTCGCGCCGTGCTCCCATGGGTACAGGCCGCTCAGCAGGGTCGCGACGCTCGGCTTGGTCCAGTTCTCCTGGCTGTGGGCGCCGAGGAAGGTCGCCGCCCGGCGAGCCCAGGTCGTCAGCTCGGGCGTCGCGACCCGGGCGTCGGCCGCGTAGGGCCGGAGCTTGTCCGCCCGCAGCGTGTCAGTCAGGTAGATCAGCACGTGGCGAGGGCGGCGTTCGAGGTCCGGGGAGGACGCCGGCGAGCCCTGGGCCACCACCCGGGGCCGGCGGAGCACCGCACGCCGCCCCCCGGCGCCGAGGCGGATCCGGACCAGGGCTCCGGGCGGGGTGGCGAGCGGGACCCGGTGGCTCCCCGGACCGAGGGTCCGGACCGTGGGCGCGCCCCGTTCCCGGTCGAGGCGCAGCTCGGCCGCCCCGCCCTCGGCCACCTCGACCGAGAGCGTCTCACCGAGCGCGTCGGCCACGTACGGGTAGGTCAGGCTCCAGCCCGGCGGCAGGTGAAGGTCGTCGCCGCGGGCCAGGGCCCGGGCCGGCGGGGGGGCCGGGAGGTCGCCGTCGACCGCCGGGCCGAGCCGGAGGTAGTCGATCGCGAGGCCAACCCTCCGGTGGCCGGCCAGGCGGCCGGCGGCCGGCACGCGGACCCGGAGCGTGTGCTCTCCGGCCGTGCATCGTTCCCGGGGGACCGTGGCCTGGACCTCCCCGAAGGTGCCGTCCGCAGGCAGCCGGCCGTGGCCGACCACCTGGTCGTCGAGGTACAGGGTCAGCCGGCCATCCGCCGGAGCGAGCGCCCGGAGCGTGAGCGTGCAGGCGCCCGGGCCGTCCACGGGCAGCCGGAGGAACCCGGTGACATGGGTGATCAGCGTCGCCGTGGTCCCGTCATCGAAGCGATGGGCGGTGCCCGCGCGGGTGCGCCAGCCGCCGAGGGTGTAGGCCTGCCCGGCCGGCGTGCCGAGGTCCACGACCAGGGCTCCCCGGTGGTGGAGCTCGGCCCGCACGACGTGCCGCGCGAGGTCGTAGACCACTCGCTCGGGGGCCTGGGCGACGGGCGGCGGCTGGGCCGCCGGGGGCAGCGCCGGCTCCGGCTCGGTCCGCGAGCACGCCAGAGCCAGGAGGCCGACGAGGGCGGCGGCGAGGCGCCCGGCGACGATCCGGTCGAGCACGCCGCTATCCTCGCCGACCCGCGGGGTGGGGTCGAGCCGGGCGGGGCGGCGCCTGCCGATGGCGCGGGCTATACCTCGCCATGCTCTTGTGGCTTGCTCGGTCGGCGGCGCTCTTGGCGCTGCTCCTCTCGGGGTGCTCGGCGGGCGTATCGTGCACCGACACGGTCGACGTCACCGGCCGCCCGTTCGTCGTGTGCGCCGACGCCATGGACATCGCGATCTGCGATGACCCGGGCCGCTTCGCCTTCTTCCAGGAGACGCCCACGGGGCTCGTGCTCGTCGACGGGGTCCTCGCGACCTGCACCCTCGAGGGGGAGGTGGAGTGCCTCAACGAGGGCGTCGTCCGCTGCGTCCCTCAGCCGGGGGACTTCTGAGCGCGCCCGGGGCTCTCCCGCTGGGGGTCCCGCGCCGGAGCGGCCCGCCTCAGCCGAGGTAGTCCTCGGGGCCGACGATCCGTCCCGCGACCGCGCTCGCCGCCACGGTGAGCGGGCTGGCCAGGTACACCTGACCGGGCCCGCTCCGGCCGGGGAAGTTGCGGTTGATCGCGCTGATCGACACCTGGTCGGTCTTGTTCGAGGCCCCCGGCCCGGCGTTGATGCAGGCGCCGCAGCTCGGCTGGATCAGCTCCACCCCCGCCTCCTCGAAGACGCGGACGTAGCCCCGCTCCTCCGCGTAGCGCCGGATATGCTGCGAGCCGAACTGGATGTAGGCCTTCACGCCCTCCGCCACGCGTGTGCCCTCCTCGAGGGCGCGGCCGAGCACCGCGGCGTACATGTCCATGTCCGCCTTCTTCCCGCCCGTGCACGAGCCGCCGTAGGCGATGTCGATCTCCACGTCCTCTTCGAAGTCCGAGAGGGGGAGACCGTTGCGGGGGTCGCCGGGGGTGGCGATCATCACGGGGACGCGGGCGAGATCGACCTCGAAGGTCTCGAGGTAGGTCGCCCCGGGGTCGCTCCGGATTACCCGCGCCTCGATCGCGTCTCGCGCCAGGCCGCGCATCGCCTGCAGGTAGGCGATCACCTGCTCTCCAGGCTCGATGATCCCGGTAAATCCGCCGGCCTCGACGGCCATGTTCGTCAAGGTGGCTTGCTCATCGAAGGGCAGGCCCTGTACGCCGTCGCCGGCGAACTCCAGCACCTTGCCGATGCCCCGGCTCGTGCGGAAGAAGGGCTGGCTCAGGAGGTAGAGCATGACGTCCTTCGCGCTCACGCCGGGCCGGAGCTCGCCGCGGAGGAGGAACCGGACCGTCTCCGGCACGCGCACTCGGACGTCGCGCGTGAACCACGCGTTGGCCATGTCCGTCGACCCGACGCCGAAGGCGAAGGCGCCGAGGGCTCCGGCCATGCAGGTGTGGCTGTCCGTCCCGGCGACCACCTGCCCGGGGAGGGCGAGGTCCTCGACGACCGCGTTGTGGCAGATCGCCTCCGAGCCGCCCGCCTCCACCTCGCCGTAGAGGCGCAGGCCGTGCTTCGCCGCGAAGCGCGCCTGGGTCTGCGCGAGGCCCTCCGCCTTGTTGAGGAGGCCCATCTCCCGCTTGTCCTTCGGCATCACCTGACCGAGGAAGGTCAGGTGATCGCGGAAGGTGTACACGCTGTCGCGGTCCCGGATCTGGGCGTCCTCGCCGAAGCCCTGCCGGAACAGGGCGTCGGCCATGGGCGTGACGTACTCGTGGCTGAAGCGCACGTCGGTCCGGACGAACAGCGCGTCCCCGGGCGCCACGGCGTCGACGCCGACCGCGCCGCGCTGGGCGTCCACCACCGCGTGCCGGGCGATGATCTTCTCGACCATCGTCATCGGCCGCGCCGATCGCGCCGGGACCGGGGCCGTCACGCGGCCGGCCATCCTCGCCTTGTTGTACTCGAACAGGCCCCCGGCCCGGACGATGGCGGCGCTGATCGGATCCAGGCCGCGGGTGAACTCCTCGATCGGGATCCTCTCTCCGCCCAGGATACGCGGGATCAGCCCGAAATCCGTCGAGGTCAGGAGCCCGATGTTCTGCGCGTTCTGGCCGTAGATCTTCTCGATGCTCTTCGCGATCACGAGCTTGATGCCGGCCGCCAGCTCACTGTAGGGCGCGGTCTCCCGGGACGAGCCGCAGCCCTTGCTCTCGCCGCTGACGATCACGTCGAAGCCGCCCTCGCGCAGGGTGTTCCGTTCGAAGTGCCCTCCCCGCAGCCCGACCAGCGAGTAGTCGCCGAGGGTCTCGTCGTAGTAGAAGCACACCCAGCCCGGCGTGATCTCGTCCGTGCTGATGTTGTCGATCAGCGGCCGCTCCGGGTCGTAGGGAAGGTCTTCACCAGCGAGCTGGCGCTCCAGCAGCGTGGGGTCCTCCGTCAGGAACAGGATCCGTCCGCTCAGCTCGATGCGCTCGGGTCGTGTCATGCGTGGCTCCGTCGCGTGCGGGGAAAGGTCTCTACCGTTCGCGCAGCGCTCCGGCCCGTGCGATGACGCACGTCCGGCCCCCGGTGGGGCTCACTGCCACGGGTTGCGGATGTCCGTGCGCTCGGTGGCCGCCGGCGCGGAGGGGGCCGGCGCCGGCTCGAGCAACCCGGGGCTGCGCCGCGGCGCTGCCCGTCGGCGCCGCCGGGGCGGCTCGACGGCGCTCAGCCGGACCTCGACGTCGCCCTGCCCGCCGGTGACGCTGACGGTCCGGCTCTCGTGGCCCTCGAGGCGCAGCGTCAGGTGCCAGCGCTCGTCGGCGGGGATCCTCAGGTTGAGCGGCGCATCGCCAAGGTCCTCCTCGCCCCGCGACACCGTCGCGCCCTCGGGACGGCTGACGACGCGGGTGGGCGCGAGGGGCGCCGGGTGAAGCGCCGGCGGTGGCGCGCGAACCGCGGCGGGGGAGGACGTCGGCGGGGGGTCGGCCGGGGTGGCGCTGGCGGCCCGCAGGTCCGTGGCGAGCGCCTCGGTCGGCGGGGCGGCGGGGCGGCGGCTGGCCACGAAGAGCGCCGCCAGGGCCGCCAGGGCCGCGAGGGCGACGGCCAGGACCGTCCAGCGGGCGCGCGTCCGCGCTGGTGGTGTGTCCCTCGCCCCGACGTCCGGCGCCGGCATCGGGGCGGGCGTCGGCGCCGGCGGCGCGGCCGAGGGCCTCGCCTCCGCGTCGGCCCGATCGGCGACGGGGGTCATCCCGGACGGGGCGGGGCCCGACGGCGTGGAGGGGCGAACGCTCGGGCTCGCGTACAGCGGGTAGGGCGTCCGGTCGATCCCGGACGCCGTGGCGTCATCCGTCAGGCAGCCGTGCAGCTCGGCGGCCAGCTCGGCCATCGTGGCGAAGCGGAGATCGGGGGACTTCTCGAGGCAGCGGAGCACCGCCGCCTCGAGGCGGGGGCTCACGTGACGCAGGTCCGGGTTCGCGAAGGACAGCGGCGGGACCATCGTCTCGACGTGGGCCCGCAGCACTTCGAACTGGCTGGAGGCGGTGAACGGGGGCCGTCCGGTCAGCGCGTAGTAGAGCACCGCACCCAGCGCGTAGATGTCGGAGCGGCCGTCGAGGGGGTTGCCCAGGACCTGCTCGGGCGACATGTAGCGTGGCGACCCCATCACGAGCCCGCTCCGGGTGAGGTCGCTGTTGCCGGGGTCCTGGGCCTCGCCCACCCACTTGACCAGCCCGAAGTCCAGGACCTTCACGAACAGGTCGTCGCCCCCCCGGCGCGTGAGCATCACGTTGCTGGGCTTGAGGTCCCGGTGGACCAGCCCCGCGCGGTGGGCCTCCTCGAGGGAGCCGCAGATCTGCTCGCCGATGTGGGCGACGTCCGGACCGGTCACGGGCCCCTGCTTGCGAACGGCCTCGTGGAGGTTGATGCCGTCGACGAGCTCCATCGTGAAGTAGAACAGCCCGTCGTCGCTGGTGCCGTAGTCGTGCACCACCACCGTGTTCGGGTGCTTGAGCTTGGCGACCGCGGCCGCCTCGAGCAGGAAGCGCTCGCCGTAGTGGAGCTCCTCGGCGCCGCGGCGGTCCGTCTCGAGGACCTTGAGGGCGATGCGCCGGCCGAGCGGGACCTGCTCCGCCACGTAGACGGTCCCCATGCCGCCCGACGCCAGCATCTCGAGGATGCGGTAGCGGCCATCGAGGACCCTCCCGAGAAGGCCCGCGTCCGGCGGGGTGCTGCTGCGGCCGCTCCCCCTCTCGCCGTCCTCCCCGCCTTCCGACGCCGACTCCACCACGGGACCGAAAGGTAGCACGGCCGCGTCCGAGGGCGGCGCGGCATCCGGGGAGGCCACCTTTCGGCCGGGGCGGCGTCCCTGCTACATCGTGGCCATGACGGAGCGGTCCCTTCGGTTGCGTCCCCACCCGGCGTTCGGCGGCGTGGCGGGCCCGGTGGTGGTGGTCGTGATGGACGGCGTGGGCATCGGTCGTCACGACGAGGGTGACGCGGTGTGGCTCGCGCGGACGCCGCACCTCGACCGGCTCCGGGCCGAGACCCCGACCACTGCGCTCCGCGCCCACGGCACCGCGGTCGGCCTTCCGAGCGACGACGACATGGGCAACAGCGAGGTCGGCCACAACGCCCTCGGCGCGGGGCGGGTGTTCGACCAGGGCGCGAAGCTGGTCAACGAGGCGATCCGGTCGGGCCGCCTCTTCGAGGGCGAGGCCTGGCAGCGCGCCGTGCGGCGGGTCAAGGAGAGCGGGGAGCCGCTCCACCTGCTGGGGCTCC
This sequence comes from Sandaracinaceae bacterium, assembly GCA_050331215.1. GTDB lineage: Bacteria > Myxococcota_A > Polyangia > Polyangiales > Sandaracinaceae > JBHJHB01. The sequence goes on along the minus strand of JBHJHB010000086.1, from coordinate 45,946 downwards.
TGTCCGACGGCAACGTCCACAGCCACCAGGACCATCTGTTCGCGATGCTGCGACGGGCGAGCGCCGAGGGGGTCGAGCGGGCCCGGGTGCACGCGCTCCTCGACGGCCGGGACGTCCCGGACACGAGCGCCCTCGTCTACGCGGAGGCCCTCGAGGCCGTGCTCGCCGAGATCAACGCGTCATCGGAGCGGGACTATCGGGTCGCCAGCGGCGGCGGCCGCATGAAGGTCACGATGGACCGCTACGAGGCCGACTGGGCCATGGTGGAGGAGGGCTGGAACCTCCACGTCCGGGGCGAGGGTCGCCGCTTTCCGTCGCTCCAGGCCGCGATCGAGGGGCTGCGCGAGGACCAGCCCGGCGTGGTCGACCAGAACCTCCCGGGGTTCGTCATCGCGGACGCCGACGGCCCGGTCGGCCCGATCCGGGACGGGGCGGCGGTGCTGTTCTTCAACTTCCGCGGCGACCGAGCCCTCGAGATGACGCGCGCCTTCGAGGACGACGCCTTCGACGCCTTCGACCGCAGCCCGCGCCCCGACGTCTTCTACGCCGGGATGATGCAGTACGACGGGGACCTCCGGCTCCCGACCCACTTCCTGGTCCAGCCCCCGACCATCGACGGGACCGTCGGCGAGCACCTCGCCGTGGCGGGGGTTCGGCAGCTCGCGATCAGCGAGACGCAGAAGTTCGGGCACGTGACCTACTTCTGGAACGGCAACCGGACCGAGCCCTTCGACCCGTCCCTCGAGACGTACGTGGAGATCCCGAGCGACCGCCGCCCCTTCGAGGAGCGGCCGTGGATGAAGGCAGCCGAGATCACCGACCGCCTGATCGACGAGCTGCGGACCGGCCGCTACCGCCACGCCCGCGTCAACTACGCGAACGGCGACATGGTCGGGCACACGGGCGACCGGGACGCCGCGGTGATGGCGGTCGAGGCGGTCGACCTCTGCCTGGGCCGGCTGATCCCGGTGGTCCGCGCGCTCGAGGGCGCCCTGATCGTGACGGCCGACCACGGCAACGCCGACCAGATGTACGAGATCGACAAGGCCACGGGGGAGCTCGCCCGCCGCGAGGACGGCCAGCTGAGGCGCCGGACCAGCCACAGCCTGAACCGCGTCCCGGTCCACGTGCTCGCGCCGGAGGCGAGCGTCGAGATCGACCCCACGGTCGAGGCGCCGGGCCTCGCCAACGTCGCCGCGGCCGTGCTCCTGCTGCTCGGGTTGGAGGCGCCTGCGCGCTACGAGCCGGCCTTCCTGCGCCCCCGGGCGTGAGCGCAGGCCGCCCCGGCCGTTCCCGGAGAGGCGGGCAGGGGCACGGGAGCAGGCGCTTCGCAGGCGGCTAGAGGCTGCCCGGCACGCCGCCGACGAGGGAGCTCTCGTTCCCGTGCGGCGACAGGGCGTCCTCGGCCACGAGGCCCCGCATCGCGACCTGGTCGTCCACCGTGACGAACACGTCGACCAGCCCCTCGACGGGCCGGCCGATCTCCCGGGCGAAGCCGTCCCGCTGCATCCGCGCGATGTAGCGGCGGTCGTCGTCGACCTGGAACAGGAGCCGGGTGCCCGCGGCGATGCGATGGAGGGGTCGGTTCCGCTCCTGGCTCATCCACCACGGGAGGCCGTCCTGGGCCTGCCCCACCGGGGACTCGGGCTCCGGCCGGGGACCGGCGCAGGGCGTGAGCTCGGCCTGCACGAAGCCGGACACGTACGGCCCGTACCCCGCTCGGATGGCGTACCAGCCGTCGCGGTAGGTCCGGCGGACCTCCACGGCGTGGGGCGGGTCGTCCTGGGGCAGGGTCGCGACGACCTCGCCCCCGGGCCGCTCGTGGACGCTGACGTCCCGGCCGCGAGGCAGGCGGTAGCACTCGCCGGGGGTCGGCCCCTCGACGGTGCTCTCGTCCACGCGCCGGGGCCCGAGCGCGGCGGCTGGGTACGTGCCCTTCATCGCTTCGAGGTACCGCGTCCCGCCGAGCCAGGGGCGGACCGAGACCCGGAGCATGCCCTCCTCCTCCGCGGGGCCGACCACGCCGACGAGGTCGTTCGGGCCCACGTACGCGCGGGTGCCCCGGATCAGACCTCGCTCCTGGGCGTAGGCCGCGAGCCGCTCCGTCGGCACCCAGGCCCGGGTGCGCAGCGCCCCACCGACGCTGACCTCGACCCGCCCCCCGGACGGGGCGCTCTCGAGCCGAAGGAGCGTCCCCGGGCCGAGGTAGCCCACGGCGGGGGCGTCGGGCTCGGGGCCGAGGAACAACGCCGGCGCGGGGCGGAACGCGGCCAGCGCGGGCCCGGTCACGAGGATCCGCGGCATGCCCTCGGGCGGCGGCCCGGGGTTGGGATCGACCGGCTCCGCGGAGCCTTGCGCCGTCGCCTCCGCGCCGCTGGTCCCGGGGTCCGCGTCATCCTCCGCCGATGGGCTCGGCGCGTCGGCCGCCGGCATGCAGCCCATCATCGACGCCGCGACCGCGAGCCGCAGCCCGAGCAGCGGTCCACGACCCTCGAAGAGCCCGGCCATGAACCCGAGGTAGCAGAGGGTCCGCGCGGGCGCCAAAGCCTAGCGGTAGCGGAGCCGCAGGCGGATCCCGAGGAAGTCGGCGATCTTCTGGGCCACGGCCTTCGGGATGCGGCCGAGCCGGGCCTCGACCGTCGCTCGGGCGCGAGCGTGGGGCTCGCCCTTGAGGGCCGGGAGCACCACCTCGGTCCACTTGAGGAGAGTCTTCGGGTCCGCCTCCCCCAGGGCCTGGTTGAGCACCGGCTCGAGGCGCTTCTGGTACGCGACGGACGCGCTGCAGAGGCCCGCGAAGGTCCGGACCAGGCCGTCCTTGCCGGGCGGAGTCGCCGTGTTGAAGGCCTCCTTGAGGCGCGGCAGGTGCTTGGCGACGCGGGCCGGTTGCTCCTTGGCCATCAGGGGCAGCGCGTTGGCGGCGCACTGGGCGGGGCGCTTGTCGGCGCCACCGATCACCTTCGTGAAGCGATCGATGATCGGCACCACGGCCTCCGGCTTCGTCTTGATCACCTCGTCGAGCACCCGGGCCGCCTGGGCCGCCACGCTCTTCTTCTCGCTGAGGAGCGCGTCGCCGTAGTCCGCGATCGACATCTCCTCCTCGCCCGCCAGCAGCCGGGTGGCGACCGCGGCTGCCGAGGCCGAGCGCTTGGCCGATCCGGCGCCCTGCGGCCTCGCGTCCTTGCCGTCGGTTCCGGTCGCCTTCGTGCTCGTCTTTGTCTTCTTGGCGACCATCGACGCTCCCGGCGCGAGCCGCCGTCACGTTCCCTCGCAGCAGCCCGCCGCAAGGATACGCGATGCGCGGCATCCAACGAAACTACGCGCTCGGCGACCCGGCACCCGCGCGCTCGCCCCCCGCGCCGGTCAGCCGGCCGCCAGGGCGGCGATCAGGCGCGGCAGCGACGCCTCGTAGCGGTGGCTGGTGCCCCGGTGGCCACCGGGGAACTCCTCGTGCTCCACGGGGACGCCCCGCCCCGCCAACGCGTCGGCGAGGGCGCGGGCGGCGAACTGCAGGCCGTGCTCGTCCCGGTCCCCCGCGTCGAGGAACACGAGCGCTGCCTCGCCCAGCGCGGCCGGCTCGGCCCCGAGCCGTGTCAGGGGGTCGTGGGCGGTCCAGCGCGCCCACGCCTCCGGGTCGAGCGCCGCCGTCCGGAGGGCGAACGGCAGCTCGACGAACGGCCATCCCCGCTCCGGCGCCGGGGCGTAGGCCGCGGCGCAGGCGAGGGTCATCACCGCCTCGAACTCGCCGCGACCGGGGCCCTCCCGCCCGACGCGCTCGCCAAACGCGATCAGGCCGCCAGCCTGCTCGATCGCGATCGCGGTCGGCACGAGCAGCGGGCGCAGGCTCAGCTCGAAGGCCGCGTCGCCCGCGTGGCTCCCGTAGGCGAGGAAGGCCTCGGGCCGGTCGAGGCCGAGGCGCAGCGCGCCGAACCCGCCCGAGGAGCGGCCGACGACCGCGCGCCCCGCGCGCTCCGGGATCGTGCGGTAGGCCCCATCGACGAAGGGGAGCACCTCGTCGACGAGGTAGCTCTGGTAGGGGCCTGTCGCGGTCGAGTCGAGGAACTGGCTCCCGCCCCAGCGCGTGAGCGCGTCGGGCACCACCAGGATCGCCTCGCGGCTCGCACCGGCGGCCACGAGGCGCTCGTAGCGCTCGAACAGGGTCGGCTCCCAGAGGCGGAAGGACAGCAGGGACCGATGGCCGGCGCCGTAGGGGGGGAGCACCATCACGACCGGGAAGCGTCTCCGCCCGTCGTAGCTCGGCGGCAGGTAGACCAGAGCTTCGCGCTCCGATGGGTCCCCGAGGGGGTTCCCCTCGAGGAGCCGGCTCTCGAGCCTCGGCAGCTCGATGCGACCTCGCAGCATGGCGCTCGCATCATACGTGCCCGCCGCCCCTCGGCGTCGACCCCGTGTCGCGCTATGCTCCCGCGTTGCATGGCGGAACGACTCGGTCGGCGCACGGTGCTCCGCGGCCTCGGCGGCGTGGCGCTCTCGCTCCCCTTCCTCGAGGGCCTGAGCGGGGCGCGGGCGGACGCGACGACCCCGCCCTATGCCCTGTTCCTTCGCCAGGCGAACGGGGGGGCGGCGCAGACCGCGACGGGCCCCCTCGGCCTCGAGCCGGAGCGCTTCTGGCCGCGCCCGGGCCGGCCCTTCGGGCCCGAGGCTCTCGAGGGGCGAGCCCTGATGGAGCTCGTCGACCACGCGGACGACCTCCTGGTCGTCGGCAACGTCAACATGATGAACTACCCCTACGGCGACGGGCATCCGCGGGGGGTGTTCCAGCTCCTGACCGCGGCGCCGCCGGTCGAGCCCTTCCGGGACGACACGAGCCAGCCGGCCGGGGAGTCCCTCGCCCACCGGATCGGCCGGGAGCTCAACCCCGACGGGCGCGAGAGCCTCTACCTGTGGGTCGGGGCCGGCGAGGTGATGGGCGGCCCGGTCCTCACCTGGCGCGGCCCGGGGCAGCGGCGCAGCGCGATCCACGACCCCGCCGCGGCCTACCGCGACCTGATCGGCGGGTCCCTCCTCGACCCGGAGGCCGAGGCCCGCGTGCTCGCTCGGCGCGAGAGCGTGAACGACCTCCTCCGGGCCCAGCTCGACCGTCTGCGGGGCCGCCCGGAGCTATCCGCTGCGGACCGACGCCGGCTGGACACCCACCGGGAGGCGATCCGCGACGTGGAGCTCCGGATCGCGGAGCGCCTCGCCGCGGACACCGAGGCCGCCCTCGAGGGGCTCGGGCCGGCGTACGCGAGCACGGACGGCGACGACGTCCACGCCGCGGCGCGCCTCCACCTCGACGTGGCGGCCCTCGCCCTCGCGAGCGGCGTCACCCGGGCGGTCACCGTCCAGGTGGGCGACGGCTTCGACGGCAGCACGCGCTACCGCGATCCCCGGAACGGGCAGGCGATGGAGAACTACCACTTCGTCTCCCACCGGCGGCTGTCCCACGGCGGCGACGGCACGCTGATCGCGGACGCCGGGTTCCAGCATCACGAGATCGACAAGCAGTTCGCCCGCACCTTCCGCCACCTCCTCGACCGCCTCGCGGTCTACGAGCCGCCGGACGGGGGCCGGCTCCTCGATGCGGGGGTGAGCGTGTGGTGCAGCGAGCTCGGGCGCGGTGCCGAGCACACGCGCTTCGGCTGCCCGTTCATCCTGGCGGGGAGCTGCGGCGGTTTCTTCCGCACCGGCCGCTACGTCATCCTGCCGGGGGGCGAGGACGAGCCGACCCACCCGAAGATGCTCAACACCATCGGCACCGCGGTGGGGCTGCGCAGCGCCGACGGCGGGGCGCTCGTGGACTTCGGCGGCGAGGACACGCCGAAGGGCGTCTGGGATCGGCTCCTGACGGTGCCGACCCTCGGCGACATTCCAGGCTGACGCGGCCGCCGGGGCCGGCTCGACCGCCGGTCGGCTGCGCCGGGAGCTCGACCTGCCTGGCGCCGACGTGGCGGCCGGGGCTCGTCACGGGCGGAGAGGGCGACCGACGTCGCACGGCGCGAGCCGCTCAGTCGTCCGGGTCGTCGACCTCCCGAGCCAGCCTCCGGCTCAGCGCGCCGCCCTTGTGGGGGAATGGCTGCTCCGGGATCGGGCGCCCCAGGAAGGCACACAGCGGCTCCCACCCGTCCCCGGCGACCACGTCCAGGACGAGGAGCTTGCCGGGGCGGTCCGCGAAGCAGGCCATCACGTCCGCCACGTGCCGCTCGTAGACCCGCCGGAAGCGGTCCGGCTGGAAGTCGTAGCAGCCGTAGACCGCGGCCCGGAGGAACCGGCGCACCTCCATGTGGGCTGCCTGGCCGGGGCTCGTGGTCGGCGCGAAGGCGTCGCGGCCCGACCAGTGGTTCGCGCAGGACCGGAGCCAGCCCTCGATGTCGCGCACCGTCAGGATGAACTTCGCGTCCGGGTAGCGGTGGTCGAGGTCCCGGACGTAGGGCGCGACCGTGATGTCGGTGATGCCATCGAAGGACTCGAGGAGCTGGAAGTCGAGGCGGCCCGAGGTCATCGCCCGCAGGCTGTCGTCGTCGATCGGGTAGTGGACCGTGTCGATGCCGAGGACGTGCAGGGCCGCCGTGAGGCTCCGGGTCCCCGTCCGGCTGAGGCCCAGGCCGAAGACACGGTGCGTGGAGCGGGCCGGGAAGCGGTCCCTCTGGCCCGCCACGTAGCGGTCGAGCTCGCCCCGCGCGAGCGGCGGCCGCTCCGGGATGCCGAGGGTCCGAACCGCCTCACCGCCGAGATCGGCGAGCGCCTCGATGCGGCGCTGGAGCCGGTCGGGCGGGGTCCCCTCGGGGACCTCGCGCTGGGCCCACGCGACGGCCGCCTCCGCCACCCGCAGGTCGTCGCCGCGCTGGCGGGCCCAGCGCTGCCGCGCCGCGTCGAGCTTCCGGCGCTGCTCGGGGGTCCGGCTCCGGAGCTCCCGGAGCGCGTACTTCGCCCACACGTCCCGGTGCCACTGCAGGTGATCGTGGAGGATGCGGGCGCTCTTGAAGCACTTCTGATGACCCAGCCGGTCGAGGGCGATCTTGCGCAGCCGCGACTCCGGACGGAGCACGTACGCCTCGTCGTCGAGCGGGGGCTCCACGTCCCGCATGGCCCGCATCAGGTCCCGCCGCGTGATGTGGACGCCGCAGTGGATCCGGCCGCGGAAGCGGTCGTCCACGAAGCAGTCGACGTAGGCCTGCCGGTTGCGCTCGAGGAAGGGCCGCAGGTCCTCGAGGATCAGGCAGTCCGCGTCGACCGCGACGATCTGGTCGGCCCGGTAGTCGATCTCGACCATCCGCCGGACCGCCAGCGCGAACGGGCGCACGTCCTCGAGGACGTGGACCTCGTCGGGCCGCAGGTGCTCGAGGGCGAGCTCCAGCGCGAGCTCCGAGGTCCGTTCCCCGACGGTACGGAAGACGAGCGCGACCGACGTCACGGCCCTCCGACCTCCCAGCGGAAGGGCGCATTCACCTCCCCGGCGAGCTCCTCGAAGCGAGCCCGCACGGCGCCGGGGAGCTCGTCGCGCCAGCGCAGGTCGAGGCGGAAGCCCCGCCTGAGGGGCTGGTAGTAGGAGCGGCTGCGATCCGGGACCTCGGCGAGCGTGTCCGGGAGCCCCGCCGCCCGCGCCACCACGGACTGGGTGCCCGTGTTCCCGCCCAGGGGGTGGTGGTCGGCCGCTTCGTAGGAGAGCATCCGCTCGTCGAAGTCGAGCCCGAGGAAGGCGCAGATGCGCCGCACGGTCGCGCGGGGCTCCGTGGCGAGGGCCTCGTAGCGGACCTCGAGGCTCCGGTCGGGGTGCTCCGCGACGAGCGCCCGGGTGGCCTCGATCCGGGCCCGCCACCGCCGGATCAGGTCATCGGGGTCGGCGCCCCGGTCCTTGCGGAGGCGGGAGTTCACCACGGCGCGGCCGTCGCGCTGCAGGAAGAGCAGCCGGTGCGCGATGCCCGCGCGGTCGGCGAGCCGACGACCCTCCCGGATCCACGCTGGGTCCTTGGTGGAGTCGACCACGGTCGGCGCGCCGGTCAGGCGGCTCAGCGCCTCGTACACGTCGGGCGCGGGCCGTGCCTCGATGCGGCTCCAGACCGGGCAGTCCGGCCCGCAGAGCTTGCAGACCCGCTTGCGGAGGGGCTTCTTCGGGTCCCCGAGGAACCGGCTCTTCTTCGCCTCGCCGGCGTAGACCACGGACGGATGGCTGCCCAGGACGAGGCCGAGGAGGGTCGAGCCCGAGTGGCCCGCCCCCGCGATCGCCACCAGCCGACGGTTCACCCGAGGACAGGTCGTAGGGGCCTGCGGCAAGGCGCCGATCATACTCCGGGACGGGGCCCGGCGCTGTCGGAAAACCCCTCACCGATAGGCCCGGGCCTGGGTCTGGAAGAGCGAGGCGTAGAGCCCGTCTGCGGCCAGGAGCTCCTCGTGGGTGCCCTCCTCGCGGACCCGGCCCGCATCGAGGACCAGGATGCGGTTCGCGATCCGCGCGGTGGCGAGCCGGTGGGTGACCACGAGGCCCATCCGGTCCTCCAGGATCACGGCGAGGCGATGGTCGAGCTCCGCCTGGCGCGCCGGGTCCGCCGCGCTGGTCGGCTCGTCGAAGACCAGGAGCTGCGTCTCGGGCCGCATCAGCGCGCGGGCGAAGGCGAGGCGCTGCCACTGGCCGCCGCTCAGCTCCGTCGCGCCGCGGAAGCTCTTGCCGAGGCGCGTCTCGTACCCTTGCGGAAGATCCTCGATGATCTGCTCCGCCAGGCCCAGGCGGGCGGCCCGCGTCCATCGGCTCCGGTCGTCGAAGTGGGACGGATCCCCCGCGCCGATGTTCTCGCCGGCGAGGAGCTTGTAGCGGTTGTAGTCCTGGAAGAGGATGCCGATCCGGGCGCGCAGGGCGTCGATGCTCCACTCCCGGAGGTCCCGCCCCTCGAGGAGGACCCGGCCGCTCGAGGCCACGTAGCGTCGGGTGAGCAGCTTCACGAGCGTGGACTTGCCGGACCCGTTGTGGCCGACGACCGCGATGGTCTCGCCGGGCCGGACGTGGAACGACACGTCGCGCAGCGCCGGCTCCCGCGCCCCCGGGTAGGTCCAGGAGAGCGCTTCCACGCGGAGCCCGTCCTCCGGGCGCGGCCCGCGCGTGGCGGTGCCGGCCGGCGCGGTCGCCGGGTGGGCGACGAGCTCCTCGAGGTTGAGGAGGTAGAGCGCGTCCTCGTAGATCCCGCCGAGGGCGGTCAGCGCGCTCGCCACCGCGGTCTGCCCCTGGCGGAACACGACCACGTACATCGTCATCTGGCCGAGGGTCAGGATCCCCTCGATCGTGTCGACCGCGATCCAGACGTAGCCGCCGAAGAACGCGACCGTGCCGAGGAGGCCGAGGCCGAGCCCCCACGCGTGCCGCTTGCGCTCGATCCGTCGGTCCTCCGCGTAGAGCCGCGCGAAGAGCGCGTCGTAGCGCCCGAGCAGCCGCGGGCCGAGGCCGAAGAACCCGACCTCCTTGGCGTTCTCCTCTCGCGTGAGCAGCGTCTCGATGTAGTGGCGCTCCCGGTTCTCGGGCGTGTGGCGACGGAAGAAGCGGAACGCCTCGCGGCTGATGCGGGCCTCGGCGAGGAACGCGGGGACGCCGGCCAGCGCGACCACGACGACCGCCCACACCGAGAGCTGGATCAGGATGGTGGCGTAGCCGGCGAGGGCCAGGGCGTAGCGGAGGAGGGTGAAGGTCCGGCTGACGAGGCTCAAGGGCCGCACCGTCGCCTCGCGCCGGGACTCCTCGATCCGGTCGTGGACCTCCGGGTCCTCGAAGTCGGCCTGCCCGAGGGACGTGGCCTTGGCGAGGATCATCCGGTGCACGACGTGGGCGAGGCGCACCTTGAGGAGCGCTTGGCCGTAGGTGATGCCCCGGGTCGCAGCGAGCGCGGCCGCGACGAAGGCCGCCTCGACGGCGAGGGCCGCGAAGGCCGTGGAGCGGGCCGCTGCGTCCCCGGCCGAGGCCGCGACCACCGCGTCGACCACCACCCTCGCGACGTACGCCGCGGCCACGGGGGCGAGGCCGCCGACCACGGTCGCGACGACCAGCAGCGCGGTCAGGCCGCGGGAGGTCGACGCGACGAGGCGGAGGCCCCGCCAGGCGGCGCGGATCGCGGCGATCGCCTTCGGGCGAACGTCGTTGGGGTCGGCCATCTCCTCTGTCGTCAGGAAGCGAGCGCTCGCCGATAGGCCTCGGCGAGGGCGGCCGCGGAGTCGTAGCGCTCCGCTCTGCGCCGCTCCATTGCCCGGTGCACCACCGCCGCGAGGGCGGGGTCGACGTGTGGCGCGGCGGCGGTCAGCGCCGGGGCGTCCCCCATCACGATGCGCGTCATCAGCCGCCCGGGGTTCCGGTCCTCGAAGGGCCGGCGCCCGGCCAGGCACTCGTAGATCACGACGCCGAGGGCGTAGGTGTCGATCCGCTCGTCGAGCTCGCCCTCCCCGGTGAGGAGCTCCGGCGCGAGGTAGGCCGGGGTACCGGTGACCTCCCCGGTCCGGGTGAGCCGCTCGAGGCCGAGCACCTTGGAGAGGCCGAAGTCGAGGAGCTTGACGGGGCTGTCCGTCGGCGGAACCACGCAAAAGACATTGGCGGGCGTCAGATCCCCGTGGATGACGCCGTGCTGGTGGGCAGCGGTCAACCCCGCCGCGACGCCCTCGACGAGCGGCAGCAGGGCCTCCGGGTTCATCGTCGGGTGCCGGTCGAGGCGCTCCCGGAGCGTATGCCCGGTGAGGAGCTCGATGACCGAGAACAGCGCGCGGCCGTCCTCCGCCGCGTCGAGCACCCGCACCACGGCGGGGTGGATCAGGGTGCGGAGGATCGCGGTCTCCCGCCGGAAGCGTCGCCGAACCTCCGGGTCGAGGGTCAGCTCCGGGTGGAGGAGCTTGATCGCGACCGGCGCGTCGCCCGTCGCCTCGTCCCGAGCCTCGTAGACGGCCCCCATCCCGCCCTCCGCGATCAGCCGGACGAGGCGCCAGCGCTCGGCCAGGACGGTCCCGGGCGGGGGCAGCCGCGTCATGTGGCGACTCGAGGTCACGCGCCGAGCGTACCGGACCTCGGGCCGGGCGGCCGTCGGGCCCGGCCTACATGCGGGGCGGAGCCGCGATGCCCAGCAGATCGAGGCCGCGCCGGAGCTGGCGTCGCGTCAGGTCGACGAAGGCGAGGCGGCTGCTCCGCGTCTCGCCCTCCGCCTTGAGGACCGGGCACTGCTCGAAGAAGCTGCTGAAGTCCCGGCTCAGCGCGTAGAGGTGCTCGCCGATGAAGTGGGGGTAGCGCTGTTCGGCGGCCTGGTGGACGACGTCCGGGAACCGCAGGAGCCGTCGGCCGAGGGTCGCCTCGGCGGGGGTCCCCACGTCGAGGGCGTCGACGTCGATCGTCGCCGGGTCCACCTCCCCGCGACGCAGGATGCTCGAGCAGCGCGCGTGGGCGTACTGGAGGTAGGGGCCGGCGTTGCCGCTGAAGGCGACCAGCTTGTCCCAGTCGAAGGTGTAGTTGCTCGTGCGGTTCTGGCCGAGGTCGGCGTACTTCACGGCGCCGACGCCGACGGCGGGCGCCAGCTCGGCCGCCACCTCGGGGTCGAGGCCGAGCTCCTCGACCATCTTGCGCTGGGCCCGCTCCTCCGCCTCGTCGAGCAGGTCCGCGAGCTTCACCGTGTCGCCGTCCCGGGTCTTGAGGGCCCGTCCCCCGGCGCCGAGCATCAGGCCGAAGCCGATGTGCTCGACCTCGAGGCCGAGGCCGAGCAGGTCCGACAGCGCGAAGAGCTGCTCGAAGTGGCCCGCCTGCCGGCTGTCCACCACGTAGAGGGCGCGGTCGGCCCTGAGCTTGTCCTTGCGGTACTGGAGCGTGGCGAGGTCGGTGGTCGAGTAGAGGAACGCTCCGTCCCGCTTGCGGACGATGTAGGGATCCTCCGCCTTCCGGAGCTTGGCGGGGGCCCCCTCGATGTCCCGGAACCACACGACGATCGCCCCCTCGTCCTCCTGCGCGAGGCCGCGCTCGAGCAGCGTGTCGACCACGCCAGGGAGCATGTCGTGGTAGGCGCTCTCGGCGAGCCACTCGTCGAAGTGGACGCCGAGCCGCTCGTAGAGGGCGTCCAGGCTCGCGCGGCTGATCCGGACGAAGTGGGCCCAGAGCTCCCGGTTCCCCGGGTCGCCCCGGTGGAGCTTCGCGAGCTCGGCCCGCGCCTCCTCGGCGAAGGCCGCGTCCTCCTTCGCCCGGGCGCTCGCGAGCTTGTAGACGCGCTCGAGCTCCACGATCGGCTCCCGCCGCAGGGCGTCTTCGTCGCCCAGGGTCCGCATCCCGACGATCAGCAGCCCGAACTGCGTCCCCCAGTCGCCGAGGTGGTTGTCGGCGATCACGCGGTGGCCCACGAAGCGGAGGATCCGCTGGAGCGCGTCGCCGATGATCGTGGTGCGCAGGTGCCCCACGTGGAGCTGCTTGGCGATGTTGGGGCTCGAGAAGTCGATCACGATCGTCTCGGGCTCGGCGATCGGCGGCACCCCGTCCCGGGCCCGGTCGGCGTGGGCCGAGGCGAGCGTCCGCCCGACCCAGCCCTCGTCCAGGCGGAGGTTGACGAACCCCGGCCCGGCCACCGCCACCTCGGCCAGCGCGCCGTGGCGCCGCAGCACCTCCGCGACCGGCTCGGCGAGGTCCCGCGGCTTGCGCTGGAGGCGCTTGGCCAGCGGCAGGACACCGTTGATCTGGTAGTCGCCGTGCTTCGGGTCCTGCGTGGGCCGCAGGATCGGCGGCGCATCGACGTCCAGGGCCTCGCGGAGCGCGTCGGCCGCGAGCTGCTCGAGGAAGGGCTCTACCCGCATCACACGCTCAGGGTTGCCGCCGGCGGCGCCGCGCGACCAGCAGGAGCGCGAGCAGGCCGAAGGCGCCGAGGCGCCACCCCGGCGTCGGGCCGTGGCCCACCGGGCCGCGGACGGCGCAGCCGGCCCCGCCCCCGGTAAGCACCGGCGGCCGGTCCGGGTCGACCCCAGCGTCCGCGAAGCCCGGGCAGAGCGTCGTGCACTGACCGACCAGGGCCCCCGCGGGGGTCCCGCCCCCGGGGTCGCACGCCTCCCCCGGGTCGACCACGCCGTCGCCGCAGAAGCTCGCGATGCATCCGGGTCGGCACCCGCCGGGCGTGTCGCCGGAGTTGGCCTCCCCCTCGTCGCACTCCTCGCCGGCGTCGATCACCCCGTCGCCGCAGTGCGGCAGGCGGCAGTCGGTCCGGCACGCGTTGGGATCGGTGTCCGAGTTCACCGCGTTGCCGTCATCGCACTCCTCGCCAGGGTCGAGGAGGTCGTCGCCGCAGGTGGCGCGGCAGCTGCTCCTCTGGCCGTCCGGCTCCGCGCAGGCGTAGCCGGGCTGCACCTCGCAGCCGACGCAGCCGAGCACGTCGGCGATGCTCGTGCTGTCACCGATGTCGCACTCCTCCGCGCCGACCCGGAGCCCGTCGCCGCAGTCCGGCACGCAGCGGTCGCCCTCCTCGACGAGGCCCGGGGCGCACGCGCAGACGGGCTCCTCGCCCTCCCGGTCCATGCAGACCTCGTCGGCGGAGCAGGTGTCGATGCCCTCCGCGCATTCGTCGATGTCCTGGCAGAAGGTCCCGGAGCCCCGGTAGAACTCCCGGCACTCACAGAACCAGCGGCCCTCGGTGTTGGTGCAGGTCGCCCGCGCCTCGATGTCGCAGTCGTCCAGGTCGCGCTCGCATTCGTCGATGTCGACGCAGTTGAAGCCGTCGCCCTCGTAGCCGGTGTCGCAGGTGCAGTCGAAGTCACCGGGCACGTTGGTGCAGGTCGCGTCCGAGCTGCAGAGGTTCAGCGTCGGGTCCATGCACTCGTCGACGTCGACGCAGGTGGTGTTCTCGCAGCTCGGGTCCTCGCACGCCCAGGCGGGGACGGCGCAGGTGCAGGCGTAGCCCCCCGGAGGCGCGAGGAGCTGGCTGCAGCTCCCGGCCACGGTCGGGCCGCACGGGTCGGTCGCGCACTCGTCGATGTCGACGCAGGTCGTCCCGTCGAACTGGAACCCGCTGAGGCACGTGCAGTCGTAGGACCCCGGCTGCTCGATGCAGGCGCTCGCCGCGTCCGGGATCTGGCAGGGGTTGCCCTCCGTGCACTCCGGGATGTCCTCGCAGGTCCCCGTGAGCGCGTTGAAGCGGTAGCCCGGGTTGCAGGTGCAGTCGTAGAAGGCGCCGCCGTCGAGGTGCGGCGTGCGGTCGTTGCAGCTCGCCGCGGCGCCCGACGCCAGGCCGCAGAGGTCCCCTGTCGCGCACTCGTCGATGTTGCTGCAGCCGGAGCCCGACTGGCGCCCGTCGCCCGCGTAGCCGGGCGGGCAGGTGCACTGGAAGGGCGGCGAGCCGGACCGGGGCGTGCAGGCGGCGACGACCGGCGCGCTCACGCAGTCCGCCCCCGCCGCGGCGTCGCACCCGTCCACGCAGGTCAGGCTCCCGTCCTGCCACATGCCGATCAGCACGCTCGTGGCGGGGCAGGTGCACGTATAGCCCGGCACGAGGTTCGAGCAGGAGCCCGTGCCGCAGTCGGGGGGCGACGGCTCGGTGCACTCGTTGGTGTCCACGCAGGTGGCCGGGAACGGCGAGGTCCGCAGCTCGTAGCCGAGGGGCGCGTTGGGCGGGTCGCAGAGGCAGGTGTAGGTGGTCGATGGGGGCGGCAGGTCGTCGCACGTGCCCACGCCGCACGCGAAGGCGGTGCACGCATCGAGGTCGAAGCACGCCTGAGCGTTGGTCCGGGGCGTCGCGCGGATCGTGTAAGGCGGGATCACCCGGGTGAACCCGGAGAACCCGGTCACGTTGCGCTCGCCGACCCCGTCGTACCCTGCGTTGCAGACGCACCGCCAGTCGCCGTCGTTGTTCGACGTGAGGGAGCTGCAGGTCGAGTTGGTGGCGCAGTTCTCGAAGACGGTCCCGCAGAGGTTGAAGTCGGCCGGGCGGCTCACCGTGCCGAGGCAGGCGGTGAGGTTCGCCCCGCTGAGGCCCGGGCTGGGGCAGACCTCGTTCTCCCCCACGTCCCGGCCCGGGTTCGACCGGAAGAAGGTCACCGCCGAGCCGCTGGTCCACACGCCGAAGGGGTCGCCGAGCTCCTGCCCGTTGCTCCAGTCGTCGCCGTCGGAGTCCATGCCCGCCAGCGTCTGGTCCCACACGTAGCCGTTGTCGAGGAAGTCGTCGCCGAAGTCGGTGAGGGTGCCTCCGCCGACGCCGCTCACGTGGCAGATCCAGCAGCGGCGGATCGAGCCGGACTCGGCGTTCGGGAGCGGGATCGCGGTCCCGCCCGCGTAGGAGAGCCTCGCCTCGGCCATCGAGCAGGGGAGGAGGAGGAGCAGCCCCAAGGCCCCCCGGAGGACGGCGTCGACCCGCATGGGCCCGATTCTAGCCGCCCGGCCGGCGCGACTCATCCCGGCGGTTGCGGGGCGATAGGAGAGGGTCATCCGCGAGCACGGATGTGCACGCGCGGCGCCTGCGCCATCCGGGGCCTCCCCGACGCAGGCGCTGCGCTTGCCGAGCCCGGCGCCGCGGATACGTCGTCCCCGGGAGGACGCCGTGCCCGATCTGCGCGAAAAGGACGAGCTCGACGGGCTCCGAGCGCGGATCCGGGATCTGGCCGACGCGGGACACCGCCTGGTGGAGGCGCGTCAGGCCGATGTCGACCGGGTCCATCCGAGCTACCGGGACAGCGCCCGGAACCTCCTTCACTACCTCGCGCTCCGGCAGCACGACCTGAGAGAGCTCCAGCGGACGCTCCATCGCTACGGCGTGAGCTCCCTCGGGCGCAGCGAGGAGTACGTCCACGCGACGCTGAGGGCGGTGGAGCGGGCCCTCGCCGCCCTCGCCGGCGAGCCGCACGAGCCCGGCCCCGCACCCGCCGTCACCTTCGACCGGGGCCGGGCGCTCCTCACCTCCCACGCCGTGGCCCTCCTCGGTCCGCCCGCCGCTGGCCGCGGGGGGCGGATCATGGTCACCGTGGACGCCGAGGGGACCGACCGGGCGCTGCTCTCCGACCTGCTCCGCGCCGGCATGAACCTCGTCCGCATCAACTGCGCGAAGGAGAGCCCGGAGGCCTGGGCGGGCCTGGTCGCCCGCCTCCGCGAGGCCGAGGAGGAGACGGGAGCCAGCGCGAGGGTGCACGTCGACCTCGCCGGGCCCAACGCCCGCACCGTGGCGCTCGGGGAGGGGTGGAAGGCGCCGGCGCTCGAGGTCGGCGACCGCCTCGTCCTCACCACGCCCGAGGATCGGCCGACCCGGAAGAAGGAGAAGCCGGCGCGGGTCGGGGTCAGCCTCACCGAGGTGCTCGGGGCCGTGGAGATGGGGCACGCGGTCCACTTCGACGACGGCCTCCTCACCGGCCAGGTCGTGGCCCGGGACGACGAGGGGCGGGTCGTCGTGGAGCTCCGGGAGGTGTGCGGCGGCCGGGCCAAGGTCAAGGCCAACAAGGGGATCAACCTCCCCGACAGCGACCTCCCGCTGCCGTCCCTGACCGAGAACGACCTGAAGGCCCTGGACACCGTGGTCGGGCTCGCCGACACGGTGGGCATGTCCTTCGTGCGCTGCCCCGAGGACGTCGATCGGCTCAACGCGGCCCTGGCGGAGCGCGGGGCGCAGGACGTCGGCGTGGTCCTCAAGATCGAGACCCGCGGCGCCTTCCAGCGGCTGCCCGCGCTGCTACTCCGGGCGCTCCAGCGCGAGGCGCCGGTCGGCGTGATGCTCGCGCGCGGGGACATGGGCGTCGAGCTCGGCTTCGCGCGCATGAGCGAGGTGCAGGAGGAGGTGCTCTGGATCTGCGAGGCCGCCCACGTGCCGGTGATCTGGGCGACCCAGGTGCTCGAGAGCCTGGCCAAGCGCGGCCTCCCGACCCGGGGCGAGATCACCGACGCGGCCATGGCGGGCCGCGCGGAGTGCGTGATGCTCAACAAGGGCGAGCACGTGGTGCGCACGGTGGAGCTCCTCGCCGACGTCCTGGGCCGGATGGACGCCCACCACCACAAGAAGGTCGACCTCCTGCGCGCGCTCGCGGTCAGCCGGCTGGACTGACGCGCCTCGAGCGCGCTCGGCGTTGCGCCAGCGTTGCCGGCTGCCAAGCTCGCCCCTGTGGCCGGAAGCACCCTCGGCGTCCTCTTTCGGGTGACCACCGCCGGCGAGTCCCACGGCCCGGGGCAGGTGGTGATCGTCGACGGCTGCCCGCCCGGCCTCGCCCTCGACGCCGAGGCGGACCTCCAGCCGGACCTCGACCGGCGGCGGCCCGGCCAGAGCGCGATCGTGTCGCCGCGGCAGGAGCCGGACCGCGCGCAGGTCCTGTCCGGCGTGCTCGACGGGCGGACGACGGGCGCGCCGATCGCCGTGTTGATCCGGAACGCCGACGCGCGGAGCCAGGACTACGACGCCCTCCGGGACGTCTACCGCCCGGGGCACGCCGACTACACGGTGGAGGCGAAGTACGGCGTCCGGGACCACCGCGGGGGGGGGCGGGCCAGCGCCCGCGAGACCGTCGCCCGGGTGGTGGCCGGGGCGATCGCGAAGCGGGTGCTCGCCGACGCATTCGGGGGGCGTGTGCTCGGTTTCGTACGGCAGATCGGGGGCATCGTGGCCGACGTCGACGACCCCGCCGCGCTGACCCAGGACGATGTCGAGCGCTGGCCGGACGGCTCGCCCAACCCGGTGCGGTGCCCCGACGCCGCGGCCGCGGGCCGGATGATCGCGCTGATCGAGGAGCTGCGCCGCGAAGAGGACAGCATCGGCGGCGTGGCGGAGATCGTGGCCACCGGCGTGCCGGCGGGCCTCGGGGAGCCGGTGTTCGACAAGCTGAAGGCGGACCTCGGCAAGGCGCTGTTCAGCCTCCCGGCCGTGGTCGGGGTGGAGTACGGCGTCGGTTTCGGCGCCGCCACGCGGCGGGGTAGCGAGGTGAACGACGCGTTCCTGCCGGCGGCGGACGCCGAGGGGCCGGACGCCGAGGGGGCGGCCGCCGAGGGGGCGGTGCCGGCCGGGGCGGTGCCGGCGGGGGCGGTGCCGACGCGAGCGGCGCCGACGCTACGGACGGAGACCAACCGGCACGGCGGCATGCTCGGCGGGATCTCGAGCGGGATGCCGATCGTGCTCCGGTGCGCGGTGAAGCCGACCAGCAGCCTCAGCCGCCCCCAGCGCACCGCGGACCGCCGCGGGGAGGCGGCCACGGTGCGGACCCGCGGGCGCCACGACCCGTGCTTGCTGCCGCGCTTCATCCCGATGGGGGAGGCGATGGTCGCGCTGGTGCTCGCCGACCACTGGCTCCGGCAGCGCGCCGTGGGTCGGGCCTCGCCGTGAGGGGACCGAGCGCCACCCGCAGCCCCCTGGGGCCGCTGCTCGCCCTCGCGGTGGGGGTCGCTGCCGGGAGCTACGGCCTCGGCGCGATGGGCGAGGAGCAGCTCGCGCTGCCCGCCCGGATGGCACCGCCGGGGGCTCCGCTGCCGCCCTTCGAGCCCCTCGTTCGCGAGGACGACGGGCTCCCCGGGGTCCCGGTCGCCCTCGAGGACCCGGGCGGCCACGCGCTCGACCACGCCTTCCGGGCCCTCGACCGGGTCGCGGAGGGCCACGGCACCACGCGGTGGACCCTGTACGGCGGGAGCCACACGGCGTCGGACCTCTTCGTCGGCCGGCTGCGGGAGCTGATGCAGGCCCGCTTCGGCGACGCCGGCCACGGCTTCGTCCCCATGGCGCCCGTGGTGCGCCACCACTGGGTATGGGGCATGTCGATCGCGCCCGCGGAGGGGTTCGAGGTGCAGCAGGTCGGCTTCAAGCGGCGCGAGGTCGACCGCTACGGGCCCGCCGGCGTGCGCTTCGTCGGCTACGAGGACGGGGCCTTCGCGGCGGTGGCGTCCGACACCTGGGGCACCGGCCGCCTCGCGTCGCACCTCGAGCTCCTCTACGACCGCGCGCCCGGCGGCGGCGACCTCGACGTGCTCGTCGATGGCCGCGCCGTCGCGCGCCTCGCCACCGACGCCCCGGCGCCCGAGCCCGGCCTCCTCGAGGTCGACGTCAGCCTCGGGCCCCACCGGCTGGAGGTCCGGGTGCGGGGCGAGCGGCCGGTCGTCACCTACGGCGTGCGCTACGAGGGTCCGGGCCCGGGCATCGTGGTCGACAACCTCGGGCTCGTCGGCAGCAAGGCCCGGCACCAGCTCCTCTGGGACGAGGAGCAGTGGGCGTGGTTCCTCGCCCGGCAGCCGCCCGATCTCGTCGCCCTCGCCTACGGCAACAACGAGACGGTCGACCCGCACCTGACCGTCGCCGAGCACGAAGCGCACCTCCGGGAGGTGATCGCGCGGCACCGCCGCCATCTGCCGGAGGCCTCCTGCCTCCTGATCGGGCCCACCAACCGCCCCGCGCGCCGGGACGACGGGAGCCTCGCGGCCCGCCCGGTCGTCGCCGACCTGACCGACATGTTCCGCCGCGTGGCGGCGGACGAGGGCTGCGCCTTCTTCGATACGCTGCGGTTCCAGGGCGGCCTCGGGGCGGGGATCGCGTGGCTCCGGCACGACCCCCCCTACATGCGCGACGACCTCGTCCACCTGAGCCGGGAGGGCTACCTCCGGTGGGGCGAGGCGCTCCACGACGCGGTCCTCCGGGGGTATCGGGCCTACCGCGGCCGGCGTTGACCGCGACGCGCCCGAGCCCGCACGCGTCGCGTCGTGGCGCGCCCCCCCGCGCGAGCGAGCCCGTCTATGCTGGGCCTTCACGCTCACTCGTGGCGCCTCGGCGCCGCTCCGGAGTTCCCATGCCGATCGAAGCCGCCGCCCGCTACGCCAAGAAGCACGCCACCGTCCAGGGGAGGCGCATGGCGTACGTCGACGTCGGGGAGGGCGACCCGATCGTCTTCCTCCACGGCAACCCCACCTCCAGCTACCTGTGGCGTAACGTCATGCCCCACCTCGAGGGGCTCGGGCGGCTGATCGCGCCCGACCTGATCGGGATGGGCGACAGCGACAAGCTCCCGGACTCGGGGCCGGACCGGTACACCTTCGTCGAGCACCGCGCCTACCTGGACGACCTGCTCGCGCAGCTCGGCGTCGAGGAGAATGCCGTCTTCGTGATCCACGACTGGGGAAGCGCCCTCGGCTTCCACTGGGCCCATCGGCACCCCGGAGCCGTTCAGGGGATCGTCTACATGGAAGCGATCGTCACGCCCGTCCGGTGGGATGACTGGCCGGAGAACGCGACCGACATCTTCCGCGGCTTCCGCTCCCCTGCCGGCGAGGAGATGGTCCTGACGAAGAACGTCTTCGTGGAGCGGGTCCTGCCGGCCTCGGTGCTCCGCACGCTGACCGACGAGGAGATGGCGGTCTACCGTGCGCCCTTCGCCGAGGAGGGGGAGGCCCGCCGCCCGACCCTCACCTGGCCGCGGCAGATCCCGATCGACGGCGAGCCGAAGGACGTCCACGACATCGTGGCGGCGTACGCCGCGTGGCTCGCCACCGCCGAGAGCCCGCCCAAGCTGCTGGTCGAGGCCGAGCCCGGCGCGATTCTCCAGGGCCGCCAGCTCGAGGTGGCCCGGGGCTTTGCGGAGCAGGAGAGCACCCGGGTCAAGGGCATTCACTTCGTCCAGGAGGACAGCCCGGACGAGATCGGTCAGGCGGCGGCGGCGTTCGTGCGAGCGCTCCGCCGTTAGCGCCAGGAGGCGGGGAGCGACCGCTACAGCAGCGCGACCAGGAGGGAGAGGGCCAGCATCGTCCCGGCGGGCAGGAACCGGAGCGGGGGGTCGCCGACCTTCAGGTGCATCGCGAGCGCCCCCGCCATCAACGCGGCCATGGCGTACCCCGCCGGAGCGACCAGCCACGGCACCCAGATCCCGACGACCAGGGCCACGGCGAGGGCCAGCTTGGTGGCCCCCACCACGTACATGAACCAGCCGGGCAGCCCGTAGGCCGCGAATTCTTCCTTCATGTTGCTCGCGTTGCCGCCGCGGAAGCGCGTCGACTTGCCGAAGCGCAGCAGCCAGACGTTCGCGATCCCGCCGGCAATGACGAGCGACAAGAGAATCCTGAATACTTCCATCCCGCCCCATGCCTGGATTCACGGTCGGTGTTCGACAAGGGATCCGGCCTTCCGGCGGCGTTCGGGGATCTGGCATCATCCGCCGCGGGGCCGGAGCGGCACGAGGGCCGGCCGACCGAGGAGGAGAGGATGCCGAGGAGCGGAAGGGAGCGAGCGCGAGGCGGGTGCGTCCACCGGAGCGGAGCGGCGCCAGCCGCCGCGCTCGCACTGACCCTCGCCGCCTGCGGCGGTGTCGCCGCCACGAGCCCCTCCCCGACCGCGCCCATCACGGGCTCGCCGGCTCCCCGCGTCTCCGTCGTGCATGTCCGCACCGACCGGAGCGAGCCCGAGCTTCCCGCGCCCTTTCTCGACGGTCAGGGTCGGCTCCTCGCCGCGCGCGACGGAGCCCTCGTCCGCGTCGACCCGGAGGACCTCTCGGTCGACCCCTCCTCGCCTCCGACGCCACTGAGCGGCACGTGCCGCATCCTCCTGCCCCCGAGCCCGCCCGAGGGCCCACTCTTGCGCTGCGTCGACGACCTGCTCGCCGATGCGCCGACCGTGACGTTCTTTCGGCTCGGCATGTCGGAGCCCGTGCCGCTGCCGGTCGCCGGCCATCCGGACGGTGCGTCGCAGGCCGGCCTCCTCGCCGTCGACGGGTCGGCGCTCTTCCGCCGCGGGGCGTGCGCGGTGCCGGCGATGGAGGCGCTCTCCGGCGGCGAGGGCGGCCGAAGCGAGGACGGCGCGGGCGTGGTCGGGGGGACGTTGGCCGATGGGGCGGACCCGGCCGAGCCGTCCGCCGAGCCCTGGTGCGTTGCCCCCCTCGCGCCGGGGGCGACCCCTCGGGACGTGGCGGTGCCCGCGTCGCTCGGTCGACCGACCGGCCTCATCGCCGGGTTCCTGGTGGGGGGAGATCGCCATAGCGAGCCCTTTGCGCTCGAGGTCGCCACCGGCGACGCGGTCGTCGGGCCGACGCCGCCCGGCTGGAGCGACGGCCACGTGGACCTCGAGGTCCAGCCCGACGCCTCCCTCGTCGCGGTCGTGACGACCTACGACGATGCGTCGCCGGACGCCCCCCCCGAGCGCACTGTCTTCCGGGCCTCGGTCACCGGCCTCGGGGGTGAGCCCGGGACGGTGTGGCGGCAGGTGGACGCCGGGCCCGGCCTGCTCGGGATCGGCTTTGCTCCCGACGGACGGCGCGGCCTCGCGGTGCTCGAGGCGGGCGTCCGGCGCACCGCGGACGGCGGCGCGACCTGGGTCGACGTCCCGATCCCGGCGGACGTCGCCTTCGACCGCACGTTCCCGGTACGCTGCACGGCCTTCGGCTGCCGCTACGGTGAGGGTCCGGGCCCGAGCCTGCTGGTCCTCGGCTGGGGTGACGACGGCTGAGCGGGGAGGATGACGTGATCGAAGCCATCGACCTGGCCACCAAGCTCCGGGCCTTCGAGGACACCTGGGTCCCCAGGGTCGTCGCCGAGCTGAACCGTCAGCTCGTCAAGGTCGTGAAGTTCGAGGGGGAGTACGTCTGGCACGCGCACGAGCAGGAGGACGAGCTCTTCTGGGTCGTCGACGGCCGGGTCGACATCCAGCTCCGGGACGGCGTGGTCGAGCTCGGCCCCGGCCAGCTCTGCGTCGTCCCCCGCGGCGTGGAGCATCGGCCCGTCGCCCACGGCCTGGCGAGCGTGGTCCTGTTCGAGCCCGCGACCGTTCGCAACACGGGAAGCGTCCAGCACCGCTACACCATCGAGGCCGAGGACCTCGAGCGCATCTGAGCGCGGGGCGGCCTCAGGACCGCCCTCGGGCCGTGGCGGGAGGCAGGTCGAGCGCCCAGTGCTGGCCGGTCAGGGCGTGCCCGAAGCTCCGGTGAGGCTCCTCCTCGGTGAGCTGGTAGCCCTCGCCCTCGTAGCTCCGGCGCGCTGCGTACAGGACGTCGTTGGTCCACAGCACGATGCGGCGGTAGCCGGTCTCGCGGGCGAAGGCGGTGCACGCTCGAACGAGGCGCCGGCCGATCCCGAGGCCCCTCGCGTGGGGCTCGACGAGCAGCAGGCGGAGCTGAGCCGTGGCCTTCGTCTTGCGGATCAGGAACACGCTCCCGACGCGCTCGCCGGCCCGCTCGGCGATCCAGCACCGCTCGGCGCGCTCGTCGAAGCGACGCGCGAACTCCGCCACGATGGTGGCGACCAGGGCCTCGAACGCGACGCTCCAGCCGTACTCCGCGTGGTAGAGCGCGCCGTGGCGCTCGACGACCCAGCCCAGGTCCCCCGGCCGAGGGCCTCGCAGCCCTACCTCGGCCTCGGACGGGGTCGGCTCGACGATCGCCTGGACGCGCTCCATCGCCTGGACCAGGCGTCGGCGGTCGTGATCGGAGGTCTGCGAGAGGAGGTCCGCGATCTGGCGGCGTGAGGCGGCGTCCAGCCCCCGGAACGCTCGCCGACCGGAGGGCGACAGCCGCAGCTCCTTCACCCGCCCGTCCCGCGCCGAGGGCCTTCGGTGGACGAGGCCGCGTCGCTCCAGGCGCTTCAGCACACGGCTCAGGAAGCCGCGGTCGAGCTCCAGCACGGCCGCCAGGTCGGTGGCCCTCACCCCCCGGCGCTGGGCCAGCTCGTAGATGACGCGGGCTTCGACGAGGGAGTGCGGGCTCCCGAGGAGCCCCTCCGCCAGGACGCCGATCCGGCGCGTGTACATCCGGGAGAAGCGGCGCACGGCCTCGACCTGCGCCGCACGCTCGTCCTCCCCGACCCGGCCCATCGCGTCCAGGGTCGGCCGTTTTGTTGACGGCGTCAACGAACCGGCGCCGCGGCCCCCGACGTCAGTAGGTGGGAGCGTGCCGGTTGCCCCACGTCGCTCCCTGGTCCTCGAAGACGACCAGCGCCAGCAGAGGCAGCGCTTTGTTGTCCGGCGCCGGGTGGGGCACGACGACGCAGTGATGGGGCGAGACCGGCCGCACCTCGTGGCGGACCAGGACGCCGTCCCGGCTGTCGGTGGCCACGCGAACGTTGCGGGCCGGACCCTTCACCCAGAGCTCGGTGGAGCTGCCGTCCGACCAGGTCACCGTGGTTCGGTCGGCCAGGTTCGAGTGCTCCACGGTGGCCAGGGTGCTGCCGTCCTCCAGGTCGACCACGGTGGCCAGGGCCTTCGTCTGGGTGATCAGGAAGGTCCGATCCCCGATGCAAACGACCATGTCCGAGTCTCCGTGGCGACTCCGATGGAGCGCCGGATGGCACTCCGCGACCCCGTAGCAGCGGTGGTCGTCCTCGATGGCGACCAGGTCGAACCGCTCCGGGCCGTCCTTCTCGTGAAAGGTGACCCGCCATCGCAGCTGGGACTCTCGCGGGTGCGGGTCGACGACGACCGCGGGGGGTCGGGCGAGGGCGAGACGGTCGGCCCACGTCTGAGGGGGGCTGCCCAGCAGCTCGTCTCGGGTGAGCCCCACGGGGATGCCCAGGAGAACCGGCGCATGACCCGGCGTCAGCCGCCAGGCTCCTTCCTCTTGCAAGGCACGCACGCGAGCCAGGAACTCCTGGTGGTGAGGGTCCCGCTGGGCGTCCGCCCGGCCGACGATGGCCGTCCGAACCCCCCAAGCGATGACCACGCCAACGATGACGACAACCCCCGCGACCGCGACGGACGGATCCATGGTGCACCCCCGGGCCGACAGTACGGCGTGGGCGGGGAGGTTGGCTAGGGTCCCCCCCCCTCGGTGGCGTCCCGCTCGGGCACGAGCTCCCGGAGCGGCAGCTCCGGGAGCGCGACCCCCGAGCATCGGCTTCGTGGCGTCCGGTTCCAGGATCCGGAGGCTCGTTGACGACGTCGACCAACTCCCCCCGAAGGTCAGGTGCAGGTCCCGTCGACGCAGGACCCCGCCGCGCAGTCGTCCGTCGTCTCGCAGGGGTCGCCGCGGAGCGACGTCCCTCGGCACCGACCTCCCTGGCAGTTTCCCGACGCGCAGTCCTCCGCCCGGTTGCAGCTCGTCCCGTTGGGCAGGCCATCGGACGGCGCGCAGTCGCCGCCGATGCAGTTGCGGCTCGCGCACTCCCAGTCCGCCTGGCAGTCCTGGCCCCGCCCGTTGCGGGGGTCGCACACGGACTGGGGCTCGCCGCCGACACCCGGTAGCGCCCGGCACACGGCCTGGGCCAAGGTGGCGCAGTCGTCGTCCTCCTGGCAGGAGGGCAGGCAGAGGGGGCCGCAGGTATCCGGGGGGGCGCCGTCCGCGCAGGGGACCTCCACGCAGCTGGCCCCCCCTCCGCACTGCGCGTCCGTCGCGCAGACACTCGTGCAGTAGCCCCGGTCCCCGCGGCACATGAGGGCGCGTCGGTCGCACTCCGTGCTCGAGAAGCAGGTGTCGCTGACGCAGCCGCCGTCGCCCTGGCATGGGGCGAGCAGCGGCGCGGGCTCGCGGCCGCGCGCGAAGTTGTCGGTGCAGTAGCGGATGTCGCCGCTGGTGGTCGCCGTGCACCTCCCCGGGCACCCGTCGTTGCACGCCGGACGACAGTAGAAGAAATTGTCGTCGACGGAGCCTACGCAGCGTCCTCCGGGGCACTCCGAGGCCTGGAAAGAGCAATCGCGGCTGCAGTACGAGTAGCCCCGGTCGTTGGTCAGGCAGATGTCGCAGTTGGTGGCGTCGCACGCCGCTTCCAGCGGCACGCGGCACACGCCGTGGGTGAGGCTACAGTTGTCGGTCCGGCAGTCCGCGTCCCGGCCGCAGGGTCCGCCCACGTCGGACAGCGGGGCGCAGCCGACCTCGGGCCGACATCGCTGACCGGGACAGCTCCCCTCGCACAGGTCGCAGAACGTCTCGTCGAGGTCCGCGCATGCACGTAAGCGGTCGTCGATGCAGGCCCCGTCCGCGAAGGGGATGGCCTCTCGTTCGTCGCCGCAGGGCTCATCGCAGAAGCCCCGGTCCCCACAGAGAACCTCGCGCTCGAGGACACGTCGAGCCTCTTGACCTCGGACAGCCCTGAGCCGCTTTGCGCCCACCCGCCCACCTGGGGTTCAGCATGAACGTCTCCACGCTCCGCCGCGCGACCTGGCTCGCCGCCGTCCTGTCCCTCATGGCGTGCGAGGGCTCCCGCGACGGTCCCGATGAGGGAGCGGTCGGGCCCGACCGGGGACTGGTCTCGGACCTCGCCCGCGCGACCGCCGAGGACGATGGCTTCGCGACCGAGGCCTCCACCGGACGCTTCCTCACGCAGGCGACCTTCGGCCCGACCGAGGAGGACCTCGAGGCCCTGACGGGCCGGAGCGCCTCGGGCTGGGTGCTGCAGCAGATGGAGGCTCCGCCCACCCGGCTCCAGCCGATCATGCAGGACCTGCTGGAGCGCGGCCTGATCCGCGAGGGCATCGTCGGCACGGCGTTCCTCGCCCACGCGATCGCGGCGGACGACCAGCTCCGGCAGCGGGTCGCCTTCGCCCTCAGCGAGATCCTGGTGGTCTCCGACATCCCGGACGAGATCGCCGACTCGATGCTCGGCCTCGCCTACTACGAGGACATCCTGATCCGGAACGCGTTCGGCAACTACCGTAGCCTCCTCGAGGAGGTGACCTACGCGCCGGTGATGGGCACCTACCTCACCTACCTCGGGAACCGGAAGGGCGACCCCGCGACCGGCCGGCAGCCCGACGAAAACTACGCCCGGGAGCTCCTTCAGCTCTTCACCATCGGTACGGTCGAGCTGAACGCGGACGGGACGCCCAGGGTCGGCTCCGATGGCGCGCCGATCGAGACCTACGATAACGCGGACATCAGCGGGCTCGCTCGCGTCTTCACCGGCCTCGTCGAGGACGGCTCCGTGGTCACGGAGGAGCTCGAGGAGGAGGAGCCGCACCTCGCGGCGATGATCGTGTCCGCGACGCCGATGACGGTGGAGGAGGCGAGCCACGAGCTCGGCGAGAAGACCTTCCTCGGCCTCACCATCCCGGCCGGAACCGGCCTGCGGGCCAGCATCGAGATGGCCCTGGACCACATCATGGCCCATCCGAACATCGGGCCGTTCGTCGGCGGGCAGCTGATCCAACGCCTCGTGACCAGCAACCCGAGCCCCGCCTACGTGCAGCGCGTCTCGATCGCATTCGACCACGGGCGCTTCGTCCTGCCCGACGGGCGGGCCGTGGGGACGGAGGTCCGGGGCGATCTCGGGGCGACCGTGGCGGCGATCCTCTTCGACCGGGAGGCGCGGGACGCGGCGACCGCGGCGCAGAGCGACTTCGGCAAAGTGCGCGAGCCGATCCTGCGCTTCACCGCCTGGGCTCGCGCGTTTCGCGCGGAGGCGGTCACCCCTCTCTACCTCCCCGAGCTGTGGAACCTCGCCCCGCCCGACCAGCTGGGGCAGCACCCGTACCGCGCGCCCTCGGTCTTCAACTTCTTCCGCCCGGGCTACGTCGCGCCCGCCACCCTCTCCGGCGCGGCGGGCCTGGTCGCCCCCGAGCTGCAGATCGTCAACGCCACCACCGTCCCGAGCTACGCGAATGTCATGACCTTCTTCGTCCTCGGCGGCGCATCGCGCTTCGACCGGGAGGAGGCGGAGGAGATCGCGGCCGACTTCGAGGGCGCGATCGAGCCCGAGGACGTGCTGTCCAGCCTCGTCCCCGACTACGGCGCCGAGCTCGCCTTGGCCGACCGTCCGGCGGCCCTCGTCGACCGGCTCGACCGCCTCCTCACCTCCGGCGCGATGTCGGACGACACCCGCGGCCTCCTCACGGAGATCGTCGAGGCGCTGCCGCTCGACGCTGAGTCGTCCCTCGGCGAGGGCGCCGACGCCCGCGTGCACCTCGCCGTGCTCCTCGCCCTGACCTCCCCCGACTTCCTCGTTCAGCGCTGACCCAAGGAGAATCGAAGATGACGATGGATCGACGCACGTTCCTCCGTGGCCTGAGCGCAGCCGGCCTCGGCGCCGCGACGATGGGCGGCATCACCAGCGCCCTCGCCGGCTTCAGCTCGCGCGCGCGTGCCGCCGACGTGACGGGCTACAAGGCCCTCGTCTGCGTCTTCCTCCTCGGCGGGATGGACAACCACGACACACTCATCCCCTACGATCGGGCGGAGTACGACAACTGGGCGCGTATCCGGCGCGACCTGCTCGGTCGGTTCCCGGGCGGCAACCGGGAGCGGAGCGCCCTCGTCCCCCTCGCGCCGGACAACGCCCCATCGCTGGGTGGTCGCCAGGTGGCGCTGCCCCCGGAGCTGAGCGGCGTGGCGGGTCTCTTCGGGGCCGGTCAGGCCGCGATCGTCGGCAACGTGGGGCCGCTCCTCGAGCCGGTGACCCGCCGCTCCTTCGAGGAGCGATCCGCGCGCCTCCCGACCCGGCTCTTCAGCCACAACGACCAGCAGGCGACCTGGATGAGCGGCTCGCCGGAGGGCGCAGCGCGCGGGTGGGGCGGCCTGTTCGCGGACGCCGTGCTCGCGGCCGACGCGAACCGCACGCCCGAGCTCACCGCCATCACCACCGGCGGCCACGGCCTGTTCCTCACCGGCCGGGCGGCGGCGCCCTACCAGGTGGGCGACGGCGGCGCGGCCACGGTCGAGGTGCTCGGCGAGCTCGACGGCGAAGGGCCGCTCTCGCTGCTCCGGGAGCACTTCCGCGGCGGCCGCGGCGCGCCGACCCACCTGCTCCAGCGCGACATGCAGGCGGCGATGGCCAACACTCTCGACCTCAACCAGCGCTTCAACGACGCCCGCGAGGGGCTGGCCCCCCTGGCCACCGACTTCGGCGAGGGTCCGCTCACCGCCAGCCTGCGGGCCGTCGCCGAGACCATCGCCCTTCGCGACATCCTCGGCATGCGCCGGCAGGTCTTCCTGGTGGCCATGGGCGGCTACGACACCCACTCGAACCAGGCCCAGGACCTGCCGCGGCTGCACGCGGCGCTCGACCGCGGCGTCACCTCCTTCTTCGCCGCGATGCAGGAGCTCGGGGTCGAGGACGACGTCACGCTGTTCACGGCGTCGGACTTCGGGCGGAGCCTGGCGATCAACGGCGACGGCACCGACCACGGCTGGGCCGGCCACCACCTCGTCGTGGGCGGAGGGGTCCGGGGGCGGCGCATCCATGGCGACGTCCCCGTGGCGGAGCTGGGGCACGACCACGACGCCGGATCCGGCCGCCTCATCCCGACGGTGAGCGTCGACCAGATGGCCGCGCCCCTCGGACGCTGGTTCGGCCTCGACGAGGTGGAGCTCGGGGTGGCGCTCCCGGCGCTGGCAAGCCTCACGGGCCCGCCGCTCGATCTCTACTGACCTGGCGCGACCCCACGAGGTTGGGTAGGCCGGACCCATGGCCGACGAGCACGCGCGACCGACGCGCGAGGAGCCTCTCACCGCCGACGACGTCCCCGCGCCGAGCCACGCGGAGCGGGCTCGCACCCTCGTCGGGGGGCAGACCACGGGGACCCTGTCCACGCTGTCGCCCGACGGCTATCCGCACGGGTCCTACGTGACGTTCGCCCTCGACGGGCCCGACCCCCTCTTTCTCGTCAGCACGCTGGCCACGCACACGCAGCACCTCGCGAAGGACGGGCGGGGGTCCCTCCTCGTCCACGAGGACTCCCACCCGGATCCGCTCGCCAACGGGCGCGTCACGCTCCTCGGGCGCGCGGAGCGGATCCAGGACCCGGCCCGGCAGCGCGCCCGCTACCTCGAGGTCCATCCCGGCGCGGCCTACTACGCCGACTTCCGCGACTTCTCGTTCTGGAGCCTTCGCGTCGAGCGGGTCCGCTACATCGGAGGCTACGGACGCATGTCCTGGGTCGATATCGACGGTTGGCGCGACGCCACGCCCGACCCCCTTGCGCCCCACGCGGCGGGCATCGTCGCCCACATGAACGAGGACCACGCGGACGCGTGCCGGGCCTACGCGCGGGCGTTCACGCGGGCCGCGGACGCGGAGGAGGTCGAGATGACCGCCGTCGACCGCTACGGCGTCGAGCTCAGCGTCACCACGGCGAAGGGCCCCCGTCCCGCCCGCGTCGCGTTCGGAGAGCCGGTCGACACCCCGGAGGGGGCCCGCAAGGCGCTCATCGCGCTGCTGCGCGACGCCCGCGAGCGGCTCGGCGGCTGACGCGGGCGCGGACGGCCACACCCCGCCCGCCTCGAGCCGCCAAGCTCAGACCGCCTCGGCCCCGAGCTCCAGGACCGCGCGCCGGGTCGCGTCTCCCTCCGCCTGGCGGGTGAGCTCGTCGGTCAGCACCACGAACACGCGCTCCTCGTTGTCGAGGTGGCTCACGGTCCCGACCCGCTCGCCCTGGGGGTTGTGGATGCCGATCCGCGCGCCGACGTAGCGCCGATAGGCGCGCCGGAGGACGAGCACCGAGCCGCGCCGGCGGAGCGTGCGGACGAGGTCCTCCTGGGTCTGGAAGCCCTCGTCGTTGAAGGACACGACCATCAGCGCCACGTCGAGGTCGTCGACCAGGCGTCGGAAGGCGTCGGCGTGGCGGCGCTTCGAGTTGAACGCGCTCTTGCGTGTCCGGCAGTCGACCCGCTTGCACGCCACGCCGTACACCTCGGGCTTGTCCCAGCGCACGAGGCTCTCCCAGACGTGGTAGTTGCCCAGGTAGGAGTGTTTGTTGTACGGCGGGTCCAGGTAGGCGGCGTCGGCGCGTACCTCCCGGGCCAGCTCGTTGGCCTCCCGCCGATGGGCCTCGCCGGGGCCGGCCGCAGCCCGGGGGAGCACCGCCGGCATCCGGAGCTCGAGCCGTCGATGGCTCCGGGCCGACCAGCGCTTCACGTAGGCCATCTGGACCCCGCACGTCGAGTCGACCCGATCGGCCGCCTCCATCAGGGACGTGAGGAGCACCGCCTCGAGCTCCGGCCGGTAGCCTCCATGGGCGATCGCCTCGCGGATCGCGTCGATGCGCTCGCCGTTGTGGGGCTGGAAGAATCGCGATTGGCGGCAGAACACCTCGGTCACGTAGCCGGGGCGGCCGGGCAGCGACGCCAGCTCCCGCAGGACCCGCCGGGCATCTCGCTCCACCCGCTCCTGGTCCGCCGCGACGTAGCAGGCGGCCAGCACATGCGCGTAGGCGTTGTGGTCGTTGGCGATCACCCGGTAGCCGGCCCCCTTGAGCGCGTGGCCGACCCGGCTCGTGCCGCTGAACAGATCCGCGACCGAGCGGACCGCGGGCGCGGCCCGCAGCACCGACAGCAGCAGGGGAACGAGCGTTCGCTTGGAGCCGAGGTACTTGATCATCCGCCTGGCCGGGTGCCGGAGCTGCCGTACCCTAGACGCAGGCCGCCCGGAGTCGAGCGCGCGCCGGGACGCCGACGCTCCGGCGGAGCCGGGTGGCTCCCTCGGCCCCCACGCCTCGCGAGCCGACCGCGGAGCGCAGGCTTGCCAGGGGCGCTCGCGCCCTCAACCCTGCCGGCGCGATGTGGGAAGCGCTCCTCACGGCTCTGCCGGTCGCCTTCGGCGGTGCCCTCGGCGCGGTTGGCCGGCACGGCGTCATGGTGGCGGTGCAGCGCGTGCCGGGGTCCGAGGGCTGGTGGGCCGTGCTCCTGGCCAACGTCCTCGGCTGCGCCCTGATCGGCGCGCTGATCGGGTGGCTCGCCGCGTTCCCGGCCGCCATCGCTCCTCCGTTCGCCCTCGCCGAGCGCCCGCTGCTTCGCGGCATGCTCGTCACCGGCCTGTGCGGGGCCCTCACCACCTTCAGCGCCTTCAGCCTGGACAACGGCATCCTCGCTCTCGAGGGTCGCTACCGCGCCGTCGCGCTCAACGTCGGCCTCAGCCTCGGCGTCGGCCTGGGCGCGACCTACCTCGCCCTCACCCTGGGGTCCGCCCCGTGATCAACGCCTTCGCGGTGGTGCTCCTGGTCGCGGCTGGCGGCGCGACGGGGGCTCTCCTCCGCTACGGCGCCGGAGCCCTGGGCGCGGCGGTGGGGCTCGAGGAGTGGAGCGCGACGATGGCGGTCAACGTCCTCGGGTCCCTCGCCGCGGGCTTCGCCTTCGTCCAGCTCGAAGCTCGGCTGGCCAAGGCGGAGGCGAGCCGCCTCGGCGATCACCCGACGGGAGCACGCCTGCGGGACCGCGGCTGGCTGGTGGACGACCCGACGCTCAACCTGGAAGAGCGCTTCCACCGGGACCACACCCTTCGCTTCGCCTCGGCGCTGATCATGACCGGCTTCTTCGGGGGCCTGACGACCTTCAGCACCTTCAGCCTCGAAGTCGTCACGCTCCTACAGCACGGGGCCGCCGGTACGGCGTTGCTGGTCGTGATCGTGAGCGTGATCGGGGCGGGGCTGGCCCTGGTGCTCGGCATGCACGCGGCGCTATGGACCTTGCCGCGGCCTGGTCCGGGCGACGCCGACGACGCGGACGCGGCGTCCCCGCCGCCCTCGGCGCGCGCTTCACGCTGAAGCGCCCCGGAACACACGGACATCGAGACTTCGCCCGGACCTCTCGGGTCGGAGCCACGGACACCGGGGCGCGTCACCCGACGTTCCTCCCGCTCGCCGTCATCGACCTCATCGTCATCGTCAGGTCCAGGGGACTAGTCACCTGAAACAGCAGTGAGTGGTCAATCCCGGCGAGCGATCGGCGCCCGAATCAAGGAACGACGACGAGGAATACTTCGCGTGTTTCGAGGAGAAGTGACGCCGAGTCGGGCGTCGAGGGCCGGCGGGATCTTGCCACGAATCGCTGAGACAGGTGACCTAGCCGCCGGGGGCAGGCGACCACTTCTTCCGCGGGTCGAGCTGCCCCGAGGTGAGGCGACCGAGGACCTCCCTCACCCGCCGCTCCCGGGTCGCCGGCGCCTTCCCACGCTCCACGAGGGCTGTCCAGATCCGCTGCTTTCCCGGCGTGAGGGAGCGCCATACGGCGTCGGCCTTCGGATGGTCGGCGAGGCCACGCGAGAGCTCCGGGGGAACCTCGACGTGGTCCTCCGGCTCGACGTCGAAGCGCACCTCCACGGTGTCGCCCACGTCGCGGCCGACCCGCCGCAGGAGCGCCCTCGAGACCATGAGGAAGTGGGTGCTGTCGGAGGCCGGGTTGAGGGCCAGGCGGAAGGGCTCCCCGTCGAGCTCCCCCACGACCCGGCGCCGTTCGGTCGGGCCGAGATCGAGGGCGTGGCAGACCCGTGGTGGCGCGTAGACCACGCGGTAGATCAGCGGTCCCCGGGCGTTGTCCCCCATGTAGCGCTCCCGGACAGGGCCCCGAAAGCGGTGGGTGTAGGTCCTCGCCATCGACGGCGGCCTAAGGCTCGTTCTCTCGCCACGCCAGGGCCGCAAGACCATCGGGGGCGCGCCAAGACCGAGAAGGGCCCCGACCTTCTCGGGAGCGTCTCCTGCCCCGGCGTCGTCCACCCCTCGTCTGGACCGCGACGATGGCGGTCAACGTCTCGCGTCCCTCGCAGCGGCTTCGCCTTCGTCCAGCTCGTTCTCGGGCTGGCCAAGGCGGAGGCGAGCCGCCTCGACGACCGCCCGAACGGCGGCGGAGTGGGATCAGTCCGAGCCGCTGAGTAGGCTGTCGAGGAGTGCCGGTGCTTGTACGAGCCCATAGCCGACCCCGTCGTCGTGAGGCTCGTTCTGCTCGGGAAGCATGAGCGCGCTTTCGGAGAGCGCCTGCTTCATCCGGTCGATGTTGTCGCGAGGGTTCGCCGCTGACGAGCGGTCGTGCTGAAACTCGGGTGCGGCTTCGAGGACCAGCGCGAGGGCGGCCGCGACGAACGGCGTCGCCTGGGAGGTACCGTTGAGGGCGCAGTACAGCACGTCCCGGCACCCGGCGACATCGAGATGACGTCGGCATCCACCCTCTGACCGCCACCTGCCGGGGCCGCGGGCCCGAGTGCATACCGGCGATCAGGCGCGGCGGCTCGAGCGCCCGCTCAGAACGCCAGGAGCGCTCCCGCCGCCGTCAGCGTCCCCCACGTCACGATCCCGAGGCCCATGTGCACGTTGGCCAGCACCTGGCGCGTGCCGAAGTCGTCCGCGAGCGTGTTCGCGACAACCGCCCCGAGGAGGATCTGGGCCAGGAGAGCGCTGAAGTGGACCCACCGCAGGGCCTTGTGGGCTCTCAGGCGTCGGCCGAAGGAGCTGTTCTGCTCGGCGAGGCCGTACGGGTCGGGGAGGAAGAAGCTCAGGGTGAAGGTCGAGAAGTAGAGGATCGTGGTCACGGACGCCGCGATCGCGTGGGGCCAGACGACGTTGTCGCCGCAGAAGCTCTGGCCGAGGACCGGGTTGCCGCGGGCGCACGGCGTGTCCGCCTCGCCTCGCCAGGGCCCATACTCGTCGCGCAGATGAAGGGCGCCGTACACCAGTGTGAGCGTCATCGCGACCCAGGTGGATACGCCGAAGGCTCGGTGGATCGGGATCACGCGCTGGCGCTCCCGGGCCTGGGCCTCCCGCTCGTCCGCCTGGTCGTCCTCGGGGCGGCGAGCCTCCTCTGCGCGCTCGCCATCGTCCGATGCGGCCGCGAGCGGCGCGGGACCCGGGGTCGGGGAAGGCGACGGGAGCGCCCGCGAGCGCGGCGGGGTGCTGAGGCGCAGAGCGGGGGGGCCCGGCAGCCCGACGCCCGGTTGCCGCATCGGCGGCGCGCCGAGGGCCGGCCCGGGCAGGGTCACGACCGGCGGGGGCGCGAGAAGGGGCATTCCGTAGAGCAGCATCACGCCGAGCATCGAGGCCTCCGATCGCCGCCGGAGCATAGCGGGCTGCTCGCGGCCGGCGTCCTCGCCCTCGGCTGCGGCGGGCCCGCCGCCCCCGCGCCCGACACGGCTCGGACGACGGAAGGGGGCTCCACCTTCGAGGTCATCCCAGCACGGAGCGACGACGCGTCCGGCGCGACGTCGGCCGAGGACCCCGCGGTCGGCGAGCTCCCCGTGCGCGTCGAGGCGGAGCTCGACCACACGGCGATGGTCACCGAGGGGCGTCGCCTCGAGGCCACCTCCATCGAGCGCCTCCGGCAGGCCGAGCGCCAGGGCGCGTGCACCGACGAGGAGCTCCGGGCGGCTCGCGACCTCGTCCTGGAGCTGTCGCGCCGTCAGGATCGGCTCGCGACCCTTCAGCACGCGAGCGAAGGGGAGCGCTGGCACGCGTTCGCCCTGGTGGTCACCCTGGCGCGGCGCCTCGACGAAGGCCTGGCCGGCTGCTCGCCGAGCCCACGCCCGTAGCTCAGGGAGCGAGGGCTCGCTCGTGGACCCGTCAGGAGCCGAGGTCGTCGAAGCGGACGAGGGTGCCGCGGCCCTCCTCGATCTCGACGGTCTCGGTCCGCATGCCCCCCGGCCCCACGACCTCGACCTCGTGCGCGCCGGTGGAGATCTGGGGCAGGGTCAGCGGGGTCGAGCCGACTTGCCGTCCGTCGATCCGGACGTCGAGGCCGAGCGGGTCGCTGGCCACGAGCAGGCGCCCGGTGGGCAGCGGTCGGGGCGGAAGCGTGAGGGCGAGCCGGCCGGCGCGATTGGCGTCCACGCGGACGCGGCGCGGCAGCACGACCTCGGCGTCGAGCTTCGCCTCGACGCGGTAGGTCCCCACGGGCAGCCTTCCCTCGAGGCGACCGAACCCCTCGAGGACGACCGCATCCTCGTCGTCGAGGACCCTCAGGCCGCCCTCCCCGGTGCTCTCCGCGACGATCAGCTCGCCGAGGATCGGCTCGAGGGTCGCCGCGATGGTCCGCACCTCGCCCTGGGGGGCATCCACCTCGATGCGCGCCTCCTCGAAGCCCGCCCGCCGCAGGATCAGGGTGTGCACGCCCGGCTCCACCGAGATGCGGAGGGGCGCCCGGCCGGCGGGCCCGAGCTCCGGCTGGTCGACGTAGACGACGGCCCCCGGCGGGTCGCTGGTGATCTCGATCAGCGCCAGCCGCGGCTCGAGCTGCGAGAGCTGTCGCTCCGCCTCGGCGCGGAGCCTCGGGTCCATGTCCTCCCGCTGGAGGAAGCGCTGGAAGGCGTCGTAGGCGACGGTCCGCTCGTTCGCGTACGCGGCGCAGAGGCCGATGTTGAAGAGGATCCGCGCGTCGGGGGCGGCACGGTACGCGTCGAGGAAGGCCCCGAGGGCGTCGAGGTAGCGGGCGGAGGCGAACGCGCTGTTGGCGCGGCGCACCAGGAACCGCGCCTCACTCGCGGAGTCGGCGTGGGCCGCCGGCGCCAGGGACGCGCCGAGGGCGAGCGCCGCGAGGAGCACCCCCGACGCCGCGACCGCCGCCGACCGCCTCGGCATCACAGGCCGAGCTCCTCCGGCGGATCGGTCACCGTGCCGCGGGAGGTCCGGGCCGGCTGCGCCTCCTCGACGATGAACAGGATCAGCGCCGCGCCCAGGGCGATGGAGCCGCCGATCCAGAGCGCGTCCGACACCGCGTTGAGCGTCTGGCCCCGGTTGCGGCGGTCCATGAGGTCCATCGGATCCGTCATCGGATCCGACGCCTCCTGGCCGAAGAGGTTGCGGTTGCGGATCGCCATGCCACCGACCACGGCGAAGCCGATCAGCGCCGCG
This sequence comes from Sandaracinaceae bacterium, assembly GCA_050331215.1. Classification (GTDB taxonomy): domain Bacteria; phylum Myxococcota_A; class Polyangia; order Polyangiales; family Sandaracinaceae; genus JBHJHB01. The sequence continues at coordinate 9,575 of JBHJHB010000086.1, read as the reverse complement.
ATCCCGGTCCCGCCCAGCACCCAGGTCGCCGGGGAGTGGCGCTGGGCGCTCGCCGACTCGAGGGTCACCTGAGCCCAGCGGGGCGTGTCGGGGTCGACCGTGACGTCGGTCGACCAGGGCTGCTGCCCGGGCGCCTCCACCCGGACGTTGCGCTCACCGGCGGTCACCCGGCTCAGCAGCAGGGGGGTGAAGCCGGCCGGCTCGTCGTCCACGAACACCACGGCCGCCGGCGGGGTCGACAGCACCGTGAGGCTGCCCGTCGGGGCGGGGAGCGGCTCGAGGCGGAGCTGCGGCGTCGCCGTCTGCGCCTCCTCGATCTGGACGATCTCCCGCCGCACGCGGTAGCCCGCGCGCTCGACCGACACGGTGTAGGGCCCCGGCGGCGCGCTGAGCTCGAGCGGTGTGGGCCCGCTCGCCACCAAGCCGCCCGCGGCGTCCCGCACCTCCGCCGTGCCCGCGGGCTCCGCGCTGACCACGAGCTGGCCCACGATCCGCTCGAGCTCGACCTCCGCCCGGACCACCTGGCCGGCGACCGCCCGGACCGTGACCGCGCCCGGTCGGTACCCCTCGAGCTCGAAGCGGATCACTCGCTCTCCGGGCTCGACTGCGACCAGCCGCGGGGACTGCCCGTAGGCGCCCGACTCGATGCTGTCCACGTAGATGGTGGCGCCGGACGGCTCGCTCTCCACCTCGACCCGGGCGATGCGCGGCGAGAGGCGCGAGATCGACTGTTCCGCCCGGGCCCGGCGGCCCTCGTCGGCGTCGTCCGGGTCGAGGCTCGAGAGGTACTCCGTGTAGGCGAGGAAGGCCTCCCGGGGCTCGTTGAGCAGCTCGAAGCAGAGCGCGATGTTGTAGGCGACCCGCGGGTTGTCGGGCGCGACACGCTGGACGAGGAAGTACTCCCGGATCGCGTCGGAGTAGCGGCCACGTCGGAAGGCCTGGCGCGCTCGCCGATCGTGGAGGCGCGCCTCGGCGGCGTCATCCGCCCGCGCGGGCGCGGGGCAAGCGATGGCGAAGAGAGGTCCGCTCGCGGCGAGCACGAGCGCCAGCACCAGCCGGAGCTCCCCCACCGCCCGTCGAATCGGCATGGTCCCACGGTACCATGCGGCCCGTGACCCGAACGTAGGGAATGCTCGACCGGTCCGCGGCGGGATCCGTCGCGGTGCCCGGCGGGCTCAGTCGATCGGGGCGAGGCCCTGGGTCGGACGGAGGCGCACGTGGGCGCTCGGGTCATCGCCCTCGAGCCGCACGCGCTCGCTGCGGAAGTGCCGCCTCGTGACGACCACGGTGAGGCCCTCCGGCGGCACCTCGACGTCGAGGGGGGTCCGGCCGAGGCGCTCCCCCGACGTCGACTCCACGGTCGCCGGGGACGGCGTCGACCGGAGGTGCACGACCGACAGCGTGGGCTCGGGGGGGACCGGCGGGACCGGCTCCACGGTCTCCTCGACCAGCGCCTCCGGCGGCTCGTCGGGCACCGCGTCTGGCGCATCCTCGGTCGCGTCCTGCTGCAGCGGGTCGGTCGCCACGATCTCCGGCCCCTGGATCGGCTCGGGCTCCGGCGGGCTGGACGACGCCCACCAGCCGATGACGCCCGCCAGTGCCGCGGCGCCCGCGAGCAACCCGAACGCCATCGGCGCGACGCGACGGCTCGGGGCGGGGTCGTTGCTCGGGAAGCTCGCCGCCGACGCGTAGGGTCGCCCCTCCGGCGCCATGCCCCACGCCCCCAGCCACGCGTCCCGGAGCTCGGCGGCGCTCTGCCAGCGGTCCGACGGGCGCTTGGCCAGGGCCCGCTCCACCACCTGGACCACGGCCGGCGGGACGTCGGGCCGCCGCTCGCCGATCGGCGGCGGGGGCTCCGTCGCGTGCTTGAGCAAGCAGGACACGACGGTGTCGGCCGGGAACGGGACGTCGCCGGTGATCATCTCGTAGGCGACCACGCCGAACGCGTACAGGTCGGTCCGGTGGTCGACCTGCTCCCCCGAGCCCTGCTCCGGCGCCATGTAGAGCGGCGTCCCGACCACCTGGCCCGTCCGGGTCAGGCGCATCGCGCTGTCGCCGTCGGCGAGCTTCGACATCCCGAAGTCGACGATCTTCACCCGCGTCCGCCGCCCCTCCTTCTCGTCGAGGAAGATGTTGGCCGGCTTCAGGTCGCGGTGGACGATCCCCCGGTCGTGGGCGGCAGCCAGCCCCGCGAGGATCTGGGCGCCGATGTCGATCGTCGCCTCGTCCGCGCCCGCGTCCGGAGGGCCCACGTCGTCCCGATCCTGCAGGTAGGTGTCGAGGTCCCGGCCCCGCAGGAGCTCCATCACGACGTAGATGCGGCCCTCTTCGGTGTGCCCGAGGTCCGTCACGTCGACGATGTTCTCGTGGTCGACGCTGCTCGCCGTGCGCGCCTCCTGCACGAGGCGCCAGGCCGACTCGAGCTGGCCCGACTCGGTCGCGAGCACCTTCGCGGCGAACTCGCGCCCGAGGCCGGTGTGCACCACCCGATACACGGCCCCCATCGCGCCCTGCCCGATCAGCTCCTCCACGCGGTAGGTGCCGCCGAGCATGCTCCCGATCGGAATGACCGCCTGCCGGAAGCCGCTGCTGTCCGGCCCGGAGTCCGACGACAGGGTGGACGCGTACGCGCGGGGGCCCTCGTCGGTCCCTCGCTGCGACCCGGACGTGCTCTCGCTGCGGTCGCCCTCCCGGCCCATGGCTCCGAGCATACAGGAAGCCTGCCGGGTGGCCATGCGTCACCCGTCCGCGCTCGTCCGGCGATCGGCCGACCATGCGCGTCGCACGCCTTGACGCATCGCGTCGGCGGGCTCAGCTTTCGAATGAGCGGTCATTCAGTCCGCGATGAGGTTGCCGATGTCCAACGCCCAGAACCGCTACCAAGCCGATGTCCGCGACGCCCAGTTCCTGCTGTTCGAGCAGTTCGGGCTGGCCGATCTCCTCCAGAAGGAGCCCTTCCAGGACTGGGGCCCGGACGAGGTCAAGATGGTCCTCGACGAGTGCTACCGCTTCGCGACCGACGTCCTCGGTCCGCTGAACGCGCTGGGCGACCACGTCGGCTGCCGCCTCGAGGACGGCCAGGTGCACGTCCCGGACGGCTTCGCGGACGCATGGCGTCGGCTCTACGAGGCGGGCTGGCGCTCGATCGCGGTGCCGGAGCGCTTCGGCGGCCAGGGCGCGCCGGCGGCGGTCGCGGCGGCGGTGGAGGAGTACTTCAGCGGCGCCAACCCGTCCTTCAACATGTACCCCGGGCTGACTCACGGCGCGGCGGACCTCATCGCGCACTTCGGCACCGAGGAGCAGCAGGAGACCTGGGCCAAGGCGATGTTCGCGGGCCGCTTCAGCGGGACGATGTGCCTGTCGGAGGCCGAGGCGGGCAGCGACGTCGGGGCGGCGACGACCACCGCGGTCCCGCTCGGCGACGGGACCTACAGGATCCACGGCACCAAGGTCTGGATCAGCGCCGGCGACCACGACATGGCGGAGAACGTGGTTCACCTGGTCCTGGCCCGGATCGAGGGGGCCATGCCCGGGACCAAGGGCCTCAGCCTGTTCATCGTCCCGAAGTTCCGCCTCGACGAGAACGGCAAGCCCGCGGAGCGCAATGACGTCACGGTCGCCGGCATCGAGCACAAGATGGGGCTGAACGCCTCGGCGACCTGTCAGCTCGTCTTCGGCGACAACGACGACTGCATCGGCTACCTGGTCGGCGGCGTGGAGCACCAGGGCATCCGCCAGATGTTCCAGATGATGAACTTCGCGCGCATCGGGGTCGGCATCCAGGGCCTGGGCGTGGCCGCGGGGGCGTACCTCGCTGCCCTCGACTACGCGCGGGACCGCAAGCAGGGCGTCTCCATCGAGGACCGGAAGGACCCGAGCGCGCCCCGGGTCCCGATCATCGAGCACGCCGACGTCCGCCGGATGCTCCTCGAGATGAAGGCGCAGACCGACGGCATCCGCGCCCTCGTCATCAAGCTGGCGATGCACCAGGACCGCGCCCGGATCCTGGCCGGGAAGGACGACGAGGAGGCCGCCTACCATCGCGGCCAGGTCGACCTGCTCACCCCCGTGGTCAAGGCCTACAGCTCCGACCAGGCCTTCCGGATCACGGAGACCGCGATCCAGGTCCACGGCGGGTCGGGGTACGTCCGGGACTTCCCGGTCGAGCAGGCCGCCCGGGATTCGAAGGTGTTCAGCATCTACGAGGGCACGAACCACATCCAGGCCCTCGACCTCGTGGGACGCAAGCTCGGCCAGGCCGGGGGCGCGAACGCGCAGCGCTTCTTCGAGGACGTCGGCCGCTTCGTCGCGACCCACCAGGAGAGCCCGACCCTCGGCAGCGCGGTGAAGCAGCTCGCCAAGGCCCAGGAGGCGGTCGGCAGCTCCGCGATGGCCTTCATGGGCTGGTTCCAGGCCGGGGAGACGGAGCGGGTGGCGCTCAACGCGAACCGCTTCCTCGAGATGCTGAGCGAGGTGGCGGTCGGCTGGCTGCTCCTCGAGGGCGCGGCCATCGCCGAGAAGGCGCAGGCCGACGTCAGCCCCGAGCATCCGGACCACGCCTTCTACGAGGGCAAGAAGGCCTCCGCGGTCTTCTTCGCGCACAACGTCCTGCCGAGCGTCGTGGCCAAGGCCAAGATGCTCTCGAGCGAGGACCGGACCGCCCTCGATATCCCCGACGCGGCCTTCGCCACGGTCTGAGCACGGCGTCGGCCCTCCGGCGCCGCCGCGCATCGAACGTCGACGAAGTCGGCTAGGCTCGGGGGGTGAAGCGCTTCCGCCGGGTCGCCCTCGTCCTCGCCGTCGTCGTCGTCGTGCTCGTGCTCGGCGCGCTCCTGGCCGGCTGGCTCGCCCACGAGCCCCGGCCCCCGACCGGCCGCACCGGTGACCCGGCCGAGGAGCTGGCGGGTCGGATGGAGAGCAGCGTCGACCTCGAGGCGTGGGGGCGGACCGGCGCCATCACGTGGACCTTCGCCGGCCGCCGCACCCACCTCTGGGACCGGGAGCGCGGCGTGGTCCGGGTGGTGACGGGCGGCCAGAAGGCCCTCCTCTACGCGGGGGTGGCGCGCGGTCGCGCCTACCAGAGCGGGCGCGAGGCCCGCGGCCCGGGCGCCCGGGAGCTGCTGGAGACCGCCCACGAGGCGTTCATCAACGACAGCTTCTGGCTCAACCCGATCGCCAAGCTACGGGATGACGGGGTGACGCTCTCCCGGGTGGAGGCGCCCGGCCCGGGGGGCCTCCTCGTCGAGTACGCGTCGGGCGGCGTGACGCCGGGGGACGCCTACCTGTGGATCGTGGGCGACGATGGCCGGCCCATCGCCTGGCGGATGTGGGTGTCGATCATCCCGATCGGCGGGGTGAGGGCGAGCTGGGAAGGCTGGCGGGAGCTGCCGACGGGCGCCTGGGTCGCCACCACCCACCGCGGGCCGCTGGGGATCACGCTGGCGCTCACGGACCTGCGGGCGGCGGCCACGCTCGAGGAGCTCCTGGCCGAGGCCGAGCCCGACCCCTTCGCCCCGCTGTTCGAGTAGCCGAGCTGTCAGGCGCCGCCGGCGCCGACGTCCCCCCGCCGAGGCGCGGGAACGACTCGCCGTTCTCGCCCCTCTGGGCGTAGCTCAACCGGAAGAGCGCCGGGCTCTGACCCCGGAGGTCGGGGGTTCGAGCCCTCCCGCCCGAGCTGCGGGGCCATAGCGAGTCACACGGGCAAGGGCGGCGGCGTGGTGTCCTTCCACGACGGGCGCGACTGGACGCGAGCGAGCCAGGCGTCGAGGGGCGCGTGCTCGGCGACCGGGAGGCGGGCGGCGGTCGCGTACATCAGCGCGGTGGCGACGGACAGGTCGGCGCACGTCAGGCTCGGGCCCGCGAGGTGCTCCCTCCGCTTCAGGGTCTTGTCGAGCACCGTCGCCCAGCGGTGGAACTCGGCTTCGAGCTGCGCCACGGTCGCCTCGTCCGGCGCTCCGCCCATCATCGGCTTGAGCGTGTGCTCGCCCAGGAGCCCATCGGCGGTGGGCGACAGGTGCGCCGCCTGCCAGTACTGCCACTGCTGGACGAGGGCCCGCCGCGCCCGGTCCTCCGGGTAGAGCTCCGTCGGTCCGTAGCGGTCGCAGAGGTAGGCCATGATCGCGTTGGACTCGAAGACCGTCAGGTCGCCGTCGACGAGCACGGGGACCTTGCCGTTCGGGTTGAGGGCGAGGAACGCCTCGCTCTCGGTCTCGCCGCCCATGCCGGGCGGGCGGACGTCGACGTGGCGCTGCTCGACGTCCACGCCGAGCTCGTGGATCAGCAGCGCGACGCGCCGGCTGTGGTGCGAGCCGGGGCTCGTGTAGAGGGTGGGTCGTTCGGCCATGGAGCTCTCCTTCATCCGGCCGACGGTCGAGGGCCGGCGAAGGTAACATCGGAGAGTGACACGCCCTCCTCCCGCGTCGGGCGACTTCGGCGCCGCGGTGCGGCGCCTGCGCCGGCACCTGTTCCACCGCGACGTCGCGCCGCTCCGGACGCCGCTCCTCGCCTACCTGCGCCGGCTGGCCGGCGACGGCGCGGAGGACCTCCTGCAGGAGACGCTGCTCCGCGGTTACCGGCGGGTAGCCCAGCTCACCGGGGCGCCGCGCGATGCTGGAGCCTACCTGTTCCGCGTGGCGAGGAACCTCGCGATCGACCGGCGCCGTCGCCGACGGGAGCTGCCGCGGGGCGTCCCGGAGCGCCCGTCGGAGCCCAGAGCGCTGCGCCGCCTCGAGGCGCGAGCGGCGCTGCACTGGGTGACCGAGGTCCTGCCGCCGACCGAGCGGGAGGTCTTCGTGCTGCGCGCGCTCCACGGCTACTCGGGCGCCGAGACGGCGGCGCGGACCGGAGCGACCGTGGCGGCCGTGAAGATGGCCTACTCCCGCGCCCGACGGAGGCTGCGGCGCGCCCTCGCCGAAGGCGGGCCCTGAGCCTCGCCCTCGGCTCCGTCAGGTCGCCGCGCCGAGGTCGAGCCGTCGATGCAGGAGCGCCCGTACGGCCGGGGTCGGCGCCGACGCCAGCGCCCGGTCCCGGTAGCGCGCAGCCTGCTCGGCGTGCCCCGCGCGACGGTGGAGATCGGCGAGCACCGCGACAACGAGGTGAGAGCCTTCCAGCCAGCTCGGGAGCTCGAGGCCCGCGCGCAGCCCGAGGCCAGCCTCGGGTCCCCGCCACTCCGCGACGGCGACCGCCCGGTTGAGCGTGACCAGCGGCGACGGCGCGACGCGCTCGAGCATGGCGTACCCCTCGGCCACCCGGTCCCAGCGCGTCGCCCCGTAGGATGGCGCGAGGCAGTGCTCGGCCGCGATGGCGGCCTCGGCGTGGTAGCGGGTGAAGGCATCCCCCTCGGCTGACCGGGCCAGCCACGCCAGGCCCGCCTGGATCGCCGCTTTGTCCCAGCGGCTGCGGTCCTGCTCCTCGAGGAGCAGCAGGCCGCCGGCGCCATCCTGACGCGCCGAGATCCGCGCCGCGTGGAGCAGCATCAGGGCCACGAGGGCGCGGGTCTCGGGGGTCTGCCCCACCGGGTGCTCGGCCAGGAGCAGGGCCAGCCGGATCGCCTCGTGGCACAGCTCCCGGCGGATCGCCTGCTCGGCGTGGGAGCTGAGGTAACCCTCGGTGAACAGGAGGTAGAGCACGCGATGGACCGACGGGAGCCTCGGCGCCATCGAGGCGGGGCTCGGCTCGAGGAGGGCCGGCCGCGTCTCCCGGAGGCGGGTGCGGGCTCGCGCCAGCCGCTTGTACACGTTGGCCTCGCTCGCGAAGAGGCGGAGCGCGATCTCGCGGACGCTGAAGCCGCACAGGGTCCGGAGCGCAAGGACGAGCCGGGACGGCTCCGGGACCACCTCGTCGCAGCACACGAAGAGCATGCGGAGGAGGTCGTCCTTCACCTCGTCGGCGAAGGCGGCCGGGGGATCGGAGGCGGGCTCCGGGTCGGTCGGCGCGCGGGAGGCGCGCTCGAGGATGCGGCGCCGCCCGGCGCGCTGCCGGAGCTCGCCGAGCAGGCGGTTCTGCGCGACCCGGAACAGCCACGCCGACGGGTCCTCCGGAGCCCCGGCGACCCGCCAGCGTTCGAGGGCGCTCAGCAGCGCGGACTGCACCGCGTCCTCGACCGCCTCGAGGTGCTGCACGCCGACCCGGCGCGAGAGCGCGGCGATCAGCCGGGCGTGCTCGTGCCGGAAGAAGCACGGGTCGTCGGTGGGTGCGCTCAAGGGGTGCGGATCTCGATCACCTCGCAGCCCGACCGCGCGCTGACGAGGCCCGGGCACGCGCGCGCGACCTCGATCGCGCCCTCGACCGTGTCGGCCTCGACGATCATGTAGCCCCCGACGAGCTCCTTGACCTCGACGAAGGGGCCGTCGGCGGGTGAGGCGTCCGTCACGAGCCGTCCGTCGCCGAGCTTGCCGCCCATGTCGACCAGCTGGGCCTTGAAGGTGTCCCGCCAGGCGCCGAACTGGGCGTAGAGCTCCTGCATCCGGGCGGGGGAGGGCTCGTCGGCGGCCTCGCCCGGCCCGGTGGCCAGGGTGCGCTGCAAGCAGAGGAATCTGGGCATGGGTCGTCTCCTGTCGTGGGTGCCGGCCGACCTGACCGACACTCTAGGACGCACGACCGCGCCGGTCTTGGACACCCGGGAGCACCCGTGCGGGTCGCGGCGGCTCCCCGCGGTCGGTTCATCCAGCCGCCGCGCGGGTCGTCCCGCCAGGGCGGCGGTCGGGTCGCGGCGGCTCCCCGCGGTCAGTTCATCCAGCCGCCGCGCGGGTCGTCCCGCCAGGGCGGCGGTCGGCCCGTGCTCCGGGCGACCTCCTCGCGGCGGCGGAGCACGACGGGAGGGCGGCCCCGCCCGGTCGGCCCCGAAGCCTGCCGGAACAGCGGGATCAGGAGGTAGCCCGCCACGAAGCCCCCGATGTGGGCGAAGAACGCCGTGCCGCCCACGTCCTGGCCGATGGTCCCGATCGAGACGACCCCCGAGAGGAGCTGCAGGCCGAACCAGATGAAGATGAACAGGAAGGCCGGGAGGTAGACGAACTGGATGAAGATGAAGATCGGGATGAGGGTCAGCACCCGGGCCCGCGGGTGGAGGCGCACGTAGCCGGCGAGGACGCCGGCGATCGCGCCGGACGCCCCGACCATCGGCACGCGGCTCGTCGGGTCCATCGCGACCTGGGCGGCGACGGCCGCGAGGCCGCACAGGAGATAGAACAGGACGAAGCGGCCGCGGCCCACCTCGTCCTCGACGTTGTCGCCGAAGACGAAGAGGAACCACATGTTGCCGATGATGTGCATCCAGCCGCCGTGCATGAACATGCTCGTGAGCGGCGTGATCCAGGCGAGCACGTCGTAGCCCGACAGCAGGCGGGCGGGGATGACGCCCCAGAGGAAGGTGAAGGCCTGGAAGCCCTCCGGGCCGAGGCTCCACTCGAACAGGAAGAGCGCCACGTTGAGGGCGATCAGGACCCAGACCACCACCGGTCGGGTGCGGGTCGGGTTTTCGTCGCGGATCGGGATCAAGGCGAGCGCAACCTAGGGAGGGGGATCATGGGGGTCAACGCCCCGAGGGGCGTCTTCGTTGCCCGCGGCGGGTGGCG
>JBHJHB010000085.1:0-37566 GCA_050331215.1 Sandaracinaceae bacterium | reverse complement strand
GCGCGGCGGCGCGGAGGCGCGGAGGCGGTGAGTCGCGGGGGGGCTCGGGGGCGGGGCGGCGCGGAGGCGGGGGGGCGCGGTTGCGCTGTGGCGCGGTGGCGCGGTGGCGCGGAATTCTTGGCCGGCGCCGGTCGCGCTGCTACCACCCTCCGGGTCCCGTCGGCCGGTGACCGCCGGCCGCCCCGAGGAGCATCGCGATGCGTAGTATCCACGGCCTGGTCTGCTTCCCCCTCGCGCTGTCGGCCCTCGGCCTGGCGCCGGTCCCCGCCCGGGCACAGACGCTGGTGGACGGGGGGCCCGCGTTCGTCGAGGACCCCAATGGGGACATCCCGCCGGTCGCCGAGAACATGGAGACCGCGCGCACCCTGGCGATGGGCCTCGGCGCGCGCGCCAGCGCGACGTCGACCAGCGCGGTGGCCGTCAACCCCGCGGGGATGGGGATCGGCCGCCACTACCACATCGAGAGCGCGGGGCTCTACGAGCCTCAGGACTCGAGGTTCGCGGTGGGCGGCACGGTGGTGGACTCGTCGAGCGGCCCGGTCCAGGCGGGTGTCCACTTCCGCTACATCCACGGCAACGGCAAGTACGGCCACGCGGGCTTCGACACTCGGGCCTCCCTCGCCATGCCGCTCGGGGACGCCTTCGCCGTGGGCCTCACGGGCCGCTACGTCAGCTTCTGGCAGCAGGGGCAGGAGAACCGCTCGCCGCCCCATGCCCAGGGCTTCACGTTCGACGCGGCGATCCGCGTCACGCCGACGCAGGGCCTGCACATCGCGGCGCTCGGGAACAACCTGCTCGAGATCGCCAACTGCCCCGCCGGCAGCGCCACCGTCTGCTACGGCCGCGGGCTGTTGCCGCGCACGGTGGGCGGCAGCGTGAGCTACACCTTCGAGGACAGCCTCACCCTCGCCTTCGACGGGCTCGCCGACCTCTCCACCAACCGCAGCATCGACGGGAAGCTCGTGCCGGAGGGGCTCTTCGGCGGCGCCGTCGAGTATTTCACGGGCGAGATCCCGATCCGGGTCGGGTACTACTTCGACACGCTCCGGAGCCTCCACGTCTTCAGCGGCGGCCTGGGCTTCGTGACGGAGCAGTTCGCGGTGGAGGCGTCGGTCCGGCAGCAGATCAACCGGGACGCCGCGACGACGCTGCTGGCGAGCTTCCGCTACTTCGTGCAGTGAGCGCCCGTCGGACCCGCCGGAGCGGCGCGCCCGCCCTCCGCTTCCCGGGCCCGGACGAGGACGAGCTCGGCCAGCAGCGGATGGATCCCGAGCGGCTCGGCCACGCGAAGCGTGATGTCCGGGCGGCGATCCTCCGCGGCGCGGGCGAGCGCGGGGATGTCCTCCGTCGCGTGACGCCCCGGGCCGAGGAAGTAGGGGACCACCACGATGTCCCGCGCACCGGCGACGGCGGCTCGGTCGACCGCAGCGTCGAGGCTCGGCTCGGCGAGCTCCATGTGCGCGACGTAGACCGGCACGCCGGCCCGGGCGCGCACGAGCGGGGCGAGCTCCTCGAGGAGCGCGTTGGCGGCAGGTCGGCGCGAGCCGTGGTCGATCAGGATGAGCGCGTGCATCTCGAGGCCAGTCTAGCCTGCTAGACCGCCGGGTCGCTCGCCGCCGCGCCCCCCGCCGCGTACCCTCGCGGAACCTCCCGTCGCGCGGGGTGTCGCACCCTCGCCGGCTCCGCGGCCCCGGCGGCGGGCGTCCACCCATCGATGGCAGACGGTCTCGAAGAACGGCTCGTGGCGCGCCTCCGGCGGCGGGACGAAGCGGCGTTCAACGAGCTGGTCCGGACGTACCAGGCCCGGATCTACGGCCTCGTCTACCGGATGCTCGGCGACCGGGAGGAGGCGGAGGACCTCGCCCAAGAGGTCTTCATCACCGTGTTCAAGTCGATCGACGGCTTCCGCGGCGACGCGAAGCTCTCCACGTGGCTCTACCGCGTGGCGACGAACCACTGCAAGAATCGGATCAAGTACCTCGAGCGCCGCGCTCGGGGACGGAAGAAGGAGTTCGACGAGATCGCGGAGCACGCGGCCCTCGAGAGCGCGACCATGAACCCGACCAGCCCCGTCGCCCGGCCCGACCACCTGGTCGAGGCCTACCAGAAGGAGCGGATCCTCCAGGACGCGCTCGTCGCGCTCGACGAGGAGCACCGCACCCTGATCGTCCTGCGCGACATCGACCACCTGAGCTACGAGGAGATCCAGGGCATCACGGGGCTCCCGGCGGGGACCGTGAAGAGCCGGCTGCACCGCGCCCGGCACGCGCTCCGGGACCTCGTGCGCCGTCGGTCGGAGCGCCCTTCCAGCGTGGTCCCGCGCGCGGCCGCGGTCGGGGAGGGCGCCGACGCCCCCGCCGACGCGGAGGAGGGGTCGTGACCCCCGACGAGGCCCGGGCCCGCTTCAGCGAGGCCTACGAGGGTGACCTCGACGCGGCGGAGCGCGCGGCCTTCGACGCCCTGCTCGCCGAGGACGGGGCGCTGGCCGAGGAGTACCGCGAGTTCGTGGAGACGGTCAGCCTGATGGGTCGGCTCGCCGACGCCGACGCCGACGCCGCGCCCGACCTGTTGCCCGCCGTCCAGTCGAGGCTCCGCCGGCGCAGCCGGGGCCGCTACTACCGGGACCGGTTCGCGGAGAGGGCCGGGGGCCAGTGGCTGCTCGGCGTGCTGGCGGTGCTGACCCTCGTCCTGGTGCTCGCGCTGGCCTGGGTCGTCTGGCGCTTCGAGGGGATCGACGCCAGCCCGAAACGCCATGATCCCGGGTCGTCTGCGCTACGCTAGGCGCGATGCGGCCCGCGATCGCCACCCTCGGCGTCCTCGTCCTCGGATACGGAGCTCTCGGATGCGGAGCGCTCCGGCCCGGGCGCTTCCTCGAGGGGAGCTTCGAGCACGAGCACCTCGAGTACCGGATCGAGGGCACGTCGATGGGTGATTTCCTGGCCGGGTGGACGCTGCTCAACTTCCAGCCCGGCCCCGACGGCAGCCCGGGCCCATCCCGGGTCGGGCCGGACTGGGTGTACCGCCCCGAGGTGGACCTCGACGGAAACGGCGTCGTGCAGGCCGCCGACCCGCAGCCGATCTACGACCTCTACTTCCACAGCCGTCGCGACGGTGGCGTGATCTGGGTACGGACGCTGCCGCTCCCACCGTCCCGGTCCGAGACGGAGCTTCGCGTGCTCGGCACGCTGTTCGTCAACGCGGTGGGGCAGGCAGGTCTCGAGCGAGCGGCCTTCGACGATGCGGCGACCCTGGCGAGCGCGGATCGCGCCTTCGCCACTCGGGAGATCGACACGGCAGACCGGCAGGTCGACGGGCGTCCGGCGCTCCAGGTCGACCTCGAGGTCGTCAGCGCCGAGGAGCTCGCCCACGGCCAGGACGCCCGCTGGCACCGGGCGCGGGTGGTGCTCGTGCGAACCGAGCTCCCCTGGTCGCCATGGGGAGGCGGGGGCTGGAGCACGCGGACGACGCTCTGGCCCGTGATCATGGTGGTCGGCTACGCGAACCTCCCCGACGACTTCCCGGCGGGCCTGGGCTCCCACGAAGAGCTGCTCCAGCGCATCCGCTTTCGCACCCCGAGGACCGCGCGGATGCGCGAGGGTGTGCTGACGTGCCTGGAGGACCGGGACGGGGTCCGCTTCATCACCGTCCGCGGCGCGTCGGGTGTCAGGGTCGTCGCGTCGGACGCCGCCTCCGAGCTCCAGCGGGAGTGCGTCGAGCGGGCCGTGGGCAACGCCGGCTACGACGTCGAGACCGGCTGGCGAGGCTTTGCCGTCCTGGAGGGCGGAGGCGCGCCGGCGGCGGTCGGTGGCGGCGACGTGGGCGGCGAGGTCGAGGTCGACCCCGAGACGGGAGAGCCCGTCCCCGCGACGCCGGCCTCGACCGAGGACCTGCCGGAGCCGGAGCTGCCGCCGCACACCGAGATCGACCCCGAAGCTGGCGCCCACTGACGGCGGCGAGAACAAAAAAAGGCGGCCCGCGGTGCTTGGGGGGGGTGCACCGGGGGCCGCCGTGAGACACGACTGGGCTGGCGGTCGGGGGGGCTGACTACGCCAGCCTTGTCGTCATGTCGTTCGGACGTCTTAGCTAGGCCCGTGCCAACCCGGCCGTAGCCGCGATCCAGCGGTTTCCGCGTGCGCCACCGCCCTCGCGGCGACCAGGACTGAAAATCGGATTGCAGATCCGAAAGCTCGGCGTCGAGCCGGCGCTAGCTCGAGGCGGCGGCCTTGACCTCGCGGATGACCGAGACGACCTCCTCCTCGGTCATCAGCCGCTTCTGACCCTTCGCCCGGCCGAGGACGGCGCTGACGACGGCCTCCGTCGGCTCGATGTCCCGCTTGCGGCACCAGAAGCGGACGTTGCTCACGCCGCTCATCGGGCCGATGCCGATCTCCTGCTCGCGCCCGAACTCGCCGGCGGGCACGCCCGAGTAGACGCGGTCGGCGAGGAAGGCGTCGCCCTTCTCCATCGCCTTGATGATCGCCGCGGCGTGGACCCCCGTGCCCGTCCGGAAGGCGTCGTCGCCGAACACCGGGTAGCTGATCGGGATCGGGAACCCGGTCGCCTCCGACACCTTGGCGCAGAGCCGGGCCAGGGCCGTGAGGTCCCGTTCGCCGAGCTCTCCGAGGAGCTTCAGGTTCACGAGGATCTGGTCGAGGCTGGCGTTGCCCACCCGCTCCCCCACCCCGAGGATGGTGCCGTGGACCCGATCCGCCCCGTGCTCGAGGGCGAGGATCGAGTTGACGACCGCCAGGCCCCGGTCGTTGTGGCCGTGCCAGTCGATGCCGACCTCGGCGCCGCTCGCCTCGATCAGGTGGCGGGTGAACATGATCAGGTTCTGGACGCCGTCCGGCGTGACGTGCCCGACGGTGTCGCACAGCGTGAGACGCGACGCGCCGTGGTCGATCGCCGCCCGGAACAGCTCCCAGAGGACGTCGGGGCGCGACCGGGTGGTGTCCTCCGTCACGTAGTTCACCGGGAGACCCTCACGGACGCCGAAGGCGATCGCCTTGACCGACCGCTCGCGGATCAGCTCCACCGACCACTCCTCGGCGAGCCGGCGGATCGGCGAGGAGCCGATGAACGTCATCACCTCGATCGGGATCCCCGCCCGCTGGCTCACCTCCGCCATCGGCTCGATGTCGCGGACCAGGGTGCGGCCCGCGCACGTGGGCCGGATGGTGAGCTTCTGGTCGGCGATCTCCCGGCAGATCCGGAGCACGTCGGCGAAGGCGCGCGGCCCGGCCCCCGGCAGGCCGACGTCGAGCGTGTCGATGCCGATGTCGTTCAGGAGGTGGAGGATCTCGAGCTTGTCCTCGATCTCGGGGTCGACCACCGACGGGTTCTGGATCCCGTCCCGGAGCGTCTCGTCATGGAGCTCGAAGGTCCGGTTGAGCACCACCGGGCCCCGGTACCGCTTCGAGTTCCAGTCGTACACGAGCTCCCCGACGTTCGAGTCGTCGAGCTCCGGCGCTCGGGTGGTCCGACCGTTCTCCATGGCACGCACCTCCATCCCGCGGTTCCCCTCCGCGCCGGGGGATCCGCATCGTGCCTCGCCATGAGAGTGTCACACCGATCCGTCGCGGCGGCGAGGACGGGGAGGTGCAACCTGCGAAGGACGGGCCCGGGGGCCCGCCCAGGCTCAGGCGCGCTCGAGCACCAGGGCGATGCCCTGGCCACCGCCGATGCACGCGGCGCCGACACCGATCTGCGCGGCGGTGCGGCGCAGCTGGTAGACGACGTTCGCGGTGATGCGCGCCCCGGACGCGCCGAGGGGGTGGCCGAGCGCGATCGCGCCGCCGTTCGGGTTGCACTTCTCGTCCGGGAGCTCGAGGGACTTCTGCACCGCGAGCCACTGCGCAGCGAAGGCCTCGTTGATGTCGAACACGTCGACGCCGCCGAGCTCGAGGCCCGCCCGGTCGAGGGCCGTGCGGATCGCGGGGACGGGCCCGATGCCCATGATGGTGGGCTCCACGCCGGCGATCCCCCACTGGAGGAGCTTCGCGAGCGGCGTCAGGCCGCGGCCCTTGGCCCACTCCGCCTCCACCAGCACCATCGCGCCGGCGCCGTCGTTGATCCCGGAGGCGTTGCCCGCCGTGACCACCCCGTCCTTCTTGAACACGGGCTTGAGCTTCGCGAGCGCCTCGAGGGAGGCGTCCGGCCGCGGGTGCTCATCGCGGTCGACGGTCACCGCGCCCTTCCGCGTCTTGACCTCGATCGGCACCATCTCGTCGCGGAAGGCGCCGGACTCCTGCCCCGCCGCCCAGCGCTTCTGGCTCCGGAGCGCGAAGGCATCGCAGTCCTCCCGGGTGATGCCGTGCTGGGCGGCCAGGTTCTCCGCCGTCATCGCCATCGGGGTGCTGCAGTAGCTGTCGGTCAGGGCCTCCCAGAGGGTGTCGACCAACGCGGGCGGTCGACCGAAGCGGGCCCCGTCCCGGAGGCCCCACATCGCGTGGGGAGCCTGGGACATGTTCTCCGTCCCGCCGCACAGCACCGCCTTCGCTTCCCCCGTCAGGATCATCTGGGCGCCGTTGACCACGGCCTGGAAGCCCGAGCCGCAGAGCCGGTTCACGGTCAGCGCGGGCGTCTCGATCGGCAGCCCGCTCTTCAGCCCCACGTGCCGCGCGCAGTAGATGGCGTCCGGGCTGGTCTGCTGGACGTTGCCGATCACGACGTGATCGATCTCGTTCGGCTCGAGCGTCGACTGGGCGAGGGCGGCCTGGCTCGCGTGCACCGCGAGGTCGATCGCGCTGATGTCCTTGAAGGACCCGCTCAGCTTGCCGAACGGCGTACGCTTCGCGGCGACGATCCAGAGTTCCTTGTCTAGCTTCTGCATGGGGCCTCCCTTCGGGCCGTGGAGGGTCATCACGCCAGCTCGGCGTACGCGTTGGTGAAGACGTGCTCGCCGGGGCGCTCCTCGGTGCTGGTCCGGAGCAGCACGCGGTCATCCTCGCGCCAGCCCTCGGTCACCAGCGTCTCGCCGGGCCACACCGGCTTGCTGAAGCGCCCGCTCAGGACCTTCAGCCGCGCCGGGTCGAGCCCGCCCTCCTTCTGTAGAACAGCTCGGCCGACGTAGCCATACGTGCAGAGCCCATGGAGGATCGGTACACCACCGGTGACCTTCTCCTGCTGCCGCGCCGCCTCGGGGTCGGCGTGGAGCGGGTTCGGGTCGCCGCTCAGCCGGTAGAGGAGCGCCTGCTCCGCGGACGTCGTCTCGCGGACCACCCAGTCGGGATCCCGCTCCGGCACGCGGATCCGGGCCGAGCGGGGCGGCGCGGGGCCGCCGAAGCCGCCGTCCTTCAGGTACATCAGCACCCACTCGGTGCTGCAGAGGAGCTCGCCGGCCTCGTCCTTCGTCTCGGTGGTGACCACGACCTGGGCCATCCGCTTGAGGTCGTAGATCCCCGCCACGGTGCCCACGGTGCGGAGGGTCCCGCTGGGCGGGAAGGGGCGATGGAGGCGGATCGCCTGGCTCCCGTGCACCACCCCGGCCAGCTCGCCTCCGATCGGCTCGAACAGCGCTCGATTGGCCTCGAAGGCGGGCACGACGGCGTAGGTGGGGAGGACCTTCGGCCCTCGTCCTTCGTAGAGGAAGTCGAGCTCGTCGCGGGTCGCCCCGACGCCGAGCGCGTACAGCACCGCGTCCTGCCAGCGGTAGGGATGCTCCAGGATGGCGGTCTGCCGCCCGACGGCGTCAAGATGGAGGGCCATGGGGCACCGTCCTAGTACATGCACCCCGCGCTCGGCCAGGCATGCGGTCGTCTGGGCGCTGGCCCTGACGCTGGCCGCCGGCTGCGCGGGCCCCGGCGGACCCGGGTTCGATCTCGGCGTTCCGCCGAGCCCCGACGGGGGGCTCTCCGCCTTCGGCGACGAGGACCGGGACGGGCTCTGCAACCGCACGGAGGCCGCGTTCCGCACCGATCCGTTCCGCCTGGACACGGACGGCGACGGGCTCCCGGACCGGGCCGAGATCGAGGCCGGGTTCCGCGCCACCAACGCCGACTCGCCGGAGGGGGACCGCCTGGTGATCCTGCTCGAGGCACCCGGCGAGCGGGCGGCGCTCGGGGTGGTCGACACGGTCGACCTCAGCTCCGAGGGCGCGCGCGGCGCCTACCGAAGCCTGGCCTTCCCGGAGGACCCGGCCACGAGCGACACCTACTTCGACGACCTCGTGGCGGTTTCCGCCGTCCCGGCGCGAAACGTGTTCGAGATCGTCCCCGGGGAGGGGCTCTTCCGGGGCGTCGACGGGCGCACCCAGCTCCTCTGGGAGGTGCGCTTCATCGTACCGGACGATGTCGAGCCGAGGGGATGCGCGCAGGCCCTGCCCTTCGAGGTGTCGCTCCGGGTGGAGGAGCGGAGCGTGTTCTTCCGCCAGCGGCACCTGCTGCTGGTGCTGCCGCCGAGCGACACCACCGCCGCCCCGGCCTACTGCCCCTTCGACGACTGCCTGTGACGGGCGAGGCTTCGGTCACTCCTCGCGGAGGGTCGAGGGCTCGAAGGGCACGAGCTCGCTGATGCCGAGCTTGTAGGCCGCGGTCCCCTCGCCGAGCAGGCCGACGAAGATCCCGTAGGTCCCAGCCGGGTACGCCTGGCCGACCATCGGGTCGAGGCCGTCGTAGTCGTCGTTGCACCAGTAGGTCCCGTCCGGCGTCCGGACCGCGATCGTGAGGTCCGCGTCCTCGCTGTCCCCGGTGGGGATCGCAGCGATCTTCAGGCCGGGGAAGGCGTGGGTCACCTCGAGGGTGTGCTGGGGCTGGCTCGGCACCATCCCCGCGCAGTCGCCCCCCCAGGCGGTCGCGTCGGTCCCGCCGCCCGCGGTGCCCGTCATCACCCGGGGGTCCGGGCTGAAGCCCTGCCCGAGCTGAAGCGCGCCGCTGCTCGCGGCCTCGTCGCCGCCGCAGGCCACGAGGGCCAAAGCCCCCGCCATCACCATCGTCCACCGCATGCTCTCCTCCTTGGGCTCCCCGGCAGCCTACCTCCGCCCGGTCGCTGCCGTCGTCCGCCGGGCGCGAACAATCGGCGACGGCCCAGCGACCACCGCCCTCGCCGGCGCTGCCTCGCCGGCGCTGCCTCGCCCGCCCTGCCTTGACAGGGGCGACACTCCGCTGGATGGCTTGAGGCGAGGGGCGCGCGGCCGTCCACGCCCCTCACGAGAGGCCATGCGGGTCGCGATCGCCCAGCTCGACTACCGCGTCGCGGACTTCGACGGGAACCTGGCCCGGGTCGAGGCGGCGGTGGCGCGGGCCCGCGACGCGGGGGCCGACCTCGTGGTGCTGACCGAGCTCGCCACGTGTGGCTACCCCCCGGTCGACCTGCTCCTCCGGCGCCACTTCGTCGACGCCAATCTCCGCCTGCGCGACCGCATCGCATCCCTCTCGTCGGACGCCCTCGCCATCCTGGTCGGCTACGCCGACCGGTCGACGACCACGGGCGGGCGGCCGCTCCACAACGCCGCGGCGCTGTGCGTCGGCGGGCGGGTGGTCGACCGCGCGGTCAAGACGCTCCTGCCTACCTACGACGTGTTCGACGAGGACCGCTGGTTCGAGCCAGCCCTCGAGCAGCGCCCGCTGTCCATCCACGGTGTCCCGGTCGGGGTCAGCATCTGCGAGGATCTCTGGTTCGAGCACGAGGCGCCGCGACGGCTCTACGACGTGGATCCCGTGGACAACCTCGCGGCCGCCGGTGCGCGCCTCCACGTCAACCTGTCCGCCAGCCCGTTCCGGCGTGGCAAGCCGGAGGTGCGGCGGCGGCTCGTCGCGACCAAGGCGCGCCGCCACGGCCGGTGGTTCGTCTACGCCAACCAGGTCGGCGGCCAGGACGAGCTGCTCTTCGACGGGCTCTCCCTGGTCGCGGACCCCGCGGGACGCCTGGTCGCCCGCGGCAAGGCCTTCGCCGAGGACCTCGTCGTCGTCGATGTGCCGGCGGATGCGCTCGGCGAGGCCGCGCCTCGGGTCGCGCCCACCGTGGAGGAGGTGACCTGGTACCCCGAGGTGGCCCAGGTCTGGGACGGCCTGGTGCTGGGCGTCCGTGACTACCTTCGGAAGTGTGGCTTCCGGACGGCGGTGGTCGGCTTGAGCGGCGGGATCGACTCCGCGCTCACCGCGGCGGTGGCGGCGGAGGCGGTCGGCGGCCCGAACGTGCACGGGGTCGGGATGCCCGGGCCGTACTCGTCCGAGGGGAGCGTCACCGACGCCCGCGCGCTCGCCGACAACCTCGGGATGCCGTTCCAGCTCCTGCCGATCGGCGGCGTCTACGAGGCAGCCCGCCGGCAGCTCGAGCCGGCGCTCCGCGGCCTGCCCGAGGACGTCACGGAGGAGAACCTCCAGGCCCGGATCCGGGGCATGACCTTGATGGCGTTGAGCAACAAGCACGGCCACCTGCTCCTGACCACCGGGAACAAGAGCGAGATGGCGGTGGGCTACTGCACGCTCTACGGCGACCTCTGCGGGGGCCTCGCCGTGCTGAGCGACGTGCCGAAGACGGTGGTCTACGAGCTCGCGGCCCACGCGAACCGGGCGCGGGAGGTCATCCCACGGGCGACGATCGACAAGCCGCCGAGCGCGGAGCTCCGGGCCGACCAGACCGACCAGGACAGCCTCCCGCCTTACGAGGACCTCGATCGCATCATCGAGGGCTGGGTGGAGGAGCACTGGAGCGTGGACGAGATCGCCGCGCGGACCGGCATCGACCGGTCGGTCGTGGCGACCTGGACCCGCCGGATCGACCTCGCGGAGTACAAGCGCCGGCAGATGCCGCCCGGCCTCCGGGTCACGAAGAAGGCCTTCGGGACGGGACGTCGGATGCCGATCGCGGCCCACTACGGCGGCGGGGCGTGACAGGACCGAGGATCCGCGGCGAGGAGCCCTTTGGCCGCGAGGCCCCTCGCGGTAGAAGCGGTGGCGCGTAACTCGCCCTCGACCCCTTGCGTCCAACCCCGGAGGAAGCCCGAATGAAGACCTGCGCGGTCATCCTGGCCGGCGGCGAGGGATCCCGACTCGGGATCCTGACCGCCAAGCGGACCAAGCCCGCTGTCCCCTTTGCCGGCAAGTTCCGGATCATCGACTTCGCCCTGTCGAACTGCGTCAACAGTGGCCTCTTTGACGTCATGATCCTGGCTCAATACCGCCCCCACTCTCTGATCGAGCACATCGGCGCTGGCGGGCCCTGGGATCTCGACCGGGACATCTGGGGCGGGGTCCGGATCTACTCGCCTTACAAATCCCGGGACGGCTCCGGCTGGTTCGCGGGGACCGCGGACGCGGTCCAGCAGAACTTCCTGTTCATCAAGGACCGCAATCCCGACATCGTCGTGATCCTGAGCGGCGATCACATCTACCGGATGAACTACGGCGAGCTGATCCGGGCCCACGTCGAGGCCGAGGCGGCCGCCACGCTCGCGACGATCGAGGTCACCAAGGAGGAGGCGACCCGCTTCGGGATCATCTCCACCGACGACAAGGGGTGGGCCAGGTCCTTCGTGGAGAAGCCCGCCGACCCGCCTCCGGGCGTGGGCAACATGGGGGTCTACGTCTTCAGCTACGCCGACCTCGACCGGGTCCTCCTCGAGGACCGGGACATCGCGAACAGCGCCCACGACTTCGGCAAGGACATCCTCCCGCGGATGATCGAGCGCGGCGAGAAGGTCTTCACCTGGCCCTACCAGGGCTACTGGCGGGACGTGGGGACCCTGGGCTCCTACTGGGAGGCCCACATGGACCTGCTCACGGAGCCGCCGGCCTACGACCTCAACGACCGGGGTTGGCTGATCCACACCCGCAGCGAGAACCGGTCTCCCGCCCGCCTCGGCAAGGCCCAGATCATCGACAGCCTCGTGACGCACGGCTGCGTGATCGACGGGGGGGCCACGGTGGAGCGCAGCGTCCTCGGGCCCGGCGTGCGAGTGGCGCGCGGGGCGGTGGTGCGCGAGTCGGTCGTGCTCAACGACGCGGTGATCGGCAAGGGCGCCGTCGTCGAGCGCGCGGTCCTCGACAAGCGGGCCGTCCTCGGCCCCGGAGTGAAGGTCGGGGCGGCCGGCTCGGGGCCGCCCGATCTCGCCGTGGTGGGCAAGGGCGCCGAGCTCCCGGAGGGCTTCGTGGTCGAGCCCGGCGGGGAGGTCGGGCACGACGTCTGCCCGGACGACCTCGACGGGATGACGGTGACGTCGGGCCAGCGGGTCAGCACCAAGCGGCTGCCCTGGGAGGTGCCCAAGTAGGGGGCAGGAGCGGGCGCGCCGACTCGAGCTGCGCCGAAAGGCGCGGGCGTCAGCCTCGGCCGCCGCCCATCATCGGGGCCGCGCCGACGCGAGCTGCGCCGAGAGGCGCGGGCGTCAGCCTCGGCCGCCGCCCATCATCTGCTTCTCGCGCTTACGCCGGCGTCGGGCGGCCTCCGACTCCTTCTTCCGGCGCTTGACGGACGGCTTCATGTAGTGACGGCGCCGCTTGAGCTCCCGGAGGATCCCCTCGGCCGCCATCTTGCGCTTCAGGTGCTTGATCGCCCGCTCGACGCCCTTTTCGCCGACGACGACTTCGACGGGCTTGCACTGGACGGCGTCGCCGACGTTGGTGTTGCTGCTCATCCGGGTCTCGCGTTCTCCGACGGGGCCGCGGAGGGTGGCACGGGTCGCCGGGGCGCGCAAGGCTGGGTCCTGATGAGCCCGTCCGGCGTCGACCGCGCGCTCGAGGCGATCGATCGGCTGCACGCCGACGATCCCGTCTGCGTCGAGGTGGACGGACGCTCGGTGCCCCGGGAGCTGCTCTACGCGCGGCGGATGAGCGCCGCGCTGGCGCGCCTGGAGGCGTCGCCCTCCGCCGCGCTGCGCCTGGCCGTGCGGGCCCAGCACCTCTGCCGCTGGCGGATCCCACGCGACGCCTACCCCCGCACCCGGGCCGGCTACCATCGCTGGCGGACGGAGCTCGGCGCCCTGCACGGGCGCCTGGCTCGCGACGCGGTGCTCGACGCCGGGCTCGACGCGGCGACCGCCGAGCGGGTCGAGGGGCTGGTCCGCAAGCGCCGCCTGAAGAGCGACCCGGAGGCTCAGCACCTCGAGGACGCGGCGTGCCTCGTCTTCCTCGAGCACGAGCTGGAGGCCTTCGCCCAGAGCCACGAGCGGACCCAGGTGCTCGGGATCCTGCGCAAGACGTGGGTCAAGATGGGTGACGCGGGCCGGCGTGAAGCGCTTCGGCTGCCGCTCTCGCCGACGAGCAGGGCGCTGGTCGCGGAGGCCCTCCGGAAGCAGGAGGGTTCCGGATCGGCCCCCCGGACCTAGACCCGCTCCATGGCAGCTCCCTACACCCTCTACACCGCGGCGACCCCGAACGGCTGGAAGGCCTCGATCACCCTGGAGGAGCTCGGCCTCCCCTACGAGGTGAGGGCGCTGTCGCTCCGGGACAAGGACCAGAAGGCCGAGAGCTACCTCGAGCTCAACCCGAATGGCCGGATCCCGACCCTGGTGGACCACGAGGCGGGGGACTTCGCGGTGTTCGAGTCCGGCGCCATCCTGCTCTACCTGGCGGAGAAGACCGGGCGGCTGATCCCGGACGACCCGAAGGGCCGCTCGGTCGTCGTCCAGTGGCTGATGTTCCAGATGGGCGGCGTCGGCCCGATGATGGGGCAGGCCAACGTCTTCTACCGCTACGCCCCCGAGAAGATCGAGTACGCCATCGGGCGCTACCAGCGGGAGAGCCGGCGGCTGTTCGAGGTGCTGGAGCGTCGCCTGACCGGTCGCGAGTGGCTCGGCGACGAGTACTCGATCGCCGACATCGCCAACTACGCGTGGGTCCACACCCACAACTGGAGCGGCGTGTCGATCGACGGCCTCCCGAGCCTGAAGGCCTGGCTCGAGCGGATGCGTTACCGGCCCGCGGTGGTGAAGGGCCTGGCCACGCCGGAGCGCGCGCCCCGGGACGGCGACGCGGAGTCGGACCGCCGGGCGGCGGAGGCCGCGCGTAAGATGCTGGTGTAACGTAGGCCCTCATGGCGAAGCAGCGGCGGAAGAAGAAGCGCCGGTCCGGGCGGGGCCGCGGCGGCCCGGGCGCGGGCGGCAGCGCAGCCCCGCAGGGGGGTGGCCTGCTCCAGGGCATGCGCTCGAGCTTCCGCCAGATGACGGGCGCCGAGGCCGCGAAGGACAGCAAGCCGAGCACGCTCGGGAACGTCCTCTGGCTGCTGCTGCTGCTGGGCGCGGCGGCCTTCGCGATCTACCGCTGGACGCGCTAGCGAGACCGACTCGCCGGGGCAGCGCGGCGACCTGGGCCACGATGGCGGCCCGGCGCTACTCGCTTTCTCGAAAGAACGCTCTCGTCGTCAGGTGGATCAGCGCCAGCCCCCCGACGAACGCCACGACGACGCCGAAGTGGCCCACCAGGAGGTGCTCGGGGTGGTTGTTGGGGCAGTGCATCTGGAGGGACGCGTTGCCGAGCAGCCCGGCCGCGCATGCCGCCAGCAGGCTGCCGGCGCCGTTGCGCCCACGGGACATCACCCTCAACGCCAGGTACACCGGCAGGCCGAGAAGCAACCCGTACATCAGGCAGGGCATGGCGTGCAGCACCAGCGTGCCCCTGTCGACCGGCGGCACGGGGTGGGGCGGCGGCAGCAACGCCAGGGCGCACGTCGCGGTGAGGGTCGCGCCGATGATCACCGCGCGCGTGAGGTTCGGCAGGGGCGGCCGATGCAGAGGGCGCAGCGCCTGGTGGATCGCGAGCCCCAGGAGCACGGCCATCGAGCTCAGGACGAGGACCATCCGCAAGGTCGGGTAGCTCGCCAGGTCCTCGCGGAGGACCAGCATGCTCGCGACCAGGAAGATCACGCCCGCGACGGCCGCCGCCAGGAGGCGGCGCATCCACGTCGGTCGGCTTCGGAACCAGAACGCGCGGCTCTTCTCCGCCTGCTCGATGTCGTCCTCGACCTTCGTGAACAGGTCGCCCAGCTCCGCCGCGGAGAGATCGCACGACTCCCCCTCCGCTTCCTCCCGGGCCTGGAGGAAGCGCGCCAGCTGGGGGTCCAGCTCGGGGTCGCTGAGGTGAGGCTCCGACATGCGTTCTTGACCGTACGTTCCTTTGCGCGTCTCGTTTCCGCGGGCGACCTAACGGAGCTCGGCCTGGAGCAGGTCCCTCAGCTTGCGGTAGGCGCGATGGGCGCGCACCCGCACCGCCCCCTCGCTCGCGCCCACGATCATCGCCACCTCGGCGAAGGGCAGCTCCTTGAACCAGTGGAGCTCGACGACCTCCCGCTGGGAGTCGGGGAGCGTCCTCAGGGCCTGGTGAAGCAGATCGGCCCGCTCTCGGACCTCGATGGGCATCCGCCCCTGGGGCGCCGCCTCCGCCCGCGCCTCGTCGAGCACCGTCTCCTTGCGGCGCTTCGCTCGCCGGTAGTGCTCCCGCACGAGGTTCATGGCGATCGTGAAGATCCATGGCCGGAGCTTCTTGTCCCGCCGGAAGTCGAAGCGGGCCGCGTGGACCTGGAAGAACGTCTGCTGCACCACCTCCCGGGCCAGCTCCTCGTTGCGGAGGTGGCGCATCGTCAGGCGCAGGAGGATCGGGCCGTAGCGAAGGAACAGCTGGCGGAAGGCCTCGTGGTCCCCGTCGATGTAGGCCGCCATGAGCTCTTCGTCGCTCGGCTCGGTCTTCGTGGCGCTGACCATTCCCGGGCGGCGACCATACCAGGCCTGGGGCGGTGCTCCCGTCTCGGCGGAGCCGTCCAGTCCAGCCTCGGAGGGAGCTAGTCGCGGAAGTTCTTGAACTGGAGCGGCAGGTCGAAGTCCTCGGCCTTGAGGAGCGCGATCGCCTCCTGGAGCGCGTCCCGCTTCTTGTGGGAGACCCGGACGAGATCGCCCTGGATCGCCGCCTGCACCTTGAGCTTGCTGTCCTTGAGGAGCTTGACGATCCGCTTCGCTCGGTCCGTGTCGATCCCCTCCTTCAGCTCCACGACCTGGCGGTAGCGGTTGCCACCGGCTGGCCGGGTGGGGCCGGGGTGGAGGGACTTCTGCGAGACCTTGCGGCGCGCCATCTTGTCCCGGAGGACGTCGAGCGCCGCCGCGACGCGGCTCTCGCTGTTGGCGACCAGGACCACGCCCTCCTCGGTGCGGTCGATCTCGGTGTCCGTACCCTTGAAGTCGAAGCGCTGACCCACCTCGCGCTTCGCCTGGTCGACCGCGTTGTCGACCTCGTGATGATCGAGCTCGGAGACCACGTCGAAGGACGGCATCGCTCCTCCCGGGGGAACCGATCGGCGAGCCTAGACCGGCGCGTCCACGGACGCTAGCAGGTGACTCGAGCGCCGCTCCGTTCGGGACGGGCGCGCTAGGCCGCGACCGCCCGCCGGACGACGTCGATCAGGTTCTTCAGGCCGACCGGCTTCTCGAGCACGTCGACCGGCTCGAGCGCCCGGGCCCGCGCGAGCAGCCCCGCGTCGGCGTGGGCGGTGACGAAGATCAGCCGCGTCCCGGGCTGGCGCGCCCGCAGCGACGCACCCACCGTCGGCCCGTCCACCCAGGGCATGCGCAGGTCGAGGACGGCCACGTCCCACACGGTCTCCGCCATGCGCCGCAGGGCGACGCGGGGGTCCGAGCGGACCTCGACCCGGAGGCCCTCGTGCTCGAGGATCTCCCCCAGGTTCTCGGCCAGCTCCTCGTTGTCGTCGAGGACGAGAACCTTGCCCACCCCTCGGCCCATTGAGCTCACGCTGGCAGATTCAAGCGGCTGTTTCCAGGTCGGCTTGACCCCCCTCGACGGACGTGTCATTCATCATCTCATCCCGATGGATTGATAAGGAACGTCGTGAGCCTGACCCTCCCTGCGGCGTCGTCGTTGCTGAGCCTCTTCGCGGACCCCACGCGAGTGCGACTGGTGTCGCTCCTCGCCAGGGACGAGCTCTCCGTGGCGGAGCTGACGCGCATCCTCGGCGTGCCCCAGTCCCGGGTCTCGACGCACCTCGGCAAGCTCCGGGACGCCGGGTTGGTCGTGGACCGCCGGAGCGGCACCTCGAGCTTCTACCGACTCACCGAGGTGATGCCGTCCGAGGCGCGCCGCGTGTGGGAGCTCCTGGCGTCCGAGCTCGCCGACGGCGTGCTCGCGTCGGACCGGGACCGCTCGAGCTCGGTGGTCGCGTCCCGCGCCCAGCGCTGGCCCGACGCGGTGGCCGGGCAGATGGAGCACCACTATTCCCCCGGGCGCACCTGGGAGGCGACGGCGCGGGGGTTCCTCGGCCTCCTGCAGCTCGGCGACCTCCTCGACGCGGGGAGCGGCGACGGGACCGTGGCGGCGCTCTTGGCCCCCCACGCGCGGTCCGTGACGTGCCTCGACCGGAGCGAGCGGGTCCTGGCCGCGGCCGAGCGCCGCCTCGGCGAGATGCCGAACGTGCGCTTCGCCCACGGCGACCTCCTCGAGCTGCCGTTCGACGAGGCGACCTTCGACGAGGTGATCCTGTTCAATGTCCTCACCTGCGCGGAGGACCCCGCACGCGCCGTGATGGAGACGGCGCGCGTGCTCCGGCCTGGCGGTCGCCTTGCCGGCGTCACGCTGCGGGCCCACTCCCACCCCGAGATCACCGCCGCCTACGGGCACCTCGTGGCCGGCTTCGAGCCCGGGGAGCTCCGCGCGCTGCTCGAGGGGGCCGGGCTCGGCGTCGACCGCTGCGACGTGACGTCCCGCGAGCGCCGCCCGCCACACTTCGAGGTCCTCAGCTTCTTCGCCCATCGACCGGGAGCGCACTGATGAACAGCACCGAACGCGAGCTCCGGGAGCTCCTGGGACGCCGGATCCTGATCCTCGACGGCGGGATGGGGACCGGCATCCAGGCCGCCAAGCTCGACGAGGCGGCCTTCCGGGGGGAGCGCTTCGCCAACCACGGAACCGACCTCAAGGGCAACAGCGACATCCTCAACCTGACCCAGCCCGACGTGATCCGGGCGATCCACCGGAGCTACCTCGACGCCGGGGCGGACCTCATCGAGACGAACACCTTCACCAGCACGCGGATCGCCCAGGCGGACTACGGGACCGAGGACCTGGCGTCCGAGCTCAACGTCGCCGGCGCCCGCCTCGCCCGCGAGGCGGTCGACGCGTGGATGGCCGAGCACTCCGGCGAGCGCCGCTTCGTCGCCGGCGCGATCGGGCCGCTCAACCGGAGCCTGAGCCTCTCGCCGGACGTGAACGACCCGGCGATGCGCGCGGTGACGTTCGACGAGGTCCGCGCCGCCTACGCGGAGCAGGTGCGCGGGCTCCTCGAGGGTGGCGTCGACGTGCTGCTCACCGAGACGATCATCGACACCCTCAACGTCAAGGCCGCCCTGGTGGCGATCGAGGACGTCCAGCGGGAGCTCGGGCGGGACGAGCCGGTGATGATCAGCGTGACGATCACCGACCAGAGCGGCCGCACGCTCAGCGGGCAGACGGTGGAGGCGTTCTGGGTCAGCGTCGCGCACGCGAAGCCCCTGACCGTGGGGATCAACTGCGCCCTCGGGGCGGCCCAGATGCGGCCCTTCCTCGCCGACCTCGCCCAGGTGGCCGACACGTTCGTGCACGTCTACCCGAACGCCGGCCTCCCGAACGCCTTCGGCGACTACGACGAGCAGCCGGAGACCACCGCCGATCTCTTGCGGGGCTTCGCCGAGGACGGCCTGGTCAACCTGGCGGGCGGCTGCTGCGGCACCACCCCGGACCACGTGCGTCAGATCGCGGCGCGGATGGAGGGGCTGGCGCCCCGCGAGATCCCGAGCGTCCCGAGCCGCACGCGCTTCGCGGGCCTCGAGCCGATGGAGATCCGGGAGGACTCCACCTTCCAGATGATCGGCGAGCGCACCAACGTCACCGGGAGCCGGAAGTTCCTACGCCTCATCAAGAGCGGGGACTTCGAGACGGCCCTCGAGGTCGCCCTCGAGCAGGTCCGGGGCGGCGCGAACATCCTCGACGTCAACATGGACGAGGGGATGCTCGACTCCGCGGCCGCGATGACGACCTTCCTGAACCTGATCGCGTCCGAGCCGGAGATCGCCCGGATCCCGATCATGGTGGACTCCTCGCGCTGGGAGGTGCTCGAGGCCGGCCTCAAGTGCGTCCAGGGCAAGGCGATCGTCAACTCGATCAGCCTCAAGGAGGGAGAGGCAGACTTCGTCGAGAAGGCGCGCACGTGCCGCCGCTATGGCGCCGGCATGGTGGTCATGGCCTTCGACGAGGCGGGCCAGGCCGACACCGTCGAGCGCAAGGTCGCGATCTGCCAGCGGGCCTACCGCATCCTGACCGAGGAGATCGGCGTCCCGCCCCACGACATCATCTTCGATCCGAACGTCTTCGCCGTCGCCACGGGCATCGAGGAGCACGCGGAGTACGCGCAGGCGTTCATCGAGGCGACCCGCCAGATCAAGGCGACGTGCCCGGGCGCCAAGGTGTCCGGCGGCGTCTCCAACCTGTCGTTCTCCTTCCGCGGGAACAACGTCGTCCGGGAGGCGATGCACTCGGCGTTCCTCTACCACGCGATCCGCGCGGGGATGGACATGGGCATCGTCAACGCCGGCCAGCTCGTGGTCTATGAGGACATCCCCGAGGACCTGCTCGTGCGCGTCGAGGACGTGCTCTTCAACCGCCGGCCGGACGCCACGGAGCGGCTGGTCACGTTCGCGGAGTCCGTGCGCGGGGAGGGCACGAAGCGCGAGGTGGACCTGCGCTGGCGCGACGCGAGCGTGGACAAGCGCCTCGAGTACGCGCTGGTCCACGGCCTCCTCGACTTCATCGACGAGGACACCGAGGAGGCCCGGCAGGCCCTCGGCCGCCCCCTCGCCCAGAACCACGGGCCCCAAATGGGAGGCAAGCGCCTGGTCGGCGACCTGTTCGGCGCCGGCAAGATGTTCCTGCCGCAGGTCGTCAAGAGCGCGCGGGTGATGAAGAAGGCCGTCGCCTACCTCACGCCCTACCTCGAGGAGGAGAAGGCCGAGGCGGAGCGGTCGGGGGCCGTGGACGCGCGCGGCGCCGGCAAGGTCCTGCTCGCCACCGTCAAGGGCGACGTGCACGACATCGGCAAGAACATCGTCGGCGTGGTCCTCGGCTGCAACAACTACGAGGTCGTCGACCTCGGCGTGATGGTCCCCGCCGACCGGATCCTCCGGGCGGCGCGGGAGCAGGACGTCGACATGATCGGCCTGAGCGGGCTGATCACCCCGTCCCTCGACGAGATGGTCCACGTCGCCCAGGAGATGAGCCGGCAGGGCTTCGAGCTCCCGCTGCTGATCGGCGGCGCGACGACCAGCCGGCAGCACACGGCGGTGAAGATCGCGCCCGCCTACGACCACCCGGTGGTGCACGTCCTCGACGCCTCCCGCGCCGTCAACACCGTCGCCAGCCTGCTCGACGAGGACGGGCGGGCCCGCCTGGACGCTGACAACCGCGCCGAGCAGGAGAAGCTCCGGCGCCTCCACGCGAAGGGCCCGATCCGGCCGCTGGTGAGCTACGCCCGGGCCAACGAGCAGGCACCGGCGATCGACTGGACGGCGGGCCCGGTGCCCGCGCCGCCGTTCCTCGGGCGCCGGGCGATCGACGACGTGCGCCTCGAGGACCTGGTCCCCTACATCGACTGGACGTTCTTCTTCACCGCGTGGGAGCTCAAGGGGCGCTACCCGCAGATCCTCGAGCACCCGACCTACGGGCCGGCGGCGCGGGACCTCTTCGACGCGGCCCGACCGCTGCTGGACCGGATCGTGGAGGAAGGCCTCCTGACGCCCCGGGGGGTCTACGGCTTCTGGCCGGCCTGGTCGGACGGGAACGACATCGTCGTCGGCGCCGCCGCCGACGGGCGCCCGCGAACCGAGGAGATCGCTCGCTTTCCGATGCTGCGGCAGCAGCGCGGCGGCAAGAGCGGGGAGCCCCACCTCTGCCTCGCCGACTACGTCGCCCCCGACACGTCGGGCGTCGACGACCACGTCGGAGCCTTCGCGGTGAGCTGCGGCGAGGGTGTGGATGAGCTGGTCGCGCGCTTCGAGCGGGACCACGACGACTACCACGCGATCATGGTCAAGGCCCTCGCCGACCGCCTCGCCGAAGCGTACGCCGAGCACCTCCACGAGCGCGTGCGGCAGGCCTGGGGCCACGGGGAGTCGCCGAGGCTGAGCCTCGACGACCTGATCGCCGAGCGCTACCGCGGCATCCGGCCTGCCCTCGGCTACCCGGCCTGCCCCGACCACACCGAGAAGGCGGAGCTGTTCCGCCTGCTCGAGGCGCCGGAGGTGGGCATCCGGCTGACGGAGAGCTTCGCCATGACGCCCGCGGCGAGCGTGAGCGGCCTGTACCTCGCTCACCCGAAGGCCCGGTACTTCAGCGTGGGCAAGATCGACCGAGAGCAGGTCGCGGACTACGCGCGGCGCCGCGGCCTCCCGGTCGCGGAGTGCGAGCGATGGCTCGCCCCGATCCTCGGCTACGACCCGGCCAGCGCCTCCGCGAGCGCCGCGGCCTGATGAGCGCGCCCGGGGACGGTGGGCGCGGCGACGGCCCGATCGAGCTCGCCGATGGCGCCTCGATGGCCGCCTACCAGCGCTACGTGCACGAGCTGGAAGCGATGCACGGCTGGCTCGATGTCGACCTCGTCCACAACTGCTTCCTGATGGGCGAGGAGGTCGGGGAGCTCTTCCGCGCCGTCCGCCGCTTCCGCCGCTTCTACGAGCAGGCGGAGGCGGACGAAGCGACGACCGAGGAGCGCCGGGCCCAGGTCGCCGAGGAGATCGTCGACGTGCTCAACTACCTCCTCGCCCTGGCGAACCGCCTCGACATCGACGTGGAGAGCGCGTTCCGGGACAAGAACGCCCGCAACCAGCGCCGGACGTGGGTCCCGTAGGGGGCGCGGGGCGCGAGCGCGGACGAGGACGTGCACGACGACGGCGTTCCTCGCTTGGGTTTCGGGGTACCCTGTCCCGGTGGACCTCCAGGGGTACGCGCCAAGCCAGGACGCCTACGATGAGATGTTCACGCCCGCGGGCGCCATCCGCCCCGTGTACGGAGCCCTCGCGGAGCGCCTACGGGAGCTGACGGAGGGCGACTTCGCCACCCGGCGCCGGATGGCCGACCTGCTGCTCCGCAATCAGGGGGTGACGTTCACGGTCTACTCCGACGAGGCGGGCATCGAGAAGGTGTTCCCCTTCGATCCGATCCCGCGCATCCTCAGCGCGTCGGAGTGGGATCACATCGAGCGCGGCCTGGTCCAGCGCATCGAAGCGCTCAACCTGTTCCTCGAGGATGTCTACCACCAGCAGCGGATCCTCCGGGACGGTGTCCTCGACCCGGAGCTGATCCTCGGGGCGAGCTTCTTCCGCCGGGAGATGATCGGTCTCGACCCGCCCCGCGGGATCTACGCCCATGTCGTGGGGACCGACCTGATCCGGGACCGGGACGGCGCCTTCCTCGTCCTCGAGGACAACGCCCGCAACCCGAGCGGGGTGAGCTACGTGCTCGAGTGCCGCGCGGTGCTCAAGCGGGTGCTCCCGAAGCTGTTCCGGAGCTACGCGGTCCGCCCGGTGGACGACTACGCGGACTCGCTGCGCGACACGCTCCGCCACGTGGCGCCGCGCGGCTCGGCGTCGCCCCAGATCGTGCTGCTCACCCCCGGTATCCACAACTCGGCCTACTTCGAGCACAGCTTCCTGGCCCGCCAGATGGGGGTGCCGCTGGTCGAGGGCCGGGACCTGGTCGTCAAGGACGGCGCCGTCTGCATGCGCAGCACGCGCGGGCTCCAGCGCGTGGACGTCATCTACTCGCGCATCGACGACGACTTCCTCGACCCGGTCGTGCTCCGACCCACCTCCCTGCTCGGCTGCCCGGGCCTGTTCGGGGTCTACCGGTCCGGCGGGGTGGCCCTCGCCAACGCACCGGGCACCGGGGTCGCCGACGACAAGGCCGTCTACCCCTTCGTCCCGGACATGATCCGCTACTACCTCGACGCCGACCCGATCCTGCCGAACGTGCCCACCTACCTCGCGTCGAAGCCGAGCGACCGCCGCTACATCCTCGAGCACCTCGACGAGCTCGTGGTCAAGCGGACCGACGCCAGCGGTGGCTACGGCATGATGATCGGGCCGCACGCCGACGCCGCTACCCGCGACGAGTTCCGGCGCCGGGTCCAGGACAGCCCGCGGAGCTACATCGCCCAGCCGACGATCTCCCTCGGCCGGCACCCGACGGTGGTCGACGGAGAGCTCGAGGGCCGGTGCGTCGACCTCCGGCCCTACGTCCTGTTCGGGGAGAGCATCCGCGTGATCCCGGGTGGGCTGACGCGGGTGGCGCTGCGCCGCGGGTCCCTCGTGGTCAACTCGAGCCAGGGTGGCGGCTACAAGGATACGTGGGTCCTGGCGCCGGAGGCGGAGCCCGAGCCAGCCGCCGAGCGATGCTGAGCCGGGCCGCCGACGCCCTCTACTGGATGGGGCGCTACGTCGAGCGGGCCGAGCACGTCGCGCGGCTCCTCGGCGTGAGCCGCAGCCTGATGATCGACTTCGCGGAGGTGGACCCGGCGGCGGCCGGGGCCTACTGGGCGGGGACGCTCACGGCCCTCGGCGTCTCGTCGCCCGACGTGACGCCGCGCGGCCTGGTCCGGGACGAGAAGGAGCCTGGGAGCATCGCCCGCTGCATCGGCCGGGCCCGGGAGAACGCGCGGCAGGTGCGGGAGGTGATCTCGAGCGAGATGTGGGAGCACCTCAACGCGGCCTACTGGAGCGTCGTCGACCGGGACCCGGGGGACGACGAGGCGGCCCTCGAGGACCTGGCGCGGGAGACGATCCGGGCGAGCTTCCTCTTCTGCGGCGTGACCGACGCGACGATGCGCCGCGGCGAGGGCTGGGACTTCGTCAAGCTCGGGCAGCTGGTCGAGCGGGCCGACCGGACCAGCCACCTCCTGACGGTCCGGGTGGGCGGGCGGCCCTTCAACCCGCGCGGGGTCCACGACCACACGGAGAACCTGCTCTGGCTCTCCCTCCTGCGGAGCTGCTGCGCCCTGGAGGCGTACCGGAAGGTCCACCCGGCACGGGTCGAGCCGCGCCGGGTGCTCGAGTTCCTGGTGCTCGACGCGAGCTTCCCGCGGTCGATCCGGCACGCGCTGGCCGGCTCGGCCGCGATCGTGGCCCGGATCGGGACGGAGACGGGGCGGGGCGCCGCCGTCGGTCGGAGCTTCGGCCGGCTCGGGGCGGTCGTGGAGTTCACGGAGGTGGAGGAGGTCCTCGAGGAGGGCGTGGGTCCCTTCCTCGGGCGCGTCCGCGAGGAGATGGGCCGCGCGACCCTCGCCCTCCAGCGGACGTACTTCCTCCACTGACCCTCACCCCCGACCCACGGGAGACCCGATGTGCTGCTGAGCATCCGCCACGTCACCGAGCTCGCCTACGACCGCCGCATCAGCGAGTCGGTGATGCAGCTGCGCATGGTCCCGCGGAGCGACTCCCACCAGACGCTGCGGGGCTTCGGCCTCGCGATCGGCCCGTCCGCGCCGGTGTTCGAGCACGTCGACTGGCTCGGCAACCGCGTGCACCAGTTCAGCGTGGTCGACTTCCACGACCGCCTCGTGATCCTCGCCCACAGCGCCGTGGAGATGCACGCGTCAGCGATCGACCTCGACCGCGTGGACGATCCCTTCCCCCTCGAGCGCCCGGACGCGTGGCGGCACCACGACTACCTCCAGCTGGAGGGACCGCTGCGTCCCGACCCGCGCCTCGACGAGCTGATCGGCGCGCTCGAGCTTCGGGAGGCGACACGGGCCCGGGAGGTGCTCGATGCCGTGACGATGCGCCTCGGCGATCACCTGGCCTACCGCAAGGGGGTCACCACGAGCGCGACGGACGTCTCGACGGTCCTCGACCAGGGCGCCGGGGTCTGCCAGGACTTCGCCCACCTCGGGATCGCGCTCCTGCGCGAGGTCGGCATCCCGGCGCGCTCCGTCTCGGGCTACCTCGGCCGACGCGGCGACGACGTGGAGCTCGAGACCCACGCGTGGCTCGAGGCGCACCTGCCGAGCGCCGGCTGGGTCGCCCTCGACCCGACCCACCGCGTCCGGCCGGACCGGCACCACGTCGCGATCGCCGTCGGGCGGAGCTTCGCTGACGTGCCGCCGAACCGTGGCGTCTATCGCGGCGACGCGTCCGAGCGGATCGCGGTGCGGGTCCGGATGGAGGAGGTCGAGGAGGTGCCGCGGGGCCTCCTGGCGCCGCGCGCGGCGATGCTCGAGGTCCCGACGTTCGCGGGCGTAGCGGACGCCCGGCATCGCGAGGCGATCGACTACCAGCAGGAGCAGCAGCAGCAGTAGGGCGTAGGGCGTAGGGCGGCTGGCGCTCAGCGACCGAAGCGCGCCGCGAGGCCGCCGAGCGCCAGGCTGACCCTTCGCCGTGATGGGGGGGGGGCGGCCGGCACGAACGCCTCGAGGGCCGTCGCCAGGCGGAGCGGCGCCCGCACGCGGAGGCCGTGGCGCGGCGGCGACCCGGCCGCCCGCGCGACCTGCGCCGCATGGGCTCGCAGCGCCGCGCCGGCCGCCTCCGCCTCACCGTGGAGCACGGCGCGCGAGGCCGCGTCGAGCGCCGCGGCGAGGCCCGCGTCGAGGGCTCGGTCGCCCGCCCCCGAGCTCGCCCGCGCCTCCCCGGCCAGGTGCAGCCGCGCCTCCACGGGCAGCCCGCTCGCCGCCGACCGGTACCGCACTCGCACCGTGACGGGCCCGGGGCCCGCCGTCCGCACGACCAGGCGCCGCTCCTCCCCCGCGTCCAGCGCGGGCAGCGACAGCGTGACCCGGCCCGTCCCGACCGCGGCGCCCGTCTCCAGGCTGCGCAGCTCGAGGGGCTCGGCCGACGCGACCTCGACCTCGACCCGTCGCGCCGCGGCCCGGGCGTGGGCCTCGAGCTCGCCGGTCAGCCGGGCCTCGAGCTCGTCGAGATCGGCCGCGATGTGGTAGTCGCCCCGGCCGCCCCGCGCGATCGCCCGCAGGACCTGCGCGTCGAAGTCCACCCCGAGCCCGATCACGCTGGTGGTGGCCCCGGAGCGGACCCGCGCCGAGGCCGCGAGGTCCTCGAGCTCCGCCGGCTCGAAGGCGCCCCGGTTCGGCACGCCGTCCGAGAGCAGAAGCACCAGGGTCCGCGGCCCGGCGGAGGCCGACGCCACCGCGTCGTAAGCTGCGGACAGGCCAGCCTCCAGGTCGGTCCCGCCGCCGACGGCGATCGAGCCGAGGGCGACCGAAGCCCGCCGCCGGTCGCCGACCGGGCCGAGCGGCAGGACCTCGGTCGCGCTCGATCCGTAGGCGACCACCTGGAGCTCGTCGGTCGGCAGGAGGCGCGCGAGCAGCGCCCGCGCGGCCTGCCGAACCCGGGGCCAGGAGCGCTGCATGGAGCTGCTCCGGTCGATCACGAGGTGGACGCGGAGCGGGGCGCGGGCCGCGTCGGCGAGCTCGCCGCCCCGGAGCTGCACCACCACGTCCCGGGGACCCGTGGCCGCCCGGTCGACCGGGACGGCCTCCGCCCAGGCCGTCAGCGCCGCGTCGGTGGGCAGGCGGCCCGCCTGCGGCGCCGGAGCGGCGGCCGAGAGCCGCGCGAGGTCCGCGAGCCGGATGCGGACCCCGTCCACCTGCACGCCGGCTCCGAGGAGCTCCGCGAGGTCGGCAGGGCGGCCGCCGAGGCTCGCCACCCCGCCCCGGGCCACCCGGGCCCGCGCCTCGATCTCGGCTTCGAGCCTGGAGTGGCCGGGGCTGCCCTCCCCGGCCGCTCCTGCGCCCGAGCCGGCGGGCGCGTCCGGGTCGACGTCGCCCCAGCCGGCTCCCGGGCGCGGGTCGACATGACCCCCGCCAGGACCCGCGCGCGTGCCGACGCGGCCCGAGCCCCCGACAGGGGTCGCGACCTCCGCGGGCGGCTCGCTCGTGCCGGAGCGGTCCGCCGCCGGCACGGCTGCCGCGCCGGTGTCCGGACCGAAGCCCGGTAGGAACGCCGTGGTCACGCGCCCCTCGCCGGGG
The DNA here is from genome assembly GCA_050331215.1 of Sandaracinaceae bacterium. Lineage (GTDB taxonomy): Bacteria > Myxococcota_A > Polyangia > Polyangiales > Sandaracinaceae > JBHJHB01. The sequence goes on along the minus strand of JBHJHB010000085.1, from coordinate 10,632 downwards.
CCCACCTCGCCGTCGACGGTCACGCCGCCGCGCTCGACGACGACGGCCGGCGCGTCGGCCGTGAGGACGGCCTCCCCGCCTGCGGTGATCGCGACGTCGGGCGGCCCCGCGGCCGCCGTGCGGGTCCCGGTCCCCGTGGACAAGGCGTCGCTCACGGTCACGGCGGCCACGGCGGACGCGCCCCCGGTGGCGGCCGTCCCGACGGCGTGCGTCGCGCCGCCGGTCGCGGTCGCGTCGACGCGCCCCTCGGCGTCGGTCGCCCTCGCGTCGACGCCCACCGCGGCGCCGGTCGCGGTCGCATCTACGCGCCCCTCGGCGCCGGTCGCGGCGTGCCCGTGGGCGGCGACGGCCACCGCGGCGGCGGGCGCCTCGACCCGGAGCTGGCCCCGGGCCTCGAGCCACGCGCCGCATCCCGTGAGCAGGCCGACCGCGGCGAGGACGAGCACGACGGCGCCCGCACGGTGCCCGCCGCTCCGGCCGACACGCGGCTCGCCGCGTTGCTCGAGTCGCTGCTCTCCGCGCGGCCCGCCGCCGTGGTCGAGGCGCTGCTCTCCGCGCGGCCCGCCGCCGTGGTCGAGTCGCTGCTCTCCGCGCGGCCCGCCGCCGTGGTCGAGTCGCTGCTGGCCGCCGTGCTCGAGACGCTGCTGGGCGCGCTGCTCGCTGCCGTGGTCGAGTCGCTGCCCGCGGCCGTGCCCGAGACGCTGCTGGGCGCGCTGCTCGCTGCCGTGGTCGGTCCCTTCCGTTCGCCTCATCGTCATCGCCTCCGCGGCCTCGCTCGCGCCTCCGGCCGGCCTGAATGGAAGAACCGGGCCACGCCGCCCCGGCGATGGGTCGAGCCGGTCGCCGCCCACGGGTTCACGTCTCCTCGGGGGGCACGTGAACCGGCGTTCGCGGTGGTCGCGGAGCGCATCGGCATCACGACGGCGACGCCGGGCGGGCGATTCACGTACCCTGGCGCGGATGCTGGGTCTTGTCCCCACGCTCCAGATCCGCGTTCGTATGCCCGCCGAGCTCCGCCCCGGCGGGGTCTTCCTCTGCGAGGTGCGCCTCGCCGTCGACCGGCCGACGCGGATCGCGGGGTGCGAGGTCGTGCTGGTCGGGCGGGAGGACTGGCGCTCGGGAGGCTCGGTCACCCTGCGGCAGGAGGTCCTTCGCCTGGGCGCGACGGTGTTCCGCGACCGCGAGCTCCCGGCCGGGGAGACGGCAGGGCGCGTGCGCTTCCGGCTCCCGGCGAGCGCGCCGCCGAGCTACCGCGGGGCCAACGGCCGCATCGAGTACGAGCTCCAGGTCGAGGTCAGCCTTCCCTGGTGGGTCCCGCGCCGCGCCGCGTACCCCGTCCACATCGACCCGCCCAAGCTCGAGAGCCCGACGCTGGAGCCCGTGCGGTTCGCGTCCCGGGCCGAGGGGCCCCTCGGCACCGAGCCCCACGTCGAGCTGAGCCTCTCCTCGGGCTGGACCCGGGTGGGGGATGACGTGCACGGCGCGTTCGCGCTGTCGAACACGAACCATCACCGCTACTCCGAGGTCCGGGTCAGCCTCCGGTCCGAGGAGAGCCTCTACGAGGGAGACGACGTCCAGGCGACCGAGCGAGGCGTGGCCTACGGCGTGACCGTCAGCGCCGAGGACGCCAGCGAGGAAGAGACGATCCCCTTCTCCTTCCGTCTCCCCGAGGACGTGGCGCCGGACCTCCCGCGCGCCCGCCGCCAGGACGGCGACCCGGCGTTGATCGCGATGGCCTGGGTCCTTCGCCTCGAGGTCGCGATCCGATGGGGCAAGGACCTGGTGCTGGAGGTGCCCTTCCGGGTGCTGCCCCGCTCGCCGCGGCCCGGCGACGCGCCGAGCCTCGCGCCGCCGCCGACGGTCGGCTCGGACCGCCTGCGGGGCCTGTGGCAGAAGGTCGGCCGGGAGCACGGCCTTCGCTACGACGGCGAGGGCCTGCGAGGGTCGGTCGGCAAGACCGGTCTCGTGCTGCGCCGGGAGCGCCGCAAGGACGGGCTCGTGGTCGTGGCGGAGCTCACGTTCCCCAGCCTCGGCCTGGACCTGACGGTCGAGCCCGCATCCTCGGTCCGCCGGTGGCTCGGAGGCGGGGTGCGGGTCGGTGACCCGAGCTGGGACCGGGAGCACTTCGTGCGGGCACGCGACGCCGACCAGGGGGCCCAGCTCCTCCAGCGGGTGCTGCCCCGCCTGCAGGGCGCGACGCTCCAGGGGATGAGCGACGAGCGCCTCGGCCTCGAGGTCGCCGACCCCGGCGCCACCACCCAGCGGGTGCGCGAGCTGACCGCGGCCGCGGTGGGCCTGGCCCGGCTGATCGAGGAGGCCCGAGCCGACCTGCCGCCCCCGACCGCCCTCGCCCACGCGCTCGGCGCGTGGCGGGCGCTCGCCGACGGGCTCGGGGCGACCCTGGAGACCGGCCGGATGGGGCTCACGGTGGAGCTGGTCGCAGGGCCGGCGGAGATCCGGGTGGCCTTCGACCGCGAGGGGGCGCCCTTCGCCACGTGGTTCAGCGTGGAGCCGCGCAGCCCGATCGACCCGAGCTACCAGCTCTCCTGGACGCGTGGGGACGCGGCGACCGGCTGGGACCTCGAGCGCTACCCCGCGGAGCTCCGGTCCGCCCTCGGGGAGGCGGCGGAGGACCTGGATCACCTGCGGGTGGAGCCCGTGCGCGTCAGCGGCCGGATCGACGTGGCGCTCGGGGCGGCCGGCGCGCCGCGCGGTGGCGCTCGGCGGGAGGTGGACCCCGGCGTCGGCCGCCGCGTACTCGACCGCCACGCGCACCGCCCGGTGGTGCTCCGCGGGGCGAGCGGCCCGTACCGCTAGTCACCTGGAACCGCAGAGAGTGGTACATCCCGGCGAGCGATCGGCGCCCGAATCAAGGAACGACGTCGCCAAGTACCTCTGGACCCTCCCCACGGAGCCCGACATGCCCAAGAACCCTCCCGATGGCTACCAGCGCGTCATCCCCTACCTGAGCTACGCGGACGCCCCGGCCGCGATCGCGTTCCTGACCGAGGCCTTCGGCTTCGAGGAGCGTATCCGCTTCCCGATGCCCGACGGGCGCATCGGGCACGCCGAGCTCCAGCTCGGCGAGCACGCGCTCCTGCTCGCCTCGGCCTACCCCGAGATGGGCATGGCCAGCCCGAAGGGGCTCGACGCGGTCCACGCGCAGGTGCTCGTCTACGTCGACGACGTCGACGCGCACTTCGCGCGAGCCAAGGCCGCCGGCGCCACCATCGCGACCGAGCCCGAGGATCAGCCGCACGGGGACCGGAGCTACCGGGCCGTCGATCCGGAGGGGCACCGCTTCATCTTCGCGACGCACGTGCGGGACGTGGACCTCTCCGCGCTGGCCCGGTCCGGCGACCCGATGGACGCCTGAGGGACCCCGGCGTGGGTGCCGCGATCGACCTCGACCTCACTCTCTCGGCCCTCGCCGACCCCACGCGCCGCGGGGTGGTCGAGCTGCTCCGGGACCGCCCACGGCGAGCCGGGAGCTCGCCGAGGCCTTCGCGATGAGCCCACCGGCCATGAGCCGGCACCTGCGCGTCCTGCGGACCCGCGGCCTTGGTGCGCGAGGAGCCGATGCCCGGGGACGCCCGGGTCCGGGTCTACCGGCTCCGCCCCGAGCCCTTCCACGCCCTGAGCGTCTGGATCCAGGGCATCGAGGCGATCTGGACCGACCAGCTCGCCGCGTTCGAGGCGCACGTCGAGGCCGGGGAGCCGGAGAAGTGAGCGACCCGAAGCCCACCGTGCGGGTCCAGACCCGGGTGGCGGTGCCGCCGGACGTAGCGTTCCGCGCGTTCACGCAGGAGGTCGACGCGTGGTGGCGGCGGGGTCCTCGCTTTCGCTTCGGCCACGGCGACGAGGGCGTCCTCCGCTTCGAGCCGCGCGTCGGCGGACGCTTCCTCGAGGAGCGGCCGGGCGCCGAGCTCCTCGAGGTGGGTTAGGGCGTGCCCGGCGGCAGCAGGGCCCGGACGAACTGGCGACCGACCACCCGGTAGCCGTCCGGGCCGAGGTGGAGCCGGTCGGCGCTGACCATGCCGCCGAAGCGCCCCCAGGTGCGGCAGAGCCTCCCGTGGCCGCCGGCGAGCATGCTCGGGTCCCAGAACGCGCAGCCGGCCTCGGGGGCGACCCGCCGCTGCACCTCCGTCACCTCGGCCATCCGCGGTCCGTGCTCCTGGCAAGACGGGAACGGGCCGACGAGCAGGCAGGCGGCGCCCGGCGTCAGGTCGCGCACCTTGCCCACCGCGGCCCGGAGCTGCTCCTCGTAGCGCTCCATCGACAGGAGCGGATCGAGGGCCTCGTTCCCGCCGTAGCTCAGGACCACGAGGTGGGGCAGGCGGCCCTGGAGCTGCTCCTCGAGGAGCTGCGGGTCCCAGTGCAGGATCGCGCTCGCCCGGTGCCCGTTGATGCCGAGCACGTCGTAGGTCACCCCGCGCTCACGCTCCACCACGACCCCGAGGAGCCGAGGCCGCCCCTCCGCGTGCCGGACCACGACCCGGTGCTGCCGGCGGTCGAGCTCGAAGCGGGAGCGCCGTAGCCGCTGCCGGGCTCCCGCGGACCGGACGCGGGTCACGTCCACGCGGTCGACCTCGACCTCCACCGCCCCGGGGATCCGCCGGGCCAGGAGATGCACCTCGATCCGCCGGGGCCCGTCGTCGGGCGGGATGCGGAGCCGGATCGAGGCGCCCGGGGTGACCGGCTCGACCGCGACCCCGGCCAGGCCCCACAGCCCGTCCGAGGGGCCGAAGTCGTTGCCGAAGCCCCGGCGGCGGCTCGCCCAGCGACCGCTCGTGCTGATCCGCACCTCGCCCCGGGGCCAGCTCCCGTGGCCGCGGGGCAGCAGGTACCCGTCGCCGCCGTCCCCGTAGCGCGCCTGGAGCGCCTCGCGGGCCACGCTCGGGAAGAGCCCCGCGGCGACGTTGCTGTCGCCCCAGTGGAGGACGCGCACGCGGTCGGCCTCGCCCCGGGCCAGGGCGGTCAGCCGGCGGTGAAACGGCGCGAGCGCGGAGCCGTGCTCGAGGCGGACCGGCTGCACCGGGGGCGCCCGATGCGGGCTGTCGTTGGGCGGCTGGGCCAGCGCCGTCGTCGCGATCAGGCCACCGGCCAGGAGGACCGCCGCGCGGCCGACGGCCGGCCGCCTCCGCCCGGCCGGTTCCCTGCGCCCGCTCACCCCGCCTCCGTCACGGTGGCGAAGGCTCCTGCCCCGGTTCGGCGAGGCCGCTCGGCGCGGGCTCGCCGGCGGCGATCCAGTCGGCGTAGGCCTTCAGGAGGGCGCGGGTGAGGAGCGTGCCCACCACCCGGGACCCGGGCTCGGTCAGATGGCCGAGGTCGTCGGTCACGAGGCGAGGGCGTGCCCGGTGCCAGCGCCGCATCGTGCCGTGTCCGCCCATGGCCTCAAAGGTATCGAAGAAGGCGCAGCCCGCCGCCTCCGCGACCTCCCGCTGCGTCTGGACGAGGCCCGGGACCCGCGGCCTCGTGCGGATGCGGTCGTCCTCCTGGTAGCCCTTGTCGAGGATCGACATGACCAGACAGCTCGCCTCCGGCCGGGAGAGACGGAAGCGGGCCAGGATCTCTTCGTAGCGCTCCCGAAAGAGCTCCCGCTCGTAGGGCACGCTCTCGCTCACGGCGTCGTTCGCGCCGAGCCAGAACACGAAGAGGTCTGGCTCCCGGAGCTCGATCTGCCGCTGCAGGTGGTCCGGGTCCCAGTAGAGGAGGACGCGCGTGAAGGCGCCGATCAGCGCGAGGCCGTCGACCACCACCCCGGGGCCCCCCCGCTCCATCACCACGCCGTAGAGGCGCAGGTCCTCGCGCCGGTCTCCCTGCCCGGAGGGCCGGATCGTGAGCTGGTGGGGCCCGTCGAACACGTCGAGGTCGAGCACCCGGTCCTCGACGGTCGCCGCCCGGGTGTCGAGAACGGTGCTCGGGCCCTCGTCGAGGGTCGCGGTCAGCTCGCCGCCCCCTGGCCACGCTTGATAGAACAGCCGGTAGCGGGCGACCTGGCTGCCCACGCCCGACGGGGCGGTGGCGAAGGTGCTCCGGGATCCGGGGCCCTTGTTGATCGCCACGACGCCACCGTAGCCGTAGCGGGCCAGCGGGCCGTCGTGGCGGTTCACCACGTACGTCCGCCAGTTGTCGTACGTCCACTCGACGTCCTGGTGCCGCTGGTAGCGCCACCCGGCCGCGACCGGGACCCAGCCCTTGCCGCCGTCGCCGAAGCGGCGCTGCAGGAGGTGGCGGAGCTGGCTGCTCACGCGGTCGGCGCCGTTGGTCGAGGTGCCGAAGAGGCTGATGCGGGCGAGGGCATCCGGGTCGCCCCGGTGCACCTGCGCCAGCCGCCGGAAGAAGGCCCGCATCCCTCCGGCAGGGTCCTCGAGCTCCCGGGTCAGCCCCTCGTAGGCGGCCGGGTCGAGCGGTGGGAGGACGTCCGGAGCGGCGGCCGTCGCGGGCTCCGGGCGGGGGCTCGGCGCCGCTTGCACGGCTGCCGGCAGGGGCGCGGCGGCCATCAGGGCGTCGTCGTCGGTGTCGTCGAAGGCAGGCTCGCTGCGTCGGAACGCGGACGCGAGGCTCGCGCCCCGGGGCTGCCGCTGGAGGAGGTGGCGGAAGGGCGGCGGGTCGCCGGGCCGCCAGACCTGGAACGTCTCGAGGCCGGCCACGGTGTAGGGCGCCAGCGCGATCACCGCGCTGAAGGCGGCCACCGCGAACACGCGCCCGACCCCGGCGGGGTGGGCCCCCGGGCGCGGCGGCTCCGGCTCGGCGTGTTGGGGGCTCGGCGGGGTCTCGTCCATCGCAGCGGGATCAGAACTGGTAGTAGATGAAGGGCGTCGGCTGCTGGGCGGAGATGTGAGCGAGGAGCATAGCGACCACGACCACCAGCAGCCCGAGGAGAGGCCACGGGAGCTCCTTCAGGAACCGCTCCGTCTCCCGGACCCATCGCCGGGGACAGTAGTGGAGGAACGTCATCCCGATGATCACGACCCAGAGCCACGGTCCGATCCGGAGCGACGCCCAGTCCCCGCCGAACATACGGCCGTAGACCGCCCACATCGTGTCGAGGTCGCCGCCGCGGAAGATCGGCCAGTGGATGACGTAGAAGCTCAGGTTGAGGAGCTTGAGGACCCACTCGAGGCCGCGGTGCGAGACTGGTCCATCGCCGACGCCGATGGAGCGAAGGTACTGTCGCAAGGCTCGATTCGCCGTGACGCCGATCGCGTGCCACAGCCCGAACAGGACGAAGGTCCAGCCAGCGCCGTGCCAGACGCCGATGACCATGAAGGAGAAGAAGAGGTTCCCGTAGGTCCGGGCTTCGCCTTTGCGGGAGCCGCCGAGGGGGATGTAGATGTAGTCCATGACCCACCGCGACAGGGTCATGTGCCATCGGCGCCAGAACTCGATCGGGCCCGTCGTGTTGAAGGGGCGGTCGAAGTTCTCCGGGAGCTCGAAGCTGAAGAGCCGAGCGGAGCCCCGGGCGATGTCGGTGTAGCCGCTGAAGTCGGCGTAGAGCTGCCAGGTGTAGGCGAAGATGGCGACCCAGGCCTCCGGCGCGCTGTACGCCCCCGGATCGTCGAACACGCGGTCGATCAGAGCGGACGCCAGGAAGTCGGCCACCGCGACCTTCTTCACCAGACCGCGAAGGATCAGGTAGATGCCGCTCTGGGCCTGGGACGCGCTGAGGGTCGGGGCGTGGTCGAACTGCGGCAGGAACTCCTTGGCGCGCACGATCGGCCCGGCGACGAGCTGGGGAAAGAACGCCACGTAGGTGGCGAACTCCAGCAGGTCGTCGGTCGGCTCGAGCTTCCGCCGGTAGACGTCGATCGTGTAGCTGAGGGTCTGAAACGTGTAGAAGCTGATCCCCACGGGCAAGATCAGGTGCATGAGCGGAGGATCCCAGCTCAGCCCGAAGAGCCCGAGGACATCGCTCGTCGCGACGAGGGCGAAGTCGCCGTACTTGAACAGCCCGAGCAGACCGAGGTTGGCGGCCAGGCTCGTACCGAGCAGCAGCGCACGGAACGGCTGGCGCTCGGTGCGTCCGAGCGCGAGGCCGACGAGGAAGTCGACCAGCGTGGACGCGACGATCAGGACGAGGAACAGCGAGTTCCACGACATGTAGAAGAGGAAGGAGGCGGCGAGGAGGAGCGCGATCTGCGCGCCTCGGATCCACGGCTGGGCCCCCGGGCGAGCCCGGAGCAGGCGGGCGACCAGCGGGTTCGTCCGAGGCTCGAGAGCCCAGTAGCCGGCGAACACCAGCAGCAGGAAGAGGACGAAGTCGCGGCTGTTGAAGAGCATCGGCTCGCCGGTCCGCCACCCCGTGGGTCGCGCGAGGGACGTCGGGGATCGGACGCTCGGAGGCAGCCTTGGCAGCCCCGGCGCGAGCCGTCAACTCTCGGGCGGCGGCGGGCGTGTCGGGGGGTGTCGCGTTGACGGCGAAGCGTGTTCGAGGTGTCATCCATCCCCCCGTCGGGGGGAACACGGTGCCCCAAGATCGCGCGTCCACGATCGCTCGAGCGGCCCTCGCGAAGGCGCTGGGCTCCCCTCTCCGGGCCAAGGACCTGGAGGGGGCGCTGACCGCTGCGCGCACGCACCGGATGCGCCATCCGGGGGACGAGCGGGGCAAGACGGTCGTCGAGGCGCTGGAGCTGCTCCTCGGCGAGACCTGGCTGGGGGGACGATCCGGCGAGGGCGAGCCCTCCGCGGAGTTCGCCGTCGCGGCCGAGGCGCTCGGGCGGGCCGACCTCGGGGCGGCGGAGAGGCTGTACAACCAGGCGGTCCGGATCGATCCGTCCGCCGCCCGGGCCCGCCAGCTGCTCCACCAGGTGCGCGTGGTGAAGGCCGCGTGGGAAGGGCAGCCGCTCCCGCCCCCCCCTCCGACTCTGGCCGACGCGGCTCCGAGCCCCAGCGCGCCCCCCGGCGTCGAGCCCCAGGCCTCTCGGTCCCAGAAAGCGGCCCCCGGGCCGACCTCCGTCCGCCCCGCCCGGGAGGTGCGACCTCCCGCCACGACGCCCGGGCGGCGGCCGTCGGGCCGCCCGCCCGCGTCCGACCTCGAGGGCCGCCCGTCGTTCCGTCCCCCCTCGAGCGTGCCGTCGGCCCGGCGGTCGAAAGCCGGTCGCAAGGCGACCACCAAGGTGCCGGCGTACGGGAGCGAGGCGCCTTCGGCGGCGGGCCGCGAGCCGGACGAGCCCGTCGCGGGTCCGGAGCCGTCGCGTCCGTCGGCTCCGAGGGCGGCGTCGGCGGTCGAGGCCGGCGGGTCCGCTGCCCCGAACGTGCCGGCCGAGCCCGCGGGGGTGGAGGCTCCGACGCCGGTGCCTCCGCCCGCGGCGCCGGGGCGGGCGCCCACCGGGGTGGAGGTGTCGGGCGAGCCCGCGGGGGTGGAGGCTCCGACGCCGGTGCCCCCGCCCGCGGCGCCGGGGCGGGCGCCCGCCGGGGTGGAGACGTCGTCGCCTTCCGGTCCCGTCGCACCACCACCGCCCCCGGAGGACGCCGCGGGGCGGGCAGCGCCCGACCCGGGGCGTGATGAGGTCACCCCGGTCCACCAGCGTGCGCCGCTCGTCGCCGCGGATCCGGCGGACCACCCGAGCCTGGCCGACGCCCTCGAGGACGAGGAGGAGGTGACGCGCCTCGCCTCCCGGGGAGAGCTTCCCCTCGGCAAGCTCCGCTCCCTGACGGCGCAGGACTCGACGCGGGGTAGCGGAGCGCCGCCGGCCGGGGACGCGCCGGCGTCGGTCCCGGAGGCGGAGTCGGCGCCGCCGGGCGTCGAAGGCGGGCCCTCGGCGCCGGTCTCGGCTCCGTCCGCCGAGGGAGGCGGCGGGTCCACCGACGACTGGCCCGATCCGGATGCGTCCCGGATCCTGATCATCGAGGAGATGGGCCCGCCCCCGGGCACCGAGGACGAGCTCACCCTGTCCCTCGACGACATCGACCTCGGGCTGCCCACGCCGGCTCCGCCGCCGCCGTCGGACGACCACATCTCGATCTTCGACGACGATGACGACGACGAGCCGGGCTACCTCGACCGCACGCCGTCGGAGCTGGTCGTCCCTCCGGCGCCGAAGCTGCCCTCGGATCTGGACGCGCCGCCGCTGTCGGACCCCGCGCCGGAGGAGGGTGAGCCGTGGACGCCGCCTCCTCCCCGGCGCGCGGCGCCTCCGCCGCCCACGGGCGCCGCGGAGGGGGAGCCGGGGACGGTCGACGGGTGGGCTCCGGCGCCCGCGACGGACGCGCAGGGCGAGGCGAGCCGCTCGCCCGATGCCCTTCCGTCTGGCGTCTCGTCGCTCCCCGCGGCCGGGTCGTCGCTCTCCGCTCCACCCGGTGCGCCGGCGCCACCGCCGCCGGCGCTGCCGCCGCCGCCGCGACCTCGCCGGAAGTCGTCCATCGCCGTGTTCCGGGCGGTCGCCCCCTGGGCCGCGCCCGCGGCCGCGTCCTCGCCGGACGTCCGGCCGCCCGAGCCGCCAGCGGGCAGCGAGGTCGACGACACGTGGGCGTCGACGGAGCCCGAGCTCGCGCCGGACGCCGCGGCGGGCGGGCCGAACGCCGACGTCGAGCCCGCGCGCGGCGGCGGGCCTCCGGGGGGCGAGCCGCGGCATCGCCCGCTCGCGCCGCCGGTCACGGCCGGAGACGAGGGGGGCGGTCCGTCGCGGC
>JBHJHB010000084.1:0-8348 GCA_050331215.1 Sandaracinaceae bacterium | reverse complement strand
GGCCCGTGGGGGTTGTGGGGGGGCGGCGGGGGCCTTGGACGGCGCTGGCTGTGGTTTTGCGGGCGTCGTTGTGGGGGGGGGGCGGTTGGCCGGTACGGTGGGTTGGGTGGGCGCGGCGCCGTTGGCCGGTTCGGTGGGTTGGGTCGGCGCGGCGCCGTAGGCCGGTACGGTGGGATGGGGCGGCGCGACGCCGTAGGCCGGTACGGAGGGAGGGGGCGGCCCGATGCCGTAGGCCGGTGCGCTCGCCGAGGGGCGCGCCGAGTAGGTCGGGACCGACGGGTAGGCGGCCGGCGGGCCGCTCGCGCGGGCGGGCGCTCCACTCGGGTGGGCGGGCATGACGCCGGGTGCGACCGAGGGGTCCAGCGTCGGGAGCGGGAGCGACGGCGCGAGGGACGCCGCGGAGGCCTCGGGGCCGATGCGTCCGTCGTCGCCCGCGACGAGCCGGAGCTGACGAGCCACGACGGCCGCCATCACCCCGACCAGGAAGCCCCCGACGTGGGCCCAGTGGGCGACACCGCTGGAGACCCCGACCATGGCGTAGAAGACCTCCACCAGCGCCCAGAGCGGGAAGACCACCAGCGCCGGCGCGAGCCACGTCCCCACGAAGGGGCGGAAGGCCCACAGGAAGTAGAAGATCCGGATCCGGGTGCGCGGGTAGCCCACGACGAAGGCGCCGAGGAGCCCGAACACCGCCCCCGAGGCGCCGACCAGCGGGATCGTGCTGCCCGGAGCGCTGAGATGGAAGGCCAGGAGCCCGCCCAGGCCGGCTCCGACGAAGAGCAGGAGGTAGGCCCACCGACGCCAGAAGCACTCCAGCACGCCTCCGGCGAGCCAGAGGAACAGCATGTTCCCCAGCAGGTGGAAGATGTCCACGTGCATGAACATGTGGCCCAGGGCGCCGAGGACGGTCGGCTCGGCCGGCCGGTAGCCGAACGCCATGTACGGGCTCATCCGGGCGACCGCGGCGAGGCGCTGGGCGGCCTCGCCGAGCGCTGCGTCACCCGCCTGGGGTGGCCGCTCGGGGTCCAGGTCGGTCAGCTGGGCGACGTACCCCGAGACCGGAGGCACCAGCCCCTCGACCTCGAAGGTGACCCGCGCCGCCGGGTACGTCCGGTTGACCGTGCGGAGGTGGGCCTCGGCTTCCTGCACGGCCCGGTTCACCCCCAGGTCGACGACCAGGGTGACCAGCAGGGCCGCCGCGCAGGCGGACATCAAGCCGATGGTGACCCAGGGGCGGTCATAGACCTCCTGGTCGTGGCCGTATGGGAGGAAGAAGAACAGATCGACCCCGGACGGGGGACTGTAGCAGGCCCGAGAACATCGATCCGCGGGGGCGATCCCCCTCGCCGCCGAGGGCTAGACGGCCTCGTCGAAGCGCGTGGACCCCGGATCCGGAGGTCCGGCTCAGTCGTAACGCGGCGAGATCAAGGCCTCGATTCGCTCCACATCGGCTCGCGCGGCGATCCGGTAGAGCGCCTCGGGGAAGACCTCCCCGACCACCTGGCTGCCGATGCGCCGGAGTAGGAGCTCGGCGAGCACGGCCTCGGCCGGGATGCGCTGGAACTCCACCTTCACCGCGAAGGGGCCCTCGTGGCCGTCCTGGAGCACGGTCCGAAGCGACCGATCCAGCTTCTCGAGGAGGCCGGGGCTCCAGCGGGAGGCCTGGGCCGCCTCGCCGCCTGCCTCGGCCCGGGGCGCCTCCGCGGGCGGCGGGGTTGGCGCGGTGCCGCAGCCCGTCAGGACCGCGAGCGATACGGAGATGATGACGAACGATACGTAGCGCGCTTTCACGTCGGGGACCTCCCATCCCCTCCCGCACCCTCATGCCGGTGAACGACCCAACGTAGGGACATTCCCGGACATCAGCCAGCGGAGCGGCTCAGCGCGCCCGCACCCACACGGTCCATTGCCCCGGGTGCTCCGCCGCGGCCTCCCAGCCGCGTCCCGGGCCCGGGTAATCGCTCCCGATCGACAGCGCGAGGGACTCCTCGCCCCGCTCGTCCGCCACCACCGCGGCGAAGCCCTCGTGGGGAGGCCGAAGATCCCGCCAGGCCGACCGCGCCGTGACCCCGGCCCGTCGGCGCGCCGCGATCAGGCCGCGGAGGCGCTCCTCGAAGCCCCAGTCGAACGCGTCCGGCCAGTACACCGTGGGCACGCCGGGCATCGAGAGGACGTACGCGTAGGCCATCGACTTGAAGTGCGGCGGGCACTCCCAGTGCTTCTGGCCCCAGCCGCTCGACGGGCTGTGCGGCGAGGCACCGGTGTCGTGGTTGTCGACGTAGGTGACCGCCAGCCCCCGGACCTCGGGGTCCGGGTCGGCGTGGAGCCCCGCCCCGAGCCAGCGCGGGTCGCCCGACTGGATCGCCCCCTTGGTCGGGATGTCCAGAGCGCAGCAGCCGGTGTCGAGGGCCCAGCCGATGATCCGGTCCCGCTCCTCGCGCCCGTAGCGCGCGATGAAGGGGTCGTCCGGCTTGTCGGGCATGCCCTGCCAGTACTCCCCGAAGGAGAAGTACTCGCGGGCGGGCGTGGCCCGGATCGCGGCGACGACCTCCTCCGGTCGGTAGCCCCAGACGAAGTCCCAGCGCCAGCCGACCACCCCGACCTCGTCGAGGAGCTCGTTCATCGCCCGGAGGATCCGCGCGCGCACGTCCGGGTGGTTCAGGTTCAGGTCGAAGCGGCCGTCGAGGAAGCCGGCGCCGCTGTCCTCGCCCCCCAGGCGCCAGTGGGGCCCGGGGTAGGGCCAGACGTCCTGCCGCATCCGGTGGGCGTCCCGGTGGTTGACGACCAGGTCCGCGATGCAGCGGATCCCGCGAGCCCGGAGGGCGGCGACCAGGTCGATCAGCTCCGCCTTCGTGCCGTAGCGGGAGTCGAGGTCGAAGTCCCGCCAGAAGTACCCCTCCCCGCCGCCGTGGCGTCCACCCTCCTCCCACGCCGAGTCGTCGACCCACGGCGGGGGGAGCAGCACGAGGGAGACGTCGAGCGCCGCGATCCGGTCGACGAAGTCCTCGCGGAGGATCCGGTACCAGGAGCGGTCCTGGCCATCGACGGTCCCCGTGCCCTGGGTCTTGACCAGGTTCCAGTGGAACGCCTGGAGCATGACGTCCCGTCCATCCCCTCGCGCGACCTCCGGTGTCTGCATACCGTCCTCCTCCCGGGTGGGCGATTGTACCGCGCCCCGCCGTTGCGCGGCCTGGGGGCTCGCCCCAGCCTTTGCGCCATGGGCTGGGTCACCGCTGCCTTCGCGCTGGCCGGGGCCCTCGCGTCGGTGTTGGCGTTCGCCGCGTGGCGCCGACGCGGCCCGCTCCTGCGCTGGTGGCGACTCCGCCGGGAGCCGTACCGCACCCGCTACCCGGTGCTGCTCGTCCACGGCGTGATGGGCTTTGACCAGGTGACGGTGCGAGGGAAGTCCTACGCCTACTTCCGCGGCGTCGAGGAGCACCTCGAGGCCCTCGGGACCGACGTGCGGTCCGTTCGCCTGCCGTCGCTCTCGAGCGTCGAGGTGCGCGCCCGGGCCCTCGCCGAGATCGTCGAGCGGACCGCCGCGCCGAAGGTCAACCTGGTCGCCCACAGCATGGGCGGGCTCGATGCCCGCTACGCCATCGCGCGCCACGGCCTCGCCTCCCGCGTTGCGTCCCTGGTCACGATCGGCACCCCCCATCGCGGCACGCCCCTGGCCGACGCCGGCACCAGGCTGCTGGACCGCCTGGGCCTGAGGGCGATCCTGCGCCGGATCGGGAGCACCATCGACGCGTTCGATGACCTCACGAGCGAGCGCACGAGCCGCCTCAACGAGGAGCTCCTCGACGTTCGGAGCGTCTTCTACGGCTCGGTGATCGCCCGCGTGCCGCCCAGCGGTCCGACCCACCCGCTGCTCAGGCCGACCCACCGCTACCTCGCCGGGCGGGCCGGGGACAACGACGGGCTGGTGCCGGCGGCGTCCCAGGCCTGGGGAGAGGTCATCCTCGAGATCGAGGTCGACCACTGGGCCCAGGTGGGGTGGAGCGTCTCCTCCGACGTCGACGCGCGAGACGTTTACGCGGCGATCGTCCGGGAGCTGAAGGCCCGCGGCCGATGAACGACGCCGACCGCGCCTTCGTCGCGGTGTCGGTCGGCGTGCTCCTCGCCGTCAGCGTGTGGTTCACGGCCACCGCGGCGACGCCGGCCCTCGCCGAGGCCTGGGGCCTGAGCCGGGCAGCGGCGGCGCTCCTCACCACCAGCACCCAGCTCGGGTTCATCCTCGGGACGCTCCTCTACGCGCTCGCGAACCTGGCCGACCTGTTCGATGCGCGGCGGGTGTTCTTCCTCTCGGCCTTGCTGGCCGCGCTGTTCAATGCGCTGTTCGCGCTCCTCCCGGTCGGGCTGGGGGGCGCCCTCGCGCTCCGGGTGCTGACGGGGATCACCCTCGCCGGGGTCTACCCGGTCGGGATGAAGATCCTGGCGGGCTGGTTCGCCGAGGGCCTCGGGCTCCGCCTCGGGGTCATGGTGGGCGCGCTGACCCTCGGGACCGCGCTGCCGTACCTGCTGCGGGCGGTCGGCGCGAGCTTCGACTGGCGGGTCCCGGTGCTGATCGCGTCCGGCCTCGCGGTCGTGGGCGGCGGGCTGGTGGTCGCCGTAGTGCGGCGGGGTCCCCACGAGGGGGCGAGCCCCGCCCTCGACGCCGCGATGCTGGTCAACTGCTTCCGCGAGCGGGAGTTCCGCCTCGCGGCGCTCGGCTACTTCGGCCACATGTGGGAGCTCTACGCGTTCTGGGCGATGACCGCGGCGTGGCTCGGGGCCGCGGCTGCGGCCCGGGGTCGCGTCGACGCGCCGGTGGCGATGCTCGCGTTCCTCGTGATCGGGATCGGCGCCGTCGGGTCGGCGGCCGGCGGATGGCTCTCGGCGCGCGTCGGCGAGCGGCGGGTGGCGCTCGCGGCCCTGGGCGTCAGCGGGCTCCTGTGCGCCTTCAGCCCGCTGGCCTTCGACCTGCCCTGGGCCGCGCTGCTCGCCTACGTGGCCCTCTGGGGCGTCGCCGTGATCGCGGACAGCGCGCAGTTCAGCGCGCTGAGCGCCCGCTACGCGCCCCCCGGCTACGTCGGAACGGCGCTCACGATCCAGAACGGCATCGGCTTCGCCCTGACGATCGTGACGATCCAGGCCGTGCCCGTCCTGGCGGAGGCCGCGGGCTGGCGCTGGGCCCTGGCGGTCCTGGCCCCAGGGCCAGCGCTCGGCGTGCTCGCCACCCTGGCCCTCCCCGACGGCCCGGTCCGCTCCGCCCCCTGAATCGCCTCCCGGGGCGATCTTTTCGTCCCCGCCTGTCGATCCGGACGTCGCGCCATCGACCACCCCGTGAAGGCGCGTCGGAGGAGCCGGCGCTGCGAGCACGAGGAGGAACGCGATGAGCACTCACCATCCCGGCCGGGTCGTCTGGCACGAGCTGGTCACCCAGGACGTCGAGCGCGCGAAGGGCTTCTACGGCGAGGTCTTCGGTTGGCGGATCACCGACGAGGACATGGGGGGCCACCCCTACCACTTCCTGTTCGGGCCCGAGGAGAGCCCGCTGGGCGCCATGGTGCAGGCCCAGCCGCAGGTCCCCGACCACTGGCTGAGCTACGTCTCCGTCGCGGACGTCGACCTGGCCGCCGAGCGGGCGGAGGCCCTCGGCGGCACGGTGGTGGCTCCCCCGACCGACATCCCGGTCGGTCGATTCACGGTGATCGTCGACCCGCAGGGCGCCACGATCGCCGCGTTCCGCGCCCGCGAGGGGGACCCGGCGGAGGTCGAGCGCCCCGGCCCCAAGACCTTCTGCTGGGACCACCTCAACACGACGGATGTCGATGGCGCCCTCGGTTTCCACCGCGAGGTGTTCGGCTGGAGCGCGGAGCCCTTCGGCGAGGACCCGAGCAGTCGCGTGCTGAGCGCGGGCGGGCGCCAGCGGGCCAGCCTCTCCGCTGCCCCGGCGGGGAGCCCGGCGGCGTGGCTGACCCACGTCGTGGTCGACGACCTCGAGCGGGCCAACGCCACCGCGACCCGCCTCGGCGGAAGCGTCATGATGCCTGGCCAAGACGTCCCGGGCATCGGTAGGTTCTCCGTGATCGTCGATCCGGCCGGCGCGCCGATCGCGCCCTTCGTCCCGGCCGCGACCTGAGGGGGAGCACCGTGCAATACTTGTTGCTGATCTACGAGAGCGAGGACGTCCGGCGGAGCCTCGGCGAGGCGGAGCGCGGGGCGTTGTTCCAGGAGTACGTCGACGTCACCGAGGCCTTCAAGCAGGAGGGGGCCTTCGTGGCCGGCGACGCGCTCCAGCCCGTCGGCACCGCCACCAGCGTCCGGATCCGGGACGGGGAGACGATGTTCACCGACGGTCCCTTCGCCGAGACCAAGGAGCAGCTCGGAGGCTACTACCTGGTGGAGGCGAGGGACCTCGACCACGCGCTGAGCCTCGCCAAGCGCATCCCCGCGAGCCGCACCGGGACCGTCGAGGTCCGCCCGATCCTGGAGTACTGAGGATGGCGGGCGGCGGGGGGCCGGCGGTGGGGGCGAGCTCCGCCGCTCACCGCGTGGTGGCGGACGCGTGCCGCGATCACTGGGCCCGGCTCCTCGCGTCCCTGATCGGCGAGCTCCGAGGGGACTTCACCCTCGCCGAGGAGGCGCTCCAGGAGGCCTTCGCCCAGGCGGTGGCCCGATGGCCGGAGGACGGCGCGCCGGACGAGCCCGCGGGCTGGCTCCGGATGACCGCCCGGCGCCGCGCGATCGACGGGCTGCGCCGCCGTCGCCGGCTCGATCAGAAGCACCGGGAGCTGCTCGCGGAGCTCGACCTCTTGCCGTCGGCGCCCTCCGTCGAGGACCTCGACCCTCGGCGCCTCCGCGATGACCGGCTGCGGCTGCTCTTCACGTGCTGCCACCCGGCCCTCGCCATGCCGGCTCGCGTCGCGCTCACCCTTCGGACGCTCTGCGGGCTGACCACCGAGGAGATCGCACGAGCCTTCCTCGTGGAGACGTCGACGATGGCCCAGAGACTGGTCCGCGCGAAGCGGAAGATCCGCGCGGCGCGGATCCCCTACGAGGTGCCGGGCGTCCGGGACCTACCGGAGCGCCTCGCCGGGGTGCTCGCGGTGGTCTACCTCGTCTTCAACGAGGGCTACAGCGCGTCGTCGGGGGACGACCTCGTCCGGCCGGACCTGTGCCACGAGGCGGTCCGCCTCGCCCGGGTCCTCGCCGAGCTCCTGCCGGAGGAGCCGGAGGTGCTGGGGCTCCTCGCGCTGCTGAGGCTGCACGACGCCCGGCGGGCGGCCCGGGTCGACGCGGACGGGGATCTGGTGCTCCTCGAGGACCAGGACCGCGCGCAGTGGGACCGGGACGCGATCGAGGACGGGGCCCGCCTCGTGGAGGCGGCGCTGGTCAAGGCCCGCGGAGTCCCCGGGCCGTACGCCGTCCAGGCGGCGATCGCGGCCCTTCACGCCCAGGCGCGGTCGCCGGCGGACACCGATTGGGCCCAGATCGCTGCGCTCTATCACCTCCTGCGCCGCCTCGTCCCGTCCCCCGTGGTCGAGCTCAACGCCGCGGTCGCGGTCGCGATGGCCCGGGGTCCCGAGATCGGGCTGGCCCGCATCGAGGCGCTCGGCGAGCGGGGGACGCTCGAGGGCTACGCGCCGCTCCACGCGGCGCGGGCGGATCTGCTGCGCCGCCTCGGCCGGAGCGCGGAGGCCGCAGACGCCTACCGGACGGCCCTCGCCCGAACCCAGAACGCGCCCGAGGCGCGCTTCTACCGCCGCCGCCTCCGGGAGCTAGCGGGCTAGCGCGAGCTCAGCGAAGCGCCTGGAGCTCGAAGGGATACGTCACGCGGGCCACGCCGACGCCGCCCGGCGCCGGGAAGCGCCAGCGGCGCACGTGGCTCAGGATGCACTCGCCCACCTGATCGTCGCCGAGGGTGCTCCGCCGCGCGCTCGCGCTCGCGACCTCGCCACGGCTCGCGATCACCATCTCGACCTCCACCCGACCGCCGAGGGTCGGGTCGCGCTGGAGGCCGAGCTCGTAGCAGTAGCGAATCTCGTTGTGGTTCTGCCGGACGACGCGCGAGATCTCTTCGCGGGACAGACCCTCCCGCGCCTCGGGCGCGCCCTCGGCCTCCGCCTGCCCCGACGGCGCCCCCTGCGCCGCCCGCTCGGGGCGCGTCGGCTCCGGGGTCGCGGCCGCCGCGCTGCGCGCGCCGCCCGAGGCCGGTCGGTCCCCGAAGGGGTTGTCCGGCGGATCGGCAGGCCGGTCGCGACGAACGGCGCCGGGGCGCTCCGCCGCGCTCGGCTCCCGTCGCGTCGAGGGCTGGTGCACGCGGCTCGGCGAGCCCGGCTCCCCGCCGGCCGGGCGCCCCGTCC
>JBHJHB010000083.1:0-16988 GCA_050331215.1 Sandaracinaceae bacterium | reverse complement strand
GCCTGTTGCTAGGGACGCCTGCCCACGGCCGTGGCGCGGCCCGCGCTTCCCGACCGCGGCGGCGCGCTCGCCTCGCGACGGGCGGCTAGTGAAGCCGGCGCCCGTTCGCCGACGCCGTCACTCGGAGCCGCGGGGCCCGCGCGGGGGGGTCCCGTGGTTCCGCGCTCCTCCGGGGTCGAGGGCGGGTCCGCGCCGACGGGCGGGGCCGGCGCCGCCGCCGGCGTGGTCGGCGGCGTGGTCGGCGGCGTGGGCGCCGCAGGATCGGCGCGGCCGTGCCGCCCGCCGCGCGCGGGCTCGGGTCCCTCCGGCGCCTCCGGCCCGCGGCCGATCACGCCGATGGTCTCGAGGAGCTGGGTCACGCGGCCGGTCGTCCAGGCCCACGCGGTGGGGACACCGAGGCCGAGGACGAGGAGCGCGGCCGCGGCCATCGCCCACATCGTGGGCGCCGCGCGGCGCGGCGTGGGCACGGCCAGCTCCCGGAGGACCGCGGCGCGCGTCCGATCGGCGTCGGCGGACCCTCCTCCCACGGTCTCCCGGAAGGCCTGGATGGCCTCGTCGAGGCGGTCGTCGGTGCTCATCCCACCCCCTCCTTCTCGAGGAAGGCCCGGAGCCGCTTGCGGGCATGGAAGAGACGGGTGCGGACGGTTCCCTCCGGAATACCGAGGATGTCGGCGACCTCGGGGGACGTGCGCTCCTCGACCGCGGCGAGGACGAAGACCATGCGGTGGCCCATCGAGAGGGTGTCGATGCCGCGCTGAAGGACCTCGGCGAGGCGCTGGCGGTTGGCCTCCCGCTCCGGGTCGGGGGCCTGCCCCTGGACCGGCTCCTTGGCGAGGCGCCCCATCGCGGCGAGGCGCCGGGCCATGGAGCGGCGCTGCTTGTGGCACCGGCGGGCGGCGATCGCCACGAGGTAGGTGCCGAGGGACGACTCGCGCCGGAAGCGGCGGATCGCCTTGGGGAGCGCGACGAAGACCTCCTGGACGACGTCCTCCGCCGCCGCGTCGTCGCCGAGCACCCGGCGCGCGAAGGCGCGGACCTGGCGGTGGTAGCGGTCGTACACCTCGGCGACCGCCCGCGGCTCGGCCTCCGCCACGCGCGCGTAGAGCGCCTCGTCGGCGTCGGGCGCCGCCACCCGCCGAAGCGCGCCGATCATCGGTACCGCCACCGAGCCATCCACGCCCCCCTGTCCCCGGTCGGGCCCGGACCGTTCATCGGTGCTGGGCGCCCCCGCTCCCACCCTACCCCTCGGCTGC
Source organism: Sandaracinaceae bacterium (assembly GCA_050331215.1). Taxonomy (GTDB): domain Bacteria; phylum Myxococcota_A; class Polyangia; order Polyangiales; family Sandaracinaceae; genus JBHJHB01. The sequence continues at coordinate 15,735 of JBHJHB010000083.1, read as the reverse complement.
GCGGACGAGGGCCTCCCGTTGGGCCCGGCGGAGGTTCACGAGGCGGACCCGGACGTGGAAGCGGCCCTCGTCCAGGCGCTTCGAGCCGATGGTCTTGCCCTCGAGGCCGAGGGCCTCGCCCGCGACGTCGACGCGAACGCGGACCGGCGCCCCCGGCGCGAAGGCCCGGGGCAGGTGGAGGTGGAGGACCTGTCCGGCGAAGGCCACCGCCTCGCCTTCCGCCCCGACCTCGGGGACCGACGCCGGCCCGATCACCGGGACCTCCCTCGCGCCGCCGCCGCCCGCGCCTCCTTCATGTCGACGGTGCGCTTGATGTCCTCGCGGCGGTCCTTCTGCCGCCGCCCCTTCGCCAGCCCGAGGAGCACCTTCGCGTAGCCCTTCTTGAAGTAGAGGGCGAGGGGCACCGCCGTGAAGCCCTCGGTCCGAAGGCGGTCGGCCCACTTGTCGATCTGGTGGCGGTGCATCAGCAGCTTCCGCGGGCGGCTCGGATCGTGGCCGAACGCGGTGGCCTGGGCGTAGGGCCCGATGTGGAGGCGATGAAGGACCATCTCCGAGCCCTCGGCCTGGGCGAAGGCGCCCTCGAGGTCGGCGCGGCGCTGGCGCAGGCTCTTCACCTCGGAGCCGCTGAGGACGAGCCCCGCCTCGAGGCGCTCGGTGATCTCGTACTGCTTCTCCGCCCGCGGGTGGCGCGCGACGAGCAGCTCACCGTAGTCCTCCTTGCGCTTCTTCTTGGCCATGGCCGGGGGGTCGTTCTAATCCGCTTCGTCGCTCTGCGCCCGCGGTGCCCGGTCCGAGGCGGGGGGCCTGCCCCGCCGCGCCAGGAACACGCCAGCCCTCGGCGATGAGCACGCGCGCATGGTCGACGGCGGGCACCGCCGCGCCCGGGAGCACCATGCCCTGGAGCGCCCCGTCGTACGCCTCGAGCTGGGCGGCCGCGGGCTCCCCGCGCAGATGGGCGAGGGCGGCCAGCTCGAGGCCGAGGCGGTGGGCGCGGGCCACGTCGGCCGCGGCCCGCGCGCGCTCGAGCGCGACCTCGCGGGTCGCCGCCTCCTCGGTCGTGAAGGTCGCCGGCGCGCGCACTGCGCGCCAGGCCCCGTCCCCGGGGAGGAGCGGCACCGCCAGCGACGGCACCTCGCCACCCTCGAGGGCCAGGCGCGGCCACCGGAGGTCGACCAGGACCTCGGCCCGCCCGTCGCCATCGACGTCGCTCACCCTCGCCGCGCACGCGTCCCGCTGGACGCGCCCCGCCTCGAGGGTGACGGGCGACGGCCACCCCTCGCCGTCGATGCGGACCAGCGCGAGGCAGTGACGCTCCCGCGCGCGATCCCACAGGCGCACGGCGACCTCCTCGGCGCCATCGCCGTCGAGGTCGGTCGCCACCGTGGCCACCAGCTCCACGGGTCCGTCCCGGAGATGCACCCCGTCGGGCTCGTGGGAGTCGAGGGCCAGCACCACCCCCCGCGTCGAGACCACCCGGACGGCGTGCCGCTCGTCGGCGGTGACGAGCTCGACGGCCACGAAGCGCTCGCCCTCGACGCGCCGGACCTCCCGGTAGCCGAGCTCGGCGAGCATCGCGGCGACGTGGGCGGCCTCCTCGGTGGGCTCGACGCCCACGGCGAGGAAGGGATCGACCGGCGGGAGCGGGACCACCGACGCGCCGCAGCCGGCGAGCAGCGAGAGCAGACCGCGGGCCAGCAGGGCGACGGGGCGAGGGCGGGGCGTCACGACGTCTCCGGGAGGGTGCCATCGACCGCCGCGAGGACGAAGGCGTGGACCTCGGCCGCGCCCGCGCGGCGCAGCTCCGCGACGGCCTCGGCCAGCGTGGCCCCGGAGGTCCGGACGTCGTCGACCACGAGGACGCGGCGGCCGGCGACGGCTCGCGGCCGGCGAACGGAGAACGCGCCGCGCACGTTGCGCGCGCGCTCGCCTCGGGACAGGCCCGCCTGTGGGGGTGTCGGCCGGCGACGCCTCAGCGCCAGCGACGACAGGGAGGCGCCGAGGATTCGGGACGCCGGCCGGGCGAGCAGAGCGGACTGGTTGAAGCCGCGCTGGCGCAGCCGCTCCGGGTGGAGCGGGACGGGGACGACCAGGTCCACGCGCCCCGCATAGTGGACCGCCGCCGCCTCCGCCATGCGGCGCCCGAGCGGCCCGGCGAGCGCCGCCGCCGGGACGTACTTGAAGCGCCGGATCGCGTCCGCCATCGGACCCTGGAACCGGTAGGCCGCCTCCCCGCCTTCCCGGGCGCCCACGATCGGCTCCAGCAGGGGCGCGCATGCGCCGCAGAAGTCGTCGTCGTCCGGCGTGAGGGGGTCGTCGCAGGCCGGGCACCGGGGCGGCGCCAGCAAGTCGAGGAGGCCGCGGGCGAGCGGGAGGAGGGCCACGCGGCCTCCATCGGGCGACCGCGCGCTTGGGTTGCGGCCCCGCTCGGGCGTCCGTCCTTCGTTCAGTGGGCGTAGGGCTCGTTGCGCAGGATCGTGAAGGCGCGGTACAGTTGCTCGGCTAGCACCAGGCGGGCCAGCCGGTGCGGCAGCGTCATCGGCCCCAGGCTGAGCTCCAGGTCCGCGCCGCGCCGCACCGCGGGCGGCAGCCCGTAGGAGCCCCCGACCAGGAAGGCGACCGAGGGGACCGCCCGGACCTGCTGCTCCTCGAGGAAGCGCGCGAAGGCGTGGCTGCCCATCGTGCGGCCCTCGACCTCGAGCGCGACGCGCACGCCGTCCGGGGGCAGCGCCTTGTGGAAGCGCGCCTCCACGTCGGCCGCCGGGCCGTCCTTCAGCTCCAGCTCCTCGAAGCGGGTGTAGCGGCGGAGGCGGGTCAGGTAGTCGTCGACGACTTCCCGAAGCGGGCGCTCCCGGATGCGGCCGACGGCCACCAAGAGCACCCGCACGGGATCAGTCGAGCGGGACCGGGACCCGCGGCGCGTCGATCCAGAGGCCTTCGAGGTCGTAATACCCCCGCATGTCCTCGTGGAAGATGTGGACGATGACGTCCCCGAAGTCCATGAGGACCCAGGTCGCCTTCGGGAGACCTTCGAGGCTGAGGCAGCGCTGTCCGGTGCGGGTCTTCACGTCGCCTTCGACGTTCTTGGCGAGGGCCGCGACCTGCCGATCGCTCCGCCCGCTCATGACCACGATGAAGTCAGCGTAGTCGACCTTCCCTTCGACGTCGATGATCTCGACCTTCAGGGCCTTGCGGTCGACCGCGACGCCGGCAACGGCCAGCGCCAGGTCGCGAGCCGCGGCGTGCTCGGCGGCCCGGGCCGAGGCGGCCGGGGACTCCCTACGACGCTCCGTCGTCACCCACTCTGCCTTCGTGCTCGTCATGCATGCTCCAGTCCCTAGGGACGCTCCCGCTCAGCGAAGCTGACCTTCTCCCCGCGCGATCCACTTCAAGGTGCAGAGCTCCGCCAGACCCATCGGCCCGTACGCGTGAAGCTTGGTGGTGCTCACACCCATCTCCGCCCCGAGCCCGAGCTCGCCCCCGTCATTGAAGCGGGTCGAGGCGTTGACGAGGACCAGCGACGCGTCCACTTCCCGGAGCCACCGCTCGGCGACGCGATAGCTCTCGGTCACGATCGCCTCGGTGTGCTGGCTCCCGTGGTCGCGGACGTGGGCGAGGGCGCCGTCGAGGCCGTCGACGACCCGCACCGCGAGGATGAGGTCCAGGTACTCCGCGTCCCAGTCCTCCGGCGTGGCGGGGGTCGCCCCCTCGAGGTGGGCTCGGGATGCCTCGTCGGCCCGGACCGCGACCGACGCCGCGTGAAGGCGCGCGCCGATCCGCGGGAGGAAGCGCTCCGCGCACGCGCGGTCCACCAGCAGGGTCTCCGCGGCGTTGCACACGCCCGGGCGCTGGGTCTTCGCGTTCATCACCACGGCCTCCGCCATGTCGAGGTCCGCGTCGCCGTGGACGTAGACGTGGCAGACCCCCTTGGCGTGGTGCAGGACCGGCACCCGGGCATGCTCGGTCACGAAGCGGATCAAGCCCTCCCCGCCTCGCGGGATGACCACGTCGAGCAGGCCGCTCAGGCCGAGCAGAGCCCGGGTTGCCGCCCGGTCGGTGGTCGGCACCAGCGTCACCGCGGCCGGGTCGAGGCCCTCCTCCCGGAGCGCGGCCTCGACCAGGGCGGCCAGCGCCTGGTTGGACCGGAAGGCCTCTTTGCCCCCGCGCAGGATGCAGGCGTTGCCGGACTTGAGGCAGAGCGCGGCCGCATCGACGGTCACGTTGGGGCGGGACTCGTAGATCAGCCCGACCACGCCGAGGGGGACGCGCATCCGGCCAACCTGCAGCCCGTTCGGCAGGCGCCGGGCGTCGACCACCTCCCCCACCGGGTCCGGCAGCGCGGCGACCGTGTCCACGGCCTGGGCGACCTGGTCGAGGCGGCCTTCGTCCAGGCGGAGCCGGTCGAGCATCGCCGCGCCGAGGCCCGCCGCCTCGCCGTCCGCGACGTCGGCCGCGTTGGCGTCGAGCACCGCGGAGCGCTCCGGCGCCCGCAGGGCCGCGGCGAGCCGGCGCAGCACCGCGTCCTTGCGGGCCCGCGGCAGCGGGGCGAGATCCCGGGCGGCCGCCCGCGCGCGGACGGCCAGCTCCCTCACGAGGCCGTGGACCTGTTCCCGCTCCGGATGCGCCAAGGGCTGGTTTACCTCGCCTCCGTCTCGGGGCCCTCATCGACCCCGTGGCGAGAGGAATCTACCGCCAACCGGGGCCCCCCGGAAGTCTGGGCAGTGGTCAGAACCAGGTCATCGCGGTGCACGAGCTCGTCGCCCCCGTGATACCCGAGCCGCACGTGGATGTCCTCGCTCCGGGCCCCGGCGAGCTTGGCCGCGTCCTCCGTGCCGTACCGAGCGAGGCCCCGACCCACCTCGAAGCCGCGAGAATCCCTCAGGATCACGGCATCCCCGGGCCCGAAGGCGCCACGGACGCCGACCACGCCGGCCGGCAGCAGGCTCCGGTCGCCGCGCTGGATCGCCGCCACCGCCCCGTCGTCGAGCACCAGGTCGCCGCGGGCGCGCAGCGTGTACGCGATCCAGTGCTTGCGCCGGGTGAGGCGATCGCCGCGGGGCAGGACGACCGTCCCGAGGTCCTCCCCGGCGGCGATCCGGGCGAGGACGCGGGGCGCGCCGGCGCGGGCAACGACGGCCGGAACGCCTCGGCGCACCGCGCGCCGGGCCGCCTCGAGCTTCGACGCCATGCCGCCGCTGCCCACGTCGCTGGTCGTCGGGCCCACCAGGGCCCGGGCGGCGTCGAGGTCGGCGACCGCGGGAACCCGGCGGCCCTCACGGTCGAGCAGGCCGTCGACGTCGGTCAGGAGCACGAGCACGTCGGCGCCCGCGAGGGCCCCGACCATCGCCGCGAGCTGGTCGTTGTCGCCGAAGCGGATCTCGTCGACCGCCACCGTGTCGTTCTCGTTGATCACCGGCACCGCGCCGAACCCGAGAAGAGCCGAGAGCGCCGCATCGGCGTTGAGGTAGCGCTGGCGGTCCGACAGGTCGGCGTGGGACAGCAGCAGCTGCGCCACCGGCACCCCGTGGGGCTCGAACGCGTCCTCCCAGGCGCGCATCAGGAGGGACTGCCCCACCGCGGCGCAGGCCTGGAGCTCGGCGATGGTGCGCGGCCGCCCGGCGACCCCCAGCCGCTCCCGCCCCAGCGCCACGGCCCCCGATGACACGAGCACCACCTCCCGCCCCGACGCGCGGAGCGCGACGGTCTGGGCGGCGAGCGCCTCGAAGCGCCGCTCCTCGCTCGGCGCGCCGGCCTCCATCGGGGCCCCGACCAGGGACCGGCTCCCGACCTTGACGACCACCCGTCGCGAGGCCGCGATCGCGCGACGGGCCGTGGCGGCGGCGTCGCTCAGCGGGACTCCTCGTCCAGGGCGACGTCGAAGTGGGCGACCAGGCGCGTCCAGAACCCGGCCGGCGCGTCGGCCAGACCGTCGAGCACCCCGTCCACGAAGCGCTCGACGGGCTGGCGCGCCTCGTCGTCGGCGGCGAAGACGCCCCGGATCGCGCGGTTCAGCACGTCCCAGGCGCCGAGGGGCAGCGTGCGCAGGACGTCGAACCCCGTCTCGGTGACCGCCCGGTCGACCGCCGCGCGCACCCGCAGGGCCTCCGCCTCGGTCAGCGCGGCCCCGGCCGCGCGGTCCGGGCGCCCGAGAAAGCGGTCGAGGAGGACGGCGCTGAACAGCGTGCCCGCCGCGTCCTCGAGGCGCGCGGCGACCCGCAGCGGCGCGAGCGCGCTGGCGAGCGCGGCCTTCAGCAGGCGGCCCCGGCCGTTGGTGGTCGCCTGGACCGTGCCCGAGCCGCTCAGGATCTCGCGCGCCCCGGGCGTCATGACGACGCCGTGGCGAAGGGCGACCCGGCGCATCGCGCTGCCGCGGGCGAGCTCGCTGAAGACCCCGTCGAGCAGCGGCACCGGGATCGCGGCCGCGAGGCCGGTCGCGGTGGCGTAGACCAGGACGCTGGCGGGCTGGCTGCCGCCGGTGCGGCGCACCCCGGCGGCCTCGTCGGACAGCAGGCGAACGTCGTGGGTGGCGATCGGCTCCATGCCGCCGAGGGTACCGTCGCGGAGGCGGATCGTGCACGCGGGCGGGGGGAAGGGCTGGGGCACGGCCGGCGTGGGTGCCGCGGCCACGCAGCGGCTCGGCATGGCCAGGGCGCTGCCAGGAGCGCCGTGCCTCGGCGCACCCCCTGCGGGCAGGCTCCTGCTAGCTTGCTCGGGGTGAGCGTCGCCGATCTGCCCCCGTGGCTCGTCCGGGTGTTCGCCTTCGTGTTCGGGGCGTTCTTCGGGAGCTTCTTCAACGTCGCCATCTACCGCTGGCCGCGGGAGCTGAGCGTCGTGAGCCCGTCACGGAGCCACTGCCCGCACTGCGGCGCGCAGATCCCGGGGCACCTCAACGTCCCGATCCTCGGCTACCTGTGGCTTCGTGGCCGAACCGCCTGCTGCGGCGAGCGGCTGAGCCCGCGCTACCTGATCGTCGAGCTCGCCGGGGCCGGGCTGTGCCTCGCGCTCGCCGAGCGCCTCGTCGTGCAGGCGGCGCCGAGCGTCGAGCTCGGGCCGGCGGTGTTCAGCGCCGCGATCGAGTTCGCCTTCGTCGGGGGCCTGCTGATCGCCACGTTCGTCGACCTCGAGTGGCGCGAGATCCCCGACGAGGTCTCCATCGCCGGCACGGCCCTCGGCCTCGCCACCGTGTCGGTCCGCCTCGGCGGGCCGAGCCCCGCCGAGGCGGCGCTGGGGGCCGGCGGCGCCTTCCTGATCGTCCAGCTGCTGCTGGTCTGGAGCTGGGAGCAGCTGACCGGGCGGCGCGGCATGGGCGAGGGGGACGCCAAGCTCCTGATGTTCATCGGCGCCTTCCTCGGCTGGCAGGGCGCGCTCTTCGCGCTGGTGGCGGGGGCCTTCCAGGGGATCGCGGCCGTGGTGGTGGCCACGGCGACCGGGGCGCGGCTGGGCGCGGCGAGCGACGGCGCGGAGGCGCCGTCTTCGGCCGGTGACGTGACCGAGCTCGACAACCTGGAGGGGACAAGGGCCGATAGCCCCCGTATCCAACCACCACCCCCGGGGGCCCCCCTCCGCACCGCCGACGGCGTCACCGCCACGCTCGAGCAGCAGGGCCGGCTCCTCAAGGTGGTCGACCGCCACGACCGCCTGCTCTGGATATGGCGCACCGACGCCGAGGAGGACCTCGCGGCCCGCGCCGTGCCCTTCGGGCCGTTCCTCGCCCTCGGCGCCCTCGAGTTCCTGTTCTTCGGCCCTCAGCTCGTCGACGCCTACCTCGCGCTGTTCCTCTGAGCGCGCGCCTCCACCACGGCCTCGATCTCCGCGAGGCGCTGCCGGTAGGCGCTCTCGTCCGGCGCCCGGACGCACAGGATCCGGTAGACCAGGAGGGCCTCCTCCGCCTTGCCGAGCTGGAGGAGGAGCTCCGCTTCGCGCGCCGCGTCGAGGGCCTGGGTCTCGTCGTCGGCCCGCGCGAGGAAGCTGGGACGCCCCCCGGCGGCGGACCACGCGTGTGGGTTCAGCTTGCGCGGCCCGCTCTTGCGCAGCGCGCTGCCGCTGCGCGCCGCCCTCGGCGGGGGCGGGGGGGTCGCCTGGCCGAGCACCCGGCGCAGGTCCGCGATGTCGGCGAGCCGCGAGATCGCCCGCTCGTCGTCCGGATGCTCCTGCCGGATCTCCTCGTAGGCCAGCGCCGCGAGACCGAGGTGGCCCTCCCGCAGGTGGAGCTCGGCCAGGCGGTGGCCGGTCGGCTCGGCCGCGGGGTCGACGTCCGCCAGCCGTTGCCCGCTCACGCGCTCGCTCCCGGCGACCAACCGCTCCAGGATCGAGATCAGGTCCTCGGCCCCGATGCGCCGCGCCGCCTGGAGCGCCCCGGGCAGGTCGTTCTCGCGCAGACGCTCGACGACCGGCCCTCGGGTCGGCCGCGGCGCCGGGTCCGACGGCGAGGCCCACCGCCCGTCGAGCAGCTGGGCGAGGGCGGTGCTGCGCTCGACCAGCCAGGCGGGTCCGCCCTCGTCCCGCTCGAGCACGTTCTGCATCGCGCGGCGCGCCGTCGACGCGTGGCCGGCGCCCACCAGCTCGAGCACCGCCTCGAAGGAGGGGTCGGCCCCGGGCGGGACCGGCGCGAGCGCCTGGTCGAGCAGGAACGCGAGGCGCACCGCATCCGCTTCCTGATCGAGGCCCGAGCCCCGCAGGAACGCGCGCGCCTCGTGGAGCCGCTCGGCGTCGAGCAGCTCCCCCACCCGGGCGAGGCTGACCTCGACCGGTGGAGCCTCGGGCGGCTCCCGGCCCGCCTCGAGCGCCTCGAGCAGCGCGCGACACCGCGCCCCGTCCGCGCCGCGACGGCGCTGGCCCCAGGAGAAGAGCTCCCGGGCGTCCTCGACGGCGCCGTCGCGCCAGAGGTGGAGCCCGAGCTGGTGCATCGGCGGGGGGGTGGGCTCCGTCATGATCCGGAGCCCTGAAGCTACCAGCTCCGCCGTCGCCCACCCAGACGGGATAGCCCGGGCGTCGAGGGCCGCCGGGACTTGCCACTCACTCCTGTCCCAGGCGACTAGACCGGATCGGGCTCGGGCCAGGCGTCGTCGTGGGCGCCGGTCGAGAGCGGCCGGAACCACAGGAACAGCAGCACCCCGTTGATCGAGAGGCACAGCGCGCACAGGAGCGCGAGCAGCGCCGCCCACGCGTAGCTCCCCGGCGACTCGTCGGCGAGAAGCACGAGGGTGCCGTCGTCCGCGCTGACCCCCATCTCCTCGGTCAGGTAGCGACGGGCCACCCCGAGGCGGCCGCCGAGGTCCCCCAGCGTGACCAGGCGGCCCGCGTACTCGACCCGGGCGAGCGCGCCGCGCCCCGCGGGCACCTGGACGAGCAGCCTTCGCTGGCCGGCGAGGGGAAACAGCTCGTAGCGCGCCCCGCCGAGGAGGCGCCGGTAGCGCACGGTCCTCGAGACCATGGGCGTGCCGCGGACCCGCACGTAGCGGTTGTGGGGCACCGAACCGGTGCCGAGGTCGGTGACGTCGCCGAGATCCACGATCCGAGGCGACGACACCAGGTACGCGAGATCGTGACGGAGGCCCACCAGGAGCCCCACCGAGAGCAGGCAGACGACGGCCATCAGCGCGAGCGCCCACACGCGCCGCGCTCGGGGCGGCGCGGGCAGCGCCAGGAGCTCGGGGTCCAGGGCGTCGGCACGCCGCGGGAGCCCCCGGTCCGCGATGTTGGACAGCTCCGTCACGGGACCTCTGACACCCCGTAGCCCCAAAGGTTCGGCGGACGCAAGCGCCGCCAGCGCGGGGCGTGGCTCAGTCGGCCTGGGCCTGACGCGCCTTCTTCTCGAGGGACCGGAAGCGGTCGAGGAGCCGGGGCGTCGGCCAGCGGCCGATCTTCTCCTTGTAGCCCTCGTCCTTCGGGCGCTTCTCGAGGTCGCAGATCGCGTCGATCAGCTGGGCGCGGCTGCCCCAGGTCGACTTCACCTCGCTGAGCACCGCGTGCAGGTGCAGGAGCTTCTTGTTCGAGACCCGCTCGAGGCCCTTGTCCTCGTTGGTGCGGTCGAGGAACAGGTCGTCGCCGGCCAGGTCGCGCACGGCGGCGACGAGGTCGGCCTTCGACCCGAAGCGGTCCTTGACCTGGGTGAGGGGGGAAGCCTTCGTCACGTCACGTCTCCCGAGCCCGTCGTTGACGGGCCGCGCGAGATAGCACCCACGACCGTCGACGGCAAGGCACCCCGGGGCGTCGCCGACCCCGGCCGACCCCCTTGAAGGCCACCGCCCGCCGGCGCATGGTGAGCCGCTTCACCGCCTGGAGGATGCGATGAGCCAGACGGAATTCGCCCATCTTCACGTGCACTCCGAGTTCTCGATGCTCGACGGGGCGATCCGGCTCGACGAGCTCGCCCGGAGCGTCGCCGATGCGGGGATGGGCGCGGTCGCGCTCACCGACCACGACAACATGCACGGCGCCGTGCGCTTCGTGCGCGCCTGCGACAAGGCCGGGATCAAGCCGATCCTCGGCTGTGAGGTCCACTTCACGCCGGGTGACCGCACGGATCCCCAGAACCGCCGCCAGCACCACCTGGTGCTGCTCGCGAGCTCTCAGGAGGGCTACCGGAACCTGGTCCGCCTCGTCAGCAAGGGCTGGGTCGAGAGCGCGGGCCGCCCCCGCATCGACATGGACGTGCTGCGCGCGCACCACGCCGGCGTGGTCGGGCTGAGCGGGTGCATGGGCGGCTACGTCGCGCAGGAGGTGCTGCTCAAGGGCCCGGCCGCCGGGCGCGAGGCGCTGGGGCGCCTCGGCGAGTGCTTCGACCCCGGCTACCTGTTCGTCGAGCTCCAGGACCACGGGCTCCCCGAGCAGGGCCCCCTCAACCGCATCCTCGCCGAGCAGGCGACGGCGCTCGACCTCCCGATCGTGGCGTCGAACGACTGCCACTACCTGCTCAAGGCCCAGGCGCGGCCCCAGCTGGCCCTGCAGTGCATCGCGGCCGGCCGCACGCTGACGGAGCTCGAGCGCGCCCACCACGGCTCGGACCGGATGTACCTGCGCTCGCCCGAGGAGATGGCGCACACGTTCAGCGGCCTGCCGGAGGCCGTGCGCAACACGCTGGTGGTGGCGGAGATGTGCGCCGGCCAGGCCAACCCGCTCGCGGACGCGCAGCTTCCGCGCTTCGCGCTGCCGGAGGGCACGGACGAGGCGACCTACCTGCGGAGCCTCGCTCACGAGGGCCTCCAGGCCCGAGCCCGGGAGCTGGCGCGCCTCGGCCGCACCGTCGACCTCGACGCGTACCGGGCCCGCCTCGACGAGGAGCTCCACATCATCGAGTCGATGGGCTTCCCCGGGTACTTCCTGATCGTCCAGGACTTCATCAACTGGGCCAAGCAGGATGGGATCCCGGTCGGCCCGGGGCGCGGCTCGGGGGCGGGCAGCCTCGTGGCCTACAGCCTCCGGATCACCGACCTCGACCCGATCCACCACGGCCTCCTGTTCGAGCGCTTCCTCAACCCGGAGCGCGTGTCGATGCCCGACTTCGACATCGACTTCTGCCAGGAGCGCCGCGACCGGGTGCTTGACTACGTCCGCCACAAGTACGGCCACGACTCCGTCGGTCAGATCGCGACCTTCCACCAGCTCAAGAGCAGGAGCGTGGTCCGGGACGTGGGCCGGGTGATGGGGATGACCGCGGCCGACGCGGGCCGGATCGCCACGCTGATCCCGGAGCCGGTGCAGGGAAAGACCGTCCCGATCCAGAAGGCCCTCGAGCAGGAGCCGCGGCTCAAGGCCGTCCACGACGAGGATCCGGGGATCCGGGAGCTCCTCCAGACGGCCATGAGCCTCGAGAACCTCAACCGCCACGCCGGCATGCACGCCGCCGGGGTGGTGATCAGCGAAGGCCCGCTCTGGGATCACGTCCCCGTGTTCTGCCCGGAGCCCGGCCTCTACGTCACCCAGTACGACAAGGACGACGTCGAGGCGGCGGGCCTCGTCAAGTTCGACTTCCTCGGCCTCAAGACCCTCACCGTGATCGACATCGCGGTGAAGCTCGTCGACCGACGCCCGGACCGGAGCGAGCCCTTCGACATCTCCGCCATCCCGATGGACGACGCGGCGACCTTCGCGCTCCTGCAGTCCGGCGAGACGACCAACGTCTTCCAGCTCGAGTCGTCGGGCATGCAGCAGCTCTTCAAGCAGCTCAAGCCGGACTCCTTCGAGGACATCGTCGCCGCCGTGGCCCTCTACCGGCCCGGGCCCCTCGGCACGGGGATGGTCGAGGACTTCATCCAGCGCAAGCACGGCCGGGTGCCCGTCGAGTACCCGCACCCCTCCCTCGAGGCGGTGCTCAAGGACACCTACGGAGTCATCGTCTACCAGGAGCAGGTCATGCGCATCGCGCGGGAGATGGCCGGCTACACCCTCGGCGGCGCCGACATCCTGCGCCGGGCGATGGGCAAGAAGAAGGAAAAGGAGATGGCCGCCCAGCGGGTGGTGTTCATCGAGGGCGCGCAGACGAATGGACACTCCGCGGCGGAGGCAGGCCGCATCTTCGATCTCTTGGCTCACTTCGCGGGCTACGGCTTCAACAAGAGTCATAGCGCGGCGTATGCGCTCCTGACCTACCAGACGGCGTACCTCAAGGCTCACTACCCCGTGGAGTTCGTGTGCGCGACCCTGACATCGGACCGCGAGAAGACGGAGAAGGTGGTCCGCACGGTCGCCGAGGCCCGGTCGATGGGCGTCACGGTGCTGCCGCCGGACGTGAACGAGTCGGCGATCGACTTCACCGTGGTCTACGACGAGGCCGACGGCGTGAAGGCCGGTCGGCCAGGTCGGCCGGTGTCGCTGCGGGGCAAGCTCCGGGACCCCGCCGGGCCGAAGATCCGCTTCGGCCTCGGCGGCGTGAAGGGGATCGGCGAGGCGGCCCTCGAGGCGATCTTCGAGGCCCGGGAGACGGCCCAGGGCGGCCGGGAGGAGCGGACGCAGCAGCCCTTCACCGAGCTGTACGACTTCGCCGCGCGGGTGGACCCGAAGCGCGTGAACAAGGGCGTGGCCGAGGCGCTGGTCCAGTGCGGCGCCTTCGACGCCGCCCACACGGCCCTCGGGGTGCACCGGGCCCAGGCCCACGCGGCGATCAGCGCGGCGCTGGAGCGCGGGCGCAAGATCACGGCCGAGCGCGAGAGCGGCCAGACCAGCCTCTTCGGCCTGCTCGCCCCCGAGCAGCGGAGCGAGGCGGAGCGGCTCGGGGGCGGCAGCTTCCCGGCCGTCGAGCCCTGGGACCTCAAGGAGCTGCTCGCGCGCGAGAAGGCGACCCTCGGCTTCTACGTCAGCGGCCACCCCCTCGAGCGCTACGGGTCCGAGCTCAAGCGCTTCTGCGACTGCACCACCGCGGGCCTCGGCCGGCGCCGGGAGGGCTCGAAGGTCACGATCGGCGGCTCGGTGGAGGGCTACCGCGAGCGGAACACCAAGAACGGGGGCCGGATGGGCTTCTTCCACCTCGAGGACGGCGAGGGCCGGGTGGAGGTGATCGTCCGCTCCGGCGTGCTCGAGGGGGCGCGCGACGTGCTGAGCGCGGGCGACCCCGTGCTCCTGACGGCGGACGTGAAGTTCGAGCGGGACTACCGCTCGGCGGACGAAGGGCCCACGCACGCCAAGCTCGTGCTCCTCGACGCGGCGCCGCTGGCCCGGGAGCTGATGACCCGCACCCGGGCGATCCGGCTTCGCCTCCAGGTGGACCGGACGCGGCCGTCCCAGCTCCAGGCCCTCAAGCAGACCCTCGAGGACAACCCGGGCACCTGCCCCGTCACGCTCGAGATCGTCCGTCAGGAGCGCTGGACGGTGCAGCTCGCGGAGACGGGGGTGAGCGTCGAGCCGTCGGAGGCGTTCCTGTCGAGCCTGGAGCGGCTCTTCGGCGAGAAGGTCTGCGAGCTCCGCTGAGCCCGCGGGCCAGGGCCGCCGAGGCGCCGGGGAGGCCGCCCGCCCCCCATGACGGTCCGGTGCCGGCGGGCCCGGCCGCTTGACACCCGTCTCGAGTTAGAACAGTTCTAACGGCGTGAGCGACATCCTCGAGCGCCTGCGCAGCCGCGGCATCACGCCGTCGGCGCAGCGCGTGGCGATCGCGGAGTACGTCCTGACCACGAACGAGCACCCGAGCGCCGACCGGGTATTCACGGTCGTCGGCGAGCGCCTGCCGGTGCTGAGCCGCGCGACCGTCTACAACACGCTGAAGCTCTTCGTCGAGAAAGGGCTGTTGCGCACCGTGAACCTGGCCGAAGGCGGCGTGGTCTTCGACTCCAACCTCGACCGGCACCACCACTTCGTGGACGTCGACAGCGGCGAGATCGTCGACATCGACTGGAACCGGCTGCGGGTCGCCGGCGTGCCGGACCTCGAGGGTTACGAGGTGGAGCACTACGAGGTCGTGCTCCGTGGCCGGCGGCGGTAAGCGGTTCACATCACCGATCGACTCAGCGCCGCCGGGGTCCCTGGCGGCGGCGAGGGCCGGACGAGGGAGCCGGCCTCATTCCCTTCACCGAGGAGAACTGTCATGGCAGAGCTCAAGGGCAGCAAGACGCACCAGAACCTCAAGGACGCCTTCGCGGGCGAGTCCCAGGCGAACCGCCGCTACCTCTACTTCGCCAAGGTCGCGGACGTCGAGGGCTTCCCCGAGATCGCGGGCAACTTCCGCGAGACCGCGGAGGGCGAGACGGGCCACGCCCACGGCCACCTCGACTACCTGAAGAAGGTGGGCGACCCCGCCACGGACCTTCCGATCGGCGACACCCAGTCCAACCTCGCCGCCGCCGTCGCCGGTGAGACCCACGAGTACACCGACATGTACCCGGGCATGGCGAAGACCGCGCGCGAGGAGGGCTTCGGCGAGATCGCGGACTGGTTCGAGACGCTGGCGAAGGCCGAGAAGTCCCACGCGGGGCGCTTCCAGAAGCTCCTCGACGACATCTCCTGAGCCGCGCTGGCGCGCCATCACGACGACCCGCCCGCGCTCCACGACGGGCGGGTCGTCGCGCGAGATCGCGGGACTGACCCGCGCAGGTCCCTCCCCAGCCCCCCAGCCCTGGCTCTCCAGCCGCGCGGAAGCCGGCGGAGCCTCCAGGCCTCCCAGCAGCCCACCGATGAGCGACACCAACATCTCCTACCAGCCGACCGGCGGGCTCTCCTACGACCCGACGGAAGCCAAGTACTGGGACAAGGACGCTCTCGACCAGGAGCTCACCAGGGTCTTCGAGGTCTGTCACGGCTGCCGGATGTGCTTCAAGTACTGCGACAGCTTCCCGACGTTGTTTCGCTTCATCGACGACGAGCACGACGGGCAGGTCGCGAAGCTCACGGCCGGCGAGACCGAGCAGGTCATGGACCAGTGCTTCCAGTGCAAGCTGTGCGAGGGCCAGTGCCCCTACACGCCACGGGACGGCCACGAGTTCCAGCTCGACTTCCCGAAGCTCGTCCACCGCTACCACGCGCAGGCCCGGCGGCGGACGGGCGGCAAGCTGCGCCTCAGGGTGCTCGGGAACCCGGACCTCGCGGCGTCGATGGCGCGGGCGAGCCTCGGGCTCGTCAACGTGATGAATCGCGTCTCGATTCACCGCTGGTTCATGGAGAAGGCCCTCGGTGTCCACCGGGACAAGCTGCTGCCCGACTTCGCGCCGACGACCTTCGAGTCGTGGGCGCGCGGCGCCGGCAACCCCCCCAAAGGCCCCGGCGGTGAAGTAGTGCAAATTACCGCCATCAACAACGACAACAAACCCCCCC
>JBHJHB010000082.1:0-23465 GCA_050331215.1 Sandaracinaceae bacterium | reverse complement strand
CGCCCCGGGCGGTGCGGGGGTCGGCCGGGCTGGGGGTGGCTGGTGCCGCGGCCTTTGGGGCCGCCCCCCCCCCGGCCGTCCTGGGCGCGCGCCGGCGCGGCCGCCGCGAGGGCGAGGGCGACGCCGAGGGCGACCCTCAGGCCCGGCGCGGGGCCCCGGCGCAGCGGGCCGAGCGGGCGCCTCACGGGGCGTCGACCTCCCGCGTCGCCCGCGGGCGCGGAAGCTCCGGCGCCCGCGCGACGCGCCGGTCGACCCGGTCGAAGTCCTCCCCGAGCTGAGGGTTCGCCTCCCGGAGGGTCCGGAGCACGTCCGTGGACGCGGTCCGGGCCGACCCGTCGCGGTGCAGGTGGGCCAGCACCGCCTCGACGCCGTAGCACGCCATCTGCGCCCACCGACCGGCGCAGGCCGCCTCCTCCGCGGCGAGCGCGATCTGGAGCGCCTGCTCCGGGAGGCCCCGGAGGTACAGGGCGGTCGCGAGCCCCACCTGGACGCCCACGTTCGCGCCGACGTCCACGCCGTCCGGGTCCGTGGCCAGCGCGCGGCGGTAGTTGACCACCGCCGCCCCGTAGCGCCCCAGGCGGAGCTGGGTCTCCGCGAGCAGCGCGAGGGCCTCGCCGCGGCGCCAGTCGGTCACCCGGCCCTCGCGCAGGGCGTCGCCGATGCGTCGGAAGGCTCCCCGGACGTCGCCCTCCTCCAGGAGGTAGTAGGCCTCATCCACCTCGCTCGGCTCGCCCCCGTCGCCGCCGCAGAAGAACAGCTCCTCCTGCTCGAGCTCCCAGAGCTCCTGCTCGTCGATGTCGGGCTCCCCCTCGGGCAGCGCATCGGGGGGCGGGGGGACGGCTTCGAGCGGCCGGATCGCGGCGAGCGGGGGGTCGTCCGCCGCCGCCGCGCTCGCCAGGGTCGCGGTCATCGCCAGGGTCGTCAGGGCCAGGGTCGCGAACCTCGGGGTTCGGGTCATGCTCTCCTCCTCCAGGGCAGAGACAAGCAGCGGCCGTGCCGGTTCCGCCCCGAGCCTTGGACGGCCCGGATCGTGGGAGGATCTCGGGAAGGTCGCGCCCGCCACCCGGCAAGCCCGCGGTGGGCGTGGCTCTCGGCCCACGGGCGCGCGGCTCCGCGGTTACGGTGGGACGGCGCCCGCGGCGCTCAGAACGACTCGAAGACCTGGAGGTAGAAGCGGAAGCTGCTCTCCGCGTAGCCCACGTCGATGCGCATGTGGGCCGGGTTTGTCTCCGAGAGCGCGAAGCGCAGGCCGGCGCCGACGCCGTAGCGGAGGTGCTCGAGGTTGAAGTAGCGGAAGTGGGGCGCGACCTGCGCCACCCCCGAGTACAGCACCGCCTTGAAGCGCCAGAAGAGCGGCATGCGGTACTCGGCCTGGGCGGCGAGGACGTTGTAGTCGCGGTAACGGTCGCGGAAGTGGCCCCGCAGGAGCTTCGAGCCGCCGAGCCCGGGCATGTAGAGGAAGGGGACGTCCCCGACGGTGAAGTCCCCCCGCAGCTGGATCGCCACCACGTGGTCGAGCCAGGGGACGAAGAACTTCCGGAGGTCCACGCTCAGCGTGCCGAAGTCGTATCGGCTCCCGAGCCAGCCCTGGTACAGGAGCCCGCTCACCGAGAGATAGGCGCCGCGGGTCGCGTACATCGCGCTGTCCCGGTCGTCCCACGAGACGTTCCAGCCGACGCCGCTCGTCGGGCCGCCGTCCGCCCCCGGGATCGTCCCCTGGGTCAGGACGCCGTCGGGCTCGGTCTTCGTCAGCTCGTAGGTCGCGAAGTCGTGGCGCAGCCCGACGTAGAGGTGCCGCCACACCCGGTAGTCGATCTCCGTGCGCACCGAGACGCGCCGGTAGCTGAAGCTCTCCTGGTTCTCGACGAGCGTGAAGTTGCCCAGCCCGTAGAACACCGCGGGCCAGTCCCGGTACTCGAAGGCGTTCGCGACCCGCCACCGGTTCCGGTCGATCCAGAGCTCGTCCTCGACGTTGATCTGGAGCTGGCCCATCGTGGACACGAGCCCGAGGGCACGGATCGACGAGGGCCGGTTGACCGCGCGGTCCTCGAAGTTGAAGAACGCCGCCCCCGTGAGGGCGATGATCACCTGCGTCTCCGGTGCGTAGAGCACGATCGGCAGCAGCAGCCAGTCCTTCATGAAGCCGCCGAGATCGCCGCCCTCGTCGTCCGGCTCGGCCGCGAAGAGCTCCTCGAAGTCGTGCAGCAGGACGTCGCTCTCGGCGACCGACGAGAGCGGCGTGCTCGCCATCGTGCCCAGGAGCGGGGCAGGCGCCCCTTGGACCGGAGCGCTGACGGCGACGGAGGGGTCGCCGCCCGCCGCCGGCGCCTCCGCGAGAGGAGGCGCCTCGAGGCCGACCCTCGGGAGCGTCGCGCGGGCGAGCGCACCCGAGGTCGTCGCGTCACGCTCGGGCGTCTCGCGCGCCTCCGGGTCCTGGGGCGCGGCGACATGGAAGCCCACGCGAGGCAACGACGGCGGGCGCGCGGGCTGGGCCCGGGCCGGGAGCGCCGGGGTGGCCGCGGTGAGGAGGAGGACGGCCTCGAGGGCCCGGCGGCGTGGGGTCCTCGTCGATCGAGCCCGCTCTCTCGATCGAACCCATGTAAACGCTTGAGCTGCGCCGTCCATTCCGTTCGTGGTCCACGATAACACCCCCGGAGGGAGGCGCCCTCTCCGGCAAGGGGAGGCCGAGGGTCGGGCGGACGGACCCGGGACGCTCACGACGCCGACTTGGCGGGTCTGGTCGGCGGGCGGGAGCCCGTGCTAAGAGCGGCACGCTATGGTCACCCGGGTGTGTCTCGCGCTGCTGTCCCTCACCGTCGCCAGCAGCCTCGGCTGCGGCGGGGGCGGCGCATCGACGGAACGTCAGGGCGAGGCGCCCGCGGCGGCGGCCCCCGCCGCCGCCAGCGGCGGCGACAGCGCGGGCGAGGAGGCCGAGGAGATCCGCCTCTCCACCAACCTCAGGCCGCGCCGCTACGATCTCACCCTCGCCCTCGACCCGGACCGGCAGCGCTACACCGGCTCCGTCGAGATCGACGTCGAGGTCGCCCGGGCGACGTCCGAGATCCGGATGCACGGCGAGGCGATGGAGGTCGAGGAAGCGACGGTCGAGGAGGCCAACCGGGACCCCGTGGCGGTCGAGTGGACCGTGCTCGACGAGACCCAGGGGCTCGCCGTCCTCCGCCTGCCGCGCCCGGTTCAGCCGGGCGTCATCCGGGTCCGCGTACGCTTCTCCTCGACCTACGAGCCGTCGCTGCGGGGCCTGTACCGGGCCACGGTCGGGACGGACCGCTACGTCTTCAGTCAGTTCGAGCCGCTCTCGGCCCGGCGGGCCTTTCCGTGCTTCGACGAGCCGGCGTTCAAGGCGCCCTTCGACGTCACGCTCGCCGTCCCCGCGGGCCTGACCGCCGTCTCCAACGCCGAGCAGGAGGGGGCGGCCGAGCTGGTGGACGGCTGGCAGCGCGTGCGCTTCGCCACGACGGAGGCGCTTCCGACGTACCTCATCGCGTTCGCGGTCGGACCCTTCGACGTGGTGGAGGGCGACCCGCTGCCGACGAGCGAGGTCCGGAGCCGCCCCGTGCCGTTCCGCGGGATCGCGCCCCGTGGGCAGGGGGAGCGGCTCGCCTACGCCATGGAGAACACGCCGGCGCTGCTCGCGGCCCTCGAGGGCTACTTCGGCATCGCCTACCCCTTCGACAAGCTCGACCTGATCGCGGTGCCGGACTTCGCGGCCGGGGCGATGGAGAACGCCGGCGCGATCACCTTCCGGGACCGGCTGATCCTCCTCAACGAGGACGCGGGCGAGATCCAGAAGCGGCGCTTCGCCTACATCACCGCCCACGAGCTCGCCCACCAGTGGTTCGGGAACCTCGTCACGATGGCCTGGTGGGACGACCTCTGGCTGAACGAGGCGTTCGCGACCTGGATGCAGCAGGAGACGATCCGCACGTTCAACGACGACTACCGGCCCGATGAGGCGGAGATGCAGACGCTGATCCGGGCGATGGACGCCGACAGCCTCGCCAGCGCGCGCACGATCCGGCAGCCGATCGAGACCCACCACGACATCTACAACGCCTTCGACACGATCACCTACAGCAAGGGGATGAGCGTCCTCGGGATGTTCGAGGCCTGGTTGACGCCCGAGGTCTTCCGCCAGGGCGTCCGGCGCTACCTGCGCGAGCACGCGGAGCGCAACGCCACGAGCGACGACCTGATCACGGCGCTCGAGGACGCGTCGGGGCGTGAGGTCCGGGGGCCCTTCGAGAGCTTCCTCAGCCAGCCCGGGGTGCCCCTCGTCGAGGCCACGCTGTCCTGCGAGGGCGCGCCGGTGCTCCAGCTCCGGCAGTCGCGCTACCTGCCCGCCGGCAGCCGGGCGTCGACCGAGCAGACCTGGCAGATCCCGGTCTGCGTGCGCTACGAGGCCGGCCGCGAGACCCTGCGGACGTGCACGCTCCTCGGCGCCGCCGAGGGCACGCTCGAGCTCGAGTCCGCCGAGTGCCCGGACTGGGTGATGCCAAACGCCGATGGGCGCGGCTACTACCGCTGGACGCTCGACGCGGAGGCCCTCGAGAGCCTGCAGCGCCGCGGCCGCAACGACCTGACGGTCCGGGAGCGGCTGTCCTACGCGGACAGCCTCGAGGCGGGCGCTGCGGCCGGTCGGGTGCCGTTCGGCGAGGCAGCCGAGGCCTTGTCCCAGATCGCCCGGAGCGAGAACCGCGCCCTCGCGACCGCGCCGCTCGGGTTCTTCCGCTTCGCCCTCGACTACCTCGCGCCGAACGCCAGCCGGCTCTCGGACATCCAGCGCTACACCCGCCGCCTCTACCGCGGGCACCTGAACCGCCTCGGCTGGGTGTCGCCCCGCAACGAGGACGGCGAGCGTCGCCTGCTGCGCGCCGCCGTGCTGCGCTTCCTCGCCCTGGACGTCGAGGAGGGGCCGGTCCGCCGGGACGCGAACAACCGCGGCCGGGACTACGTCGGCTATGGCGGCGACCGTGAGCTCCACCCCAACGCGGTGCCTCCCGACCTCGCGGAGCTGGCGGTGATCGTCGCGGGCCAGAACGCGACCCAGGCCCTGTTCGACCACATGTTCCGGCTGTTCCGGGATACCGACGACCCGCAGGCCCGTGCGGTGCTGCTCGCCGGCCTGAGCCGGGTCGACGACGATCGGTACCGCCGCCAGGCCCTCGACCTCGCCCTCAACCGCAACCTGCGCGTGAACGAGACCCTGGCTCCCCTGTTCGGGCAGGCGAGCGACGCCGAGGGCCGGACCGAGGCCTGGGCCTGGCTCCAGGAGCACTACGACGAGGTGGCCGACAAGCTCGGCCCCGGGCTGTCGGGCTACCTCCCCTTCGTGGCCGCGGGCTTCTGCTCGACGGAGCGGGTCGAGGAGGTGCGGGCGTTCTTCGCGCCCCGGGTCGCGAGCACCCGCGGGGGGCCCCGCAACCTCGACAGCGCCATCGAGTCGATCGAGCTCTGCGCAGCCCGGGTCGCGGCCCAGCAGGAAGGGGCGAACGACTTCTTCCGGGCCCAGTGAGGCGCCGGCGCCGTCCGCGACGGCGCCGACCCCCCTTCGGCGGGCCGAGCTCCAGGAGGCGAGGGCCATGAGGGGAGCGCGCTACGACCGCTACGGGCCGCCCGAGGTCCTCGAGGTCGGTGAGCTGCCGGAGCCCACGGCCCGCCCGCGCGAGGTGACGGTGCGGGTCCACGCCGCGGCCCTCAACCCCAAGGACGTGCTGGTGCGCAAGGGGAAGCTGCGCGCCTTCACCGGCCGGCGCTTCCCCCAGGTGCCGGGCTACGACCTGGCGGGCGTGGTGGACTCGGTCGGGGCCGAGGTCCGTACGCTCGCCGTGGGGGATCCGGTCCACGGGATGATCCAGTCGTGGCGGGCCGGGGCGTGCGCGGAGCGCGCGGTGGTGCCGGAGGACGAGCTCGCCCCGAAGCCGGCGTCCTTGACCTTCGCGGAGGCGGCGGCGGTGCCGCTCGCCGCGTTGACGGCGCTCCAGGCGCTCCGGGACGAGCTCGGCGTCCACTCGGGCGACGAGGTGCTCCTCAACGGCGCGTCCGGCGGCGTCGGCACGTTCGCGGTCCAGATCGCACGGATCCTCGCGGGTCGCGTCGTCGCGGTCTGCAGCGGGCGGAACGCGGCCTGGGTCCGCGATCTCGGCGCCGACGAGGTGCTCCCCTACGACGAAAGGCCGATCCTCGAGCGCGGCCGACGCTTCGACGCGGTGTTCGACATCTTCGGTACGGCCCCGTACCCCGCGGCGAAGGCGATCCTCCGACCGCGGGGGCGCTACGTGACGGCGATCCCCCGCCCCGCGGCCGTGGTGCGGGGTGCCCTGAGCCGGATGGGCATCACGCCGGCCCGCCTCGTCATCGTGCGTAGCCGGCGCCGGGACCTCGAGGTGCTGGGCCGCTGGATCGAGGCTGGCCGGCTCCGGCCCATCCTCGACCGCGTTCTCCCGCTCGAGCGGATCGCCGACGCGCACCGCCGCGTCGAGACGAAGCGCACCCGCGGTAAGGTGGTGGTGACGCTCGGGACGTCCGCCTAGCCGCCCTCGACGACCAGGTTGCCCGAGGCGGGGTCGACGCGGAGCACCCACTGCGTGCCGCCCTCGTCCTTGAAGGTCGTCCTGAGGTCGGTGTTCGTGCGCGCCTCCCCCACGAGGAACTTCAGGTAGGTCTTGTCCTTCTCGTGGAGGGCCTTCAGGGCGGAGATGCCCTGCTCGTCGCCTTCGAGCTTCACGGCCCGAACGTACCCTCCCCGGCGAGCATCGGCATGCCCCGGATCGGGGACGGGGGACCAGGAGAGGCCACTTGCTTAAGCTTCGGCCGAGCCGGTCGATGGTTGATCCGAGCCTGCGATGATCGGCCCCCGCATCACCCTCGACCCGCTGACCGACGAGCGGGGGGACGAGTCGACCGACGGCGCTCCGGCTCCGCGCCACGACCGGGCGGCGCCGGGGTCGAGCCGGCCCCGGTCGCCCGGCCTGCCCCTGGGCGGCGTGGCCTCCCTTCCGCCGGACGGGGTCTCGACCGCAATGGACGGCGAGGTCGTGACGGTCAGCGCGCTGCCGCTGGGGGGCGCCGTCACGGTATCCCTGGGCTCCGCGCCGCTGAGCTCGGCGCCGTGGCCGCTGCCGAGCGGGCCGCCGTCGCCGCGGCCGCCGCGGTCGACGACCGCACGTCGCGCCGCGCCCGGCGCATCACGCCCGCCGCGTCCGCCTGCTGCTCGCCCCGCCCGCCGGGGGGATGCGTCGCCGCCCCCGGGCCCCCTCCCGAGGCCGCCCCGCTCCCCGGGCGCCGGGACGCCGTCCCATCGGTCGCCGGCGCGGAGCCCGCTGCCCTCCGGGCCTCCCGGCCTGGCGCGCCGCGCCTCGATCAAGGTGTCCCTGCCGGCCTCACCGTCCCTCGCGAGCCGGATCCCCGCTGCCTTCACCGTGGCGGGCTACCTGGCGGTCGCGGTCGGCATCTACCTGCTCGCGGTCGCCCAGCCGCCGTCCACGTTCACGCTGTTCGAGCACATGGGCGCCGTGCCGGCGCGGACCGGGTGGGATCGCTCCGCCCTCGCGAGCAGCGCGGGCTGGTTCGGGGGCGCCTGGTCCCTCGGGATGCTCGGGCTGCTGGTCCAGGCGGCGCGCGGCGGTGTTCGCGACCGGGTCTGGGGGCCTCTCCTGCTCCTGGGCCTCGGCACGAGCGCCGCCCTCGTGATCTTCGCGGCGACCTACCTGTGACGCCGTCGCGGGCGCGCGGCAGAATGGCCCTAAGACCAGGTCATGGCCGCCATGAGCTCGAGCCTCACGTCCTTCGCCTACCGGGCCCAGCACCTCTCCGTGATGGTCCCGACGACGCTCTTCAACGCCACGATGCGCTACCTGGCCCACGGCCAGGGCGGTCCGATGCCCGCCCCCCGGGCGATCGCTCACCTGCAGCAGCGCTATCGGGAGCTCCTCGAGGCGGACCTCGCCAACGTGGAGGAGGGCCTCTACCCCCGCCGGTTGCTGTTTTCCCTGCCGCTCGGCGCTTACGCTCGCCGGCTGCCGCGGATGCTCGCGGACCTGCCCCGCGTGATGCGGCGGCGCTCGAGCCGCGCCTGGCGCGACCTGCCCTCGGAGGTGGACCTGTCCACCTACCCCCCCTACTTCCGGCGCACGTACCACTGGCAGTCGGACGGGTACCTGAGCCGGCGCTCCGCGTCCCTCTACGACCTGGAGGTCGAGGTGCTGTTCGGCGGGGCCGCGGACGTGATGCGACGGCAGGCCCTGGCGCCGATCAGCCGCTGGCTCCGGGACCGGGAGCCGGGCGGCGCCGCGCCGAGGCTGCTGGACGTCGCGTGCGGCACCGGCCGCTTCCTGTCCCAGGTCGCGACCGCCCACCCGAGCCTGAAGCTCTATGGCCTCGACCTGTCTCCGTTCTATGTCCAGGAGGCTCGGCGCACCCTGGCCGACGTGACGGACGTGTCCCTCGTGGCGGACAACGCCGAGGCGATGCCGTTCCGCGACGCCTCCTTCGACCTCGTCAGCTGCATCTACCTGTTCCACGAGCTGCCGCGGAACGCGCGGCGCCGGGTGCTCGGGGAGATCGCGCGCGTCCTGGCGCCGGGCGGTCGGGTCGTGATCGAGGACTCCGCGCAGCTGGTCGAGAGCCCCGAGCTCGCGTTCTTCCTCGAGCGCTTCCCGGAGCAGTTCCACGAGCCCTACTACGCGGACTACCTGAAGGACGACCTCGCGATGGCGCTCGCCGCAGCGGGCCTCGAGGTGGAGTCGGTCACTCCGGCGTTCGTCGCCAAGGTCGTCGTGGCGCGCAAGCCTGGCTAGGCCAGGCTAGCCGAGGTCGGCGCGCGCTCGGCTCACGGACGGGCTCAGCGCCGGCCGGAGTCCTTCGACGCCCACCCGAGCGCGCGCCGAACGCGCTCCGCGGTGGAACGCTCCGCGTAGGCGAGGGCGGCCTCCACCGCGCAGTCGCCGGCGTCGGCGACCGTGGCCTCGATCGCCGCGGTCGAAGACCGTGGCGCCTCCGCCGCGTCGCGCACGGCGCGCACCGCGGCGAGCGCGCTGATCAGCGCCGCCCGGGCGGCCGGGTCCTCGCGCTCGTCCAGCGCCTGAACCAGCTCGGCCTCGCGCGCCGCCAGCCCCCGTCCGTCTTCGCCGTCGTGGTCGGCGGCCGCCTCGGCCGCGCTCACCGCGGCGGAGGCGCGCGCCTCGTCCGCTTCCGTTAGGTAGGCCCCCGCGAAGCGCGCGCAGGCGCAGGCGGCCCGCACCAGCGCCATGCGGTCCGTGCCGGCCGCGAGGGCGATCCGGAGGAGCCAGTCCCCGCGCGGGCACGTGGCGATCGCGGACTCGAGGTCGCCCTGGGCCAGGAGCCACGCGAGGAGCGCCTCCTCCGCGCCGGCCTGACGCAGCGCGTCCGCGATCACGGCGGCGGTCGCCGGCGTCTCGGTCTCCCTCGCCCCTGCTCCGCTCACCACGCCTCGGTCGCCTCGCGGAGCTAGAGCTGGTCGAGGACCGCGCGGATCCCATCGGCCCGGGTCACCGCGATCCGGCAGCAGGAGGTCGCCACCTGCTCGAGGAGCGGCCGCGGCAGCGCCCGGAGGAGCTCCGCATGCGAGGTCCGCCCGAGCACGTCGTCGCTCGCCCGGTCCCCGAGCGCGCCGTAGAGGTGGGAGGCGAGCGGGGAGGTCTTCAGGTCGAAGCCGGACTCCCGGCTGCGGCCCTCGGTGAGGAGGCGGAACACCTCCCGGTCGACGTCCTTCGCGACCACCGAGGGCGTCGGGAGCAGGTGCTCGAGCCGCAGCGTGTCCGAGTCGCTGGTCGGGAGGTCGCCCATGAACAGGCTCACCGGCGCGTCGCCGCCGGTCATCGAGGCCAGGGCCTCCAGCACGCGCGCGGCCAGGAGCTTCTGCCGGAGGTAACGCGCGCCGCGGGCGAGGTTGCGGGCGGCGCGCTCCCGGAGCGACGCGAGCTCCTCCCCGTTCGGCTGCCCCCGGAAGACCCGGAACACCCGCTCCGCGTCGAGGCCGCGCAGGAACCCGGCCATCTTGTGCATCGCGAGCCGGTACTCGCCGAGGGTGTAGGCGGGCATCCTCAGCGTGGGGTTGGTCTCGGGGATCAGCTCCCAGGTGTGGCTGAGGAAGGCGCCGGCGTCGTCGTAGGCGAAGTTGCCGACGTCCCGGTTCGCGACCGTCACGGCCCGTCGGACCGCCGCCTCGACGCCGGCGTCGTCGAGCCCGAGGCCGTGCTCCTCGTCGGCCTCGAGCAGGCGACCGTAGAGGTTCTCCTCGGCGTCCAGGGGGCGAAACGGGACGGTCGCTTCGATGCAGGCCACGACGAGGGCGAGCTCGGGCAGGCTGAGGTGGGAGCGCAGCGCCCGGGCCCCGAGCAGGGCGCTCGCCAGCTCGTTGAGGCCGGTCTGGAACGTGACCGCCTGGCCGGGCGTGAACCCGAACAGCCGCGCGACGAGCGCCCGGAGCGGATCGTCGCTCGGATCGAAGGGCCCGAGCTCGACGTGGTCGCCGTCGACGTACAGCGCATCCGAGAGGTGGGGTCCGAGCCCCCGCGGGAGCCCCCCGTCGACCTCGCAATAGACCGTGTCATGGAACAGGATCGCCAGGGAGCCGATCGCGTCGCTTCCCCCGTTGACCTGGAACACGTGCTCGACGGTGTGGTAGCTGCGGCCCCGGCCCGACATCGACGCGTGGATCAGGACCGCCCAGCGCTCGAGGTCCGCCTCGCTCGGGGTCTTCCCGAGGCTGCTCATCGCTGTCCGAAACATCTGGACCAAGCGTTGAAGGGTCGGCGGTCCGTGGCTGGCTTCGGTCATGGGTGCGAGATCTCGCCGCAGGCGAGTCTACCAGTCATGGGCGAGGGGGCCTATTCCCGCGCTCGGCGGCTTCCTCGCTCGTGCCACGTCCTAGGGGGCGCCGGGTGCGTCGCTGGCCGCCGCGCCGTCCGCGGCGCTCGCGCCCGGGTCCGGGTCCGCAGCGATCTCCTCCTCCGCCTGGGCTCTCAGCTCCTCGGGCAGCGGGTAGAACCCGTAGGGCGGGCGCCGAACGCCGCCGCGGATCCTGCCCTCCAGCACCTCGACGGGCACGGGAGGGGTCAGCTCGAAGCGATAGCCACGCGTGTCGATCGTCAGGGTCAGCGGCTGCTCGGCGCCCTCCGGGTGCAGCTCGCGCACGAAGTTGGCGGGCACGCGCCCGTGAACGACGTGCTCGCGGTGCGCCAGCACGAAGGAGGTCAGCCTGACCGCGAGGTGGTTGAACAGACGATGGCAACCGTGGCTGTAGCCCCGAAGGATCGAACGGTAGTTGACCGAGCCGTGGCTACGGATGCCGTTGTCGAACCAGCGCTCCGCCTCGCCCTCGCCGCCGCCCCCGCGGACCCCGTGGTGGATGAACATCGCGAGCCCGTAGGCCGAGTCGTAGCCCGGCCCCGTGATCGAGCGGTGCACCCGCCACTCCTCCCCCCGGCGGCGGAGCAGCTCGTCGTCGGGGGTGCTGGTCGGCGGCAGCCAGGCGGGGCTCGCGATCAGGTCCCGCCAGACCCGGGGACCGACGTCGGACGCCTTGTAGCGGAGCCCGACGCCCCCTTCGGGGTTCACCTCCGGCTGCCAGCCTCCGATCGTGGTGTTCCAGCGGACGAGCGCGTGCTCCCCGTCCCGTCCCATCGCGTAGAGGACGAGGGTGGGCCGCTCCACCACCCGTCCGCCGCGCGGGCGGCCATCGTCGGTGTAGGGGAACCGGTACCAGACGTCGCCGCGATCGATCTCGGCCCGGAGCTCCATGTGCGGGCCGTGGTAGGGGGGGAGCTCGGGCAGCGGCAGCGCCACGATCAGCGTGGGGGGTGCGTCGGCGAAGCGTGCTTGCAGCCACGCCCGGGTGGCGTCCGGGTCGGTCCAGCCCAGGGCCTGGGCTGCCGCCTCGGCGGCCTCCGAGACGAGGTCGGGCGCGCCCCGGTCCATCGGGCCGAAGCGCTCGACCCAGCGGAACTCGTCGTCGAGGTCGAGGCGGCGACCGAGCACCGTGCCCCACGCGCCGAGGGCGGAGCCGTCCTCGATCAGCCCCGTCGCGTCGATCACGCGCTCCCGGAGGGCGCGGAGCACGCTGAGGAAGTCGAGCTCCCGGCTGTCCATCAGGAGGCTGGCCCGCGTCGCCTCGTCGAGGCGGCCGCCGAGGCTGATGATCATGTGCCGGTGCTGCCAGGCGCGGAGCGCGTAGCCGGTCCAGCCGTCGAAGACGCCATCGCGAGCTCGCTCGTGGAGGAACCCCTCGCACCGCAGGTGCGCCTGGACCGCCCGGATCGCGTCGACCTGCCGGCGCATGCGGGCGAGGCGCGAGAGCTGCGGGCCGTAGGTGCGGTCGTCGGCCAGCCCGTCGATGCCCGCGAGGCCGCGCCGCGCCGCGACGCGCTGGAGGCGGCGCGTGAGGACGCGGACCCCGCCCAGGCGTCGCCGCTGCGCGCCGACGTCGACGCCCGGCCGGAGCGCGCGCTCCACCTCGCCGATCGCGCCGTCCTCGCCCGCGTCGTGGCATGCGTGGCGCTCGTCGTCGGCCATCCGCTCGAGCAGCACGCGGAACGTCGGGAAGATGCCGTAGAGCTCGAGGTACCGGGACTGCGGGGATCGGCGCGCGCGCCGCCCCGCCTCGTCGGCCAGGCGCAGCAGCCGCCGCCGGTAGGGCTGGGCCCCCCGGGGCCCGAGGGAGGGGTCCTCGCGGAAGACGGCAGGGGTCCACTGCTGGCCGAGGTCGACGAGGGTCAGGCCGCGCCGCTCCGCGCCCTCGGGCGTGACCACCCCGCCCCGCTCGCCGTCCACGAAGGCCGGCAGCGTCCCTCCGGGGTCCGATGGGGGAGGCTCCGACGCCTGGGTGGAGCCCGCGGAGGGCGCCTGCGCCGCCGGCGCGTCCGCCTCCGGGCCGGGGACCGGCCGTGGAGCGGCGCCCGCGCCGCAGCCGCCGGCGAGGAGACCAGCCGAGGCCAGGAAGAGGAGAAGACCGCGTCCGTTCTCGAGCACCGAACCCCCGCCCCTAGGGATGAGCCGTCGACGTGGACGTCGCAACGCTGGCTTCGCGACGGACGATCCCCCGGGAGGCCTCCTGCAGCGACCTGCTAGGGTCCCGTGCGATGCGCTCACCCTCGGATCGACGGTCGGGTGCACCCTCGGCGAAGGGGGGGGCGGCGACGGGGCCGGCGACGGGAGCGCCCCGGGGGCCGGCCCTCGGCCGGCCGAGCCTCGTCGTCGTGACGCTGGCCCTGGCGACGCAGGGTCTCGCAGGCTGCGGACGGCCGGTCCCGGCCGCCGATGGCGGGCCGGAGCGGGACGCGGGGCCCCTCCCGCCGCGCGCGGCCCTGGCCGACCAGGTGGTCGAGGCGCCGGGGGCGTCGGACGGCCCCTTCGGCGATCCCGAGCTCGCCGTCAACGGTGTCCGAGGAGGCGGTGACGACGCGGGGAGCCTCGACGTGTACTCCCTCGACGCCGACCCCGAGGACTCCCTCGTGCTCGCGTGGGGCGGCCAGCGCGTCCTCGACGGGCCCGGCGTGGACCTGGTCGTCTTCGAGAACCCCTTCCGCCTCGCCGGGTCCGACGGCGAGGTCTTCATGGACCCGACCGTGGTGGAGCTCTCCGAGGACGGGCGGACCTGGTTCGCGCTGCCCTTCGACTACGTCGCGGAGGACGAGCGGTCCTACTCCCGCCGCCCCGCGGACTGGGTGGGCTTCGCGGGCCTCGCGCCGGTCTCGTGGCACGTGGAGGACAACCCCGTCGACCCCTTCGGTCCGGCCGCGGGCGGCGACGCCTTCGACCTGGCGGCGCTCGGCGACGAGGGGGAGGCCGGGGCCCTCCGCCGGCGCGGCGCCCGCTTCGTGCGGCTCCGCGCCGCCGCGGGCCTCATCAACCCCGATACGGGGGAGCGCTTCGTTCGGGATCCGCTCGCCAACGGGCCGGACATCGACGGCGTCGCGGCGAGGTACCTCGCGGACGCCGAGTGACGTCCGGCGGCGCAGCCGCCGGGACGGACGGATCCGCCGGCGGCCGGCCACTCACCGCTGGACGCGGCACGTTCGGCGCCGCCCCGGAGGGTTCCATGCTTCGACGACTTCCTTGCCTATTCTCGCCGGTCGACGCCGGCGGCGCCCGCCTCGCCGTCGCCACGCTCGCGGTCTTGCTCCTCGGCCTCGGGGGGTGCGGCTACCGCGTGGTGATCGGCCAGCATGACGCCGGGCCGTCCGACGGGGGCGGCCAGGGCGTGACGTGCGGGCCGGTCACCTGCGACCCCGGCCTCGTGTGCTGCAACCCGTCCTGCGGCATCTGCACGCCGCCCGGCGGGACCTGCCCGGCGGTCGCGTGCGAGGACGACTGCGCCGACAACGGCGATTGCGCTGGGGACGAGTACTGCGCCCGGAGCGCGTGCGAGGATGACGGGCTCTGCGTGCCCCGACCCGAGGGCTGCACGGCCGAGGTCCACCCCGTCTGCGGATGCGATGGGGAGACCTACACGAACGCCTGCGAGGCGGGGCGGGCCGGCGCGTCGGTGGAGCGGCCAGGCGCCTGCGAGCCCGCGAGCTGCGAGCCTCAGGACGCGACCGGCGTGGGCCCCTGCGACGCGTCCTTCGGCCTGGCCTGGGATGGTGAGGCCTGCGTCGACGTC
The DNA here is from genome assembly GCA_050331215.1 of Sandaracinaceae bacterium. GTDB lineage: Bacteria > Myxococcota_A > Polyangia > Polyangiales > Sandaracinaceae > JBHJHB01. The sequence continues at coordinate 8,824 of JBHJHB010000082.1, read as the reverse complement.
AGCGGCTGCCGCTGCGAGGGGGCCGACTGCGATGAGCTGTACCCCGACCCGGGCGCCTGCGAGGCGGCCCACGACCACTGTCCCGCGCCGGATCCGTGCGCGGCCCAGGATGCGGAGGGCGTGGGCCCGTGCCTCCTGTTCCTCGGCGCGGCCTGGGACGGCGAGGCCTGCGTGGGGCTCGGCGGCTGCCGGTGTGAAGGGGAGGACTGCGACGACCTCTACCCGACCGTCGAGGCCTGCAGAGCGGCCCGCGCGGCGTGCCTCGACACCTGCACCGCGGACGAGCAGTGCCCGACCGACCAGCACTGCTACTTCCCGACCGGGAGCTGCGGCGTCGACGGGACGTGCGGCCCGGTGCCGCCGACCCTGCCGTGCCAGCCCGACGATCCGCCGGTCTGCGGGTGTGACGGCGAGACCTACGCCTGCGCCTCGGCCGCCGCGTCGGCGGGGGCGAGCGTGGACCGCCTCGGGTCCTGCGGCGAGAGCGCCTGCGCGGCCCAGGACGTGACGATCGTCGGCGAGTGCGACCTGCCGCTCGGCATCTACTGGAACGGCGCCGAGTGCGTGTCGGAGAGCGGCTGCGAGTGCCAGGGCGAGGACTGCCCTTTCGACTTCCCGACCCTCGCCGCGTGCGAGGCGGCGTACGCGGGGTGTGACCGGCCGCTCGGCCAGCGGTGCGGCGGCTTCGCGGGTGCGCTCTGCCGTCCCGACGAGTACTGCGATTACGACGACGAGGGCGGGTGCGGGCAGGCGGACGGGCAGGGGACCTGCACGCTCCGGCCCCTCGTCTGCAACGGGATCGTCGACCCGGTGGAGGGCTGCGACGGGCGGGTCTACTCGAACGCGTGCCTCGCCCACGCCGCCGGCGTGGACATCGCGGGGCCCGCGTCGCCCTGAGCGAGCGGCGCGCGTCGAGCGCCGCCGACGGGTGGGCAGTGGTGTTCGCCCGGCGCGACGGAGCCTACCGTGCCTCGGCGTGTGCACGCTGATCGCGATCAAGGACCGGCGACGACGGCTCCCCCTCGTCGTCGCCGCGAACCGCGATGAGGTCTACTCCCGTCCCACCGGAGGCCCGCGCGTCCTGTTCTCACCTCCCCCCGCCGTGGGCGGCGTCGACCTCGAGCGCGGGGGGACCTGGATGGGGGTCACCGGCGACGGGCTCTTCGTCGGGCTGACCAACCAGCGCCCTCGCGACCGGAGCGACCCGGCGGAGAAGCCGCGCTCCCGGGGGCGGGTCGTGCTGGACGCGCTCGCCGCCGGGACCCCGGCGGGCATCGACGCGCTGCTCCGCGCCTCGGACCCGGCCGAGACGAACGGCTACAACCTCATGTACGGCGACGCGGAGACGCTGAAGGTCGCCTACAGCCGGCCGGACGAGCCGGAGGTCGTGATCGAGCCCCTCGACGACGGGCTCTGGGTGCTCGCCAACGACCGGATCGGCTCGCCCGACTTCCCCAAGGCCGACCGCGCCCGGGCCCTCGCCGCGCCCCTGGCCGAGCGGGACCTGCCGTGGGCCGAGCTGGCCGCCGGCCTCCGGGCCATCCTGGCCGACCGCCATCGGCCCGACTGGGCCGTGATCGAGGCGATCGCCGAGGGTCTGCCCTTCGCCCCGGCGGTCCTCCGGGAGCTCCAGGCCCTGTGCATCCGCCTCCCGTTCTACGGGACCCGCTCGGCGACCCTCGTCGCGCTCGAGCCGGGAGGCGTCGCCCACTACCTGTTCGCCGACGGACCGCCCGACCAGACGCCCTTCGAGGACTTCACGGGCCTCCTGCGCAGGCCGGACGACGGGTCGGCGGGATGACGGGGCGCGGCCGGGGGGCCGGCCCCGCCCTGGACGCTCCGAGGTCAGCGCGCAAGGAAGGTCCCATGACGCGCCTCCCGTCCCCCGCCCGCCCCGTCATCGCCCTGCTCGTGATCGCGGGCCTCGCGGCCTGCGGCGGAGCCCCCGACATCGAGAGCGGCCTCGACGCGGACCCCTGGGTCGTGCGGACCGACGCCGAGCTCGAGGCCGCCCTCCGCGAGGCCCGGGCGGAGGCCGGACGAGCCGGTCGGCGGGTCCTGGTCGACTTCGTCGCGCCCTGGTGCGAGGACTGCCGGGAGGTGATCCGCCTCAGCCACCTCCCGCCCGCCCGGGGCGTCATCGAGGACCGCTACGTCCTCGTGTACGTGAACGTCGGGCGCTTCGACCGCCACGAGGCGCTGCTCCGCGCCCACGAGGTGGACCGGATCGCGACGCTTGTGGTGCTGTCCCCCGACGGGGACCGTCTCGCCCGGACCACCCTGGAGCCCGTGACCGGGGACCGCGACCGGGGGCTCACGGCGGAGGACCTGGCGGCCTGGCTCCGGGCGCCGAGCGACGGGTGACGAGCGGATGCCGGACGTCACTCCATCGACGCCTTGCGCCGCCGCGTCCGTGGTACGTTCCGCTCCGCGACTCGGGCGCGGCTCCCCGTGAACGGCGGAGCACGGGAAGAGCTCACGGCGGAGGCCCGGGTCCTATCGGAGGTGCCATGCGCAGAGGCTGCATTGGAGTGGCGTTCCTGGCTGCCGCGCTCGTCGCTTGTGGCGGCGGCGGAGGACGCCAGGCCGGGCTCGAGCCGGACGACGAGGAGGTCGATCCGCAGAGCGGGATCCGGGTGGACGGCTCGAGCACCGTGTTCCCGATCCTGAGGGAGGCCCGCAGCCGCTTCGCCCAGGGCAACAACGCCCCGATCAGCTTGCGCGTCTCCGGGACGGGGGGCGGTTTCCGCCGATTCTGCCTCGGGGAGACGACCATCAACGCCGCGTCGCGGCCGATCGTGGACCACGAGGCCCAGGAGTGCCGCGACCACGACCCGCCGATCGAGTTCGTCGAGATCCCGATCGCCTACGACGGCATCGCGGTGGTCGTGCACCCCGCGAACTACTGGGCCGACGCGATGACGGTCGAGCAGCTCGCGCGCATCTGGGAGCCGGCGGCGGCGAACCGGGTCACGCGGTGGAGCGATATCGACGAGGACTGGCCCCAGCAGCCCATCCACCTCTACGGCCCGGGCACCCAGTCCGGGACCTACGACTACTTCGCCCAGGTCGTGGTGGGCGGGGACCGGCTCCGGGCCGACTACACGGCCAGCGAAGACGACAACTACCTCGTCCGCCGTGTGCGCCGCGACCCGCAGGGCATCTCCTTCTTCGGCTACGCCTACTACGCCGGCAACCGGGGGCGCCTGAAGGTCGTGCGCATCAGCGACCAGAACGAGCTCAACGGCGAGGGGGCCATCGCGCCGTCGCCCCAGAGCGTGGCGGCGGGCGAGTACCAGCCGCTGAGCCGGCCCCTGTTCCTCTACGTCAACCGCTCGGCGCTCGACCGCCAGCCGGTGCAGGACTTCGTCGAGATGGTCCTGACGAACCCCCAGTCGATCGTGCCGGAGGCGGGCTACATCACGCTCCGCCCGCGGGCCTACGAGCTGGCCCTCGGCCGGCTCCGGGACAAGCAGACCGGCTCCTCCTTCATGGGAGCCCGGCTGAGCGAGGGCCTGACGGTCGAGCTCCTGCTCGAGCATCACTAGTGTCCTGAGTCTGCAGCGAGAGGCTCCTGGACCGCGAGCCCGAGCCGGGAGGTCGCATCCGGAGTCGCGGTCGACCTCGTCCGCCTGCCTTCTCGCGCTCTGGCAGCGGTGCTAGGGAGCAACGATGACCGGCCTGGCGGAACGGGCGGTGGCGCTCGCGCTCGCGCTCGGCGGGGTCGCGACGGCCCCGGCCTCCGCACAGGCCCCGCCGCCGCTCCGGAACCGCATCGAGGGGGCCGGGTACGCCCTGTCCCTGCCCACGACGTGGCGCCCCGTCGAGACGGCCAACCCGGCCGTCCTCGGGACCTACCACGCCCCCACCGAGGGCTTGGGGTTCACGCCGACGGTGAACGTGGTCGTGGAGGAGCGGGCCGAGGACGCCGAGGCCTACGGGCGCGAGGCCGCCGACGCGCTCGCGGAGGTGGATGAGATCGAGGTGCTCCAGGTGCGGGAGCGGGAGCTCGACGACCGCGCCTGCGTGGAGGTGGAGGCGCGGTGGGTGCGGCCCCAGGTGCGCTACCGCACCTTCCAGCTGCTCGTCGCCCGGGACGGCCGGGGCTACACGCTGACGTGCGCGGTCGGCGAGGAGGAGGCGGAGCAGCACCGCGCCCTCTGCGAGGGGATCCTCGCCTCCTTCCGGCTCCTCCGGTCACCCGAGGCGATGGAGCCGCCGCCGCCCGAGGCCGTCGCCGCGGCGCCCGACGGAGCGCGGGGGCCGGTCACGATCGCGCTCGAGATGACGCGCGTGGACGGCGAGGGGACGTACGACCCCACGCCCTTCCAGCGCACGCTGGTCCGCCGCGAGCGCTCCGTCCGGGGCTGCTACCGGCGCGCGCTCGGCGCGGGTCGCGGCGTCACCGGCCAGCTGCGGCTGCGGCTGCGGGTGGACGTCGACGGCACCGTGGCGGGCGCCCGCACCACGCAGGACTCCTTTGGCAGCGCTCGCCTCGCCCGCTGCGTCGAGCAGGTCATGCGCCGGATCCAGGTCGACCCGGCCCCGCACGGGGGCTCGGTGATCTACCGCCTCACCCTCGCGTTCGACCGCGACCGGTAGCGGGCCGGGCCCGCGTTCGAGGCGGTGCTGCTGGAGCGCCGGACCGATCGCCTGCTAGCGGGCGCCCGGGCTGCCTCGGCGCTCCTGTTCGCGAAGCGCGCTGGCGATCGCCTCCTCGGCCCGGCGGCGGTCCTGGCGCTGCTCGAGGCGGAAGGTCACCCCCTGCCCGGCCACGCCGTCCTCGGGGTCGCGCACGTGGGCGATCCAGAGGCCTGCCGCCGGGGTGCGCGCGAACGCCTCGATCGGGCCGCCGAAGGCATCGCCCTGCCACCGCAGCGGCACCCGGCGCGTCGCCCAGGCCTCCGGCGGGTCCCCCCCGCGTCGGGGCCAACGGTGCTCGAGCTCGACGCCGAGCGTGGCGGGGGCCGGGTGATCGACCTCCACGCGCGCGCGGAGGGTCTGGACGCTGCCCTCCACCTCGCTCGTGACCGAGAGGGAGGCGCTCCGGCCGTCCGGAAGCCGCTCGGGCCCCGCTCGGGCGACCACCGGCGGCGGGGCGTGCCGGTTCGCGAGCCGATACGCCGCGAGGGCCCCGGCGAGGTCGCCGCGCCGGCGCCGGTCGCCGCCGACGTTGCGGTAGTAGTCGAACACGGCCGGCGTCGTGGCGAGGGCGACCGCGAGGGACGCTGCGCCGAGGAGGGCAGCGCCGGCCGCGCCGAGCGCGGCGGGGCGGGCGGAGGGTCGGCCGATCGCGAGCCCCGCGACGATGGCCAGGCCGAGCGCGAGCGCGATCGCCGTGGCGCCCGCGCCGGGCAGCGGCACCGCGAGCGCGACGAGGCTGACGGCGGCCGCGCCCGCGCCGCCCGTGGAGCGCGCCCACGCCCCGACGAGCCAGGCGTCCTGGCGGGGACCGGGCTCGGCGGAAGCGGACGTCGGCGCGTCGACGAGGCGCGCGGCCCCTCGGCGCAGGGCCGCCTCGCCGAGGGCGGTCGCGGCGAGGAGCGCGCCGGCCCAGGCCGCGGGGGCCCAGACCCACCCACCGACCCCCACCGCCAGGGCGCCGAGGCCGATCCGCGCGGGCAGCTCCGCCCGGACGGGGCGGCCCCGGGAGGCGGCGACGCCGCCGGGGGTCACCGCCGCTGCCAGCGCCTGGACCGCCCGGCCGGGCAGGAAGGTGATGAGCCCGGCTCCCACCATGTAGGCGCTGAACCACCCGATCTGGAGGTCGAGCAGCTCGGTCCCGAGGTGGAAGGCGACGCCCACCGCCAGGGCGAGGCCCGCGAGGACCTCGCCGGCCCTTGACGGGCGCTCGTCCCGGACCGGGGCGAGAAGGTAGGCCCCCGCGAGCCCGAGCTGGAGCGCGACCACGCCATGCCCGAGGGCCCACCGGTAGGTGGTCGGCTCGAGGCCGAGGGCGAGGGCCGCGCGGGCTCCGGTGCGGAAGGCCTCCGTCCGGCCCGCGAGGTCGGCCAGGGCCTCGCCGGCGAGCCACTCGGGGGACGTCTTGGAGAAGGCGGCGTACGCATAGACGAGCGCCAGGCCCAGGAGCAGCACGGCGTAGCCGCCCGGCTCGACCCGCGCCGGTCCCCCGGCCAGGGCGCGCTCCCGGTCGAGCCGCGGGAAGGCGACGAAGCTGACCAGCACGAGGCTCAGCAGGTAGTGGTGCTGGTAGCTGTCGAGCATGCTCATCGCCCAGCTCCACGTGTGGAGCGCCGCCAGCAGCGCGAGCAGCGGCCGGCTGGGCGTCGGGGCCAGCGCGAGGGAGAAGGCGAGGAGGCCCGCCCCGAGCGCGACGGCCACGTAGAGCTCGGGGCTGATGGGGGGCTGCACCGCGTCGATCCAGGGGGCGTGCGCCACGTTGAAGCCCCCCGCGCCGTAGCGCCCCGCGTGGGGCACGCGGGTCAGCCACAGATCGAAGGCCACGAGCAGCAGCACGCCCCGCATCCACAGCCACGGGCGCGCGGCGACCACGGTCAGGGGCCGCCCAGCCGCGGGGCCGCTCATCGAGCGGGCTCCACGACCTCCCCGCGGCGGCAGTCGACCCGGCGCCGCGCGACCGGCAGGGGCGCTCCCGCCGGGCCGACGCACCGGTTCTCGAGGCGCACGGCGTCGGCGCCCTCCTCGCAGCGGGAGCGCAGGTACGCCGACCAGACCGCGGGGCGGTTCCGCTCGAGGAGCCCGATCCACGCGACGTGGAGCGTCCGTCCGAGCGGGGTGCGCCGCCAGCGGCCCTCGCGCCGCTCGATCACCCGCAGCTCACAGCGGGCGAGGCGCACCGTCGAGAACATGCGCCAGGCGAAGCGCTCGTCGTAGGGATCGTCCCCCAGGTAGTACCGGAGGGGCAGCGCGGCCTGGAGCAGCAGCCAGCGCCCCGCCGCGACCAGGGCCAGGCGGGGCGCGGAGGAGAGCCGCGGCCCGCCGGCCAGCGCCCGCCACCACCCCGCGGCCACCAGCCCGAGCCCGCCCGCGCCGAGCGCCCACCACCCACCGGGCCTCACCGTGTGGTCGAGCACGTCCCGCGCCAGGAGCGCGGCACCGACCGCCAGGAGCGCGAGGGCCCCCCACCCGAGGACGGGCGGCGGGCCACCGGCGGGCGGGTCGGCAGCCATCGGGATGTACCGTCCTTCCTCGCCCGGAGGCTGTCCATCCGGGCGCGAGGCGGGCGGCCTCAGCGCATCAGCCCCGTGACCGCGCCGTCGGGGTGGACCTCGACGTCGGTCGACGCGGGCCGGCGCGGCAGGCCGGGCATCGTCATCGTCTCGCCGAGGACCGCCACGACGAAGCCGGCTCCCGCGCTGAGCCGCACGTCGCGCACCGTCACCCGGAACCCCGAGGGGCGGCCGAGCATCCGGCCGTCGTCGGAGAGCGACTTGAAGGTCTTGGCCACGCAGACCGGGAGGTCGTCGTAGCCCGCCTCGGCGTAGCGGCGAAGACGGCGGCGCGCCGTCGGCTCGAGGTCGACGCCGTCCGCCCCGTACACCTTGGTGGCGATGGCGTGGAGCTTGTCCTCGTAGCTCTCGTCCAGGCCATAGAGGAAGCGCGGCTCCGGCGTCGCTGCGTTCTCCAGCCCGGTCAGCACGGCGCGGCCGAGGTCGACCGCGCCGGCCCCGCCCTCGGCGAAGCCGGTGTGCTCGGCCACCGCCACGCCCCGGGCCTCGAGGTGGCGGGCGAGCCGGCTCAGCTCGTCGGCCGGGTCGTCGGCGAAGCGGTTGATCGCGACGACCGGCTCGAGGCCGAAGGTCGCAGCCGCGTCCAGGTGGGCGTCGAGGTTGGCGAACCCCCGCTCGAGGGCGGCCAGGTTCGGCCCCGAGGCGTCCGCGACACGGACGCCGCCGTGCATCTTCAGCGCGCGGAGGCTCGCCACCATCACCAGGAGGTCGGGCCACAGCCCGGCGCTCCGGCACTTGATGTCGAGGAACTTCTCCCCGCCGAGGTCGAAGCCGAAGCCGGCCTCCGTGACCACCACGTCGCCGTACTGCAGCCCGAGGCGCGTCCCGAGCACGCTCGAGCAGCCGTGGGCGATGTTCGCGAACGGGCCGCCGTGCACGATCGCCGGGCCCCCCTCGGCGGTCTGGGCGAGGTTCGGCGCGAGGGCGTCGATCAGGAGCGCGGTCATCGCCTCGCTGGCGGCGAGGTCCTTCGCCGTCACGAAGCTCTTGTCGCGCCGGTGGCCGACCACGATCCGGCCGAGGCGCTCCCGGAGGTCGGGGAAGGACTCGGCGAGGCACAGGATCGCCATCACCTCGCTCGCGGCGGTGATGTCGAAGCGGGTCTCCCGGGTCACCCCTTGCCCCTGGAGGCCGATCACCAGGTTCCGGAGCGCCCGGTCGTTCATGTCGACGACGCGAGGCCACGTCACGTGCCGTGCGTCGAGGCCGCTCTTGGCGCCGAAGTGCAGGTCGTTGTCGACCAGCGCGGCCAGGAGATTGTGGGCGCTCCCGATCGCGTGGAGGTCACCCGTGAAGTGGAGGTTGATCGCCTCCTCGGGCTCGACCACCGAGCGGCCGCCGCCGGTGCCGCCGCCCTTGATGCCGAAGACGGGACCGAGCGAAGGCTCCCGCAGGCAGGCGACCGCGCGCACGCCGAGGCGCCGCAGGCCCATCGAGAGCGCGATGCTGGTCGTGGTCTTGCCCTCGCCGGCGGGGGTCGGGGTCATCGCGCTCACGAGGACGAGCTTGCCGCGGCGCTTCGCCCGCGGGCTCAGGGCGTCCAGCGCGACCTTGGCGCGCCCGCGGCCGTAAGGAAGGACGTGCGGGGAGGGTACGCCGAGCTCCTCGGCCAC
>JBHJHB010000081.1:0-2356 GCA_050331215.1 Sandaracinaceae bacterium | reverse complement strand
ACGGTGCGCTCGTAGCGGCGCGCTTCGTCGAGGCGGTTGAGCTCGTCCCAGCGGTAGACGTAGTGCTGCTGGAGGTCGCAGAAGCAGTCGACCGAGAGGCGTGTGCGCCGGTTGTTGACGTTGCCGTTCGGGTCGTGGTGGGAGGTTGAATGCGGGGCGCGGGGCGAAGTCGCAGGCGGAGCGCGTGGAGGTTCGGCGGGGCGTTCGCGAGCTCTCGAGTCGCCGTTCGGCGGCTGCGGGCTGCGGAGCACCGGGGGCGGCTTTCGTTTGTGGCGGGTTTCGTTTCTTCACTCCAGTTCGGAGTCCGTCACGGTTATCAGGTCTTCGAGCTCCTCCTCGCTGTACTCGATGAGCACTTGAGCGTGCTTGGGAGCGCCGAAGGCGGTGGCGAGGACCGCGAGTATTGAGAGTACCGTTTGGGCGTCAGTGGCACGCGGCAACTCCGACAGTCCGAGCTCTGCCAACTCGCGGATAGCGGTCTGGTAGTCCGAGAGAGCCCAGCCGGGCACTTCGGGATTGTCAGGCCTACGCCGCGCCGCATCTACCGAAGCGACCAGCGCGTAAGCGTTCCAGTCAATGGCACCTCGAAGGCGGTGAATTCGAACAACATGAGGAACCGCCACATAGGAACCTGGGCCAACATCGCCTTGATGGTACATCTCCTCCCAGAGTGCATCCCACGCTGCCTGCGGAGTGGAAGTTGTTTCCAGCTCGCGGAGGAGTGGTCGGAGATCGTTTGGCGTCTGGTAGCCAGCCTGGAGATCGGACCACCTCGGATCGTCGAAGCTCAGCACGTCTACTCCCATGTTGCCGTTGTTGGACTTGTTAGCCTGCCCCCGCTTTCTTCGATAGCGGTCTGACAGTTTGGGCAAATTCGACGGCTCACTCCCATCGCTCTTGGAGTTACGCCGGAAGCTTCGGCTGCCCTCAACGCGGTAACTTCTGCGTGGGCGCCGGGCAGCCTGGCAGCGGCCTCGCCGGGCCGGAGCGCCGCCCGCTGCGCCGGGTTCAAATCGCGTGCGCCACCGGCCACGATGTCGTCCCCCGAAGTTCGCAAGACCGCTGTTGTTCGCTGCCTTGCGGCGATGGGTTCGAGCACGCTGTGTACCTCGCCCGCTCTCGCTTCGAGGGCGGCTGCCCCCCTGAGGCACGTGGGCCTGAGTTTCCTGCCATTGACATCGCACCAGTAAAAACTGGCGCGACCATGAGGGCCACAGTTGCCAAGCGTGCCGCCTGCGTCCACCCGCTCCTGAGCTCCGCGTAGGATTCGGCAAGTCGAGTGGCGGTCTCCGGCAGGATCCGGGTAGGGAGTACGAGTCCGCCTTCTGTTCTGTTAGTAGGTGACGTATGCGACATTGCCAGGATCGATGCCCGTCTCCGACGTGCCAGCGGCGGCTTCATAGAAGGACGCGACGTCGGCCTCTGCCGCCGCCCTCGTGTCGTGAACGTGCCGGCTTACGATAAGCGCGGTGTTCGGCTCGAGCGGTCTGAAGTCGTCCTTCGAAATCTGAATCTGGTGGGTGGCGTTTCCCTGCTCGTAGGTGACGGTGACCTCCGGGCCTATCCCGCTTGCGGTCATCCCGACGGCGGAATCATCAAGCTCAGTGCCGCACTCGTTCACGTCTGGCGCATAGCCCTCTTGGGCCGAGAGCCCCAACGGGTCCCGCGCCGCCAACAGATTCCCACTCACATAGTGAAACGAGTTCAACGCCTCCCCCCCACCACTCGCATGCACGTGCAAGGGGTCCGGCGTCGCCCACCTTCCGATCCTCGGGATCAGATACCTCTCTCCGAAGTATACCACCCCGACCTCCTCGTCACCCTCCTTCCCCGTGAAGCCCATCACCTCCGGCGTGGCCCGCCGGTCGCTCGCCTCGTCGACCAGGTAGGTCTCCCGCGCGCCGTTCGGGTAGTAGGTCGAGCACTCGGTCAGGGCCCCCGTCCGCACGTCGAACACCGCCGATGTGGTCTGGATCAGGTCCGCCACGCCCGTCGTGACCCGGTGCTCGCGGTCGAAGTCGGCCACCGGGGTGCCCGACTTCCAGACGATGCGCGCCCCCGCGACGAGGTACTGGGTCTCGACGGGGAGGCCCGGGCGCTCGTCGTAGGCCGTCGCGCCTCGCTCGAGGCCTCGCCGCTCGAAGTCGCCGGGGTAGACGTAGAGGGCGATGCGCTCGGGGTAGATGCCGCTCGGTCCTGGAGGGTCCGTCGCGTCGGGTCGAGGGTCTGCTTGACGACGCGCTGGTTCGACGCGTCGTAGCGGTAGCGCTGGCGGGCCTTCAGCTCCCAGTCGGGCTGCGGGCTTCCGACGGTGCGCTCGTAGCGGCGCGCTTCGTCGAGGCGGTTGAGCTCGTCC
>JBHJHB010000080.1:0-39092 GCA_050331215.1 Sandaracinaceae bacterium | reverse complement strand
GGCCGCGGCGGTCGCCTTGGCGCGGGCGTTGGCTCGGGTCGCGCTCGCGTGCGGGTTGCTGGCCCTCCGCGCGGTGCCGGTCGCGGGCCTGGGGGGTCTGGTTTTGGGCGCCCTCGTGGCTGCCCCGCCGGTCGCTCGCGTGTGGATCGAGGGGCCGGCGTTCGTCGACGTGACCCGCTGGGCCTCCCCGGGGGAGGAGGTCCCGGCGCACCGCGCTCGCTGGCTCCTCCGGAACGTCGATGGGCTCGCCGTCGGGGGGAGCCGACTCACCGTGCGGACCGACCCGCCGCTGCGACCCGGCCGGGGTGCCTCGCGCCGCGGGGAGCGGTCGGAGCGCCGGCGCGCGCTCTTCTCCCGCTGGGACGAGGGCGTGCAGGTGGACGACGAGGGGCTGCTCTCGCTGACGCCGGAGGCCCTCGCCCTGGAGATCGCGCGCGGCGCCCGCGGCGTCGTGATCGACGGGACGGCCGGCGTCGGGGGCCTGACGATCGCCTTCGCGCGGCAACCGGAGGTGCACCGCGTGGTCGCGGTCGACCGCGACCGGGCGCGCCTCGCCCGCGCGATGCACAACGCGCGCATCTACGGGGTGCACGCCAAGGTGACGGCGGTCCCGGGGGACCTGCTCGCGCACCTCGGCGCCCTGCGCGGCGATCTGTTGGTCGTCGATCCGCCGTGGGGCGGCCGGGGCTACGACCGGGAGCACGTCGGCGTCGAGGACCTCGGCCTCGACCTCCGATCCGTGCTCGCGCGCTGGAGCGGCCCGATGGTCCTGAAGCTCCCGCGCAGCTTCGACGTCGGTCAGCTCGAGGGGTTCCGCGTGTCGGCCGCGATCGATGCGCGGGGGATCCTCAAGTTCCTGATCGCGCGGCGACCGTGAGGTCCCCCAAAATGGGGCGACGCGCTTGCCGGCGGAGGGGACCGAGCTACCGTGAGGAGACACAGGGTAAGCAGTGCCGTACCCGGGCCTTGACTTCAGACGATGCGACGACTGCGGGGCGCGACATCCCCGCGGGGAGCCCGTCTGCGCGAGCTGCGGGCGAGACGCCTTCCAGCTCCCGGACCTCCTGAGGGACCGGCGGTTCTACGCGGTCGGGCTTCTGGCCCTCGCGGCGACGCTGCTCGCGGTCGCCATTCCGCCGGGCGCCCTGAGCCCGCTCCTCACCCTCGGCCAGCAGACCGTGCTGGAGGAGCTGGTGATGACCCTCGCCGTCCTGCCGCTCCTGCTCTTTCTGGGCTGGGTCGGCTGGCGCAGGCGCCGCCGCGACGCGGCGGCCTACGTCGCCCGGATCGACGAGGTCGAGACCCAGGTCGCCGGCCTCCAGAGCGACGTGATGGCGACGGAGCGCCGCTTGTCCGCGGCGCGCCGTGACCGCGGCCGCCTCGACGAGGGCGGGGCGGCCCGGGAGCTCGAGCACGAGATCGCGCAGGACCAGCGCCTCCGGCAGGCCCAGCGGCGGCTCGTCGCGGAGCTCGCGGGACGCGCCGAGCAGCTCCGCGTGGAGCGCTGGCGGCGGGAGCTCGTGTTCTACGAGGCCTGTCGCGATTCGCGGGTCGAGGCGCCCGAGCTCGCGGCGGAGCTCGCCAACCGGATCGAGGAGCTCGAGGACGACCTCGGCCGCCGAAACGCGCCTCGCGACCTCTGGGGGCCGGTCCTCGACGACAGCTGGTCCCTCCAGCGGTCCCTGTCCCGCGGCGTGCCGCGGCTCCTGGCCGCCGCGCGCCTCGACCCCCTCGCCCGGGTCGACCTCGTGCAAGCCCCGCCGGCGAGCGCCAGCGCGGGCGGCGAGAGCCTGGACGATGAGCTCGAGCGGCACCTCGACCGCATCGAGCGCGACTTCGACGCGCTCGAGGAGCTCGAGGACGAGATGCGGGATACCGACGCCTCGGGCGTTCGCGTGCGCGTCGACGACGAGGTGATCACGGCCTACGAGGAGGAGCTCCAGGCCCGCCGCGAGGAGCGGGCGCAGGGCCGGACGAGCGACCACGGTTGACGCAACCGGTACGCGGTCACGGTTGACCCCGGGGGGTAGGCCGTGGGAAGGAGCCCGCCATGCGGATCTTCGTTCCTCGGGAGCGGGAGCCCGGCGAGCATCGGGTGGCAGCGACCCCCGAGACCGTGGCTCGCTTCGTCAAGGCTGGTCATGAGGTCCAGGTGGAGGCGGGGGCCGGCGCTCGCGCGAGCTTCACCGACGCCGCCTACACCGGGGTGGGGGCGACCCTCGCCGACGGCGATCTGGCAGCCGCCTGGCGGGCTGCCGACGTCGTGGTCAAAGTCGCGCCCCCGGGCGAGGCCGAGGGGTGGCACGAGGCCGAGGCGATGCGGGAGGGCGCGCTCCTCATCGGGTTCGTCAAGCCCGACCTTCGCCTCGGCACCGTGCGCACGCTCCGGGACCGGAAGGTGGACGTCCTCGCGATGGAGCTGATCCCGCGCATCACGCGGGCACAGAGCATGGACGCGCTCTCGAGCCAGGGCTCGGTCGCCGGCTACAAGGCGGCCCTGATCGCGTCGACCGAGCTCGACAAGTACTTCCCGCTGCTGATGACGGCCGCGGGGACGATCCAGCCGGCCCGGATCGTGGTGATGGGCGCCGGCGTGGCCGGCCTCCAGGCGCTCGCCACCTGCCGCCGCCTCGGCGCGACGGTCGAGGTGAGCGACATCCGGGAGGCCGTGAAGGAGGAGGTCGAGTCCCTCGGCGGCCGCTTCATCGAGCTCCCGATGAAGGAGTCCGGCGAGGGGGAGGGCGGCTACGCGCGGGAGATGGGCGCGGACTTCCTCACGAAGCAGCGGGCGATCGTGGCCGACCGGCTCGCCACGTCCGACGCGGCGATCTGCACCGCCCTGATCCCGGGCCGGCCGGCGCCCACGCTGATCACCGAGGACATGGTCAAGCGGATGCGCCCGGGCGCCGTGATCGTCGACCTGGCGGTGGAGCGGGGCGGCAACTGCGAGCTGTCGGTGCTCGGCGAGACCGTCGAGCGGCACGGGGTCACGATCGTCGGCCACCCGAACCTGCCGGCGACCGTTCCGGCGGACGCGAGCCGGCTCTATGCCCGGAACGTGGCCCGGTTGATCGAGCACATGGCCGGCGAGGGGGGGAGCCTGACCGTCGACCCGGAGGACGAGGTCGTCGGGGGCACGCTGCTGATCCACGGCGGCAAGGTCGTGCACAGCCGAACCGCGGAGGCGCTCGGCGACGCCCCGGCGCCCGCGCCGGAGGCGGCGGCCGAGCAGGGCCAGAGTGACGACGCCGCGACCGGTGGCGACGCCGCAGCGGGTGAGGAGTAAGCGCGCGATGGAGATGGGACCCCTCCTGATCGGCCTGTACATCTTCGTGCTGGCCATCTTCGTGGGCTTCGAGTTGATCTCGAAGGTCCCCCCGACGCTTCACACGCCGTTGATGAGCGGCGCGAACGCGATCAGCGGCATCACGATCCTCGGCGCCCTGGAGATGGCCAAGGTGGAGCGGGCGGCGACCGGCGGCGTCACGATCAGCGCGATCATCGGCTGCGTGGCCCTCGCCTTCGCCACGATCAACGTGGTCGGCGGCTTCATGGTGACCGACCGCATGCTCCGGATGTTCGGGAGGAAGCGGTGAGCGAGGCGCTGCGGACCACCCTCGCGGGGGCGGCCTACCTGCTCTCGTCGGGCCTGTTCATCTACGGCCTCAAGCGCCTCAGCAAGGTGCGGACGGCCCGGAGCGGCAACGCGATCGCCGGCCTCGCGATGCTCCTCGCGATCCTCGGGACCCTCGTGGAGCTCGGCATCGTCGGCTACCAGTGGATCCTGGGCGGCCTCGCGGTGGGGTGGCTGATCGGCGCGGTGGCGGCGGTGCGGGTCGAGATGACGGCGATGCCCGAGATGGTGGCGCTGTTCAACGGCTTCGGCGGCGCGGCGAGCGCCCTGGTCGCGCTCGGCTTCTTCTGGCTGATGGTGATGGAGGCGCCGGCAGCGCGGACGCAGGGGCAGACCGCCCTCGTGCTCCTCGGCGACGCCCAGTCGGTCACGAGCGCGCTGTCGGTCCTGATCGGCGGCGTGACGTTCACCGGGAGCCTGATCGCGTTCCTCAAGCTGCGAGGCAGCCTGAAGAAGGGCGCGCCGATCCTGCTGCCCGGCCGACACGTCATCAACGTCCTGCTCGGGCTGGTGGCCGTGCTCGGCACCATCTGGTTCAGCGGGATCGCGCTGGGGGCGAACAACCTCCTCCTCGGGATCACCGTGGTCGGCGTGGTGTCCCTGGTCCTCGGGGTGCTCCTCGTCATCCCGATCGGCGGCGCCGACATGCCGGTGGTGGTCAGCCTGCTCAACTCCTACTCGGGGGTGGCGGCGTCCGCGGCGGGGTTCGTCATCGGCAACCCCGCCCTGATCATCGCGGGGGCGATGGTCGGCGCGGCGGGGCTGATCCTGACCAACATCATGTGCGTCGCGATGAACCGGTCGCTCCTGAACGTGCTCGTGGGCGGCTTCGGTCAGGAGACGGCGTCGAAGGACGCGCGCGACTACGCGAACGTCACCTCCACCGGGCCGGAGGAGACGGCGATGGTGCTGGAGGGGGCCCGCTCCGTGATCGTCGTCCCGGGCTACGGGCTGGCCGTCGCGCAGGCCCAGCACGTGGTGAAGGAGCTGGCCACCGAGCTCGGTAAGCGCGGCGCGGAGGTGCGCTACGCGATCCACCCAGTGGCGGGCCGGATGCCCGGGCACATGAACGTGCTGCTCGCGGAGGCGGACGTCCCCTACGAGCAGCTGATCGAGCTCGAGGCGATCAACAGCGACTTCCCGAACACCGACGCGGTGATCGTGATCGGCGCCAACGACGTGGTGAACCCGGCGGCGATCGACGACGAGACGAGCCCGATCGCCGGGATGCCGATCCTCCACGTCCACGAGGCCCGCACCGTCTTCGTGGTCAAGCGGAGCCTCAGCCCCGGCTACGCCGGCATCAAGAACCCGCTCTTCGAGCGGGACAACACGATGATGCTGTTCGGCGACGCGAAGAAGATGATGCAGGAGACCCTGAACGAGCTCCGCGAGCTCTGAGCCTGCCCGCCGCTGCGCTGTCCCGCGCCGACCGCCCTCGGCCTAGCGCGCCCCCGCCCGCGTCGGCGCCCGGGTCGCCTCGCGGTCCCACGCCCAGAACACGGCCGCGCCGGCCCACGGGATCAGCGCCGCCACGACGTACATCGTCCGGAGGTCCGTCGTCCGCGCGACGGTCCCGAGCAGCGGGCCGCCGACCAGGACCCCGGCGTCGAAGATCGCGGTGAAGAGACCCACCGCGGAGCCCCGATGGGCCGGCTCGGCGCGGTTGACGGTCAACGCGCTGAGGATCGGGAACGCGTAGCCGTGGCCGATGCCGGCGATCACTGCCGCCAGGGCGAGCACGAGGTGATCGTGGGCGGCGGCCACGGTGAGCAGGGAGAGCCCGACCAGGCCCATCGAGGGGAAGAAGACGCGCTTGAGGCCCATGCGGTCGGGCACCCAGCCGAGCCCGATCCGGACCGCGATCGCGCTGAGGGAGTACCAGGTGAAGAAGAAGCCGACCGTGCCCACCCCGTCGGGGCTCTCGACGAAGGTGCGCATGAAGGCGAACACCGCGGTCAGTCCGCACGCGAAGGACGAGCCCACGAACCAGATCGGCACCAGATCGGGCTGGGTCAGAGCCCGGAGGAAGCCGCGGCCGTCTCCCGCCGAAGCGCGCAGCCGCGGCGGCTCCCGCAGCGCGAGGCTGACCAATAGGCCGAGGAGGGCGAGGCCCGCCGTCACGATGAAGAAGGTCCGCCAGCCGGCGGCGGCGAGCACCGCGTCTCCGAGGAGCCCGCCGAGGCTGACCGGCAGGAGGCCGGAGACCCCGAAGATGCCCATGCCCTCGGCCCGCCGCGACGCAGGCACGATGTCCGCGGCGTAGGTGAAGAGCCCGCTGAAGATCGCCCCCGACGCGAAGCCCTGGACCACGCGCACGAGGAAGAGCCAGGGGCCGATCGAGGACACCGTCAGGAACAGGGCGCAGGCGACGACGTGGAGGACGCCGCCGCCGACGATCGCCACGCGGCGCCCCACGCCGTCCATCAGGCGCCCGGCGACCGGGCGGATCGCGATCGCGGCGCCCGCCATCGCGCTGAACACGAAGCCGATCGTGTCCTCCCGAGCCCCGAGCCCGCTCAGGAAGCCGGGGATGTGCAGGTAGGAGTGGATCGCCAGGCCGTGGACCAGGGAGGCGAGGCCGGCGATCAGGAACGGCGCCGTCAGGAGGCGTGGGCGGGGCATGGCGGGACCAGGTGACTAGCGCCATCGGCGCGCGGGTCGAGGGGCCAACGGGGAGGCGGAGGGGGGGCCGGTGCGGGCGCTGCGGCGACGGGGCCGAGGCGAACGGGGTCCCGGGGTTCGGCGCGGCGTCCCCTCGCGGGCGCACGCCCCGCCCCGGCGCTGACTCAGGGGCCCACCCGGCCGAACAGGATCGGCGTCACCACGTAGCCCTGGCTGTACGTCCCGTGCCAGCCGTAGTGGGTACCCCGGCCCTCGCCGTCGGTCAGGAAGGCGAGGGTGCCGACCCCGAAGCCGCCGTCGCCGGCTCCTGCGGCCCGGGCGTCGTTCTGGTGGAAGGAGCGCGTGGCGTCCGCCACGCGGACCACCCAGCCGTTCGGGAGGCCCGGCACGGGCTGGGGCTGACGCAGGACGAAGCCGACGTGGCCGGTGTTCCGGCTGGGGAAGCCCTCCGGGCGCCGCCACGCGAACACGTCCCCCGGCCGGACGTCCCGGATGTGGCCGATCCGCTGCCAGCCGCGGCGGTAGCCGTCCTCCGGCGCCCGCTCGATCGCACGGACGAAGTGGGCGGCCAGCGCCCGGTCGACGTCCCGCAGGTGACGCACGCTCCGGGGTGCGGCCCGCCGCAGCACCCAGTGGACCATCAGCGAGCAGTCCCAGTAGTAGGTGCCGCGCCGCCGATTGACGGCGATCCGGTGCTGATAGCGCGTCCGGACGAGGGTCCGCTCGATCTCGGCGAGCTCGCGCAGCACGCGCTCGCCGGCGCGGGTCGCGGGGGACGCCATGGGGCGCGCCGGCGGCGGCGGAGGCAGCGGGCCCTCGACCGGTGGGAGCTCGATCGGCCACTCCTCGGGCCAGGGTCGCTCGCGCTCCTCGTCGGCGACGGCCGGATGCGCGGCGAGGAGCAGCATCGTCGCGGCCGCGAGGGCCGAGGCGAGCAGGGTTCGAAGGCGGGGAGGACGGACACGCACGCGCCGGAGCATACGCCGAGCCCCCCGGCGACATTCCAGCCTGCGGCCGCGAGCACCCGCGGCGCCCCCGGCGGCGGCGTGCGGGTAGGACGCCGGTCGACTATCGTCGCCTCGACGCGATGGATCGGGAGCAGCTGAGCACGCTCGCCGAGCGCCTCGGGCACGCGTTCGCCGCCCCCGAGCTCCTGGTCGACGCGCTGACCCACCGCTCCTTCGTCCACGAGCACCCTCGCCGCGCGCGCGCCCACAACGAGCGCATGGAGTTCCTGGGCGACGCGATCCTGGAGCTCGCCGCGTCGGGCCTCCTGTTCCGGCGTTTCCCCGGCGCGCGGGAGGGGGAGCTCACCCGCCGGCGGGCGGACCTCGTGTGCGAGCGCTCGCTCGCCGCGATCGCCCGCGACCTCGACCTCGGGACGCTGCTGCGCCTCGGTCGGGGAGAGGAGAAGAGCGGCGGCCGCGACAAGCCCCGGCTGCTGGCGAGCGCCCTCGAGGCGGTCGTCGCGGCGATCTACCTCGACGGGGGAGAGGTCGACGCCGTCCGGGCGGGCTCGGCGCTCCTCGGCCCCTACGTCGACCGGGCGGAGCCGGGCGGCCTCGACCACAAGAGCCGCGTGCAGGAGCTCCTGCAGGGCGCCGGCCGACCGCCGCCGACCTACGTGCTGACGTCCACCGACGGCCCCGACCACGCGCGCACGTTCCACGTGGAGCTGCGGGTCGACGGGCGCCGCCTCGGCGACGGCAGCGGCACCTCCAAGGCCCGCGCCGAGCAGCGCGCCGCCCTCGCCGCCCTCGCGCTCCTGGAGGACGGGCTCGGCCAGGAGGGCGGGCGCGACGCCTGATGGCGCGTCACCCGCGCGACGCCTTCCTCACCCTCTACGGCCGCAAGCCCGTGGCCGAGGCCCTGGCCCAGGACGACGTGCCGGTGCGGCGCCTGTTCGTCGCGCGCACCGCGCGGGGGCCGGCCGTGGACCTCATCCGCCGGCTCGCGCGGGCCCGGGGCGTCGAGGTGCTCGACCGGAGCCCGGCCGAGGTCAGCCGCATCTCGAGGCGCCCCAAGCAGGATCAGGGCGTCGCGGCCGACGTCGCGGCGCCGAGGATGGGCTCGCTCGAGGCGCACCTGGACACGGAGCCGTCGGCGCGGAGCCGCCTCATCGCGCTCGACGGCATCACGACCCCGGCCAACGTCGGGCTGATCCTCCGGTCGGCGACCGTCCTCGGGCTCGACGGGGTGGTGCTCCCCCGCCGCGGCGCGCCGGAGGTGGGTCCCCTCGTGATCAAGGCCTCGGCGGGGGTCGCCTACCGCGCGCCGATCCTCCGCTGCCCGGAGCTGCCGGAGGCGCTCGTCGACCTCGCGGCGGCTGGCTACGAGGCGTTCGGCCTGGCCGACGACGGCCCGGAGCGCCTGCCGGAGCTCGACGTCCCGCCGCGGGCGGTGTTCGTCCTCGGCAACGAGACCGATGGGATCGGTTCCGACGTGCGGCCCCTGATCGGGCGCTGGGTGCGGATCCCGATGGCCGGTCCCGGCGACAGCCTGAACGTGGCCTGCGCGGCCACGGTCGTCGCCTACGCGCTGGCCGAGCGCCGGTCGAGCTGACCTGCGCCGCCCGCCCGACGCACCGTCGTCCGTCGCCGGCGTCCAGGCGGCTCTGCTATGACGACCGGGGTGGCCGACGAGCTCGATGCGCTGCTCAAGGCGGGCCGTGTCCGGGAGGCGGCTGCGATCGTGCTCGCGGACGGCGACCACGTCCGGGCAAGCGAGCTCTACGCCTCGATCTGGGACTGGCCCGAGGCGATCCGCACCGCCGAGGCCGCCGACCGCTTCGACCTCGCCTACCGCTGGGCGGTGAGCGGCGACGACCGGGTGGCGGCCGGCCGCGTGATGGAGGAGCTGGCGCGCCGACCCGCGCAGGCCGACGCCGCCGCGGAGGTCGCCGAGTCGCGGGGACGGCCCCTGGACGCGGCGCGCCTCCTCGAGGCGGCGGGGCGGCCCGAGCGGGCGGCCGGGAGCTACGAGCGGGCGGGCGAGCTCGCCGACGCCGCGCGCCTTCGGCTGGCCCTCGGCGAGGTGCGGGAGGCCGGGATCCTCTACGAGCGGCGCGTCCGGGAGGCGCCCGGGGACCGCGCGTCGGCGCTGGCGCTCGGCCGGATCCTCGCCGGCTTCGGTCGGTGGGACCACGCCGCGCGGGCCCTCCAGGCGGCGGCGGAGGACCCGGAGCATCGGCCGGGTGCGCTGCGGCTCCTGATCGCGTGCTTCCACGCCCTCGGGCTCGACGAGGCCGCCGGCAGCCGCCTCCATGCCCTCCGGCAGCTCGAGCCGGACCGCCCCGCGACCGTGCCGGCGTTCCTCGAGGAGGTCTACGGCGATCCGGAGGGCGTGCGCGGCCTCGGCGCGGGGCCGGAGGGGGAGCGCCTCCTCGCGGGGCGCTACCGGGTCACCCGCCGCCTCGGCGCGGGGGCGACCGGGCGCGTGCTCCTGGCGCACGACGCCTTCTACGAGCGGCCGGTCGCGGTCAAGGTCCTCACGGTCGGCGGCGCGGCGGCCGGGCGCGACGCCTACGTCCGCTTCGCCCGGGAGGCGCGCCTCGCCGCGTCGATCGAGCATCCGAACGTCGTCAAGGTGTTCGACTACCACCCGGACGGGCCCTTCCTCGTCATGGAGTACATGGCTGGCGGGACCCTGGCGGACCGCCTGCGCGGCCCCCGCGAGGAGCCGCTGCCGTACCCGCCGGACCGCACCGAGCAGGTGGCGAGGGCCGTCCTCCGCGCGCTCGAGGTGGTGCACCGGCGTGGCGTGGTCCACCGCGACCTCAAGCCCCCCAACGTCTTCTTCAGCGAGGCGGGGGAGGTGAAGCTGGGCGACTTCGGCGTCGCCCACCTGACGGACCTCGGGGCGACGCTGACCGGCGCCCTGATCGGCACCCTCGCGTACATGGCGCCGGAGCAGATCACCGGCCGCGAGCGGCCCGGGGCCGCGACCGACCTCTACGCCCTCGGCGTGATCCTCTATCGCTGCCTCACCGGCCGCCTCCCGTTCCCCGGCCCGGACTTCGTCACCCAGCACCTCGAGGGCTCGCCCCCGGCGGCGAGCGAGGTCGCGCCCGCCCTCGGCACCGCCTTCGACGCGGCGCTGGCGACCCTCCTGGCGAGGGAGCCGTCCGCGCGCCCCGTGTCCGCGAGCGCGGCGCTCGAGCTTCTGCGCCCCCTCCCCTGGCGCACCGCCACGGGGCCGGAGGTGGTGAGCCAGCCGGTCGCGGAGCGGAGCGGAGCCGGTCGCGCCGCCGCGCCGTCGGCGGAGCGCTACCGGACGCTCGAGCCGCTCCCGGGCACGCGCCCCGGGACGAGCCTGGCCCTCGACGAGCTCCTCGACCGGCGAGTCGAGGTCGTGCCCGTCGACGCGGCGGAGGCGGCGCGGCTGCGGACCTTCGCGGCTGCCGACGGCCCGTTCCTCCAGGCGGTCTACCAGCTGGACGAGGCGTCGGGCCGCGCCGTCCTCGAGCACCCGGGCGGGCTCCCGTGGGCCGAGGCCGGCGTGGACGATCGCCGGCGGGCCGAGGCGCTCGCCCAGGTCGGCGAGGCGCTGGACCGCCTCCACGAGCACGGCCTGGTGCACGGCGCCGTCGACGCCGACCACGTGCTCCTCGGAGAAGGGCGGGCGGTGCTGCGGCTCCCGACGGAGCCCAGGAACGCCACGGCGCAGCAGGACCGGGACGACCTCCACCGGCTCCCCTTCGAGCGCGCTCGCGAGGAGGGCCGGCGCCGACCCGGGGGCTCGAGCGAGCGGCCTGACTGATCAGGCGTCTCAGCGATTCGTGGCCAGAGCCGATCGGGTCCGGCCAGCAACATCAAGCCGTGGAAGGGGCCGGGACAGGCCCGCCTGACCGTGGGCTCGCGCCGCGCGACCGACCCGCGCGCCCGACGCGCGCTCACCATCTCGGCGCCCACGATCCGGCCCTCCCCACGGGCCGCGGCACAGCGTTGACAGCCGTGGCGGGTGACCGCAGTTGTTGCGCGCTCACCTCCGGTCATGTCCCGCCCCCCGAGCCTCCACGACCAGGACCCGGTACGCGCTCCGGGCGCACGCCCTCGCCGCCGGCCCGCGATCCTGCGGCCCGCGCACCTCTCGGGTGCCGAGGGCCGTCGACATCCCGTGGGCGGGCCTGGCGCCGCACGCCCCTGCCGGGAGCCACGGCGCATGCAGGCTCGTTCCCTCATGGGCCTGGTCATCCTGCTCGGCGCGCTCTGTCCGCCCGGCGTCGGCCTCGCCCAGCAGCCCCTGCGCGTATTCCTCCGCGCGGCGGCGGAGGCGGCGCTCGATGGGCGGCGAGCGCGCCTCGCCGCGGCCCGGGCCGGGAGCCTGGTCGACGAGGCGCGCGGACGCCTCCTGCCCTCGGTCGATGTCACGGGCGGGTACACGCGAAACGAGGTCCAGGTCAACGTGCCCTTCGTCGACGAGGGCGGGAACCCCCAGCAGGCGACGATCACCGCGCGCGACCAGGCGCAGGCCACGGTCCGGCTGAACGTGCCTCTCGTGGACGTGGCGGCGTGGTCACGCTTCTTCGCCGCCGAGTCCGAGGCCACGACCGGCGAGGCGGAGCTCGCCGCGGTCAACCTCGACGTCAACGTGCAGGTCGTGCGCGCGTACTACCGCCTCGCCGCGGCCCGGGCGGTCGGGGCGTCGGCCCGGGTCGCGCTGCGGACCGCGGAGCAGAACCTCGCCACCGTGGAGAGCCGGGCGAGCGCTGGCCTCGACTCGGAGCTCTCCCTCGCCCGCGCGCGGGCCGACGCCGCCCGGGCCGAGCAGGCGGTTGCGGAGGCGGACCTCGAGAGCGCCCTCGCGGCGCGCCAGCTCGAGGTGCTGACCGGCCTGGCCCCCGACGACGCCGACGCGGAGCTCCCCGAGGACCTCGCGCCGGAGCCGCCGCTCGCGGCGTGGATGGGCGCCGCCCGCCGGAACCCGGACGTCCGCGCGGCCGAGGCGCGCCTCCGCGCGTCGGACCGGGGGCGCGACGCATCCTGGCAGGAGCTGCTGCCGGTGATCGAGGCCTTCGCGCAGGAGACGTACACCAACGCGCCGGGCTTCGGGCCCAACTTCCTCTGGTCGGTCGGCGTCAACGCGACCTGGGTCCTCGACTTCGTCCGGCCGGCGGCGGTGGTCACCGAGCGGCACGTGGTCGACCGCCAGCGGGTGGCCTACGAGCAGGCGCTCCTGGACGCGGAGACGTCGATCCACGACGCGTGGCACCGGGTGCAGTCCCTCGTGGTGCGAGCGCGCGCCGCGCGGACGGCCTACGAGGCGAGCGAGCAGGCGGCGCGCTCGGCGCGGGCCCGCTACGAGGCCGGGACCGGCACCCAGCTCGAGGTGAGCCAAGCGGAGCGGGACCTGTTCGAGGCCGACGTCGGCCGCATCGAGGCGGACGCGGACCTCGCGACGACCCGCCTGGTGCTGCGTCTCGAGAGCGGTCTGCCGCCCGCACGGGGGGCGAGGCCGTGAGGGCCCACGACGACGCGGTTCGGCGGCGGACGAGCCACTGGCTGCCGATGGCGCGCCTCGGCACCCGGATGATGTTCCACGACCGGGCCAAGCTCGCGGGGACGCTGCTCGGCGTGATCTTCGCGACCGTGCTGATGCTCCAGCAGCTCGGCGTGTTCTTCGGGCTCCTCTACAAGAACACCCAGTTCGTCGACAACGCCGGGGCGGACATCTGGATCGTGCCGCCGGCCACGGACGGCGTGGAGCCGGGGCAGAGGCTCAGCGTGGCGTCCCTGACGCTGGCGCGCGTGACCGAAGGGGTCGCCTGGGCGGAGCCACTCCTGATGGGCGGCGCCGCGATGCGACGGCCGGACGGGGGGCAGGAGGCCGTGACGCTGGTCGGCACCCGCCTTCCCCGCCTGGCCGGCGGGCCCTACGCGATGGTGGCCGGGAGCCCCGACGCCCTCGCCGACCCGGACACGGTCATCGTCGAGGACGGGCAGCGCGACGACCTCGGCGGGGCGAACCTCGGCAGCGTCCGGGAGCTCGGCGGCCGCCGCGTCGTGATCGGCGGGTTCACCTGGGGCCTCTTGCCCTTCGCGCCGGGCTACGCGTTCAGCGACTACGAGACGGCGCGCGGCATCCTCGGGTTCCCCGACGACCAGATGAGCTTCGTCCTCGTGGGGCTGCGCGACGGCGCGGACGCCGAGGCGGTGCGCGCGCGCCTCGCGGCCGGGCTCGGGTCGGGCGTCGAGGTCTACACCGCAGAGCAGTTCCACGACGTGATCGTCGACGCGCTCATCGCGGCCCAGCTCGGGATCAGCTTCGGGACGAGCACCACCTTCGCGCTGATCGTCGGCTTCGTGATCGTGGCCCTCAGCATGTTCAGCGCGGTCGTCGACAACGTCCGGGAGTTCGGCACGCTCAAGGCGATCGGGGCGACGAACCTCGACCTGACCAAGCTGCTCCTCGTCCAGGCGATCCTCTACGCCTTCCTGGGCACGACGGTCGGGCTGTTCCTCGCCAGCTTCATGGCCGAGGGGATCAGGTCGGCCAACCTGGTCCTCGTGCTGCCCGCGTGGCTGCTCTTCGGGAGCTACGGGGTGATGGCGGTGCTCTGCGCGGTGGCGAGCGCCCTGGCGGTGCTGCGGGTGCGCAACATCGAGCCGGGGATGGTGTTCCGGTGAGCGCGGCGCCGGCCGACGCGCTCGCGGCCCGGGGCGTCACGAAGACCTACGGCAAGGGCCGCCTCGCCTACCAGGCGCTGCGGGGCGTGGACTTCCGGGCCGCCGCGGGGGAGTTCGTGATGCTCAGCGGGCCGAGCGGGAGCGGCAAGACCACGCTCCTGTCGATCCTCGGCTGCGTCCTGAGCGCGACGAGCGGCTCGGTCACGATCCACGGCGAGGAGGTCACCGGCCGCCCCGAGCGGGAGCTCCCGCGGCTCCGGCTTCGCTACATCGGCTTCATCTTCCAGGGCCACAACCTGATCGCGTCCCTCGACGCGGTCGAGAACGTCAGCCTGCCCCTCGAGCTGCGCGGGTGGAGCCGGCGGGACGCCCGGCGAGAGGCCAGCGCCCTCCTCGAGCGGGTTGGCCTGGCGCAGGAGCTCGAGCGGCGGCCCGCTCAGCTGTCCGGCGGGCAGCAGCAGCGGGTCGCGATCGCGCGGGCGCTGGCGGGCTCGCCGCCGATCGTGCTCGCCGACGAGCCGACCGCGGCGCTGGACGCGGAGACCGGTCTCCTCGTCACCACGCTGCTTCGCGACCTCGCGAAGGAGAGCGGGCACACGGTGGTCGTGGTCACCCACGACAGCCGCATCTTCCACCTCGCGGACCGGCGGGTGGGCATCGAGGACGGCCACATCACCAGCGGCCAGGGAGCGGAAGGGTCATGAGCGTACTGCGCAAGAGGTGGAGGCTGGGCCTCCTGCTGCTCGCCTGCGGAGGCATGCTGGTGGTCGTGGTGCGGACCGCCGTCGCGGGCCCCAACACGCGCCCACGGGAGGTGGACCGGATCGCGGCGGACCGGGTCGAGCCCGTGCCGGGCCCGGGCACCGACCTGCGGGTCGAGCGGCCGGAGGGCGACTGGATCGGTGGGATGGCCGTGGTCGAGCCCGCTCGGCCGGAGCATCGGCTCGCGCCGAGCGTCGGCGGACGCGTCGCCGCGATCCGCGGCGACGAGGGCGACGTCGTCGAGGCCGGCCGTGTGCTCGTCGAGCTCGAGTCCGGACCGGAGGTCGCCGCCCTCGCGGCGGCGGAGGCGGAGGTCGCCGAGGCCGAGGTCGAGGTGAGCCGGACCCGGTCCGGCGTCCGGCGCGAGGAGGTCGAGGCGCTGACCCGGGAGGCGGAGGCGGCGCGGGTCCGGGCCGAGCTCTCCGCCGACGTCTTCGAGCGGCTGCAGCGGGCGAGCGCCGGAGGCGGCGTGACGACCGACGAGCTCGATCGCGCCCGCCGGCAGGCCGAGGAGGACCGGCTGACCGCGGAGGTCGCGGCCGCGCGCCGGCAGGCCGGCCAGCGGGGGCGGCCGCTCGACGTGCGCCTCGCCGAGGCCCGCCTCCAGGCGGCCCGGGCTCGCCGGGACCAGGCCCAGGCCAACCTGGAGCGCCTCCGGATCGTCGCGCCGACGGCCGGCGAGGTGCTCGAGGTGCACTACCGGGTCGGCGAGTACGTCCAGCCGGGAGGCGAGGAGCCGGTCGTCATCCTCGGCGACACCTCCACGCTCCGAGCGCGGGTCGACGTGGACGAGCGGGACATCGCTCGCCTCGCGGTGGGTGCGCGCGCGCTGCTGGTCGTGGACGCATTGCCGGCCGAGCGCTTCGAGGGCACCGTCGTCACCGTCGGGCGGCGCATGGGCCGCAAGAACATCCGCACCGACGCGCCCACGGAGCGCATCGACACGAAGCTCCTCGAGGTCGTGGTCGATCTGGGCGAGCAGGAGCGGCTGGTCGTCGGGCAGCGGGCGATGGCGTACCTGGCCCCGGCGGACGGGGAGCGGCCCGTCGAGGTGGCGGCGACGAGCGAAGAGTGACGAGCGAAGAGTAGGGCCGGCGCTCGTCGCCACGTCGGTCGGGCCATCGGCCGGGGACCTCGCCCGCGCCGATCGGCGGGCGGCGGGCTCCTGGCGGCGCCTCCCCGTCGCCTCGCGCGTCCGGTACCTTTTCGGTGTGCACCAAGCCGCGCTCCTCCTCGTGCTCGGGGTCGCCGCCTCCGGCTGCGACGGCACGCTGGGGCGGAGGGGCCCGGAGGCCGACGCCGGGCGCTCGTCGGTCGACGCGCTCGTCCCGCCGGGCGAGGACGCGGGCGCGCCTCCCGATCAGGGGCCGCCCCGGGGCGAGGACGGGGGCTCCCCCGCGTCGGACGCCGGACCCCTGCCGATGCCATCCTTCGGCTGCGACCCGCTCTCGCCGGCGGCCGGGGCCATCCTCGACGTCACCCCCGCCGACGACCTGGCGCAGGTCGTCCGGGACGCGCCCGCGAACACGACGATCCGCCTCGCGGACGGCGTCTACACGAGCGACCGGGACGGCGAGTCGAACCGCCGCCTCGTCTTCCGCCAGCCCGGGGTGACGCTGCGGAGCGCGTCGGGCGACGCCGGGGCGGTGATCATCGACGGGGAGTACCGGACCCGCGAGATCCTCTACGTGGTCGCGAGCGACATCACGATCGCGGAGCTGACGGTCACCCGCGCGGTCGACCACCTGGCCCACGTCACCGACGAGGGCGCCCGGGTGCTGCGGCCCCGGTTCTACGGGGTGCGCTTCATCGACGGCGGCGAGCAGTTCCTCAAGGTCAACGCCTCGGGCGGTGACGGCTTCGTGGACGAGGGCGTCGTCGAGTGCAGCACCTTCCACCTGACCGACGAGGGCCGCCCGAACGTCGAGCGGTGCTGCGGCGGCTGCTACACGGGCGGCATCGACGCCCACGCGGCGCGCGACTGGGGCGTGCGGCAGAGCCGCTTCGAGGGGATCTACTGCGCGGGGGAGGGGCTCGCGGAGCATGCGATCCACTTCTGGCGGAGCTCGCGCGGCACCCTCGTCGAGAACAACGTCATCCTCGACTGCGCGCGGGGGATCGGCTTCGGGCTCGACGACACCACGGTCCGCCGCACCTACGCGGACGATCCCTACCCGGGCGTCGGGCCCCTGGCGCACATCGACGGGGTCATCCGCAACAACGTCGTCTTCGCCGAGATCCCGTTCTACGACACGGGGATCGAGATCCAGCGGGCGCGCCGCGTGCGCGTGCTCCACAACACCGTGGTCTCGACCGAGGCGGCGACGGGCTTCTTCAGCTCGATCGACACGCGCTTCGACAGCAGCGAGGCCGAGGTGGCGAACAACCTCTGCCGTCGGCTCAGCGTCCGCAACGGCGGGACGGCGATCGAGAGCGCCAACCTCCAGGCCGTGCCGCTCGGCACCTTCGTCGATGTGAATGCGCGGGACTTCCACCTCGCGCCGGGCGCGACGGAGGCGATCGACCGGGGCGTCGTCGTCGACGGCGCGGGCCTGGACCTCGACGGTGAAGCCCGCGGAACACGCCCCGACATCGGAGCGGACGAGCGTTAGCCGCCTGCTCGTTCGCCCGGTTCGGGCCCATCCACCCTGGTCGCGCGGCCCAGACCTCCCTACGCTTAGCGCCATGAAGTCGCTCCTGTCCCGTCTCGCCATTCTCCGCCGTGGGCTCGCGATCGCGGCCCTGTTCGTCGCCGTCTGGGTGGTCGCTCCGATCGCCAAGGCCGAGGCCTGGCTCGACCAGCGGGGCGTTCGCTTCCGGCCGAACGCCAACACGCTGATCTGGCTGCTCGTGGCCGCATGGGTGGGCTACGTGGGCTTCCAGATGCTCGCCGGGGGCTGCCCGATGAGCAGCTCGCCCTGCTCTAGCCCCTGCATGCGCTGAGCCGCGACCGGGACCGAGCCGCCAGGCGGAGCCCCGGACCACCTCGCGCGGCTGCTGCGCTCGGTCGCCTCCGCCGGCGCCCTGGCCGACCTCAGGGCGCCGCGCCGCCGGCGATCCGCGCGGCTCGTCGGGCGGCCCGACGCCGCCGGGCACGACGCACCTCGTCCGGCCCAGCGCCATCACCCCGGTCGGCGAGCCTCGGCCGCCGGTTCGCGGGCGACGGGAGATCGGTCCTCGCCGCGGCCAGGAGGTACGCCCCCGCCTGCTCGCGACCCCGACGGTCGCGGAAGGTGTCGACCGCGAGGAGGTACTCGCCCGGCTCCAGCCGCTCCTGGACGTAGAGGTCCCCCCGGGCGATGCACTGCGGCTCGCCGCCGGGCACCGAGCGCAGGAGGTGAACATCCACGTCGGCCCCGAGGTATGGCGCGGCCAGGAAGTAGGCCTCGACGGGCTGGTCGAAGCGGAAGCGGTAGACGACCTCCGGGCCGCCCTCGTCCGTGTCGACGCAGCCGGGGTAGCGGTCGCGGTCCCGGAACGGGCTCAGCGACGTGTCGGCGGCGTGGCTGAAGGGGAGGCCACCCGCCTCGATCGGCGACCGGAAGGACCCCTGGCCGACGAGGGGAGGCGGCGGGGGCTCGACCGGAGGCTGGTCCTCCATCAGGACGCGCCGGACCCGGTCCAGGGCCTCCAGCGTGAGGAGGTTCCGGACGTTGTGGCCGTGCTCGAGGCCCTCCGGGCCGAAGTCGCAGCTCCGGGGCCGACCGTCCACGAAGTAGGCTCTCGGATGAACCCCGTCCCGGGCGAGGCCGTGGTTGGGCAGGGGCATCAGCTCCCGGTGGTAGTCGATCAGCGGGAGCCGGTGGGCCTGCGCGACCGCGCGGATCACCGCGTTGTAGAGGGCGACGCGTCGGTCCGAGCCGGCGTCGTCGTCCCGCGGCATGATCGTCGTGAGGATCGGGATCACCCCACGGATCTCGAGCATCTCGACGAGCCGCCGCATGTTGGCGGCGTAGCTGTGGGGGCGGCCGAGCTCGATGTCGTTCGTCCCGTAGAGGATCACCGCGTACTGCGGGTCGACCGCGCGGACCTCCTGCGCGAGGGGCGGGTGCGTCCCGGTGATCGCGCGGCCGGCGTGCCAGCCCACCTCCGCCGCGACGCTGGTGCGGCGGAAGGGGTTCCGCCAGCCTGGCCGTCCGTCCGGCTGGTTGAAGAACGCCAGGGTCTCGGCGAGATCCTGCCGCCCCCCGAGGTCGACGTGGGAGCTGGCCAGGCAGCGGAGGAAGTTCCGGTTGACCGTCGCGGACGCGCCGATCTTCGCCACGACGTTCGGGTGGAGGCCCTCACGGAGCTCGGCCAGGGCCCGCCAGCGGCTCGCGACGGAGGCGGTGACCGGAGAGTGCCGCCGGTCGGCGGGGTAGCGCTCGCCGATCGCCGCGGGCGACGTGGCGCTGAAGGCGAGGGAGCGCGTGGCGCCCCGGGACGCGGCGGCCTCCGGGCCCTGCTGGGCCTCGCCAGCTCCCGTCGCCCAGGGCAGGGCGACGAGCGAGGCGAGGGCGAGGGCGCTGAACCGCCAGCGCCGTCCGTGCGATCCGCGCCTCACGGCGGCGATCTGAGCAGGACCGCCCGGCCGTGTCCACTTCGGGCTGTGAGCGTCACCGTTGAGCCGCCCGGGGGTCGATGCCGACGAGCGCGCAGGCGACGCCCGCCAGGTGGCCGACCGCCGCGCCGTACATCGCGGTCTGGTCGCTCGAGGCGTTGCCCTCGAGCCCGCGCTTGTAGACCCCCTGCGCGATCGCGGCCAGCCGAAACAGGCTGAAGGCCTTGAAGGCGGGCCAGTCGGGGATCTCGGACCGGCCGGTGAGCGCCCGGTAGCGGGAGACGAAGGTCGCCTCGTCCGGGATCCCGGTCTCGGCGAAGTCCACGCCGAGGAGGCCGCCCACCCGGGGCATCTGGATGTCGTAGAGCATCGAGGTGTAGGCCAGGTCCGACAGCGGGTGCCCCAGCGTGGACAGCTCCCAGTCGAGGACGGCCAGGCACCGGGGCTCGCGCGGGTGGAAGACCATGTTGTCGAGGCGGTAGTCTCCATGGACCAGCGTCGTCTCGTCGGACGGGGGGAGGTTCGCCTCCAGCCAGGCGATCAGGGCGTCCATCGGCGGAACCGCCTGCGTCTCGGACGCCCGGTACTGCCCCGTCCAGCGCTTGAGCTGCCGCGCGAGGTAGCCGCCGCGGCGGCCGAAGTCGCCGAGGCCCACCGCGTCGATGTCCACCTGGTGGACCGCCGCGAGGACGCGGCCGAGCTCCTCGTAGATCGCGCTGCGCTCGGCCGGCTCGAGGCCGGGCAGCTGCACGTTCCAGAAGATGCGTCCCTCGACCACGTCCATCAGGTAGAAGGGCGTCCCGATCACCTCGGCGTCGGTGCACAGCCCGTGCACCGCCGGAACCGGGACGTCGGTGTCGGCCAGGGCCTCGAGCACGCGGTGCTCGCGCTCGACCTGGTGGGCGGACGGCAGGAGCTGCCCCGGGGGCTTCTTCCGCAGGACCCAGCGGGCCCGCCCGTCGGTCAGCCAGAAGGTCGG
The DNA here is from genome assembly GCA_050331215.1 of Sandaracinaceae bacterium. Taxonomy (GTDB): domain Bacteria; phylum Myxococcota_A; class Polyangia; order Polyangiales; family Sandaracinaceae; genus JBHJHB01. Next base: position 18,927 of record JBHJHB010000080.1, on the reverse strand, counting down.
GTTGGACTGCCCACCCTTGAACTGGCGGACCGTGAGCGGCCCGTCCAGGCGGCCGACCGTCGCCCGCATCCAGGTCGCGAGGCGGTCGACGTCGAAGCGGTGCCGGTCGGCGCCGTCCCGGGTGCCGGCAGGGGTCGAGGGGTCGTCGTGGGCCATGGTCCCACACGATACCTCGCGCGGTCCGGGACGCGCCCGCGCACGCGCCCGCCGCGGACCGCCTCCCGGTGCGCGCACCCGCCCGGCCGCCGGCTGCTACCCTGGCCCGATGAAGGCGCTGGTCTGCAAGGAGCTCACCGGGCCGGAGGCCCTCGTGGTGGAGGAGGTGCCCGACCCCCGGGTGGGGCGCGGCGACGCCCGGATCCGGGTGATGGCGTCCGGGGTCAACTACCCCGACGTGCTCATCACCCGGGGCGGCTACCAGTTCCAGCCGCCGGCCCCCTTCATCCCCGGCGGTGAGGTCGCGGGCGTCGTCGAGGCGGTCGGCGAGGGCGTCACCGAGGTGGCGGTCGGCGACCGGGTGTGCGGCACGACGCTGGTCGGCGGCCACGCCGAGCTGGTGAGCCTCCCGGCGGACCGGCTGGTGCCGCTCCCCGAGGAGGTCCCCTTCGAGGCCGGGGCGGGGCTCCTGTTCACCTACGGCACGATGATCCACGCCTACGAGGACCGGGCCCGGCTCCGGGCGGGGGAGAGCGTGCTCGTGCTCGGGGCCGGCGGCGGCGTCGGGACCGCGGCGGTGCAGCTCGCCAAGGCGATGGGCGCGGGCCCCGTCGTCGCCGCCGCGAGCGGCGCCAAGCTCGAGGCGTGCCGTGAGGCGGGCGCGGACGAGGTGATCGACTACACGGCCGAGGACCTGAAGGCCCGGGCCAAGGCGCTCACGGGTGGCGGCGCGGACGTCGTCGTCGACCCGGTCGGCGGGCCCTACGCCGAGCCGGCGCTGCGGGCGACGGCCTGGGAGGGGCGCTACCTCGTCATCGGCTTCGCGGCCGGGGACATCCCCCGGATCCCGCTCAACCTCGTCCTCCTGAAGGGGTGCGCCGTGGTCGGCGTGTTCTGGGGGCAGTTCACCGAGCGGGACAAGCCGAGGACCCGGGAGCAGCTCACCCGGCTCGGTCGCTGGGTCGCGGAGGGCAAGCTGCGGCCGCTCGTCTCGGCGACCTACCCGCTGGTCGAGGGCCGCCGCGCCATCCTCGACCTCGCCGAGCGCAGGGCCACGGGCAAGGTGGTGATCCTGCCGGCGGCGTGAGGTCGGGCGCCAGGGCCGCGCTGCCCGGCGGGTCGTCTTCGATCGTCGGGCTCTCGTCCGGGGCCGGGAGCTCGTCGACCGGCACCCGGAGCCTCGAGCGGGCCGTCCAGGTGTGCCGCCCGTCGTCGAAGCGGACCCGGACCGCGTCGCCCATCCGCTCGACGACCTCGCCGCGCAGCCAGTCCGCGGGCTCCCAGCGGATGCGCACGTGGACGGTCGTCCCGATGCCGACCCGGTCGGGCAGGAGCTGGCTGGCGGCGACCCACTCGCTGACGCCGTCGAGGTACACGACGTGGGCGCGCGGTCCCTCGAGGGCGGTGATGGTCGCGAGGAACCCGAGGCCCTGATGGCCGTAGTCGACCACGACCGTCGAGCCGGGCTGGCCCGGCCCGGGCGCGGGCGGGTCGTGCACGGGCTCCTCGGCGCGGGGGTGGACCCACAGGGCGACCTGGGCGACGGACGTCCACGCCTCGTCCCCGTTGCCGTAGCGGAGGAACACCGCGTCATGCAGCCGGCGCACGACGGTCGCGCGACGGTCGTACTCGCCGCCGATCGCCTCGCGCACGTTCACCTCGTCGCCCTCCGCGAGGCGGTCCTCGTAGAGGCCCTCCTCGTCGAGCCAGCGGCCCTCGCCGTCCGCGTAGACGACGCGGGCACGCTTGCCCTCGGTCTCGGTCACGGTGCCGAGGCCGTAGATCCCGGTCGCGCCCAGGTTCGCCCACACGCGCAGGCCCGGGCCGACCTCGGACGGACGCGCTGGCGGCTGCGCCTCGCCGCCCTCCGTCTGGCGCTCCGCGTGGCTGAAGCCGACGTCCGACGGGAGCTCCGGTCCGGTCGGGCCCCCGCAGCCGACGAGCAGCGGCAGGAGCAAGCGGTAGGCGCGCGCCACGCCGGGAGTGGAGCACGCCGACCGGCGCCCATCCATGCCTCGCGCGCCGCGTGGGGCTACGCGCGGGCCAGGCTTCGCCGGGCCCGGGCCCACTCGATCTCGCGCCGGATCTGGGCGAAGTCGGGGCCGACGTGGGCTTCTCGGAACGCCGCGAGCTTCGCCTCGGCCTCCTCGAGATCCCGCTCCGCTTCCTCCGCGGAGACGTCCCCGGGGAGGGCGAAGTTGTCAGTGAGGACGAGGACCTTGGTCGGGCCCGCCTCCACGAAGCCCGACCCGACCGCCGCGCGATGGGTCTCGCCGTCCAGCTCGTAGTGGAGGACCCCGGCCCGGAGCGCCGCCAATAGCGGCCGATGGTTGGGGAGCACCCCGAACTCGCCCTCGGAGCCAGGCGCCTCCACCGAGTCGGCCTCCGTGCTCAGGGCCAGGCCCGTGAGGGTGGCGACCTCGAGGGTCAGCCGCTGCTGGTCCGCGGCCATCTCAGCTTTCCTTCGACTTCTCGTGGGCCGCCTTCACCGTGTCGATGCCGCCCTTGTAGGCAAACGCCTGCTCCGGGATGTGGTCGACCTCGCCGGCCAGGATCGCGTCGAAGCTCGCGACCGTCTCCTCGAGGGGGACGTAGAGGCCCGACATGCCGGTGAACTGCTCGGCGACGAAGAAGGGCTGGCTCAGGTACTTCTGGATCTTCCGCGCCCGGTCGACGGTGCGCCGGTCCTCTTCGCTGAGCTCGTCCATCCCCAGGATCGCGATGATGTCCTGGAGGTCCTTGTAGCGCTGGAGCGTCTGCTGGACCTCGCGGGCCACCCGGTAGTGGCGCTCACCGACGATCGCCGGGTCGAGCAGGGTCGAGGTCGAGTCGAGGGGGTCCACGGCGGGGTAGATGCCGAGCTCGGAGATCGAGCGCGACAGCACCGTCGTGGCGTCGAGGTGGGCGAAGGTGGTCGCCGGGGCCGGGTCCGTCAGGTCGTCGGCCGGGACGTAGATGGCCTGCACGGAGGTGATGGAGCCCTTGGTCGTCGACGTGATCCGCTCCTGGAGGTTGCCCATCTCGGTGCCGAGGGTCGGCTGGTAGCCGACGGCGCTCGGGATGCGGCCGAGCAGCGCGGAGACCTCGGAGCCTGCCTGGGTGAAGCGGAAGATGTTGTCGATGAAGAGGAGCACGTCCTGCCCCTCCTCGTCGCGGAAGTGCTCGGCCACGGTCAGGGCGCTGAGCGCGACCCGGGCCCGGGCGCCGGGCGGCTCGTTCATCTGGCCGTAGACCAGCGCGGTCTTCGAGATGACCGGCTCGCCGGTGTCGAGCTTCGACTCCGTCATCTCGATCATGAGGTCGGTGCCCTCGCGGGTCCGCTCCCCGACCCCCGCGAAGCAGCTCACGCCGCCGTGGCTCTTGGCCACGTTGTTGATCAGCTCGAGGATCAGCACGGTCTTGCCGACCCCCGCGCCGCCGAACAGGCCGACCTTGCCGCCCTTCCGGTAGGGCGCCAGCAGGTCGATGACCTTGATGCCCGTCTCGAAGACCTCGACGCTCGTCCCCTGGTTGACGAACTCGGGGGGCGCGCGGTGGATCGGCATCCTGCGGGGCGCATCGACGGGGCCCCGGCCGTCCACCGGATCGCCCACGACGTTCATGATCCGTCCGAGGCACTCGCGGCCCACGGGCATGCTGATCGGCTTGCCCGTGTTCCTCACCTCCTGGCCCCGCACGAGGCCCTCGGTGGAGTCCATCGCGATCGTGCGGACCATGCCCTCGCCCAGGTGCTGCGCGACCTCGAGGGTGAGGTTGTCAGGCTCCTCGCTGATGAAGGTGTTGGACAGCTGGAGGGCGGTCAGGAGCTCGGGGAGCTGGCCCGGGGGGAACTCCACGTCCACGACCGGCCCGATGACCTGGGCGACCTGACCGCTGGTGCTCTCCGGCATGCGTTCGTTCCCTTTCCTGGTGGCAGAGGCCGGCTCGGGAGCGGCCTCGGCGGGCGGCCGAGTAGCATGGGCCCCGGGCAGGGTCAAAGGGTCCCTCCGGGCGCCACGGCGGGGGCGTAGGAGCGTTCGGGGCCCCGCTCCAGCCCCCGGAGCCCGAAGGGAAGCGCCGAAGGCGGTGATCGACCTTTCGTCCCCGGATCACTGGACGCCCGTGCGCGGTTCGTCGAGGCTGAGGCACGCGCTCGGGAGTGCCCCGAGCCGCGCGGAGGGAGGCGCATGAGCGGCGGTCGAACGGTATCCCTCGCGATCGGCGCCGCTCTGCTCCTCGCTGGCTGCTTCGACTCCTTCGGCCGGGGCCGGCTCCGCGACGCGGGGCCCCCGGTCGGCGATCAGGGCGTCCTCGCCGCCCCGGACATGGGCGGCCCGGCCGTCACTCCGATCCCGGCGCTGACCGGGACCCGGCCCGCCAGCCCGGCCAACGACAACGAGCCGCGCGTCCACGGCACGGCCGCCCCGGGCGCGAGGGTCCACGTCGTGGCGGGGGCGTGCGGGGGACCGATCCTGGGCTCGGCCCAGGCGACCGCCGAGGGAGCGTTCACCGCGGCGATCCGGGTGGAGGCCGACCGCGCGGTCACGCTGCGGGCCTGGGCCGAGCTCGCCGACGCGGCCCGCTCCGCGTGCAGCGGGCCGCTGACCTACGTCGAGGACAGCACGCCGCCACCGGCGCCGCTCCTCGTCCGCACCATCCCGGAGAGCCCCGCCGACGACCCCCGCCCCCGCGTCGAGGGCACGGCCGAGCCGGGGGCGACCGTCGTCCTCAGCTTCGATCCGGCCTGCGCCGAGGACGCGCGGGGCCCGGTCGCCGCGGGCGAGGACGGGACCTTCTCCCTGGTCGTGACCGTCCCGGAGGACCGGCGGACGCTCCTGTTCGCGACCGCCACGGACCGGGCCGGGAACCGATCGGCGTGCTCGAGCCCCGGGCTGCCGTACGACGAGGATGGCCCGCCGCCGGTGGAGGTGATCTTCCCGGCCACGCCGGCCCTCACCGACCGGAGCACGGTCCGCGTCCGGGGGCGGGGCCTCGAGCCCGGCGGGGTGGCCGCGGTCCACGTCGCGGGCGAGCCGGCCACCACGGACGACGGGTTCGCCCACTGGTGGGTCGACGTCCCGCTCGCGACGGGGGACAACGCCTTCGAGGTCGTCGTCGACCTCCGGGACGGCGGTCAGGTCGTCCTTCCCGAGCGCGTGGTCGCCCGCCGGGACCTCCCCCGCTCCGTCGTGCTCGACGTGGTGGTCGACGCCGACCGGGGCATCCTCTACACGGTCGACGGCCAGAGCCGCGCCGTGTTCGCGATCGATCAGCGCGACGGGAGGCAGTGGGTGGTCAGCCGCGATGACATCGGGGACGGCCCGGCGCTGAGCCGCGCGGTGGCCCTGGCCGTCGCACCGGTCAGCGGCACCGTCTACGTGGCCGACCTCTCCCGCGCGGCGGTGACCGAGGTGCACCCCGAGACCGGCGACCGCCGGATCCTGAGCGGCAACGGCGAGGGCGTCGGGCCGGCGATCGGCACGTTGCTCGATCTCGTCTGGGGGGCGGACCGCCTCTTCGCGCTCGACCGGGTGATCGGGACCCGTCGGTTCTTGTCGATCGATCCGGCGACCGGCGACCGGCGCGTGCTCGCCTCCTTCGTCGACGGCGAAGCCGCGCGCCCCCCGTCCGCGCTGACCTGGGACCCGGTCGAGGCCCGCCTGATCGCCTACGACGGCGGGGTCACCGCCTACGACCTGTCCGGCGCCAGCACGCCGATCGCCAACGAGCGGCGGGGGGTCGGCCCGCGCCTCGAGGACTTCGGCGCGGCCGCGATCGCCGTCGACGAGCGCACGGGCGAGATCTTCGTCCTCGGGCCCTGGGCGCTGGTCGCCGTGGATCCGGTGACCGGAGACCGGGTCGACCTCCCGCCCCCGAGCCTGGTGAGCTGGGGCGACAGCAGCACCAGCGGTCTCGCGATCGACGGCGCCGACGGCCTCGCCTACGTCGTCAACAACGGCACGGGGCTCGTGTTCACGGTCGACCTCGAGACCGGAGAGCGGACCGTCCTGCGGGAGGACGTCATCGGGGCGGGCCCCCACCTCATCGCGCCGAGCTCCGTCGAGCTCGGGGACGGCGTGCTCTACGTGAGCGATGCGCAGCGCCGGGCGCTGCTCGAGGTGGACCTCGAGACGGGCGACCGCCACCTGCTCGCCGAGTCGGCCGACCTCGACGCCCCGACGGGGCTCGCCCTCGACCCCCACGACGGGGCCCTGTACGCCCGCAACGCGGCCGGTCAGCTCCACCGCCTGGCCCTCGGGCCCGACGCCCTGAGCCGGCTCCACCCGGGCGATCCGCCGAGCGATGAGATCCTCGACCACACCGGGATGGTCTGGGCCGCCGCGGAGCGTCGCCTCCTCTACGCGGTGGGCGAGACGCTCTACGCCTTCGACCCCGAGGGCGGGGGGCGGAGCGTGGTGCACGAAGACCTCCTGGGCGGGGAGGGGTGGTCGGTCCGCGGGCTGACGCAGGCGGACGGGCACCTCTACCTGACGTCGCGGGGCGGGAGGGTTGCGGTGCCGATGGTCACCCGCCTCGATGCCCTCGCCTTGGTGTTCCCGAACGGCCTCGCGCCGCGCGGCGATGCCTTCTGGGTCACGAGCCGCTTCGGCATCCTGGAGCTCGACGCGGCCGGGGGGCAGCGTCGGGTGATCGCGCGCCCCGACGTCGGCCGAGGGCCGGCCAGCGTGGCCTACCTCGACGTGGTGGTGGACCCCGACGACGAGGTCGGCGGGGTGGCCTCCTCCCTGCCGCCCGCGATCGTGCAGATCGACGCCGAGACGCGGGACCGCGTGATCGTCAGCTGGTAGGCGTCAGCCGGGGACCGGTGCGCCGCGTCCGCGGACTGCACGGGTCCGGCTAGGTCACCTGGAACAGCAGTGAGTGGTGAATCCCGGCGAGCCATCGGCGCCCGAATCAAGGAACGACGACGAGCAATACTTCGCGTACTCGAGGAGAAGTCACGCCGGGTCGGGCGTAAAGGGCCGGCGGGATTTGCCACGAATCGCAGAGACAGGTGACTAGGGGCAGCTCGTCGTGAGGGTGGCGCAGCCGTCCTCGTCCTCGCCGCCCGGGCAGGTCGAAAACCCGTTGCAGCGCTCCCAGAGCGGCAGGACCTCGCCCCCCACGCAGACCGGCGCGGTGCAGCCCACCTCGTCGCTCCCGTCGGCACACTGCGGGACCCCATCGCAGGGGGTGGCGACCAGGCACCGCGGGTCCGCGTCGGACGGGCACGCGACCTCGTCGCTCCCGTCCGCGCAGTTCTCGACGCCATCGCAGGCCCGCTCCACCGCGATCAGCGCGCCGTCCTCGCAGCGGTAGGCGCAGCGCGCATCGCAGCGGGAGCGGAGCGCGATCGACGCGCCGCACAGCGTGTCCTCGAGCTCGGCGCAGGAGGCGGAGGCGAGGCAACGGTCGTAGCAGTCCGTCGGGGCGTAGAGGGGGAAGGAGCGCACGTCGCCCTCCGAGAGCAAGCCGCACTGCATCAGCTTTCGCTCGGCGCGCGATCCCGTGCCCGGGTCCTGCTGGCACCCCACGCCGAGGAGGGACGAAGCCGACAGGGCGAGGAGGACGATCGCGCGCATGTCAGACTGTGCCGCAATCCTCATGCCGGGAGGGTACCTCGGCCGTTCACCCCTGCGCGGGAGGGGTAGGTCCGATCCATGCTTGACACGTGGGGGGCCGTCGTGTCGCGACGTGCCACCGCCTTGACCCGCTTCTTGGAGAGAGCCGACCCATGACCATCCGTACCCTGGCTTGCGCCCTGGCGGCTGCGAGCGCCGTCGCCCCGACGTCCCCTGCCGCCGCGTGCGGGGGCTTCTTCTGCAACAACAGCCCGACCAACCCCACGGCCGTCACGGTCAACCAGGCCGCCGAGCGCATCATCTTCGCGATGGGCGAGGACGGGACGGTCACCGCCGTCATCCAGATCCTCTATCAGGGGGACGCCGACGAGTTCGCCTGGCTGCTCCCCGTGCCGGGGCGCCCGGAGATCGGGATCTCGTCGAACGCCGCGTTCACGGCGCTCCAGACGGCGACCAACCCGACCTACCAGGGCAGCACGCGCTTCGAGGGGTGCGGCGGGGGCTGCAGCTTCCTCCTCGGCGCGGGCCTGGCGGGTGCGCCGGGCGCCGACGCGGGCGCGATCAGCATCCCGGAGATGGCGCCCGTCGAGGTGCTCGCGTCGGGTGCTGTCGGCCCCTACGACTACGTGCTCCTCTCGACCGACCCGGAGCGCCCGGACCCCGCCAGCGACGCGGCGGCGTGGCTCGTCGCCAACCGCTACGAGGTGAACGACTTCGGCGTGGAGCGGCTCACGCCGTACCTCGAGCAGGGCATGAACCTGCTCGCCTTCCGGCTCCAGAAGGGGAACGACGTGGGCTCGATCCGGCCCGTGCGGGTCGACTTCGGCGCCGGGTTGCCCTCGATCCCGCTCCGGCCGACCGCCGCCGCCTCGGTCCCGGACATGGGGGTGCTGGTGTGGGTCCTCGGCGAGCACCGGGCGGTGCCCGCCAACTACGCCACGGTCGAGCTCAACGAGGCGCTGATCGACTGGCTCGACCCGACCGCGACGGACTACGACGCGCTCGTCAGCCGCGCCGCGGACGAGGCGGGCGGGCAGGCCTTCGTCACGGAGATGGCCGGGCCGGCGCCGCCCCTCGCCGGGGCGGTCCTGCCGCCGGTGCTGAGCTTCCGATGGTCCGAGCTGCTCGCGGCCGACCATGCGTCCCGCGACGGCGCGCTGATCCAGGACGCGGTGGCGCTGTTTCGGGGCCGAGATGGGCTCCGGGAGGCCGTCCAGCAGCACGTGCCGCTCGCGGGGGGGGCCGTCGACGACTTCCTGGCCAACCCGGGCCGCTACCCGGGCGTGGCCGCCACCGTGGCGGACGTCGAGGGCTTCGACCCGGCCCGCTTCCTCACGGCTCTCGAGGAGCTCGTGTACGCGCCCCTCGAGGAGACGGCGCAGCTCTTCGAGGGCGCGGCCACCATGACGAGGCTCTACACGACGATGTCGCCGGAGGAGATGACCATGGACCCGGTCTTCGACGTCAACCCCGACCTCGGCGACGTGAGCAACCAGCACAGCGCTACGGTCGTCCGACGCTGCGGCAGCGCCAGGGTGCGCGTGGAGCTCGCGGACGGCACCGACGTGCACCTCGCCCGGGCGACCTGGCCGTTCCAGGTCGGCGACCTCCCGGCGGCGCGGCGGGTCCTGAGGCTGGGACCGGAAGGGCAGGGGGAGGTCGTCGACGACCAGAGGCGCGCGATCCTCCGCGAGATGCGGCGGCAGGTGGGCGTCAGCGCGCGCAACCCGGAGGTGAGCAGCGGCTGCGCGGTCTCGCTTCCGGGGCAGGTGCCCGGGGCACTCCTCGGGTTGCTGGTCGCGCTCGGCCTTCTCGCCTTCCGCCGCCGGTCGTGAGGCGACGCCATCGATCGCCTCGGCCTTCTCCTACCGCGCCGATCTGGCTACGCTTTTCTTGCTCGGGGGCGTGGGACGGAGGGGCACAGGATCGCGCGGAACGTTGTGCCGGCCCGTGTCAAGCCCCCACGGACGCAGCCGAGGCCGCCGAGGATCGCCCGTGAGGCCACCTGGCCCGAACCCTGCTTACTCGGCCCCCCGAGGACGAGGAAACCCATGAATCGCATCACGCTTCTGTCGAGCATCGCCGTGGCCGCCCTGGCCACCTTCATCAGCGCCCCGCAGGCCAGCGCCTGCGGCGGCTTCTTCTGCAACAACGCGCTCCCGGTCAACCAGGCGGCCGAGCGCATCATCTTCGCGCAGGCCCCGGACGGCTCCATCACCGCGGTGATCGAAATCCAGTACTCCGGCCCCTCCGAGAGCTTCGCCTGGATGCTGCCGGTCGTCGGCAGCCCCGACATCGCCGTGTCCTCCAACACGGCCTTCCAGAACCTCCAGAACGCGACCAACCCGCAGTACCAGCTCACCACGCGGGTCGAGGGCACGTGCCGGGACGGCGGCGGCTTCGGCCTCGCCGCCGGGCCGCCCCGCTCCGCCGACTCCGGCGCCGAGGCCGGCGGCAACACGGACGACGACGTCACGGTCGTCGATGCGGGCAACGTCGGGCCCTACGACTTCGTGGTCATCTCGGTCGACCCGGGCGCGATGGACCCCGCCCAGCGGGCGGCCGAGTGGCTGACCGACAACGGCTACGACGTGGCGGACTTCGGCGTCGACCGCCTGGCTCCCTACCTCGAGGGCGGCATGAACCTGCTCGCGTTCCGCCTGAGCAAGGGCAACGACGCGGGCTCGATCCGGCCCGTGATCCTGTCCTTCGGGACCGGGCTGCCCTCGATCCCCCTGCGCCCGACCGCGGTGGCCGCGGAGGACGACATGGGGGTGATGGTGTGGGTGCTCGGCGAGAGCCGCGCGGTCCCCGCGAACTACCTGTCCCTCGAGCTGAACGAGTCGCTGATCAACTGGCTCAACCCCGGCGCCAACTACAACGACGTCGTCACGCAGGCGGCCAACGAGGCGGGGGGGCAGGGGTTCGTCACCGAGATGGCCGGCGACGCGCCCCCGCTGGCCGACGCCGTCTACCCGCCGTGGGTGCAGAGCAACTGGGCGGACATCGTCGGGCAGGACTGGGACGGACGGCACGGGGCGCTGCTCGAGCGCGCCCTCGGGGCCTTCCTCTCCTTCGACGGCATGCGGGACGTCGTTCGCGAGACGGTCCCCCTGCCCGACGACGTCACCCTCGATGAGCTCCTCGGGTGCCCGTGGTGCTACTACGGCTCCGCCCTCCCGACGGTCGACGGCTTCAGCCCCGAGGGCTTCCTCGCGGCGGTCCAGGCGGACGTGATCGACCCGCTCGACGAGACCGCGGCCCTCTTCCGCGACATCCCCTACGTCACGCGGCTCTACACGACCCTGTCGTCGGACGAGATGACGATGGACCCGGTGTTCGACTTCAACCCGGGCCTCGGCGACTACAGCAACGTCCACCAGGCCGAGCGGGTGATCGAGTGCTCGCCGAGCCTCTTCCAGAGCGAGGCCCCCTGGCGGGTGGAGCTCCCGGACGGCACCACCGTGCGGGGCGAGGGCCAGCTCTGGCCCCTCACCCTGGAGAACGTCCCGGCCAACCGCGTCGTGCGGCGGGTGGGCAACGAGGGCGTCGGCGAGGTGGTCACGGACAACACGGTCGCGATCGCCACCGCGGTCGAGTCGAGCAACCGCGACTACCCGACGCCACAGAGCGGCGCCTTCGGCTGCGCGGTCGGTGGCCCCGACGAGGGCGCGCCCCTCGCTGGCCTCGGCCTGCTCTTCGCGCTGGGCTTGGTGCTGCGCCGGCGGCGCGCCCGGGCTTGATGGGTCGCTGGGCGGCCCTCGTCCCGGCCTTCGCCGTGCTCGCCGCGTGCGGGCCGGCGGGGTCCGGGACCGCGAGCCTGGAGCTCGGGACCGGGACCTTCCGCTTCCAGGAGCTCCAGGACGGCGACCAGGTCGACCTGGTGCGGGGCGCCCAGGGCGGGTGGCACGTCTGGCTGAGCCTCCGCACCCTGGGGCTCCCGGGGCAGGAGGCGAGCCTCCTGATCGGCATGGAGCGGGCCGACGGGACCCGCCCTCCGGACGAGACCCAGGTGGACATCCGCCTGGGCCTCCCGAACGACGACGGCGAGCGGCTGATGCTCGGCTGGCCCGCGATCGTCGCGGAGCCGGGCTGCTACGTGGGCCGCCTCGTCCGCCTCTCGGTGCGGTTGGCGGCGGACAACGGCGCCGTCCTCACGGACGAGCGGGACCTCCGCTACGGCGCCGGCGCGGACCCGCCCCCGCCCTGCGAGTAGAGCCGCGCCGCGATCGTCACGTCGACGTTCCCCCCGCTCAGCACCACCGCCACCCGGCGCAGGCCGGGCCGCGCGCGAAAGGCGGGGGCCAGCACCGCGGCGAGGGGCACCGCCGCGCTCGGCTCGACCACCAGCTTCGCCCGTTCCCACAGGAGGCGCATCGCCCGGGCGATCGCGTCCTCGTCGACCACCAGCACCTCCTCCACCAGGTCCCGGACGACCGGCCAGGTCAGCTCCCCCAGCGTTGTCAGCAGCCCGTCGGCGCAGGTGCGCGGCACGTGCGAGGTGACCCGGACCCCGGTGGCCTTGCTGCGGGCGGCATCATCGGCGCCCTCGGGCTCGGCCGCGAACACCCGGACCCGGGGCGCGCGCTCCTGGAGCGCGAGGGCGATCCCGCTGACCTGGCCGCCGCCGCCGATCGGCGCCACGACGGCGTCGAGGGGCTGTACCTGCTCTGCGAGCTCGAGGGCCACCGTGCCCTGGCCCGCGATCACGTCGGGGTGATCGTAGGGCGGGATGAAGGATCCGCCGGTCGCCCTCAGCACCGCCTCGGCCCCGCGGGCCCGCGCCTCGAGGGTGGGCTCGCAGGGGTGGACGATCGCGCCGTAGCCCTCCACGGCAGCCCGCTTCACGGCGGGCGCGTCGATGGGCATGACCACGTGGGCGGGGACGCCGAGGCTCCGCGCCGCCAGGGCCACGGCCTGGGCGTGGTTGCCGCTCGAGTGCGTGACGAGGCCCCGCTCTCGGACGCGCCGGGGCAGACGGAGGGCCGCGTTGTGCGCTCCCCGCGCCTTGAACGCGCCGCCTCGCTGCAGGCTCTCGGCCTTGAGGAACAGCAGACGGCCCGCTCGGCGGTCGAGGGTCTGGCAGGTGAACACGGGCGTGGCGTGGACGAACGTGGCGATGCGGCTCCGCGCATTCTCCACGGCGCGTAGGTCGGCGGCGTACACCGGGGCGAGTCTAGGGTCTACGGTGGCGCGGTGACGGGCAGCTCGCGGGTGTTCTGGGCCACCCTCGCCCTGTTCCTCGTCACGACGCGGGGCGTCGACACCGCCGACGCCGCGGTCCACCTCGCCGAGGCCCTGGCGTGGGTGGAGCGGGGGACCGGAGACCTCGACCTCGATCCGGGCGGGCGCTGGGTCCCGACGCGGCGCCAGGCGGGGGGCCTCCTGTTCGTCGGCGACGACGGTCGCTCGAGGTCCGCCCACCCTCCCGGGCTCGCGCTCCTGGCGACCCCGCTCGCCGCGGTGCTGTCGTGGAGGGCGGGCCCTTCGGGCGACGGCGCCCTCGGGTCGGCGCTCCAAGCCTACTTCGCGGAGCCACCGGCCCCCTCGCCCCCGGCGCTGTTCGCCCCGGTGCATCGCGACCCGCGCGGGCTGGCCTTCCTGCTCCTGTTCCCCGTGGGTGGGGCGCTCGCGGCGGCCTGGACCTGGCTCTCGGCGAGGCGCCTCGGCCTCTCCCGGCCGTCCGCCGCGGTCGGCGTCGGACTGCTCGTGGCCTCACCGCTCTCGGTCTATGCGGGGACCGCGTGGCCCCAGGTCCTGGCGGCCGCGTGCTGGGCCGGGGCCGCGTGCGCGGCGGTCCGCCGGCCTCGACCGTCGGCAGTGGGGCTCGGCGGCGCGGTAGCCCTGGCCCTGCTCCTTCGACCGGAGCACGCGCTCCTGGTTCCCCTCCTCGCGCTCGGGCTGTGGGCGCATCGCCGGGGCGGCCCGGCGCCGTTCGACCGTCCGCCGACCGTCCCGATCGCGGCGACCCTCGCGAGCGCGGTGACCGTGCTGGCTCTGCTCGCGGTCCTTCGCCCGACGGCGCCCGGGCCGGGCTTCGTGCCCGGCGCGATCCTGGCGGGCGCGAGGGACCTCCTCGTCCACCCGGACGGTGGCCTCCTGTGGCACGCGCCCTTCGCGCTCGTCGTCCTCGCGGGGCTGACGTCGATCGGGGCGCCCCTGGTGCGGTGCCTCGTCCTCGCGGTCGTCCCGCTCCTCGCCGTCTACGGGGCGTGGTTCGACCCTCGCGCGGACCTCGCGTACGGACCCCGGTTCCTCGTGCCGGTCCTGCCGTGGATGGCCCTCGGCGCGGCCGCCCTCTGGGAGGGGAGGCGTCGCGCCCGGCCCATCCTGGCCGGCGCGGGCTGGGTCGGCGCCGCCGTCGCGCTGCCCGCGGTGGTCGCCTGGGGAGGCCGCCTGCCGCCGACGGATCTCGCCGCGGCCTACCAGGTCGCGTGGGCGCACCTGGACGACCCGGCCTGGGTCCGGGCACCGGCGGTGGGGTGGTGTGCCCTGGCGGCGTCCCTCGTGGCCCTGGCCGGCCTGCTCGAAGGGGGCGTGACGCGTGTCAGGCGGCCTTCGCCAGCCACGCGCTCAGCGCCGGCTCGAGGTGCTTCCGCGGGCGGTAGCCCACCGTGACGACCCCGTACTCCTTGCCGCGCTTCGCGATCAGCGTCGGGAAGCCGCTGACCCCGAGGTGTCGGCTGAGGAGGAAGTCGCGCTGGGCCTGGGCCCTCGCCTCGTCCCCCTCGAAGCAACGCTCGAAGCGGTCCTTGTCGATCCCCAGCCCGACGGCGAGCTCCGCCAGGACCTCGCGGTCCGTGATGTCCCGGTTCTCGGCGTAGAACGCGTGGTGGAGCTCGGCGAGGTACGGGAAGGCCAGCTCGGGGAGCAGCGCGCGCACGGTCACCGCGGCCCGGCACGCGGGCTCGGTGTTGTAGCGGAAGCCCTCCCGCTCGAAGAACGCATGGTCGAAGGGCTGGCCCGTCATCTCGGCGACGTGCTCCCAGTGGCCCCGGATCATCGCCTTGGCCTTGTCGTCCAGGGGCTCCTGGGCGCCGGGGCGAAGGCCGCCGAGCACCAGGCTCATCGGGGCCTCCTGGTCGAAGCGCTCCCGCAAGGCCTCCACCACCGGGGAGAAGCCCCAGCACCACGAGCACATCGGGTCGGCGAAGTTCAGGAGCTGCTTTTCCGGTCCGTCCTCGGGCATCGCGTCGATAACCTCAGGCGCCGCCGGGCTCGCCGCAAGCCTGGAGCGCGTCGGGGGGCGTCGGATCGGCCGTCAGCCGAGGATCTCGGCCGCCAGGCGGCTCGCGGCCTTCCCCTCGTAGCGCCCCCGGTAGGCCTCGGTGAAGGCCTTCATCAGCTTTCCCATGTCCTTCTTCGAGGTCGCGCCCAGCTCGGCCGCGAGGCTCGCCATGGCGGCGCGGGCCTCGTCGTCGCTGAGCGGGGCCGGCAGGTAGCGCTGGAGGACCTCGATCTCCGCCCGCTCGTTGTCCGCGAGCTCCGGGCGGCCGCCCTCCTCGTACTGGGCGATCGCGTCCCTTCGACTCTTGACGGCCGCCGACAGCACCATGACCTCCTCCTTGTCGTCCAGAGGGCGGCCGAGCTCGATCTCCTTCTGCATCAGCTCGCTCTTCAGCGAGCGGAGGGTGAGCTTCGCGACCTCGTCCCGGGCCTTCATGGCCGCCTTGAGGTCGTCGGCGATGCGCGACGCGACAGTCATGGGCTCAGCTTCCCGGACCTCGCGAGGCGGGGCAACACGGTGCTCGACGCGATCGGCCGTCAGCCGAGGCCGTCGAGGAAGGCGATGAGCCTCGGGTTGACGGCGTCCGGGTGCGTCAGGTTCGGCGCGTGGAAGGCGCCCGGCACCTCCACGACGCCCTCGCACTTCGGGAGGTCCCGGCACAGCCGCTGGGCCCGCTCGAGGGGGATCGCGGTGTCCTCGCTTCCGTGGAACACGATCGCGGGGCACGTGATCTCCGGCACCCGGGGCGAGATGTCGTCCCGGCCGAGGAGCGCGGCTCCGGCGTGCCGGAGCCCCTCGAGGTCGAGGTCGGCCCAGCCGGAGACCCAGGGCTCCCAGTGCTCCTCGGGCCCCAGGATCAGGCCCGCGACGGTCGGCGCGATCTGCTCCCGGGCCCCCGCCGCCCACCCGTCGAGCATCTGCTGGTAGCCGGCGAGCACCTCCGGGGGGTCGACCTCCGCGGCGGTGTCGATCAGGACGAGGGCCCGCACGCGGTCCGGGTAGCGCAGCGCGGCCCGCAGGCTGAGGAAGCCGCCCTGGCTCATGCCCCCGAGCACCGCCCGCTCGACGCCGAGGTGGTCGAGCAGCGCGATGCAGTCGTCCGCCGAGTCCCAGTAGGTGAAGGGGCCTCGGGCCGGGGTCTCGCCGAAGCCCCGCTCGTCCCAGGTGATCACCCGGTAGCGGTCCTTCAGCGCGGCCACCTGGGGAGCGAACATCGCGCGGTTCATCAGGAAGCCGTGGCTGAGGATCACGGCGGGGCCGTCCCCGCCCGTGTCCTCGTAGGCGAGGTGTTGTCCGTTGACGTCGGCGAAGGGCATCGGCTCGAGCCTACCGCGCCCGAGGCGGGCTCGAGAGCGCTTTCTGCGGAGGATCGCCGTCGGCCGGTCCACGTAAGGGGGGAGGGCGCGGGCCGGCCCGATGCCGAGCCCCGCGGTGACCCTCCTCCATCCCACTCGTGCGACGGGCTCCACCCGGCGGGCGGCGACGTCCGTCCGGCGCCCCGAAGGAGATCTCCTGTGCTTCGAACGCTTCGCCTGCTTCCTCTGCTCCTCGCCGTCGGCGTGATGACCCTCGGCGTCTCCGCCTGCGGGGAGTCCACCGCCGGCCGCGGCGGGGACGACGCCGGCCCGATCCGCGTCGATCCCGACCTCGGACCGCTCCCCGAGCCCGACCTCGGGCGCCCCCTGCCGGGCACGCTCACGGCGAGCCCCGCGAGCATGACCTTCAGCCACCAGGCGAGGGTCACGCCCTGCCCCCAGGACATCGGCGACATCACGCTCGTCAACGGCGGTGCGGGGCCCGTCGACTTCACCGCCTCCGTGCCGGCCTCCGGGGAGCTCGAGGTGTCCCCGTCGAGGGGCACCGTCCCGGGCGGCGGGACCGCGACCGTGTCCGTCAGCTTCTCCTGCCGGATCCGGATGGCCCCGCCCTTCCGCCTCTCCCAGGTCGTGACGATCGACCACGACGGGACCGGCGGCGCCGCCGCGGTCACCGTCGTGGGCGACATCAACTGAGCGGTCCCGCCTGACCATCCGCTCCCCCCGCCCGCATCCCGCGGCCGGCGCGTGCCCGCGCGAGCGGGTGTAGCCTGGACGTCGATGGGTCCACGCCGACCGCGGATCGCGGCCGCGGCCCTGGTGGTCGCCCTCCTCCCCGCCGCTTCGGCGGCGGGGCAGGGGGGCTCCGTGGCTTCGATCGACGACCGGCCGGCCAGCCTCGAGCTCCTCTGGGACGCTCCGGCCGGCTGCCCCGGCCGGAGCGTGCTCCTCGCGCGGGTCGACCAGCTCTCCGGCGGGCTGCTGTTCACCTCGCCGATCCGCGTGCGCCTCGAGGCCCGGGTCGTGCCGGCCGGCAGGGCCTTCGAGCTCCTTCTGATCTCGGAGCGGGACGGTTCGGTCGGCCGCCGGGCGCAGCGGGCTCCGGAGTGCGAGACCCTCGCCGACCTCGTGGTCCTGATCGCGGCCCTCCTCCTCGATCCGCACCTGCCGGCACGCGACGCGCTGGCCGCGGCCGGCCGGACCGCGACCCAGGTGACGGCGACCAGCGACGGCGCCTCCTCCGCGTCGGGCGAGGCCGCGGAGGAGGCGATCCGCGGCGAGGGCGCCGAGGACGGACTCGCCCCCTCGTCGACGAGGGCGGTCCCGCCCGACGAGGATCGGGAGGCCGGCGATCCGGCGGACGCCGGCGAGCCGGGGCGCTTCCAGGGCCTGATCGGCGCGGCGATCGAGGGCGAGGTGGCGATCCTCCCCGCCGTCAGCTTCGGGATCTCCGGCACGGTGGGGATGCGCATCCGGGACCTCGTCGAGCTTCGCCTCGCGCCCTACGCGCTCCTTCCGCGCTCGTCCCGGCTTCAGCCGGGCGGCGACCCCGGCGCGCGCATCGCGCGGTTCGGGGTCATCGCCGAGGGGTGCTGGGTGCTGCGTCCGCTCGAGCGGCTCGAGACCTCCCCCTGCGTCGGTGTCGACGCGTCCGCCATGACCGGCCGGTCCTTCGGGGTCGACGCGCCGAGCCGGGGCTGGACGGCGAGCTTCGCGGCGAGCCTCGGCGGCCGGGTGGCGCTCCAACTGGTCGGTGCGCTGCGCTTCAGCGTGGCGATGCGCCTGCTCGTGCCGGTCGCGCGGCCGGCCTTCGCGATCGAGGGGCTGGGGCGGGTCCATCGGATCAGCCCCATCGGAGGGCGGATCGCCCTCGAGGCGGATGTCCTCCGCTTCTGACCGGAGGATCGCGCCCTCCCTCGCCACTCACGGGGTGATGGGCGCCGAACCGGTTCCCCGCCCCCGCTCGACGGAGCCGGCCCCGGCTGACCGCGCCGACGACCATCCGTCCTTCGATGAGGTGTACGAGAGCTACTTCGAGTTCGTGTGGCGCACGCTACGCCGCCTCGGCCTGCCGGACACGGCCGCGGAGGACGCCGCGCAGGAGGTGTTCGTGGTGGTCCATCGCAAGCTCGCGACCTTCGAGGGGCGATCCACCGTGCGGACGTGGCTCTACGGCATCGCGCGCCGCGTCGCGAAGGACCATCGACGCGCCGCGTCCCGGCGGATGCCGGTGGAGGAGCTGCCCTCGGGCCTGACCGGCGAGGGCCCGGGCCCCGACGAGCGCCTCGTTCGCCAGGAGGGAGCGCGGATCCTCGAGGGGCTGCTCGACCGGCTCGACCCCGTGAAGCGCGAGACCTTCATCCTCGCGGAGCTCGAGGAGATGACGGCGCCCGAGATCGCCGCGGCGATGGGGACGACCACGAGCACCGTGTACACGCGCGTCAGCGCGGCGCGGGCCGCGTTCAACCGCGCGGTGAGGCGCTGGCGAGCCCGGAACCGGAGGACGGGATGACGGAGCTCGACGACGGAGCCCGGAGCCTTCTCGAGGCGACGCGCGACGCCCACGACCCCGCCCCCGGGGTCAAGGGCCGCGTACGGCGACGGGTCGCGGCGCGCCTGCTCGCCGCGGGCGCGGCCGGCGCCAGCGCGGCCGGGGCGTCGGGGG
>JBHJHB010000079.1:0-26311 GCA_050331215.1 Sandaracinaceae bacterium | reverse complement strand
GGCGACGCCCGGCCCGCGGAGGCGCCGCGGGGCCGGCGCCGGGTGCTGGCGCTGACGGCCGCCGCGCTCGCGATGATCGCGCTCGGCGCCTTCGCCCTTCGCGGCGGGGAGGAGGCACCGGCCGGCCCGGGCCCGGACGCGTCGGCCTCCGCTGCCGGGCCGCAGACGCCCCCCGCACCCGCCGCCGTCCCGACCCCGGAGGCGGCCTCGCCGACGCCGGAGGCGGAGGAGCCCGCGCCGGAGCCCGGCGGGCGCCTCGACGAGCCGGTGTTCCCGTCCCTGGACGGGCGCGCCGAGCCGCCGGCGCCCGTCGAAGCGGGCACGAGCTTCGGCGCCGCGACGGTCGTCGACGGCGAGACCTTCACCCTGCGCATGAGCGAGCCGGTGACGCTGATGCGGGGCCAGGACCTCGCGGACGGCTTCATGGTCACGATCCCCGGGTCCTTCTCCCAGGATCCGGCGGCGCCGATCGCGGCGCGCCACTCGGCCGTGGAGCGGAGCGTCATCCTGAACCGCTGGGAGCAGAACCACTCGGTCCTGACCGTGCGCTTCGTCCCGGGGAGGGAGCCGGCCTACCGGGTCGTGGCCGCGGGCTCCCGCCTCGAGATCACGATCGGGCGCTGAGCGGCCCGGTCCGGCCGCCTACTCCGGGTCCTCGCCGTTGACGAGGCGGCCGGTGAAGCGCCGAGGCGGGGCGCTCGCCCGCTGGGTCTCGGCCCCCGCCTCGCGCAGGACCTCCGCCATGCGTGCCGCCTCCTTGAGGATCACGGCCACCGCGTGCCCCTCGGGCGCCTCGGTCGGGACCCGCTGGCGCAGCACCTCCGCCGATCCGATCACGTTCGCGAGGCGCTCCCAGAGGGGCCGCAGGGAGGGGGACGCCGGCGGCGCGATGCCCAGGGCCCGCCGGCCCTCCCGCAGGCGGCGCTCCGCCGTGAAGCGCTCGAAGGTCGAACGCTGCGACGCGTCACGAAGGCTCGACTGCGCGCGCGCGTTGCGCAGCGCCAGCGCCGTCGCGTGAGCGGCTCCCCGGCAGAACGCGAGGGCCCGGGCGTCGATCCGCAGGGAACCGTCCGAGCGGAGGAACAGCAGGCCGAGGGGGGCGCGCGCGCCGGGGATCGGGAGGAGCGCGAGGGGGCTCGCGACGCTCCGGGACGGCCGGTCGAGCCCCGGGACCGGGGCGGCCCGCTCCGAGACGAGGGCCTCGCCGCGCTCCAGGACCTCGCGCAGCGACGGCAGCTCTCCGACGTCGAGCCGGACGTTGGCCAGCGGCCAGTCGTCGTTGGTCGCCACCATGAACGCGTCCCCGTCCGGGCCGTCGACGAGCACGAGGCACACCCGTTCGAGGCGGGCGACGTCCGCCACGCCGCGCACGACCGCGCCGAGGATCTCGGCGTGGTCGAGGCTCGCCGCGAGCTCCTGCGTCAGCGCGAGGAGGGCGTCGTCGTCGCGGCGGGTCTCGCTGAGCGCGTCCTCGGCGTCGAGGCCGCGGCGCAGGGTCGCGACGCGCAGCACGACCTCGCTCGCGGACGGCGAGCCGGTCAGCACGTCGTCGGCGCCCGCTTCGATCGCGGCGTCCACGCCGCCCGTGCAGCGGACGAGGATCCGCAGGCTGTCGGGGGCCAGGGACCGCAGGCGGAGGACCCACCCCCGTCCCCCGAGCTCCCGCAGGACCTCGTCGCTGACGACGACCAGGGAGGCTGGAGCCTCCCGGACGATCGCCTCGGCCCGGGACGGGACGGTGGACGCGAAGGTCGTGAGCCCGACACGCTCCAGCGTGGCCCGCAGGAACCGCAGCGCCCCGGGATCGCGCTCCACCACCAGCGCCTTGCGCGGCCTGGGGCGTGCCTCGGCGCCAGGTGTGCTCAGCGGTTTGGGTCGCACCTCGTCTCCCGGACGGCTTCCTTGTAGCAAATCTCCGGCCGGTCCCGGCGCTCTCGCGGCTGGCTGGCGTTGAGCCTGCGCAGTATCTTGCGCCGGATGGGGCGCGCGTGGCTGACCCTCGGGCTGCTGGTCGGGGCCGCCAGCGCCTCCGCGCAGCTCCCCGAGGGCCCGATGCGCGTGGCGGTGGTGCTCCTGCCCCTCGGCGGGCTGGAGCAGGCGGTCGCGGACGACCTGAGCGAGCTCCTGATCGGCCGCATCGCCGCCCGGGGCGGCGTGCGCATCCTCGGCCGGGAAGAGTTCCAGGCCCAGCTCGGGCAGGGACGGGATGGCACCCTCGATTGCCTCGGCTCCATGGCGTGCATGGGCCGGGTGGGGGTGGAGCTGGGGGTCCGGGAGGTCATCGGAGGGACCGTCACCCGTCGTAACGGACGATGGGTCTTCAACCTCAACCGAATTGACGTCGTCGAGGGCGCCCTCGTCGGGCGCGCCTTCCGGGAGGTGGAGGGGGATCTCGGGGCGGTGGCGGATGCCCTGACCACGGCCGCGGAGGACATCTACCGCCGAACGGCGGGCCCGCCCCTGACCCTCGCCGCGGCCAGCACGGGGCAGCGGGACGACGTCGCCCCCGATCGCGACCGCCCCGCGCTGAGCCCGTGGTTCTGGATCTCGGCGGTCGGCGCGGCGCTGTCCCTGGCCGGCGGGATCGCGCTCACGGCGCTGGCCTCGCGGGACCTCGAGGTGGGTGGGGAGGACGGGCCGACCCAGCGCGAGGTGGAGGCCTTCTACGACGCACGGCGGCGCGAGGAGATCGGGGCGTACACGCTCTACGCCCTCACCGCGGTCGGGCTCGGGGTGATGGTCGCCGAGCTCGTCCGCTGGGCGCGGGCGCGCCCGGCGCCGATCCAACCCGCGGTCGTCCTCGCCCCCACCGCGATGCTCGCAGGCCTCCGGGGAGAGCTCCCGTGACGCCGCGATGGCGGGCGGGGCTCGTCGCCCTCGTGCTCGGGGGGTGCCTGGTCGAGCGTCCTCCGCTCGACGAGGGGCTGTTCCCGTGCCGGGAGCCGGCGGACTGCGTCGAGGGCTTCGTCTGCGCGGAGGGCAACGTCCTGAGCGTGGACTTCTGCCGCCCGGCCGCCCCCTGCGCGGCGGACGAGGTACCCACGGCGGACGGAGCCTGCCTCGCCACCTGCGCCATCCGCGACGACGGGACCGACACCGGCTGCGACGAGGGCTTCGCCTGCGTCCGGATCGACGCGTTCCGGGACGTCGGGGTGTGCTTCCCCGCCGAGCGCTGCACGCAGAGCACCGACTGCGCCTCCGAAGGCGAGGTCTGCCTGACGGACCGCTTCGATCTCAACGCCGTGGCCACCGGGATCGGGCTGCAGTTCGACCGCCTCTACTGCACCGCGATCCCCGTGGCGGGCCGCTGCCCGGAGGGCTACCTCGCGATGGGCGGCGGCGGCGACGCCAGCCAGTGCTTCGCACCCTGCCGCGTCGAGCAGAACGACCGGCTGCTCTGCCCGCCCGCGCAGGCGTGCCTGTCGGAGATCCGTGACGGGGACACGTCCTTCTGCCTGCCCGGGGTATGGGGGAGCCCGTGCGTCGACGACACCGACTGCCTTCTCGGGCGGTGCCGGCCGATCGCCGAGGACGGGCCGCGGGCGTGCACGGAGACGGTCGCCGGCCTCGAGGACCTCGGCCAGCTCGACGCGTGCGCGGACCTCGCGGTCGCGCAGGGGGCCCAGGTGGGGCTCGGGGTCCGCGTCGTCCTGCGCCCCGAGCTCGTGGGCGGCGAGGCGACGTGCGTGCCTCGCTACGACCTGAGCTCCCGGTGCGATGGGGTGTTCGATTGCGTGGGCGGCGCGGTCTGCCAGCCGCTGAGCGAGGGCGGCGTGCCGATCTGCCTGGCCGCCTGCGCCACCGCGCAGGACTGCGCGCGGGTCACGGGCGAGCCGGCGGCGGCCTACCTCTGCCTCCGCGGCTCGGGCGGTGGCCCGGGCGTGTGCTTTCGGCCCCGGCCGAACGGCGCCGCCTGCGTCACGAGCGTGGAGTGCGCATCCGGCCGCTGCGGCGGCGGCCTGTGCCGGGCGTGCACGGACCCGATGCAGTGCACGACGCAGAGCTGCATCGCGGGGCGGTGCACCCGCTGTCCCTTCGCTCCCTGCGCCGACGGCGAGGCCTGCCTGCTCGGGCAGTGCGTGACCGGGTCGTGAGGGAGGTCGTGGACGGGGCGGTCGGCATCTTCGACTCGGGCCTGGGCGGCCTGACGGTCGTGCGCGCGATCGCGGAGGTGCTGCCCCAGGAGCGCCTGGTCTACCTCGGCGACACCGCCCGCGTGCCCTACGGGACGCGGAGCCCGAGCACGGTGATCCGCTACGCCCGCGGGTGCGCGCGGCGGCTGATGGACCACCGGATCAAGCTGCTGGTGGTCGCGTGCAACACCGTGAGCGCGGTGGCGCTGCCCATGCTGCGGGTGGAGCTCGACCTCCCGGTGCTGGGCGTGATCGAGCCTGGCGCCCGGGCGGGCGTGCGCGCGACCCGGAGCCACCGGGTCGGGGTGCTGGCCACGCCGGGCACGGTCGCGAGCGGGGCCTACCGACGGGCCGTCGGCGGGCTGTGCTCCCGCGTGGAGGTCGAGCAGAAGGCGGCGCCGCTCCTGGTGCCCCTGGTCGAGGAGGGCTGGCTCACGGGCGAGGTGCCGCGCCTCGCCGTGCGCACCTACCTCGAGCCGCTGGTCGCGGGGGGTGCGGACACGCTGATCCTCGGCTGCACCCACTACCCGCTGCTGAGGCCGCTGATCGAGGCGGAGGCAGCGGCCCTCGCCGGGCGTCCGCTGACGGTGGTCGACAGCGCCGCGGCCACGGCCGCCGAGCTGGCCGATCTGCTCGAGCGCCGGGGGCTCGCCCGAGGGGAGGGCACGGGCGACCTGCACCTGCGCGTGACCGACCTGCCGGAGCGCTTCGCGGAGGTCGCGGGCCGCTTCCTGGGGCGCGGGATCGACCCCGGGGAGGTCGAGGCGGTCGACCTCTGACGGGGCCCGACGCCCTCGGCGCCCGCGCCGGGGCGCGCGACGGATCAGCACGAAAATCAGGACGGTCAGCCGGGGACGCTCCGCTCGGCCAGCCCGCCGAAGTCCGGGTCGTCCTCGAGGAGCTCTTCGATCGTCCGTCGCTCCTCGGGGATCGGCTCGCCGGGCGGCAGGGTCCGGCGGTACTCGTCCTCCACCGGGTCGCTCCACTCGCGCCGGCGCTGCTCGAGCCACTCCGCCGAGCCGAGGAGGACCGACGCCCACCGGAGGTCCTCGGTGTTCGCGAGGCCGATCTTCATGACCATGGTCAGCGGCACCGCGAGGAGCGCCCCGACGGGGCCCCAGAGCCAGCCCCAGAAGAGCATCGACACCAGCACCACCAGCGGGGACAGGCCGAGGGCGCGGCCCATCACGCGGGGCTCGACGAAGTTTCCCAGCACCACGTTCACCACGAGGAGGCCGCTCAGCACGAAGATGGCGGGGACCGCGCCGAGCTCGATCAGCGCCATCGCGACCGGAGGGACGGTGGCCAGGAACGGCCCGAGGGTCGGGATGTACGTCAGGAGGAAGGCGAGCAGTCCCCAGAGCATCGGGAAGTCCACGCCGCAGACGGCCGACCACCCGGCGACGAGCATCCCCGTGAGGAGGCAGATGCCCGTCTTGACCAAGAGGTACATCTGAATCTCCCGCGCTGCGCTCGCGAAGCGGGGAAGGTCCTCCGTCGGCTTGCCGACGAGGTAGGCGAGCTTCGTCTTCCAGGGACCGGACTCGATCAGCATGAACAGCACGAGAAGCACGACGAGGAGCGCGTTGGAGACGAGATTGGCGAGGCTCTGGAAGAGCTCCGCGACGAGCTCCATCACCCCCATGCTCTCGACCGTCTTCCCGAAGTCGTCGGGGTCCGCGTAGAGGCTGTGCTCGGCTAGCCAGAGCTGGGCCCGCTCCGTGACCGCCTCGAGCCGCGCCGAGTAGTGCGGCACGTGCCCGTAGAACTCGGTGAGGGACCCGCCGAGCAGCCCGCCGAGGGCGCCGAAGATCGCGATGTCGAGCAGCACGGCCAGCAGGATCGCGACCACCCGCGGCAGCCCACGGCGCCGCAGCCAGCGTACGACCGGGAGGTTGAGCACCGTCACGAAGCCGGCGGTCAACAGGGGAAGGAAGAGGAAGGCCGACGCGCGTAGGCCCGCCACGACGATCACGAGAGCCGCCGCGATCAAAAGGACCTTCCCGCCCGTCCCGACGGACATACCGAAGGTTAGCTTCGGGGGCGCGGACGGGCCACGGGGGGCTGGCGTCACGGCCGAGCCCCGAAGAGCGCGGCGAAGTTGGCGGCGAGCCGAGCCTCCACCTCGGCGACCGGTGCGCCCCAGAGCTCCGCCGCGTACTCGGCGGTCGACCGCACGTGCGCCGGCTCGCTGTCCGCGCCCCGCTCGGGGCCGAGGTAGGGGCAGTCGGTCTCGAGGAGGATCCGGTCCCGGGGGAGCGTCTCCAGCATCCGGGTGAAGGCCTGATTGCGTCGGGCGTTGGCCGGGATGGACAGGTAGTGCCCGTGCTCGGCGATCCGCCGCGCGAGCTTGACCCGGCCCCCGAAGCAATGCCAGTTGACGCGCGGGGCGCCGAGCTCCGTGAGCACCTCCAGCGCCCGGCGCTCCCGCTTCCGCGTGTGGATGATGATCGGCTTGTCGGCGTCGATGGCGATCTTGACCAGCGCCCGGAAGACCTCCTCCTGCGCCGGCCAGAGCTCCTCGGGCACCCAGTAGCCGTCGAGGCCGATCTCGCCGACCGCGAAGGCCTCGTCCACGTGCTCCCGCACCCAGGCGATCCCGTGGGCGGGATCGATCGCGGGGGCGTCCCGCGGGTAGTCCACCCCCCGGGCCTCCATCGCCTGGAGCACCGCATCGACGGGATAGAACCCGAAGGCTGGCCGGACGAGCGGGTCGGCGGCTGCGAGGGCCCGCACGGCCTCGTTGTCCGTGGGGTGGAGGCCGTTGGCGATCACCGTGGTCACGCCTGCCGCCCGGGCGTTCGCGAGGATCTCGGGCTGTCGGGGGGCGAGCTTCGGATGGGTGAGGTGGGCGTGAACGTCGAAGAGGCCCATCGGGGTCGCGTAGATAGCAGGCCTGGCGGGGCCCGGCGAGCGGGGCCGTGTCCCGTCCGGGTGGCGAAGCGTCGGGTCGGAGGCTTCGACCCGGGCGGTCAGGCCGCCGCGGCCTCGGCGTCCTCGGCCGGCCCCGGGTCGCCTCCGCCTTTGCCGGGGCGAGCTCGCCGGCGTTTCAGGCGGAGCTCCCGGCTCCGGATGTAGGCGATGAGCCCCGCCACCAGTGCCGTGAACGCACCGAGGAGGACGAGCCACAGCCCGACGCGGGCCGTCTGGAGGAAGACGATGATCACCCGGACCAGGCCGTAGATGATCAACAACAGGCCCATCCCGAACCCGACCGGCCCCGCGAAGCGGAAGCCGAGGAACCCGATCGCGGTGAGCGCCAGGCCGAAGATCGGAACCAGGAGGACCAGGTACCTCTGGCCCGGGTCCATCACCTGGCGGTAGGTGGCGCTGTCCGCCACCACGAGCGCGATCCCGGAGACCTCGACCGTCTCCCCCGTGTCCACGCCGATCTCCCGGAGGCTGAGCCACGGGAGGAAGAAGCCGACGAGGAGGCACAGCCCGGCGAGCCCGAGGGCGAGCCGCAGCCCGATGTGAAGCTGTGCTGCCGCCGGCCCGATCCCGGACCCCTTCGGCTCCCGCTTGGCGCGGGACGCCCGGGCCGGGGCCTCGTCGTCGAGGTCCGGGCCCGCCGTCGGCTCGTCGTTCGTCGACCCCGTCTCGGCCATCGCCCGCACCATAGCAGAGCTGCCCCCCGAGCACGGCCTCGCCCGCGCTCGATCACCCCGCCTGCGACGCGCCGCCTGCCACGCGCCAGGGAACCTGGTAGACCCCTCCCCGCCATGCCCCTCGACCCCGAGTTCGTGGAGGACGCCATCTACCTGCCGGGCGGGCTCTTCATCGACGAGGTCCTCGAGGTGGACCCGAACCAGGGCCTCGTGCGCTGCCGGATGCCGACCCACGACGACCTGCCGCTCACCCGGGAGCAGCGGGCCCATCCGGTGCGTCACCCGCGCCACGTGGCCGGCGGGCTGCTGGTCCACCTGACCGGGGTCGTCGGGCTCGTCCACGCCTTCTACGTCCTCGGCCTGCGGCACCGGGAGGGCTGGGTGGGGTACGGGGGCCGGATCCACAGCGCGAGGTTCAAGACCCTCGCCCGCCCCGGAGCGCCGCTCGAGCTCGTGGGTCGCACGACGAGGGTCCGTCGGGGGCCGAGCCGGATCGTGGCGCGCTACGACCTCCGCTTCACCCAGGACGACAAGGTGGTGTACGAGGGCGACCAGACAGCGATGTGGATCCGGGTGGGCCCTGATGACGGTCTGGCGTGAGGCCTTCGAGGTCCGGACGGCGGGCCGCGGGACCGTCGAGATCACGGACCGCATCCAGCGCGCGGTCGCAGCGGCGCGCGTGGGCGACGGCCTGTGCCACGTGTTCCTCCACCACACGAGCGCGTCGCTCCTGATCGGCGAGAACGCGGATCCGCAGGTGCGTCGGGACCTCGAGGCGTTCCTCGATCGCCTCGTCCCCCAGGGCGATCCGCTGTTCCGGCACACCGCGGAGGGCCCGGACGACATGCCGGCGCACGTCCGGACCGCGCTGACCCTGACCTCGCTGAGCGTCCCGGTCCGCGCGGGGCGCTGCGACCTCGGCACCTGGCAGGGCGTGTACCTCTACGAGCACCGGACGGCGCCGCACGTCCGTCGCCTGACGATCACGGTCCTCGGGTAGGCCAACTCACACCGGGGAGCCGGCGGCCGTCGGAGGCGATGCTAGGGTCTGCGCCATGCATGGCTTGACGCGTCTGGCGATCCTCGCCGCGCTCGGGGCGGCGACCGGCCTGACCGGGGCGTGCACCGGCGAGTTCTCCTTCGGCCCCGTCGACAGCCCGCTGCCGGAGTTCGACTTCGGCCCGCCCGTGGACGCCGGGCCCCTGCCCGACTTCGGGCCGCTCGACGACCCGGACGCGGACCCCGAGGACCGCACGCTCGCCGTGGTGTGCGACCGCTGGAACGCCGAGCACGTCCAGAACGCGACGGCCCAGTCGTCCGGCACGGAGCTGACGAGCTGCACGCCGGGGATGGCGACGCCGGCCGCCCTGGACGACGCGACCCGCCGGCTGAACCTCTACCGCTGGCTCAACGGCCTCCT
Organism: Sandaracinaceae bacterium; assembly: GCA_050331215.1. Lineage (GTDB taxonomy): Bacteria > Myxococcota_A > Polyangia > Polyangiales > Sandaracinaceae > JBHJHB01. The sequence continues at coordinate 17,150 of JBHJHB010000079.1, read as the reverse complement.
CCCCGTCACCCACAACAACGACCCGGGGCGCCTGGCGGCGCAGCAAGACTGCGCGATGATCATGGCGCGCAACTCGGCGCTCAGCCACTTCCCGCCGATGAGCTGGGCGTGCTGGACCGAGGGCGGCGACGAGGCGGCCGGCTCGTCCAACCTCAGCCTCGGCCGCCGCACCGGGGCCGGGTCGATCAACGGGTTCATGATCGACAACGGCGCCAACAACGCGCCGGTCGGCCATCGGCGCTGGTTCCTCCACCAGCGCCTCGACACCGTGTCCTTCGGCATCGTCGCCGAGGAGGGCGCCCCCGGCGCGACGTGCGCTCACGTGTTCGACGTGGACGGGGCCCCGAGCCGCCGGCCGTTCACGGCGTTCCCCAACCCCGGGTACGCGCCCTTCGCCCAGCTCGGCGGCGCGTCGACGCGCTGGTCGGTGCAGTCCGACCGGATCGCGGCCGACGACTTCGTGCGGGTCACCGACCTGACCGACCAGCGCGAGCGGCCCGTGCGGCCCGACCCGGGCAACGGCGGCTTCGCGGCCGGAGGCGGCATCGGCGGGGGTGTGACGCTCGTCTGGCTCCCGGACGGCTGGACCCCGACGCCTCGGCATCGCTACCGGGTCGTGATCGGCGACCTTCTCGATCCGAGCCTCGAGTACGAGACCGAGCTGGTCGACTGCCCGGGGGACCCGATCCCGGACCCGGGCTTTCCCTGAGGGGGGAGCGGGCAGCCTGCTACAGCAGGAGACCGGCCACGCAGGCCGTCATGAACGCCGCCAGGCTGCCCCCGACCATCGCGCGGAGCCCGAGGCGCGCGAGGTCCGCCCGCCGCTCCGGCGCGATGCCGCCGATGCCGCCGAGCTGGACCGCGATGGAGCCGAAGTTGGCGAAGCCGCAGAGGGCATAGGTCGCGATCAGCGCGCCCCGGGAGGACAGCGCCCCCTCTTCGCCGAGCGTCTCGGCGAGGTGGACGTAGGCGACGAACTCGGTCACGACGATCTTCTCCCCGAGCAGGCGGCCGACCGCGCCGCAGTCCCCGGTCGGGACGCCCATCGCCCACGCGAGTGGCCAGAAGAGCACGCCGAGGATCCCCTCGAGGGTCCAGGGCGTGCCCGTCCACGGCGCGGTCACGAGGCCGAGCAGGAAGTTGAGCATCGCGACCAGGGCGAGGAAGGCCAGCAGCATCGCGGCGACGTTCACCGCGAGCTTCATCCCGTCCGCCGCCCCGCCGGCCGCGGCGTCGATCACGTTCGCGTAGGGGTCGTCCAGGCGCAGCTCGAGCGCGCCCGCGGTCTCCGGGTCGCCCGTCTCGGGGACCATCACCTTGGCGATGACCAGCGCGGCCGGTGCGCTCATCACGCTGGCCGCGATCAAGTGGCCGCCGATGTCGGGGAAGTAGGGCCGGAGCATGCCGACGTAGGCGCCGAGCACGCTCCCCGCGACGGTCGCGAAGCCGCCGGTCATCAGGGCCATCAGCTCGGAGCGGGTCATCCCCGCGACGAAGGGGCGCACGACGAGGGGAGCCTCCGTCTGGCCGACGAAGATGTTGGCCGCCGCCGACAGCGTCTCCGCGCCGCTCGTCCCGAGCGTGCGCTGCATGACCCACGCGATGGCCCGGACCACCGGCTGCACCACGCGCAGGTGGTACGCGAGGGCCATCAGGCTGCTGAAGAAGACGATGATCGGCAGCACGTTCAGCGCGACCGTGAACTCCCGGTCGAGGACGTCGCCGACCAGGAACCGGGTCCCCGCCTCGGTGAACGCGAGGAGCTGGACCACGCCTTCGTTGAGCACGCCGAACACGGCCTGCCCGAGCGCGGTCTTCAGCACGAGGAGCCCGAACAGGAGCTGAAGGCCGAGCCCCCAGGCCACGAGCGGCCACCGGACCTCCTTGCGCTTCGTCGAGAGCGCCCAGGCGAGCAGCAGCATCACGAAGAGCCCGGCGCCGCTCCGCGCCCGCTCGGTCCAGGGCGTCGGGGCGCCGCGGAGCGCCCCCAGGGTCTCCGGCGCCGGCCGGGCCGCCTCCGGCTCGGCCGCGCGGTCCGATGCCTCCTCGGTCCTCGGCGTTCGGCCACCGTCCTGCGCGAGCGCGGAGCCGACGCCTCCGATCAGGGCGGCGACCAGGATGCCGAGCCCGAGGACCGACCGGAGCCGCGTCACCTTGCCGGCCTCGCCCCGTCGGCCACCTGCGCCGGCCTCGCCCCTTCGGCCACCTGCGCCGGCCTCACGCTGCCGGCCCCACGCCGCGGGCTCACTCCGCGTAGAGGGCGTCGATCACGTCCGCGAAGTGCTCGCTCACCTTCGTGCGCTTGACCTTGAGCGGCGGCGTGAGCTCGCCGCCTTCGATGCTGAGCGGGCGCGGCAGCAGCGCGAAGCGCTTGACCTGCTCGACCCGCGCGAAGCGGGCGTTCACCTCGTCCACGGTCGCCTGGACCGACGCGCGGATGGACGCCGAGGCGTGCGCCGGTCCCGCTTCACTGCGCTCCTCGAGGAACGCGGCGGCCGCCTCCTCGTCGAGGCTGATCACGGCGGTCAGGTACTTGCGGCGGTCGCCGATGACCACCGCCTCGTGCACGAGCGGGTTGCCCTTGAGCCCGATCTCGATGTTCTTGGGGGTGACGTTCTTGCCCCCGGCCGTGATGATGATGTCCTTCTTGCGCCCCGTGATGTGGAGGAAGCCGTCGTCGTCGAAGCGGCCGAGGTCGCCGGAGTGGAGCCAGCCGTCCTCGTCCAGCGTCTCCCGCGTCGCCTCCTCGTCCTTGAAGTAGCCGAGGAACACGTTGGGGCCCCGCACGAGGATCTCGTCGTCCGGTCCGAGCTTGACCTCCACCCCGGGGAGGGGGGTGCCGACCGACCCGAAGAGCGTGTGCCCCGGCATGTTGAAGGAGGTGGGGCCGCTGCCCTCGCTCTGGCCGTAGATCTCGTGGACCACGAGGTCGAGGCCCGCGAGGAACTCGATCACGTCCCGGCCGAGCGGTGCGGCGCCGCTGATCAGGACCTTGGCCTCGTCGAGGCCCAGAGCGACCTTCAGCCGCTGAAACACGAGCCGCTTGGCGATGCCGTACTGGAGCGCCAGCGGGCCCGACGGCTCCTCGCCCCGGTTGCGGCAGGCATGGACGCGGGCGCCCACGCGCTGGGCCCAGGCCGCCAGCCGCGCGCGCACCCCCGTCGCCTGGTCCAGTCGAGCGGCGATGCCCGCCTGGAACTTCTCCCAGATCCTGGGCACCCCGAAGAACCCGTGGGGCCGCACCTCCTTCAGGTTGTCCGGGACCCGCTCGATCGACTCGGCGAAGTACACGGTCGTCCCGGCGGTCACGGGGCAGTGGATCGACGCCATCTGCTCGGCGATGTGGCTGAGCGGCAGGTAGCTCAGGCTGCGGTCCCCCGCCTCGATCGCGCTGACCTGGGTCAGCATCCGGGAGGTCCACGCGAGGTTCTCGTGGGAGAGCATCACGGCCTTGGGCGGGCCGGTCGTCCCGGACGTGTAGATCAGCGTGGCGACCTCGTCCGGCTGCTGGGCGCCCCCGCGCTCCTCTTGGAGCGCGCCGACCGCCGCGCCGGGGCCCTGCCCGTCCCCGACGGGGGCCGCCGGGTCGGCGCCGAGGTCGAGGAACGCCTCCCAGGTCATGGCGAGGGGGTCGTCGATCCGGGCCCCCTTCATGAGCACGGCCCGCTTCAGGTGGGGGAGATCGCCCCGGATCGCCTCGATCTTCGCCCACTGTTCGGCGTTCTCCAGAAGCACGACCGGCGCCTCGGCATGGTTGAGGATGTAGCCGACCTCCTCGGCCGAGCAGGTCGTGTAGATCCCGGCCGGGGCCCCGCCCGCGGTCATCGTCGCGAGGTCGAGGATCGTCCACTCGGGGCGATTGAAGCCGAGGATGCACACCCGGCCCCCGGGCTCGAGGCCGAGGTGGATCAACGCTCGCGCGGCGCGGCGAACCTCCTCGGCGTAGGTGGCCCAGCTGGTCGCGACCCAGACGCCCCGGGTACGGACCATGTAGGCCGGCGCCTCGGAACGCATCTTCTCCTGCTCGAACAACCGATGGACGACGGTATGGCTCAACGAGACCTCCGGGCGTGGGTCTCCGAGCATACACGAGAGGTCGGAGCGCCGGGTCACCCGGCCGAGGCGGGGCGGTCGGAGCCGCCCGAGGAGCGGGGCCCCGGCGATCGGCGCGGCGCTCGGCAGGAGCGGCGAGGAGGTCTAGAGTCCCGGCGCGATGAACCACCCCGCGGCCGAAGCTTCCCCCCCCGCTCCCCGATGGGCGGCCCTGGTCGTCGCGCTGGCCCTCGGGTGCGGCGGCACCGCCGAGCGGGAGCCGACGCCCCACACGGAGGCGGCGCCGGAGGCCCAGGCCGCGGAGCCCCCCGAGGCGGGGCCGATCCCCGAGAGCTGGGTCGAGGAGCGCGTCGCGGCCGCCGTCGCGCGCCTCGAGGAGTCGGAGGCCGGGCGCCTCGTGAAGGGGGCGATCGACGCCCACGGCGGCCTGGACGCGTGGCTCGCGGCCGGGACCCTCGAGCTCGCGTTCGACTACCGCCCCCTCGGCGATCCCGAGGCGCGTCGGAACACCTTCCAGCGCCTCGACGTCTGGCGCGTGCGGGCGCACCACGAAGAGCTCGGCGAAGGGGCCGACGCCGTGTTCGGGTGGGACGGGGCGCAAGCGTGGATCCGCCCCGGGCCCGACGCCTTCCCGAGCCCGGCGCGCTTCTGGGCCACCACGCCCTACTACTTCGTCGCCATCCCGTTCGTCCTCGCGGACGAGGGGGCGCGCTACGAGCGGCTGCCGGACGAGCCCTTCGAGGGCGTGGCGCACCGGCTCGTCAAGGTCACCTACGCGGACGGCACCGGCGACTCCCCCGACGACTACTACATCGTCTACCTTCACCCGGAGACCCGGCGGGTCAGCGCCCTGCGCTACGTGGTCGCCTACCCGGGGTTCTTCCCCGAGGGCGGCCACACCGACGAGAAGCTGATGGCCTACCGGGAGCTCGAGCCGGCCGGCGACGTGCTGATCCCCCGCGCCCTGCCCACCTACGCCTACGACCAGGAGACCCGCTCGGTCGGCGAGCAGGTGACCGAGATCACGATCACCCGCGTGAGGCGAGGGCAGACCTACCCCGGGAACCTGTTCACGCGGCCCGAGGGGGCCGTGGTCAGCCCGATGCGGCCGCGGGGGTCCTGAGCTGCTCCAGGGCGGCCTGGACAGCCGTGGGCACCCCCCGTATGCCAGTATCCACGGCGTGCACCGTCGGGAGGAGTGGCCGAGTGGTCGAAGGCAGCGGTCTTGAAAACCGCCGTACCCACGATGGTACCAGGGGTTCGAATCCCCTCTCCTCCGCTCGAGACGGCGTATCCTACCGCGGGGAGGGCATGGATGGAGGATCGGGCCGAGGGGGGCGTCGGCGACGCGAGGACCTGTGGACGCTGCGGCGCCGAGGTCCCCGCCGAGCGCTACCGCAGCGAGGGGGGTGTCACGTGGCTCTGGAGGTGTACGTGTGGGTGGGCACGCGCCCGTACGGAGTCGGGCGTGGTCTCCCGGCGGAGCGCGCGCGAGGCGAGCGCGCGCGCCCGCGGTGAGGTCGACCCTCGCGACCTGAACAGCGAGGACATCGGGTCGGGCCCGGAGGGCCCATCGGAGGAGAGATGAGCGGAGCCGTCGAGACGATCCTGTCGAACTACGCGGGCGAGAGCCCGGGGGTGATCGGGAACCTGCGCCGGATGATGAGCCACGGCACGTTGGCGGGCACCGGCAAGCTGGTGATCCTGCCGGTCGACCAGGGGTTCGAGCACGGTCCGGGCCGGAGCTTCGGGCCGAACCCATCCGGCTACGACCCGACCTACCACCCCCAGCTCGCGACGGAGTCCGGCTGCAACGCCTACGCGGCTCCGCTCGGCTTCATCGAGGCCGTCGCGCACGAGTACGCCGGGCGCCTGCCCCTGATCCTGAAGGTCAACAACAGCGACCTGCTGGCCGACGTCGGGGGCCCCTTCAGCGCCCTCACCTCCCAGGTCCGGGACGCCGTCCGGCTCGGCTGCAGCGCGATCGGCTTCACGATCTATCCGGGGTCCAACTTCCGCAACGGCATGTACGAGCAGATCCGGAACCTGATCGCGGAGGCCCGGGACGCCGGCCTGCCCACGATCATCTGGGCCTACGCGCGGGGCAACATGGCGAAGGAGGACGAGACCGCCGTCGACGTCATCGCGTACTCGGCCCACGTGGCCTGCCAGCTCGGCGCCCACGTCGTGAAGGTCAAGCCGCCGACCGCGCGCATCGCGCGGGACGACGCCCGCAAGGTCTACGAGCAGATCCCGACCGAGACCCTCGCCGACCGGATCCGCCACGTGAAGCAGTCCGCCTTCAACGGGCGACGGGTGGTGATCTTCAGCGGCGGCGCCACGAAGGGGACCGAGGAGCTCCTCGACGAGGTGCGGCAGATCGCAGCCGGCGGCGCCAACGGCAGCATCATGGGCCGCAACGCCTTCCAGCGTCCGTTCGACGAGGCGGTCAAGCTCCTCCGCGACGTCATGGACATCTACAAGGCGGCATAGGCGGGGCCCAGCGACACGTCGAAGCCCTCGGCGCTCTCGTCACCTCGGCCACGACTCGCTGAGACAGGTGACCTAGCGGCTCGGCAGCTCGACCTCGCTTCGCCTCGGGCTGCGGAGCTCCGCGTCGGCGACCTCGTCGTCGACGCGGACGTCGAGGTAGCGCTCCGTCACGCGCGTCGCGCCCCCGGCGATCCGCACCACCTGGCTGCGCTCGACGGGCAGCGCGGTGCCGGCGTCCACCCACAGCGTGACCTGGCCCGCCGGCTCTCCACGCACGACGAGGTCGAACAGCAGGGTCTCGACGGTATGCCCCCCCCGGTCGGCCACGGGACCGAGGGTCACATTGCGCATCTCGATCTGCCCCTGGCTGCCGCCGTGCGCGAAGGCCGGCGCGTCGCCCGCGCAGAGCTGCAGGAGCGGGGGGAGCAGCCCGCTCCGGGTCAGCCCCGTGAAGAGCGCGGTCGGCAGCTCCCGCTCCCGAGCCCGCACGAAGGACGGGGACTCGGACTCCCGCGGGCCGCCCCGGAGGCCGCCCTCGTCGCTGCGAAGCCAGGGGGCGTAGCTGGCCCCGTCGAGGGAGCCGACGAAGTCCACCTCGATGCCCGCCGCGTCGATCCGGACGACCTTGCCGTCGAACGCTGCGTTCACCTCGCCCTCGGCGAGGACGGTGGCGCGGAGGGCGAGGCGCCGGGCGCCGAGCAGCCGGCGCTCGGTCCGCTCGATCTGCTCGCGCGCCGTCAGCCGACGCGCCGTCCGCGCGGCCACCTGGACCGCCTGCGGCTCCTGCGGGGACCCGCCGCAGCCGGCGGCCACGAGGACGGCGAGCGTCAGGCCCACCCGTCGCCGCCGTCCGTTCCTCGCTGGCCCGATGCCCGCCTCGCTCCGGAGCACCAGCGAACCGTAGCCCGGGGGGTGCGGATTGACAGGGTTTGGGGCAGAGGCTAAGCCCTCGGTCCCCGCGCGGGCGGGGTGTCGCCCCGGTTGACAAGCGAACGCGCTTGGAGAGGTGGCCGAGTGGTCGAAGGCAGGCGCTTGCTAAGCGTCCGTAGGATAACACCTACCGCGGGTTCGAATCCCGCCCTCTCCGCTTCCCTGCGGTGCTTCCCGCGGGCTGCCGTGCTTTTCGCGGGCTGCCGTGCTTCCCGCGGGCTGATGTGCTTCCCGCGGGCTGCCGTGCTTCCCGCGGGCTGCGGTGCGGTTTGACAGCCACGGCGTGGCCGTTATGCTCGGCTGCTTCCTTCTCAGGACCCATAGCTCAGCTGGATAGAGCACTGGTCTACGGAACCAGGTGTCGGAGGTTCGAATCCTTCTGGGTCCGTCCGCGTCCGCCCACGAGCGCTGGATGGACGAGGCCCTCGCCGAGGCCCGCGCCGCCGCCGCGGAGGGCGAGGTGCCCGTCGGGTGCGTTCTGGTCCGCGACGACCGGGTGGTGGCCCGCGGCCGAAACCGCCGGGAGCGCTGGCAGGACCCGACCGCTCACGCGGAGATGATCGCGCTTCGGGCGGCGGCCGGAGCGCTCGGGACGTTCCGCCTCGCCGGCGTCACGGCCTACGTCACGCTGGAGCCCTGCCCGATGTGCGCGGGGGCCCTGGTCAACGCGCGCGTCGACCGGGTGGTGTACGGGGCTACCGATCCGAAGGCGGGCGCCATGGAGACGCTGTACTCCATCGGAAGCGACCCCCGGCTCAACCATCGTTTCGAGGTGCTCGGGGGCGTCCGGGCGGAGCCCTCGGGCGAGCTCCTGACCCGCTTCTTCCAGTCGATCCGACAAGGCCGGGGGCCGTCCAGGTGACGATCGGCGGTCGTCGAAGCTGCCGCTTTGTCCCAAAGAAACCAAGATGTTGGCCAGAGAGAGGGACGGGTTGACACCCCGCGGACACGCGATGGACAACCCCCTCCCCTCTGCTATGGTCGCGCCCGGAGGGCTGGCCGAGTGGTCGAAGGCGCTTGATTCGAAATCAAGTGTACGGGCAACCGTACCGTGGGTTCGAATCCCACGTCCTCCGTGTCCGGGAGAGGTGACCGAGTGGTCGAAGGTGCACGACTGGAAATCGTGTGTACGGCAACGTACCGCGGGTTCGAATCCCGCCCTCTCCGCTCCCCGCGTCGCTGCGCTGCCGGAGGCGGCGCGTCCCCGTCGCGGTGACTCCCCTCCGTCCTCCCGGGACGGTCGGGTGGACGACGGCGCGAAAGCGCGTACGCTGAGCCCTCCCTGTGGTCCCGCCAACGCTGACCCGTGAACCCCGCCAGGCCTGGAAGGGAGCAACGGTAGCGGTCTCAGCGTGTGGCGGGGCCTTTCTTATGGGCACCCCGTCGGGCCGGCCGATCTCGCGCCGCGCGGCCCGCGGTCGCCCGGCTCCTCCCGCTCGCGCGTGAAGATCCTCGTCCTCGGTGCGACCGGCTTCGTCGGCGGCGCGATCGCCCGCCGTCTGGTCGCCGACGGCGTCGACGTGGCCGCGCTGGTCCGCCACACCGCGCGGCGAGGGCCGCCCCTCGAGGGGGTCGACGTCCGGCCCGGCGACATCGGCGACCCGCGCGCGATCGCGGCGGCGGCCGAGGGGCGGGACGCGGTGGTCCACGCGGCGGGGATCGTGGAGCCCCGCGCGTCGGGCCGGGCGCTGCGGTGGACGCTGATCGCCGGCACCGAGAACGTGCTCCGGGCGTCCGCCCACGCGCGGGTCGAGCGGCTGGTGCACCTCTCCTGCGCGGACGTGACCCTCCACCACGGCGACCGGGTGCACTGGGGCGAAGGCCACGCGTTGACCGCCATCCCCTTCGGCGCCCGCGCTCGCGCCCTGGCGCTGGCCGAGGAGGTGACCCTCGCCGGAGCTCGGCCCGGGCTCCGGACCCTCGCGCTTCGACCCGCCTGGGTGTGGGGGCCCGAGGACCGGAGCCGCCTTCCGGCCCTGCTCCGGGAGGCGCGGCAAGGAGGAATCCAGCTGATCGGACGCGGCACCAACCTCCTCGCGACCGCCTACATCGACACCGTCGTCGACGCGGCGGTCCGCGCGCTGCACGCCCCGCCCGAGGCCTACGGGCAGGCCTACCACGTCGCGGATGGGGAGCTCCTCGAGGCCCGCGAGTTCTTCGGCGCGCTGAGCGACGCGCTCGGCCTGCCTCCACCGCGGCGCGGTCCTCCGCTGGGGCTCGCGCTGGCCTGGGCGCGGCTGCGCGGCGGCCGCGGCCCGGCTGGCCTGAGCCCGGACGAGCTCCTGCTCCGGGGGCGCAGCACCCAGCTCGACGTGCAGCGCGCGATCGGGCAGCTCGGGTGGCGACCGGAGGTGTCGCTCGAGGAGGGCCTCGACCGTCTGGCCGGGTGGGTCCGGACGGTGGGGCTCGACGCGATCCGCGGCGCGCTGCGGCCGCCGCCGGACGCGCGGTCGGTGGACGCTCAGGTCGCGGCGGCGGGCGGCGACTGAGCGGGGGGCTCTCCGCCAACCCGCGTGGCCGGCCTCGTGGACGACGTCCGCCGGCAAGGGGCGTCGCTTGCCCGGCCGCGAAGCGGACCCCACAACGGGCGGGTGCCCGAGCACACCGTGCCCGCCGACCCCGCCCTGGGCGACCGAGCATTCTACGTCTTCAACGCCGTCCTGTCCGGCGGGGCGCTCGCCTTCCTGGCGTGGCTCCTCGTCGTCCGGGAGGGCGGCGGAGGGGGCGCCGACCTCTCCTTCCTCCCCGCCGTCAACGCGGGGCTGAACACCACGGCCGCGCTGCTGCTGGTGGCCGGGTGGGTCGCGATCCGGCGGGGCCACGAGCGGACCCATCGGTACCTGATGGTCGGCGCCTTCGCGGCCTCGAGCCTCTTCCTCGTCAGCTACGTGATCTACCACTACGCCCACGGCGACACGCGCTACGGCGGCGAGGGCCTGCTGCGGGCGGTCTACCTCGCGATCCTCGCGAGCCACGTCATCCTCTCGATGGCCGTCGTGCCCCTCGCCCTGAGCGCCTTCTACTTCGCCTTCCGGCGTCGGTTCCGGGCCCACACGCGGATCACGCGGGTGCTGGCCCCCGTGTGGCTGTACGTTTCAGTGACGGGCGTACTGATCTTCGTGATGCTCCGCGCCGCCGCCTGACGCGGGATCGAGGCCAAGGCCTCCGGGGCATCGGCGGTCTCCCTCCGGGAGGCCGCGCCGGGCCAGGCTCGACACACGGGCCGTCTGCCTCGAGGATCGTCTTTCCTGCCCGGACCAAGGTCGTTGCCGATGCCCCACCCCCGAGCCCTCCTCCTGCCGCTGCTCGCCGTCGGGGCCATGCTCCTCGCCACGCCTGATGCGGGCGCCCAGGAGCTCTCGAACCTCGCCACCCGCCGTGCGGTCCGCGCCGCGGTCAAGATCACCGCGTCGGCGCCCGGCGGGCCGACCTCGAGCGGCTCGGGGAGCATCATCGACCCGAGGGGCTACGTGCTGACGAACTTCCACGTGGTCGGGCACACCCGCCCCGGCCACGGGACGCCGGGCGCGCTGATCAGCCCTGACAACCGCGTCGAGATCGCGATGGTCACCACGGCTCGTGACCGGGCCCAGCCCCGCTACCAGGGCAAGGTGGTTCGCGCCGACACGCGCCTCGACCTCGCGCTGATCCGCATCATCGCGGACAACCGCGGCGCGCCCCTGCCCCGCGGGACGCGGTTCCCCGCCGTCCAGCTCGCGCGGACGGACCGCCTTCGGCCCGGGAGCCGCGTCTTCGCCTTCGGCTTCCCGCTCGGCGTCCGCACGATCAACGTGACCAGCGGCGAGATGAGCGGCTTTCAGCTCAACTCGCGGGACGAGGTCAGCTGGATCCGCACCAACGCCGAGTTCAACCCCGGCAACAGCGGCGGGATGCTCCTCGACCGGCGAGGTCGCCTCGTGGCGGTGCCCACCGCGGTCTACTCCGACCGCGGGACGTTGGAGCCGATCGAGCTGGCGCGGCCCGTGGAGCGGGTCCCGACGGCCTGGCGCCGGGACCTGCGCCGTGGCCACCTCGACGACCTCGAGGTCGTGGGGGTGCCCGAGCTCGCCCTCGGCGCCGACCTGGAGGACGAGGCGGTCGGCGACGGCGGCGCGATCAACCGGCCGGAGCTGCACTACTACCGGCTTCCGGCCGGCGGCTCCTACCGCGTCGAGCTCAGCCCGGCCCTGTCGATGGGCCTCCTGACCCGCTCGGGGGACCTGTTGCGCGAGGGCCAGGGGCGCGTCGAGGTGCGCCCGACGGACCCGCCCAACCTGATCCTCGGCGTCCTGATCCCGCCGCGCGGCGAGTCCGGGGGTGGCACCCTGGTGCTGCGCCTCCGCGTGCGGGAGGCGCAGACCGGCCCGACGGGGTGGGGCGGCCTTCCTCCGCCGGGGCAGCCGGGCCATCCCGCGGGCCCGCCCTCGTCCCTGTCCCCGCCGAGCGCAGCGCCCCGGCCTCCGAGCGGCCGGCGGCCGGCCGCAGCCCCGTAGCCCACGGACGGCCTCATCGGTTCGACCGCGGCCGGCCTCGGCCTCGCGGCGAGCGCGAGGGTTGCCGCCGTCGATCCGCGCCGCCAGGTTGCCCGCATGGTCCGGCCCCACATCGCCTTCGGGACGCCCCGCAAGCTGCCGAAGGCTCGCTCCCTCGAGGGGCGCGTCGCCGTCCTCGACATCGCCTTCGCGGCCGACCAGGGCAACGTGACCTTCGACAAGGTCACGCGCCGCTTCATCGACGGCCTCGGCGACCGCCTCGCCGTGTGGGTCGACCACCACGATCACGCGCGCCACGCGGAGTACCGCGACGACCCGCGCTTCGTGCTCGCGACCAAGGCCGAGCACGGCGCCTGCCCAGAGATGGTCACCCCGCCCCTCGTCGAGCGGGTCGGCCCCGTCGACACGATCTGCTGCCACACCGACTTCGATGGCCTGTGCTCGGCCGCGAAGTGGATGCGGGGCGGCGTCGAGCCCTACCCCGGCGCCGACGACGACGCGCGCGCGATCGACACCCGCATCGGGCGGCCGAGCGCCCGCGCGGCCACGATCGATCGCGCGCTCCGCGGCCGACCCCGCGACGACGGGCTCCGAGGCCTGGTCGTCCGGTTCCTCGCCGACGGGGCCTCCGACCGAGGGCTGCTGCGCACGATCGAGGATGCGGCGGAGGCGCTGCGACCCCTCGAGGACGAGGCCCGCCGCCTCGCGGAGGCCTACGAGGTGAGCGGCGACGTCGCGGTGGTCGACGCGAGCCGACGGCGCGGACCCTACGACAAGACGCTGCTCCTCCTCCTCGGTCAGGAGCGGGCCCGGGTGGCGGTCGTGCACGACGACACCACCGTCACCTGCGCCGCGGCCTTCGACAGCGGCATCGACCTCCTGGAGCTCCTCGACCTCGAGGGGGGCATGCCCACGGTCGTCAGCGTGCCCCGGAAGCGCCTGCCCGACGTGCTGGCGCGCCTCGGCGTCGACCCGTAGGGCGGGAGCCGGGCCCCCCTCCCGGAGGTGCTTTGTGCCCCGCCACCGGCCCGGGTACCGTGTGCGCGTGCCCCTCGACCTCGCGTTCTTCCAGCGGCTGCCAAAGACGGACCTCCACGTCCACCTCGACGGCTCCCTCCGGCTGACGACGCTGATCGCGCTCGCCGAGGAGGAGGGCGTCGAGCTCCCCGCGAAGGACCCCGAGGGCCTCCATCGGGCGCTCCACCTCGGCCAGAACACGGGGTCCCTCGTGGAGTACCTCAAGGCCTTCGAGACCACGCTGAAGGTGCTCCAGACGATGTCCGCCCTGCGCCGCGTCGCGCGGGAGCTCGTCGAGGACGCGGCCGCCGAGAACGTCCGCTACCTGGAGGTCCGCTACGCGCCGATGCTCCATACGCGCCGCGGGCTTCGTCTGACCCAGGTCGTGGAGGCCGTGTTCGAGGGCCTCTGGGAGGCGAAGGAGACCCACGGCGTCGAGTCGAACCTCATCATCTGCGGGATTCGCAACATCTCGCCGGAGTCGAGCCTGGAGATGGCCCAGCTCGCGGTCGCCTACAAGAACCGGGGCGTCGTCGCCTTCGACCTCGCCGGCGCGGAGTACGATCACCCGGCCAAGCACCACCTGCCGGCGTTCCAGCTCGTGCGGGCGAACAACATCAACGTGACCATCCACGCCGGCGAGGCCTACGGCCCGGAGTCGATCCACCAGGCGATCCACGACTGTGGCGCCCACCGTATCGGGCACGGCTGCCGGCTCCGGGAGGACGGGGACCTCCTCCACTACGTCAACGACCACCGCATCGCCCTCGAGTGCTGCCCGTCGAGCAACGTGCAGACCGGGGCGGTTCGAGACCTCGCATCCCACCCGATCCGGCTCTACCAGGAGCTAGGGTTGCGCGTGACCGTCAATACGGACAACCGGCTGATCACCGACACGACCGTGAGCCGGGAGCTTTGGCTGGTCCACACGCAGGTCGGCATGAACCTGGACGAGATCAAGCGGCTCATTCGCAGTGGATTCAAAGCCGCCTTCCTTCCGTTCCACCAGAAGCAGGCCTGGCTCCGGCGCGTCAGCCGGGAGCTCGAGCGGTTCCGGGATGACGGAACGATCGAGGAGGCCGACGAGCCGTCGACGGAGATCCTGCTCCCCGCGGACGAGGCCACCGCCTGAGGCTGTACGACAGCCACTGCCACCTCGACTTCCCGGCTCTCGCGTCGGCCCTCGACGCGGTGCTGGCCCGGGCGCGGGCCGCGGGGGTCGCCGAGGTGCTCGTGCCCGGCGTAGACCCCGAGCAATGGCGGCGGGCCGAGGGGCTGCCCCGCACCGGCCGGGTGGTGCTCCGCTTCGCCGCCGGTCTCCACCCCTGGGCGCTGGCCCGCCTGGATGACGAGGACGTCGCGGCGGCGCTCGACGGCCTGCCCGACGCGCTCGCTGCGCTCGGCGCCTGCGCCCTGGGGGAGGTGGGCTGGGATCGGCCCCTCGCCCGGCGGGAGGCGTCGTCGTCGATGGCCCGGCAGGACCGCGCCGCCGAGCGACAGCTCGCCCTGGCGCGGGACCTCGGGCTGCCGCCGATCCTGCACGTCGTCGGCGCGCACGGTCGAGCGCTCGAGCGGCTCGGCCGCTTCGGGCGGTGGCCGCGGGGGGGCGTCGTGCACGCCTACTCGGGGCCGCCGGACCTGGTGGCCGCGTACGTCGATCTCGGCCTGTCGCTGTCCTTCGGGCCGGCCGTGACCCGCCCGAACGCCCGCCGCCCGCGGGCGGCGGCCGCCGCGTGCCCCCCCGAGCACCTCCTCGCCGAGACCGACGGTCCGGACCAGGCGGTCGAGGACGGACCGGGCGAGCCCCGGGAGGTGCGCGCCGTGCTCGCGGCCCTCGCCGAGGCCCGCGGTGAGCCCTTCGCCGCTGTGGCGGCTCACACCGATCGGAACGCCACGAAGCTCTTCGGCGGATCGGGGGCGCCCCGGCCACCCAGACTGGTGTAGATCATGCGTCCGCGTCGCCCGATGGCCTCCGACCGCGCAGGATGGGACGTGCATGGCACAGGTCGGCAGGGCACCTATCCTCGCGCTGTGCATCGCTTGGCTGGCTTCGTGGCGGGGACCGCCGCCTTGGTCCTCGCGGGCTGCGGCGCCCGCAGCCCGACGAACCCGGACCCGGGCATCGACGGTGGGCCGCGCCCGGAGCCCACCGCCGAGGTGTGCAACGGCCTCGACGACGACCTCGACGGCCTCGGGGAGGTGCTCGGGCCCGACGCGGGGCTCGGCGGCGGAGACGCTGACCTGTTCGTGGACGAGGACTTCCGCGACGCGGAGGGGCGCTACGTCGACGACGACCACTGCGGCGGCTGCAACCGGCCCTGCCGACCCTTCGACGACGCCGTGGAGGTCGCCTGCGAGGTGACGCTCGGCTCGCCTCGCTGCGTGGCGACGCGCTGCGCCCCCGGCTTCGCCCGGACCCTGACCGGGCGCTGCGCCCCCGTGATCGAGCGGCTCTGCCTCCCGTGCGTGGACGACGGCGACTGCGGGGATCTCCCGGGCGCCCGCTGCGCGCCGATCGGGGGCGAGCGGCGGTGCACGCTGACGTGCGCCCTCGACTGCCCCGACGGAACGGAGTGCCGCGAGGGCGTTTGCGCCCCGGTCGGGGGGAGCTGCTCCTGCGAGCCTGGCCAGTTCTTCGACCTCGCGTGCGCGCTGTTCGACCCCGAGGAGCAGCGCTGCCCGGGGCGCGCCCGCTGCGAGGACGGCGTCCTCGGCGAGTGCGAGGTGCCCGAGGAGGTCTGTGACGAGGTCGACAACGACTGCGACGGGCAGGTCGACGAGGACTTCCGGGACAGGCGGGGCGCGTACTCCGTCGACCTGCGCCACTGCGGCCGCTGCGGGGTCGACTGCACGGCGAGCGATGTCCCGGAGGGCGACCTCGCCTGCGGAGGCGATCCGCTGGCGCCGACCTGCGTTCTGGCGTGCCCGGACGTTCGGGACGGAGTCCAGCCGGGCGACCGCGTCGACGCGGACCGGGACCTCGCGACGGGGTGCGAGTGCACCGTCGGCAGCCTGGTCGACGGGCCGGGGCCGGTCGGCGCGGTCGGCGAGCTCCTCGACGTGAACTGCGATGGGGCCGACGGGCAGGTCGTCGACAGCATCTACGTGGCGCCCGACGGCGACGACGACGCGCTCGGCAGCCCGACCACCCCGATGCGCTCGCTGTCCGCGGCGGTCGCGCGTGCGGCGGAGAGCCAGGGGACGGGCCGCCCTCGCCTCGACGTCTACGTCGCCTCCGGCCTCTACACGGAGACGGTGGAGGTGCCCGACGGGGTGCGCATCCACGGCGGCTACCGCCGCGACTTCCTCGCCCTCGACCCCGACGGCTTCATCGTCGAGGTGCGGGCGCCCGCCGACACCGAGGCGCCGGGGGGCGCCGCGCTCGACCTGAGGGGGGCCGGGGCAGAGGACACGACGGTCGAGTGGCTCAGCGTCCAGGGGCTCGACGCGAGGGAGCCAGGCCAGGTGACGATCGGGATCTACGCCCGTGACCCGGGGCCGCGCCTGACGCTGAGGGACCTGACCGTCCGCACCGGGGTGCCCGGGAGCGGCATCAACGGGAACAACGGGGCCGCGGGCCAGACCGGGCTCGACGTCCCGACCGAGGGCGGCCCCCCGCGGGCGGCGATCGAGGACGCCTTCGACGCGTGCATCGACGGCCCCATGAACGAGGTGCCGGGCGGCACGGGGGGCCGGAACGTCTGCGGCGCGGTGGACGTCGGCGGGGGCGACGGAGGCTCGCCGGCCTGCCCGAGGTTCGCGGCGCTCGAGCCCTCCGGAGGCAACGGTCGCTCGGCCGGCGCGCTGCCCGGCGGCGCGGGCGGGGCCGGCGGCGAGAACGCTCGGGCCCCGATCTTCTTCAACGGCTCGAGCTGCCAGGAGTCGCCGGCCTGCTGCGGCCTGGCCGACTTCACGGTGCAGGTGCCGCTCGAGGAGCCGGGACCCGGCGCCGCCGGCCTCGACGGTGACGCCGGGGCGCCCGGCACGGGGTGCGAGCAGCCGCTCGGGTCCTTCCGCGGAGACCGCTGGGTCGGGGCGCCGGCCACCCGCGGGTCGGCGGGAGACCCGGGCAGCGGCGGCGGCGGCGGCGGCGCCGGCGGTGGGACCGAGTACCAGGCCGTGGCGCCCGACTGCCTCTTCGCGGACGGCCTGGGCGGCGGCGGC
>JBHJHB010000078.1:0-42331 GCA_050331215.1 Sandaracinaceae bacterium | reverse complement strand
GGCTCGGCCGGCTCGGCCGGGGCGCGGGCTCCTCGTCGGCCAGCTCGAGGTGGGGGCGGTTCATCTCGGAGCTCGCGCCAGGCCCCATCACCGTGGAGCGCCCCGTTGGCCCGCCGGACGGCCGGGGCCGTCCCGCGCTGGGGGCGCGCGGCGGAGCGGGCGTCGGACCGGCGCCCGCGGCCGCCTTGGCGCGGGGCTTCGAGAGCACCTCCCGCGTCTTGTCGATCAGGAGCTGGGTGTCGTACGGCTTGAGGATGTGGTCATCCACGCCGCAGTCCCGACCCCGCGTGACGTCGAAGGGGTTGTGCTGGCTGGCGAGGATCAGCACCGCGGTGCCTTGCGTGGCAGGGTTCGTCTTGAGCGCGCGGGAGACGTCGTAGCCGTCCATGCCCTCCATCGCGGCATCGGCGATGACGAGGTCCGGCACCCAGCGGGGCGCGCGCTCGAGCACGGCCTCCCCGCTCTCGACGGTCAACATCTCCACCGATTCCCCGGCGAAGGTCATCTCGAGCACTCTTCTCATCGTGGCGCTGTCGTCAGCCGCCATGATCTTGACCGCCACCTGGACCTCCTATGGACGGGTGGTCGTTGGCGCTCTGGATACGTCATCGGCTGAGCCACGGTCAAGATTTGGGCACCCCAAAAGCGCCGGGATCGCGAGCATTTGACGCGCCCCGGGGCCCGGCCTAACCCGACCCGGGATGGACGACGGCCCCCGCCGCTACGGGCCCCTCGCGCCGTCCCTTCCCGACGGCAGGATCGATCTGAGCGCCCTCGTCGAGGGGGGAGGACCGCTCGAGCTCGACATCGGATTCGGGCGCGGTCGCTCTTTGTTCGAGCGCGCCGAGGCCGCCCCACAGGTGCGATTGATCGGCCTCGAGATCAAGGCGAAGTGGGCCTTCAAGGTCGAGGCGCGACTCCGCCAGCGCGGGCTGACGAACGTGCGCGCCTTCCACGCCGACGCGCTCGACGCGCTCGTCCGCAGCGGGCCCGAGGGATGTCTCCAGCGCGTGTTCGTCCACTTCCCGGATCCCTGGTGGAAGAAGCGCCACGCCAAGCGGCGGGTTGTCGGGCCGGTGCTGCTCGACGAGCTGGCGCGCCTTCTGGCGCCGGGGGGCGAGCTCTACGTCCAGACCGACGTCGAGGAGCGGGCGGCGGACTACCGCGCCCGGATCGCGGCCCACCCCGCCTTCCGGCTCCGCTCGACGCCCTACCTCGCGGACAACCCCTTCGGCGCGCGCTCCAACCGGGAGGTCCGGGCGGAGGAGGACGGCCTCCCGGTCTACCGGATCCTCGCCGAGCGGCAGCCGGCGTAGGCGCCGGGCAGTCGAGCTCACTCCCCGATCGAGAGCGCGACGGCCGCCGCGCGCGCCCGGCGCGGACCGGTCCACGCGGGGTCGAGGGGCCGGACCCCGAGGGCCCGACGCACGGCGAGGACCGCGGGGCGGCGAACCGGAGCGAGGGCCTCGGGCCGGATCCGATCCCAGTCGGCGCTCGGCCGCAGGCGGCGCGCGGAGCGCCAGGCGATCCGGCGGACGGCCGGCCACCGGTCCTCGAGCATCGCGTCGAACAGGAGGGCGAGGCGGCGCTCCTCCGCCCCCGGCTCGAGGAGCGGGGCGCGGCCGAGGGCGTCGGCGGCGACGGCGCGCGCGATCGGGTCGCCCTCGAGGAGGAGCCGGTGCATCTCGGGCCCGTCGCGCCCTGCGGTCCCGTCAGGCCCTGCGGTCCCGTCGCGTGCTGCGGTCCCGTCGCGTGCTGCGGCCCCGTCGAGCGCTGCGGCCCGGTCGCGATCCAAGGTCCCCGGGCCCCGGCGCTCCGGGTCCACGGCGCGCGGGGTTGCTGGCCCGCCGACGAAGAGACGCCGCAGCCCCGCCTCCGCCCACCGCCGGCCGCGCTCGGCGTGGCACAGCGTGCAGGCGTCGGGGCGCCCGGCGGAGCGCGCCGCGGCGACGTCGGGGATCTCGATCCGGTGGCTGCGGTGAACCGCGATCACCCCGTACACGACCCGCGGCATGTGGCAGTCGACGCAGCGGACGTCCTCGTGCCGAGCGTGCTGCCGCCGCGCCTCGGGGGGCGCGAGATCCCGATGGCAACCGACGCACGCGCCGTCGCCGGTCGCCCGGGGCCGGAGCTGACCCCGGGGGTCCCCCTCGTGCATCCCGTGGCAGTCGATGCACGTCAGATCGGTGCACGGCGACCGGAGGAGGCCCTGGAGCTCGTAGGCGGTCAGGCGCGCCGTCCCGTCGGCCCAGAAGCGCGGCGCGAAGGCACCCTCGGTGCCTGCCAGCGTCGTGTCGCGGGCGAGGGGCTGGCTGTAGATCGACAGGTCGTCCCCCGGCACGAAGGGATCCCCTTCGCGGAGGAAGGGGCCGACGTCCGCGGTGATCCGCTGCCCGTGGCAGCGGCCGCAGACCTCCGCGCTGCGGGCGGGATCGAGCCGCGCCGGGTTCACGATCGTCGGGTCCGGGGCGTCCGACAGGTGCAGCGTGTAGCGCCGGAGCGGATCCCGGTTGGCCCGGACGTGGTCGCGCCCGGGGCCGTGGCAGGCCTCGCAGGCGACCCCCAGCTCCGCCACCTCGGTCGCGAAGCGCCCCCGCGCAGGGTCGAGCCCGGGGTTGGGCCCGACGTTGTGGCAGAAAATGCAGTTGTCGTTCCAGCGGGTGACGTGCCGGTGGTAGTCGGCGACGGTGACGGCGGCGCCCTCGAGGGGTGGGTCGGGCACGAGGAAGGCCCCGTTCATGTGGAACCAGCGGCCCTCCTCCACGTGCCACGCGACCGGGAGGCGGAGCAGCTGATCGTCGTCGCGCACCAGGAGCTGCTGCACCCGTCGGCTCCCGACCGTGCGCACCACCTCGGCCCGCTCCTCGTAGCCGCCCGGCCCGGTGAAGCGGACGCGGAAGGGGCCCTCCCGCCCGCCGGTGAACGTCGCGGTGATGCCGCCGTAGGTCAGGTGGGCGTCGTCGAAGCGGCCCGCGATTGCCCGCGGGCTCGCGTCCTGGGTCATCGTCCCATGGAACGTCCGGGCCCAGCTGGCGACCCGCCCGGGGTGGCAAGCGCCGCACGCGTCGCTCGTGGCGAAGGGGGCCCCGTGAAGGTCCCGCGGCGTCGCCAGGTCCGCGCCGACCTCGCGGGCCCGGAGCGCCACGAGGCTGCCGATGACGGCGACGCCGACCGCGACGGCCGCCGGCCACGTCCACGGGGAGAGCACCGGGCGTAGGATGGCACCTGGCCGCGGGCCTCGCCGGCCGGCGAGGCTGACCTACCCGGCCATCCTCGCGCCCTCCGTCGCCCGGGCCGTCTGCGCCCGGGCGCCGCGGCTGTCGGGGGAGGCGAGGCATGGCGACGCGGTCCTCCGCGGTGATCCGCGGCGCCTGGATCGCGAGCGGGCGCTCACCTGGCTGCGGGACGAGTCCTACTGGGCGCTGGACCTGACGCCGAGCCGCCAGCTGCGCGCGGTCCACGGGTCCTACGTCGTCGGGGCGTACGGGCCCGGGGGCGAGCAGCGGGCCGTCGCCCGGGCGGTGACGGACGGCACGACCTTCGCCTGGCTGGCGGGCTGCTGAGTCGAGCGTCCTAGGCTCCCGTCGCGAGCCACGCGCGGAGCTGGGCTCGGACCTCGGGGCGGTGGAGCAGCCCGAGGTGTCCGACGTCCCGCGCCACCCAGCGGTGGCCGGACGGGAAACGGAGCGTTCGCTCCTCCTTCGCGTGGCGGCCCAGCGCGCTGTCCACCGGAACGAGCCCGTCGCCGAGGAGCGGTCCGGCCGGGTCGACGTCGGAGCGGCTCCGGCTCCCGGCCACGGCGTAGCAGCGGACCCCGTCCGGCAGCGGCACGACCCCGCCCTGCGGGGCGATCCGGCCGTCGCGCAGGTCCTGGATCCCCCGGCTCACCCGCCGGCCGAGGCGGCCGATCGGGGCGGCGTAGGGGGTCAGGGCGAGCATGCCCTCCACGAAGTGCCCGGCCCGGGACAGGGGCGCACCGTGGTGGGGGGTGCCGAGGAAGACCACCGCGTTCAGGCGCTCCAGCCAGGGGAGCCCCTCGGCCTCGGCCTGGTGGCAGGCGCTTCGGGCGACCAGGCCGCCCATGCTGTGGGCGACGATCGTGATGCTGTCGATCGGCGCGGGCCAGGCCCTGACCAGGCGGTCGAGGAGCGCGGCGAGGGCGCGGCCGCTGTCGGCGATCGCTCGCCCCGAGTTGTAGCGAAGGTACAGGGGCAGGTGGCCGAGCTCCGACGCCAGCACGCTGCCGTGGTCCGTCCCGTCCTTCCACCACAGCCGGTCGTCCACGCAGAGCCCATGGACCAGGAGGAGGAGCCGCCGGGGGTCCGCCTCGTCGGGGAGCGGGGCCGAGGGGAGGGCGTCGAGATCGAGGGGGCGGCTAGCGTGCCGAACGGTCATCGGCAGGGCGAGGGGGTTCCCCGTCTCCGCGAGGTAGTCGCCGTACACGCCGTTCAGGGCGGCCAGCACCGCGTCGCGAGCCGGGGGAGAGTCGACGATCTCCGGAAGCAGCTGCTCGAAGGGGGCGAGGCCGAGGTCCAGCCCGACGCCGATCGCGCGCGCCCACCCCCGGACGCTCCAGTACACGAGCCGCGTGATCCCGAAGGTGCGGTCCCTCGGCGCGGAGCCGAGCAGGAGAGGCGTCCGCTGGATGGTCCCGTGCATCGCCTCGACGACGTCCGTCACCCCGGTCGTCGCCTCCACCGCCAGGCGGGCGGCCCCCCGCACGTCGGACACGACGGTCCGCTTCTTCGCTTCGCTCACTGCTGTCGTCCTCCGGGCTCCCCGGCCGTGGCCCGTCGCGGCGCCGGCGGCCGCATCATCGCTCGCCCTGTCGCGTCCGTTCAATCCTGCCGCCCCCGCGGGTCCCACGCTCCTCCCCGTCAGCGCTGCGGCGCCGACCTTCCTTCCGCCCGAGCCCAGGAGACCCCCGTGCGGCGATCCCACCTGCTTTCCGTTCCCTTCGTTCCTTTTCTGACGATCGCGCTGTTCGCGTTGCTTTCGATGAGCGCGTGTGGCGCGTCGACGTCGTCGCCCGGTGACGACGCCGGGCCCGTGGCCGACCGGCCGGACGACGGCCCGCCGGCCGACCCGGACCTCGGCTCCCCCGCGATCCCGGCCGGGACGATCCGCGGAACGGTCGCCCTCGGCGCGGCCCCCCTCTTCGATGGCGTCGGCAACCTGATCATCGAGTGGGGTGGGCTCTGCCCCTACACCGACACGGAGTTCGACATCGACGGGCTGGTCGCGGTGGAGGCCGATTACACCCGAGCTGGCCTGAACAGCTACGAAATCAACGGCGTCGAGCCCGGCGTGGTCCAGGTCTGGGGCTGGTTCGACGACAACGGCGACACGATCCCCGAGGTGTCGATGGCCTTCCCCTTCGACGACCTGGGGAACGTGCCGTGCGCGACGGTGACCCTCGTCGAAGAGGAAGGCGCAACCCTCGATCTCGTGTTCGATCGGCACATCAATCCCGCCGACGGCTGAGCGGTATCGGGAGCTCGCCGGCGGCCCGGGACGCTCGCCCCGACATGGCCGGGACGGTGGGCCCCGCGTTCCCGTCGGGCATGGGGAACGGGGTTTGCACTCCCGGGTCCCATGCACCTTGAACGAGCTTCCTTCGATGTTCCCGGGGCGGCCGCGCGCCCCTCCGTCACCGCGTTCCGGATGCCCGAGGTCGGCTTCCGCGACGAGGTCACCTTCGGGGACGCGGCCGCGGAGCTGGTCGTCCACCTGGCCGACCCCTGCCGCTTCGCCACGGACCGGCTCCGGGCCCACGTCGGCCGCGTGTACGTGCTCGGTCCCCGCGCCGCCCCGTTCCGGGTGCGGACCGGGCGCTCCCTCGCCGTGGTGAGCGTGCGGATGGCTGGGCCCGACCTGGCCCGCCTGCTCGGGGTGCCCCTGGGCCGGCTGGTCGGCCGCGTGCTCCCCCTCGGGGACGCGTGCCCCGCTCTGGCCCGGGACGTGGAGGGGCGGATCGACGGGGAGCTGGCGAGCTCCGCCCGGGCGCTCTCGGCCTGGGTGGCGCGGCGCCTCGCGACGAGCCCCGAGGCCGACCCTCGCGCCGTCGAGGCGATCCGGGCGGTCGGGCGCTGGGGCGGACGAGCGAGCGTCGAGCGGGTCGCCCGCGCCGGCGACGTGCACCCTCGGACCCTCGAGCGGCTCTTCGCCCGGTGGGTGGGCCCCTCCCCGAAGGTGGCGGCGTCGATCGTCCGCGCGCGGTCGGCGCTCCGCGCGCTGCTGGCCGGGGCGGAGGCGCCTTCGGGCATCGCCGTGGAGAGCGGCTACGCCGACCAGGCCCACATGATCCGGGACATCGGCCGCTTCATGGGCGCTTCGCCGCGGCGGGTGCTCGCTCGGCCGCGGTGGGGTCTCCTGAGCGTCGCCCCTGCCGAGGCGCTGTCGGCCCTCGCCCGAGCCGCCGCGCCGTCGCCCGCCTGATCGCGTAGACTCCGGGCGGCCCGGGGAGAGCGACCATGTGGGCGAAGCTTCGATCGTTCCTCGTCGAAGAGGGCCGGCTGGTCCTCGCCGTGACGGCCTACTTCCTCGTCTGCTTCGGGTTGGTCGGGATCCTCAAGTACCTCACGCTCGCCCAGTACCACATCGCGCCTCACGAGCTCGGCCAGGCGGTGGTCCTCGCCCTGGTCCTCGGGAAGGTCGTCGTGGTCCTCGACAAGACGTCCTTCGGCAATCGCTTCGAGCGGCACGCGGTCTGGTCGAGCGTGCTCTACAAGAGCGCGATCTACACCCTCGCCGTGGCCGCGCTCCTGGTGGTCGAGAGGGTGCTCCACCACCTCCTCGGCGGCCTGACCCTCGCCGAGTCGCTCCGGGAGGCCTGGGACGCCTCGGACCGGAATCGCGCCGCAGCGACCTCCATCTGCGTGATGGTCGCCTTCATCGGCTACAACGCGATGAGCGAGGTCGCGGCGGTGGTCGGCTGGCGGCGGGTCCGGGCGTTCTTCCTCGGGCCCCACCCGCTGTCCGGCCGGGCCGCGCCGTCGCCCGGCCACGCGGGTCGGGAAGCGCCCGAGGGCTGACCCCCGGCTGGGGTCCACGCCCCCGGCGGCGCCTCGCGTCAGCCGCGGCGCCCCTCCGCGCAGCGCGCCCTCGTCCGGGCCCGGAGCCGGCGCTGCCGCGCCTCGAGGGCCGCGGGCGTCAGCACGGCCGCCGGCGCCTCCGCGGTCGGGTCGGCGCCCTCGCGCGGCGCGAAGAAGAGCCCCGGGTCGTCCACGATGTCGAACAGCTCCTCGCCCTTCGCGAGGAGCTGGCAGTTGCGCCGCTCGAGGTAGCGGTGGATCAGGACGAACGCGTCGACGCTCCACTCGTGGATGTCGTGCAGGAGCACGATGCCCCCCTCGTCCCCGAACTCGATCCGGCGGCGCCGGAGCATGCGGCGGAACACGTCGTAGGCCTCCTCGCCGGTCCGCACGGCGGCGTCGCCGGTGCCGAGGTTCCAGAGCACCTGCCCGTAGCCCCAGCCGGCGAGCAGCCGGTCGGTGCGAGCGGAGCGGGCGCCGCCCGGCGGGCGGATCAGCCAGGTGCGGCGACCGAGCACTTTCTCGAACACCTCGTCCGCCCCGCGCACCTGCTGCTCGACCTCGACGTCGAGAAGCAGCGGGAGCTGCACGTGGTCGATGGTGTGGTTCCCGACCGTGTGCCCGCGCAGCAGGATGTCCCGCGCGATCTCGCGACGCCGTCGGGCGCGGGGCCCGTCTCCCCGAAGGCGCCCAGCGGTCAGGAAGAAGACCGCCTTGATGCCCCGCGCGTCGAGCAGGCGCAGAAGCCGCGGGGTGTTCCGGTCGTCGGGACCGTCGTCGAAGGTGAAGAGGATCAGGCGGTGAGGCGTATGCCCGGTGATCACCTTGCCTCCGGCGAGGCCCTCGCCGAAGGGGCCCGCCACCGGGACCGACACCGTCGCGTCGGAGGGCTCGTCCGACGGCTCGGGTCGCGGCGCCCGGTTGGCGACCGTCGCCACCGAGACCGACGTGGCCGCGGCCGAAGGCGGCTCCCGAGCGGCGGGGGTAGCCGTGGCCACGGGCTCGGTCACCCACCCGACGAAGGCACCCAGCCCGAGCGCGAGGGCGCAGAGCGCCGGTCGCAGGTCGCGGCGCGGCCGGGGGCGCGGATGCGGGGCCATCGGCGCTCGAGGGTAGGTGGGACGCCGAGAACCGGCCAGATTCCGGCGAGGTGGCGGCCTCGGGCGCGCCCGCCCCCGTCAGGGGGAGCGCGAGAACGTGAGCGGCACCTCGAAGTCGACGAAGCCCCCCGGCGAGGGGAACGTCCAGCGCCGCGCGTGCCCTTCGACGCAGCTGCGAAGCGCCTGGCTCGCTTCGGGGGCGTCGAGGATCTCGACGCGCGTGACGTCGCCGAGGGCCCCGACGCGCACCTTCAGGCGCATCGTGGGCTCGAGGGTGGGCCGGTTGCGGAGCGCCCGTTCGTAGCAGCGCTGGAGGTTCCGTCGCGCGGCCCGGACCACCCGGGCGATGTCGGTCGGGTCGAGCTCCCCGCGCGGCGGGCGCACGACCTCGGGCTCGAGGTCCGCGCGCCCGATCCGGAGGGGGCTCTCGCCGATCTCCACGACGCTGCCGAAGCGACGCCCTTTGGCGTTCCAGCCGCGGACGCGGTGAGGCCCCGGGGCCAGGAGGAGCGAGAGGCGGCCCTCGACCTCGGGCCCCTCGTCGATCGCCCACCGCACGATGTCCGGGTCGGCCAGCGTCAGCGGCGCCAGCTCGACCTCGCCGAGCCCCCAGGGCCCGGGGAGCTCGGCGACCGGCTCCGCGGATGGCGGCCAGCGACCGGGCGCCCGGACGGCGCGTGGGCCGTCGGGCCCGCGGATCTCGACCTCACCCTCCTGGACCTGGACCTGGACCTGCAGCTCGCGGCGGTCGACGGCGAAGTGGGTGCCGCGGACCTCCACCTCGACGCGGTCGGCCAGGACGACGAACCGGCCCCCGGGCGGGAGCGGCGCGACACGCTGCACCGTCCGACCGGCGGTCAGGTCCAGCACGACCTCCGCGTCCCGGAGCCGCCGGAAGGTGAGGGAGGTGCCTCCCTCGAGGACGAGGCCCGTCCCCGGCCCCAGGCGGACGTGGCAGCCGCTGCCCTCCGGGACGCGGAGGGTGCCGCCTTCCGTGACCCGCTGGCCGGCGACCAGCGCCGCCCGCGAGCCGTTCGGGCGCTCCCACGTACCGTCGGCGAGCACCCAGCTGACCGTCCCATCACGCGGCGCTCCCCGGTCCGGCGGCGGCTCGTCGGGGACGGGTGCCGGGACGGACGGCGCGGCGACCGGCGCCGCGGGCGGCGTCGACGCGGGCAGCCAGAGCCCGACGAGCGCGGCCGCGGCAGCGAGGCCGAGGGCGCCCGTGCCGGCGATCCACCAGCCTCGCTGCTGGCGCCGGGCACGGAGGACGCCGCTGATCCGCTCCGCCTCCTCGGCGAGGACCTCCTCGATCCGGTCCGGGTCCTCGAGCCGGGGCGGCAGCGCCCGCGCCTCGGCCAGCGTGCGGTGGTAGGCACGGATCGCGCGGAGGTGCTCCTCGCAGACCGGGCACCGGCCGAGGTGCCGCTCGAGGCGTCGCTGGCCCGCGGGCGAGAGCGCGCCCTCCGCGTACGCGAGGAGCGCGGCCGTCTTCGGCGCGTGGCGGCTCATCGCGCCTCCTCCCCCGTGCGGACCCGCTCGCGCCGACGCGCTGGCGCCGGCCCGCGGGCGCTGCGGCGAGGCCGACCGGGCAACCGGTCGAGCAGTTGATCCATCACCCCGCGCAGGCTCGGCTCCTCCGCGAGGGCGGCGTAGAGCTCCTTGCGCGCGTAGAAGAGGCGGGTGCGGACCGTCAGGACCGGGATCGAGAGCAGCTCCGCGATCGCCTTGGCCCCCATCCCCTGGAGGTCGTGGAGGACGATCACCTCCCGCTTCTTGTCGGTCAGCCGGTCGAGCAGGCGGTAGAGGGCCCGCACCCTCTCGGCCCGCTCCAGCGCCAGCTCGGGCGTCTCGGCCGGGACCCCGTCGCGCGGCGTCTCCGGCACCTCCACGTCCGCGAAGCGCGGCCTCGACCGGCCCCGGCGCAGGTGCATCCGGGTGACGTTGCTCGTGAGGCGGTAGAGCCACGTCGAGAACTTCGCGTCCCCTCGGAAGGACGGCAGGGACCGGAAGACGTTCAGGAACACCTCCTGGACGACGTCGTCGACGGCGGCCGAGGGGCCCAGCATCCGGAAGACGATCCGCGTGACGTCGCCTCGGTGGCGCACGAAGAGCCGCCGGAAGGCGTGCGGGTCTCCCCGCTGGGCTCGCGCGATCAGTTCGACATCCGGGTCCATCACGCTCGGCACGGGGGCCGACGCCGGCCGCGCCGGGGTGCCCAGCCTCGGAGGGTAAGGGGTGGTCAGGACGGCTGCCACGGTAGGGGAGTGGTTGCCCGGGTCCGGGGGCGCGTTCAGCGACGGTGCAGCTTGTTCGCGACCTTGCCGGCGGCCGCCCGGTCGGCTAGAGCGCCGGTCCGCCGAGGAGCGGCGTCACGGAGCGTGGAGGTACCGTGATCGAGGTCCGGAACCTGACCAAGAGCTACGGCCAGCGCACCGCCATCGAGGGCCTGGACTTCCGGGTCGACGCGGGGGAGGTGGTCGGCTTCCTCGGGCCCAACGGCGCCGGCAAGAGCACCACGCTCCGGATGCTGACCGGGTTCCTCAGCCCCGATCGCGGCTCGATCCGCATCGGCGACGTGGACGCGCTCGCCGCCCCGATCCAGGCCCGGCGGCAGATCGGCTACATGCCGGAGGCCTGCCCGCTCTACCCCGACATGCGGGTCGTGGAGTACCTGCGCTATCGCGCCGAGCTCAAGGGGACGCCCCGTCGGCGGCGCGGCGAGCTGGTGGAGCGGGCGATGGCCCAGGCGGCGGTGGACGACGTGGCGGACCGGCTGGTCGGCCACCTGTCCAAGGGCTACCGGCAGCGGGTGGGCCTGGCCGACGCGCTGGTCGCGGACCCGCCGCTCCTGATCCTCGACGAGCCGACCGCCGGCCTCGACCCGAACCAGATCCGGCAGGTGCGGGAGCTCATCCGGGAGCTGTCGGCGGACAAGCCCGTGCTCCTCAGCACGCACATCCTCCCAGAGGTCGAGAGCCTCTGCGACCGCGTGCTGATCCTCCATCAGGGTCGGCTGGTCGGGGAGGGGGCGCCCGGCGACCTCGGCGCGGCGCTCGGGCCGAAGGAGGTGATCCACCTCGAGGCCCGGGGTGAGGTGGTGGCCGTGCGCGAGGCGCTGGAGGGGCTCGACGGCTTCCGCGTGCGCGACGTGGCGGCAGCGCCGAGCTCGGCGGGCCAGAGCCCGCCGGTCGTGCGGGCGAGCGTCGAGGGCACCCGGGGTCCGGACAGCGTCGAGGAGGTGTTCGGCGCGGTGGTGGCGGCCGGCCTCGTGCTCCGGGAGCTGAGGCGGCGCACGCTGAGCCTCGAGGACGTGTTCACCCAGCTGACCACGACCGACGAGGCCGCGACGGAGGAGGACGACCGCGACGAGGACCGGACCGCCGGTGACCCTCCCCCGAGCGAGGCGGAGGGTCGGCGCGAGGGCGCGGCATGAGAGGAACGCTGACGATCTTCAAGCGCGAGGTCGGGGCCCTGTTCGCCTCGCCGATCGCCTACACCCTCCTCGTCGCCTGGTCCTTCATCACCGGCCTGAGCTTCACCTACTTCTGCGCGATCATCGCCGCCCGTCCGCTCAGCTTCGACGCTCAGGAGAGCCCGCTCACCTACCTGTTCGGGACCACGCTGCTCTACATCCCGATCTTCATCGTCGTGCCGGTGCTGACGATGCGCCTGATCGCGGAGGAGCGCTCCCGCGGGACGCTCGAGGTCCTGCTCACCGCCCCCGTGCACGAGGCGGCCGTGGTGCTCGGCAAGTACGCCGCGGCGCTGTTCTTCTGGGTCGTGATGCTCGTGCCGAGCCTGTTCCTGGTGTGGCTCACGAGCGTCTACGGCAGCGTCGACCTGACCGCGGTCGCGGCCGCCTACCTCGGGCTCTTCGGCGTCGGCGTCTACTACCTGGCGATCGGGACGGCCGTGAGCGCGGCCGCCCCGAACCAGATCATGAGCGCGGTGATCACGGGGCTCCTGCTGGTCGGCCTCTTCCTCCTCGGCTTCGGCGGCTACGTGAAGGAGGAGTACCGGGAGGTGTTCGCGTACCTCTCGATCTGGGGGCACATGGAGGCCTTCAGCCGGGGCATCGTCGACAGCCGCTACGTCGTGTTCGACATGAGCGTGGCCGTTTTCGCGCTGGTGACCGCCGTGACCGTCCTGAGCGCCCGCCGGGTGGGCGGGAGCCGGGGCAGGACGACGACCTCGGACGGGGAGGCGGTCCGATGAGCGTCGAGCGCGAGCGCGCGCGAAGCGACGAGGAGCGCGACAGCGCCCGGAGCGGCACTGGCGCCGAGCCGGCCGAGGGTGCCGAGGCGGCGGCCCGGGGCGCAGGCGCGGACCCCGGCGCCGAGCCGGCCGGGGACACTCCGGCCTGGACGCGGGCCGAGGCGCGCCCGGCGTCCTCGCTCCTCTACGGGGTCCTCAACCTGGTCCTGGTCGCCACCATCCTGCTCCTCGTGAACACGCTGAGCTTCCGGCACTACCAGCGCTGGGACTGGACGACCCACGGCCTCTACACGCTCAGCGAGCGAAGCCAGCGGGTCCTGGCGGACCTCGACGAGGACGTCGACATCTGGCTCGTCCTCGCCGAGGAGGAGCCCGAGTTCCAGCAGGTGCGCAACCTCGTGGCGCTCTACGAGGCCGAGAGCCCGCGCATCCGCGTCCACTACGTGGACCCCTACCGCGCCCCCGAGGCCTATGCGCGCCTGGCCGCCCGCTACGGGCTGGGGGTCGCGGTCCGCATGGACCTCGAGGGGAGCGGCGCCGGCATGGACGTCAGCGACGTCGCTGCGGTCGTCGCGACGCCGGACCGTCACTGGGCGATCGAGCGCACCGATCTCGTTCAGCGCCGCTTCAACGCGGAAGGCGACGGCGACGAGCTCGAGATCTCGATGGAGTCGGAGCAGGCCCTGACCGGTGCTCTGGTCGAGCTGACCACCGGCCGGCCGACGAGGCTGTGCCTGACGCGGGGCCACGGCGAGATGGAGCTCGACGAGCTCAGCGAGCGGTCGCTCTCCGCCCTCGCCGACCAGCTCCGCCGGGAGAACCTCGAGCTCGAGGAGGTCGTCACCCGTGGCGCCGACGCCCTCCCCGAGGAGTGCGACGCGGTCGCCGTCATCGGCCCCCAGGTGGCCCTCGAGGACGCCGAGGCGCGGGTCCTGCGGGACTACCTGCGCAGCGGCGGCAACCTGCTCCTCGCGCTGGATCCCAACCTCACGCCGGAGCTCCGCCCGCTGAGCGCCACCGGCCTCGAGCGGATGCTGCGGGACGTCGGGATCCGGGTGGAGCGGTCCCTGGTGGTGGAGGTGAGCCCCGAGTACCTGCCCGCCAGCGGCCACCCCTACCTCTACACGTACGCGACGGTCACCGGGGACCACCCGATCACGTCGATCTTCGGAGGGGCGGGCGTGGTCGGCGTGTCCGGGGCGCGGCCCGTCCTGCCCGCGTCGGACGGCGGCGCGGTCCGCGTCCTCCTCGAGACCAGCCCCCTGGCCTACGCCGAGTCCGACGTGCCGAGCCTGCAGGACGCCTCCCGTCTCGAGCCGGACTCGCGGGACCAGGAGGGGCCGATCTCCCTGGCCGTCGCGACCCGGGTCGAGGTGCTCGGCGACCCGCCGGAGGACGGGGCGGAGATGCCCGACCGCGACCCCCGCGGGGGCCGGCTCGTCGTCGTCGGCGACGCGACGATCTTCGCCAGCCCCCTTCTGAGCGATCCGCGGGTACGCAACCTCGACCTCGCGTCCGCGATCGTCAACTGGCTCTCGGCGCGCGAGGCGCTCGTGTCGATCCCGCCGCGGGAGATCGAGCAGCGGCCGGTCCGGCTGACGCAAGGGAGCATCGTCGGGATCTTCCTCCGGACGGTGATCGGGGTCCCGGCGGTGTTCGTCCTGCTCGGCTTCGGCGTGTGGTGGGGCCGGAGGAGCTGACGGGATGCTCGAGCGACGCACGACCTTCGTTCTCGTCCCGATCGCGCTCGTCCTCCTGCTGGCGGTCTGGGTGTTCGACCGGGGGAGCCTCACGTCGAGCCAGCTCGCGGAGCGCAGCGGCCGCGTCCTCGACCGGTTCGTCCGGGACGAGGTGGTGCGCCTCGAGCTGCGCCGGGGCGACGAGCCGCCCACGGTGCTCGAGCGGAGGCGGGAGGAGGAGGGCGAGGTCGGCACCTGGGTCCTTCGGCAGCCCGTGGAGGGGCCGGCCGACCAGGACGCGGTGGAGGGCCTGCTCAGCGCCCTCGACTTTCTGATGCCGGAGCGGACGCTCTCCCATATCTCGACGGAGGACCGCCGGGACTTCGGGCTCGGCGAGCCGCGGATCTCGGTCGGGTTCCGGGCGGGGCGGAGCGAGCAGCGCCTGCTCGTCGGAGGCGACGCCCCCCGGGAGGGGGAGGTCTGGGTCGCCATCGAGGGGCGGGACGGCGCCTACACGGTGGCCGGCGACCTCGTGGACGACCTGGACCACGACCTCGCGTTCTTCCGGGAGCGGCGGCTCTTCGTCGACGCGTTCCCGCGGGATGCGGTGCGCATCGAGCTCCGGGACGGGGATGAGCGGGCTCGCTTCGAGCGGACGGGGCAGGAGGGTCGCTGGCTGCTGCGCGCGCCGGAGCCCGCCGCGTGGGCCAACCGGGGCCTGGTCGATCGGCTGATCCGGCTGGTCACGGAGGTCCGGGCGGAGCGGTTCGCGGCGGAGGACGCCGCGCATGGCCTCGACGCGCCGGAGCGCGTGCTGCCCCTGGAGCGGCCGCCGGACGGGGCGGGGGAGGGCCCCCGTCGCCTGCTCCTGGAGGTCGGGGCGCCCTGCGAAGGCCACCCCGACGAGCGCTACGCGCGAGCCCAGGGGGGGCCCGTCGTGTGCCTGAGGGGCGCTGACCTCGAGGCGCTGGACATCGACGCCGCGCGGCTGCGGGAGCGGCGCCTCGTGACCCTGCGGGACGACGAGATCGAGCGGATCGAGGTCGAGGCCGACGGCGCCTCGCTCACCCTCGCGCGAGCCGACGGCGGGTGGACCGTCGCCTCCACGGGCGGGGAGCCGCGCGCCGCCGACCCGAGCGCGATCGAGGCGTGGCTCCGGTCCCTCCGCGCGATGGCCGCGGTCGGCTTCGAGCCGCCGGGGGACGGGTCCGCGCCGGAGCGGTCGACGCTCCGCATCCGGCGGACGGACGTCGACGAGCCGCTCGTCCTGACGGCCTCCGCCGGGCCGCGCGCCGGCACGATCGCGCTGCGGCGCGGCGACGAGCCCTCGGTCGCGGTGTTCGACGCCGCCGTCCTCGCCGATCTCAGGCCCGACGCCCTCCGCTTCCGGAGTCGGGCCCTGGTGGAACGGCGGAGCGGCGACGCCCGGCGCGTGGCGATCGGTCGCTCCGACGGGACCGAGGAGATCGCCGAGCGCGGGGAAGGGGCGACGTGGGTTCTCCGGGCGCCGGTGCAGGTGCGCGCCGACCGGGCCCTGACCCAGGAGCTGGTCCGCCGGATCGCCGAGCTGCGAGCGGAGCGCTTCGTCGCTCGGTCCGCTGCGCCGGAGCACGGGCTCGATGCCCCGCGCCTGCGGGTGCGGGTGACGTTCCTCGCCGAGGAGCCTCCGGGGGGCGAGGAGCCCACGGGCGGAGGCGAGGGGCCGGGCGACGACGCGTCGGAGCAGACGGTGGAGCTGTCGCTCGGCGCCGACGTGGTGGAGGGCGCCTACGCCCGCCTGGGGGGTCGCGACGCGGTGTTCCTGCTGGGGCCCGAGGCGGTCGATGCCCTCGAGGTGCACCTGGCGAGCCGGGACCTGCTCGCCGCGAGCCCCGACGAGCTGGTCGCGATCCAGGTCGGCGAGAGCGCCTCGCTCCGCCGGATCGAGGGTGAGTGGCGGACCGAGGGCGGCGAGCCGGCCCCGGCCGCGGCCACCCGCGAGCTCCTTCGCGCGCTGGGTGGCCTGCGGGCGAGGCGGGCCCTCGGCTACGAGGTCGACGGCCTGCGTGCGGCGCTACGCGTCGAGCTGACACCGGCGGACGGGGAGCCGATCGCCCTCGACCTCGGCGCGCCCTCCGGCGACGGCGACGAGGCCGCCGTGGCCATCCGGCGGTCCGACGTGCCCGTGCTCTACGAGGTGCCGCTCGCTGCGGCGCGCCCGATCCTCGACTACGCGGCGCGCTGAGCCCGGTCCCCGAACGCCGGGGCGCGGCTCGGTCCGAGGCCGTCGAGCCGGCTAGCCCTCGTCCTCCGGCGGCGGCTCGATCAGCTCGTAGCCCCGGTACTCGAGGAGGCCGTTCGAGGCGTTGAAGCCGGCTCCGCTCACCCGCGTGAAGCGGCCCTCGACCTTGACCTTGGCCCCGAGCACGAAGTCCACGGGGAAGGGCGGCTGGCCGGACTCGGGATCGGGCTGCTCGTAGCGGCCCCGCTCGTGGAGCTCCATGATCTCGTCCACCTCGGTCTGGTTCTCGGCGTAGCCGGCCACGAGGATCCGCTGGTCGTGGTCCTCGGGGTCCTCCGGGGTGTCGGCGATGTAGACGTGAGGCGCCGCCGGCGGCGGGCAGGTCTGGCCCTCCTCGCACGGGGGGGCGCGGTAGACGTCTACCACGTAGCCCGTGAGGCTCACGGCGCTGTCCATCGTCGTCGCCGCTCGGCGCCGGACACCGTAGACGCTGTAGCTGTTGTCGTCGTACGTGACCGGGAACGGCGGCTCCGGGAGCGTCGGCACGGACGGGAGGTTCGGGTTGACCTCCGGGAGCCGCTCGATCTCGAGGTCGGCCGCCGGGCCCGGGCCGCAGGCGCTCAGCACGACGCCGAGAAGGCAGGTGGCGATCGCCGAAGCTCGCATCATCGGGGGTCCTCCTCGCGGGCCCATCCGGGCCGCCAAAGCGGGCGGCACCCTAGCATGGCCGTTTCCACGCTGTCATCGCGCTTGGGCGGCAGGGCAGGCCTCGCGCTCCGCGCCGGCCCGCGCGGCGCGGCGGATGCTCGCCGGGACCTCCTCGCGCGCGGTCGCGGCCCGGGCCAGCTCCGCGGCGTCGTCGCCGACCCGAGGCGCGATCGACGCGGCGAGGGCCGCGAGGTCGACGTCCGGCGGCCAGGCGCCAGGGCGGAGCCCCCGGCGGAGCACGCGGTGGACGGCCGCGCTGGCGCGGGGAGGGCAGAGCCGGTCGACGTAGTCGAGCGCCGCCTCGAGGACCCGGGGCCACTCCTGCTCGGCCAGCAAGCGGGCCTCCACCACGGGCCACGCCTCGCGGTCGCTCGCGGCGCTGAGCGCCCGGATCGCCGCCACCCGGCCCTCCGGCGACCGATCCGCGACCGCCGCACGAAGCGCCGGTCGCGCGACGGGCTCGTCGGCGAGCGCTCGCGCCGCGGCCGCCCGGACCATCGGCCAGCGATCCTCCGCGAGCCGCCGGACGAGGGGCCGGGGGTCGTCGCCGACCCGATCGAGGGCCTGGATCGCGCCGACCCGGACCCGCGGGTACGCGTCGTCGAGCGCCGCCGCGGCCGTCGCCGCCGTGTCCGGGGCGCCCCGGCGGAGCATCGCCTCGAGCCCGGCCTGGCGGAGCATCCACTCGTCGGCGCGGCGGGCCAGGGAGGCGAGCCACGCGTCCACGGTCGGGTCCGGCTCGAGGAGCGCCGCGGCCGCGACCGCCCGCCAGCGGTCGGGGAAGGCCTCGAGATCCCGGGTTGCCTCCCGCAGGGGCGTCGCGACGAGCCAGCGCGTGTCCTCGCGCCCGGCCAGGCCGAGGAGCGCCGCGGCCCGAGGCCCGGGCGGCGCGTCGAGGAGCCAGCCTTCGAGGGGGGCGCGCTCCTCGTCGGAGAGGGTGGTCGCGACCTGCGCGAGGGCCTGCCGCAGCGCCGGCCGGTCCGCCCCTCCATCCTCGCCGAGCGCGCCGAGCAGCGCCGCGAGCGCCCCGGGGGCGGGCTGCCGAAGCAGGGCGGGCAGCGCCTCGTCCCCGACCGGCGCGGGCCAGGCCACGAGCTCCCGGAGGACGGTCAGGGCGCCCGCCGGCGGGCGCTCCTCGAGCGCGTGGAAGGCCGCCGCACGGACCCGGCCTTCGGCGTCGGTGGCGGCTCGAGAGAGCCCGGCGAGCGAGGGGCCGGGCGCCGCGTCGCCCGTGCTCGAGAAGACCCGGACCCCGCGCTGGCGGCCCGCCGCGTCGAGCCGCTCCCACGCCGCGAGCACGGCCCGGGCCGCCTCCTCCCCGAGCCCGCCGCGGAGGCGCGCGGCCTCGTCGGCGGCCCGCGCCTCCCCTTCGACCAGCAGGCTCACGAGTCGGCTCGCGCCGCCCTCGAGGTCGAGGGCGGTGTAGGCCTCGAGCTCCGCGAGCCCGCCCCGGAGGCCGGCGGGGTCCACGCCCGGCGGCCCCTCGGCGGCCTGGATGACGAGGGTCACGCAGCGCCACGGCAGGGGGTCGGGAGGCACGATCCACAGGCGCTGCCCCGGCCTGGCGCTCGCGGGGACGGAGACGTCGAGGGGCGGGCCGGCGTCGCCCACGAGCCACAAGCGCCGGATGCGCGCCGGCGCGTCGTCCGGGGCCGCCAGGATCACCGCGAAGGCGCGGATCGGGAGGGCCGCCCCGAAGCGGGCGCTGACGAACTCGCCGCGGCCGACCCCGCCGCGGCCCTCCGCCCAGATCGTGGACGGGTCCCCATCGGTCAGGGCGTGAGGCGGGTCGAGCAGGCGGGCCTCCTCGCCACGGCCGGCGGCGCTCGAGGCGCCGGTCATCCGGAGGGACGGCAGGAGCGGCGGTCCGGACGGCCCTGGGCCGTCGACGGCGGCCTCGAGGGCGAGCGCGCCCTGCCGATCGACCCGACGCAGGACGACGGGCCGGAGCTCTCCGCGCTGGGGGTCGTAGGCCCGCGGAAAGAGAACCGAGGCCTCCGGGCGCCCACAGACCTCGGCCCCCTCCCGGCGCTGGCCGACCACGATGTCGGCGCGCCCGTCGCCGGTGCGGTCCACCGCGCTCAGCACGTCCGCGACCCGCTCGCCGGGGTCGCCGTGCGGGTCGGTCCGCCCGACCCACAAGATCCTGGCCCTCCCGGCCGCGCGGACCAGCAACACGGCTGCGCTCGCGCCGGTCCCGTCCGCCGCCCTGAGCACGCCGACCCGGTGGCCGGACCCGATGAGAACCGTCTCGAGCGCGACCTCCTCCACCGCGTCGAGCGGCAGGGGACGGCGGTCCCCGCCTCCCAGGACGACCTCCGGGCGCCCTTGGACGCTACGGACGGTCACGCTCACCGAGCGCGCCGGGCTCCCCAGCGCGACCGAGCGGCGGAAGGGAAGGGCGTCGGCCCGGGTTACCGACCCCGTGAGCGCCAGCGCGCCGAGGACGAGGAGGAACGAAGGACCCCGCACGGGCGTCAGGATGACCGATCGGTCACCGCTCAGCCCATGGGCGCCCGTCATGGTGGCGGGCGGTTCCCGTCGTGCCACAGTGGCGCCGTCGGGGAACCCCCCGACCGGCCGCCGGCGTGACGGCCGTACCGGCCACTTCCCTGGCCACCGTGACGCTTGGGCACAGCTCGTCTGTGCTGGCCGCGCCTACCCGCGGCACGGGCCGCCCGACGGCGCGAGGCGATCGCTCGCCGGGCACACGGGGCGCCGAATTCGTCCCGCTCGCCGTCTCCACCCGGGGACGGCGAGCCGGAAAAACTGAACCGAACCACGAGCATTCCGCAGGATTTCATTGAAAGATCTGAGGTTGGCGACTACCTCGCCGCCTCCACGGGCCGTCGAACCCTCCAGGTCCCGAAGCCCCCACGCGCGTCATGCCCCATCAGCGAAAGAGTCGAGGCCCGGCCGCCGCGCGCGCCGCGGACGGCCAGGCTGCGTCCAGCCGGGCGAGCTCCAAACCCCCGCGAAGTCCTGGCACAGGACATGCAGGCGGTCGGCGCCGCTCCGCTGCTGCCCCGTCCCGGGCGCCGGCAGCGACCCCAACCTTTGGGCGGACCTCGGCGCAGCGCCAGGCCGCCACGGATGATGGCTCGGAGAGGAGTGAAGCCATGGCGAAGCAGGCGACGGCACGTGCGTCCACCCCCGCGGCGGCAGCCCCGGCGCGCGCGGATGGATCCGTCGAGCCCAACAAGAAGCAGCTCGCCGAGGCCCAGGCGGAGGCCGAGAAGGCGCTCAAGGAGATGGAGCGCCAGGGCGGCGGGGACTCGACCCTGTCGAAGTACTTCCGCGAGATGGCCCACCACCGCGTCCTGACCCCCCAGGAGGAGGTCGAGGCCGCGCAGGAGGTCGAGCGCCTCGAGATCGGCTACTGGCAGGCCCTGTTCAGCTACGCGCCGGCTTACGAGACCGTCGCCACGGTGATCGAGGCGAACGTCGAGGAGACCCTCGCCGAGGTCGCTCCGCTGAGGAAGATGGCCCGCTCCGCCACCCGCGGCCGCCTGACCAAGAAGGCGCAGCAGAAGTGGGACGACCTGGCCACGTCCCTCGCGACCCAGCTCCGCGTCCTCGACTCGGACCGGCTGTACGTCGCGTCGGCCGAGCGCGCCGTCCACCGGCTGGCCGGCGACCACGCCTTCGAGCGCGACATGCTCGGCGACGAGGTGCGCATCACCCCGGCGTTCAAGAAGTACCTCCAGCGCGTGGAGTGGGCCCAGGAGGCCCAGCAGCGCGCGAAGAACCGCTTCGTCGCCGCGAACCTCCGGCTCGTCGTGAGCATCGCCCGCCGCTACAACCGGGGCCGGCTCCCCCTGATCGACCTGATCCAGGAAGGCAACATCGGCCTGATGAAGGCGGTCGAGCGCTTCGATCACAACCGCGGCTATCGGTTCAGCACCTACGCCAGCTGGTGGATCCGGCACGCGATCAGCCGGGCGCTCGCCGACAAGGGGCGCGCGGTCCGCATCCCGGTGCACATGCTCGACACCTACAACCGTGTCGCCCGGGCCACCCAGGCGATCGCGACCCGGACCGGCAAGGAGCCCACGCCCGAGGAGCTCGAGAAGGAGACCGGCATCGCGGCCGAGAAGCTCGAGAAGATCAAGGGTTACTGGGCGGAGACGCCGTTCAGCCTCGACCGCCCCGTCAACGACGAGGACGGCCGGAAGTTCATCGACTTCCTCGAGCAGGAGAACGTGCCGACCCCCTACGAGCAGCTCGTCAGCAAGACGTGGGGCGAGGAGCTGCGGCGCCTGCTCGAGACCCTGAGCCCGATGGAGGCCCGCATCCTGCGCTGGCGCTTCGGGCTGGACGACGAGGACGAGCTGACCCTCAAGGAGATCGGGGACAAGTACAACCTGTCGAGGGAGCGGATCCGGCAGCTCCAGGAGCAGGCGCTCTCCAAGATCCGGCGGCAGATCCGGGAGTAGGCCCGCAGAGGGCGAGACCACCACCCCCGGTGCCGGCGCCGCGCCGGCGACGGCACCGTCACCCGCGGTGAAGGTGCTCCGCGAGGGCCGTGACGATCGCGTCGGCCAGGCGCCGCGCCGCGCCGTGGCGACCGCGCACGCCGTTGGTCAGGATGCTGAAGGCATAGACCCGGTCCAGGCGCGGCCCGAGCACGTAGCCGCTCAGCGCGATCACGCCGGCGAGGGTGCCGGTCTTCGCCCGGACGATGCGCGGCGCCGGCAGATCGCGCAGCCGCCGCCGCAGCGTTCCGTCCACACCCCCCACGGCGAGATGGGCGACATAGGTCGGCCGCAGCGCAGGGTCCCGGTAGACCGCGGCCAGCAGGTCGGCGAGGTGCTGGGCCGCGATGCGATTTCCGTCGAACAGCCCCGAGCCGTTGACGATGTCGATCCGATCGATGGGGAGGCCCCGCTCGGCGAGGAAGGCGCGGACCGCCAGGGCCGCCACGTCGGCTCGGCCCGGCCGGCTCCGCTCCGCCCCGAGCACCTTGAAGAGCATCTCGGCGGTGAAGTTGTCGCTCCACTTGCCCATCGCCGGGAGGATCGCGCCGAGCGGAGGGGACCGGTGCGTCACGAGCAGCGGCAGCCCGTCGGGCCCCGCACCGACCCGCACCTCGTCCGTCACCCGGATCCCGGCCGCGGCCAGGGCTTCGCGGGCCACCTCCCCGGCGAAGCGGAGGGGGTGGATCACGCGCCGCCGGTACGTCACCCCCCGGACGTCCACGGGGACCGTCCCCCGCAGGCGGAGCGACATCCGCTCTCCGGCGTCCCGCTGGT
This sequence comes from Sandaracinaceae bacterium, assembly GCA_050331215.1. GTDB lineage: Bacteria > Myxococcota_A > Polyangia > Polyangiales > Sandaracinaceae > JBHJHB01. Next base: position 20,119 of record JBHJHB010000078.1, on the reverse strand, counting down.
CGGCGACCACCCGGAGGGCGCCGGGCTCGCCCGTCGTGGCCCCCTGGTCGACGTCGAAGTAGGCCGCGCCGGGGAGGCGCACTCGGCACGGCGCGCTCACCTCCGCGCCGGGGATGATCCGCAGGTCGTAGGCGTTGCGGTCGACGCTCAGCGCCGCGACCGGCGCCCGGAAGGCCGCCACCTCGTCCGGCTGCTGCTCGAAGGCGGGCGGCAGCACCTCGTCATCGAAGTACGTCCCGTCGACCACGAGGCGGTCGACGCGGCGCACGCCCTGGTCCGCGACCTCGAGGGCCATGGCGTAGAGCTGGCCGCGGGTGAGCGTGGGATCGCCGAATCCCCGCAGCACGAGCTCCCGGACCCGGCCGTCCTCGATCGCTCCGAGGACCGCGGTCCTCAGCGTGAAGGACGGGCCGAGGGTGCCCAGCGCCGCCGCGGCGGTCACCAGCTTCTGGTTGGACGCGGGGTTGAGCGGACGCCCGGCGTGGTGCTGGAACACCGGCCGGCCCGCGGCGACGTCGACCACCGCGATGCCGACGTCGGGTCCGAGGTCCGCGCCCGCGACGACCGCCCGGAGGCGCCCGACCAGCGTGTCGCGCTGGGCGGCCGCCGGCAGCGGCGGGGCGAGGGCCGCAGCCACGATGGCGAGGAGCGCACGGAGGAGCGCGCGACGGGTCCACATGGGGCGAGGCTATCCCGGCGGCGGGTGGCCTGCCTGCGCGCGGACTGCTGCTAGGGTCCCGGCGATGATCCTGAGGGACCCGGTGCACGGTCTCGTCGCCTTCGAGGGGGCGGCGCAGCCGGTCGCCGCGGCGCTGCTCGCGACGCCGGAGGTCCAGCGGCTGCGCCGGGTGCGCCAGCTCGGCCTGACCAGCCTGGTCTTCCCGGGGGCCGAGCACTCCCGCTTCGCCCACGCGGTCGGGACCGCCCACGTCATGATCCGGCTGCAGGACCGGGTCCGGGCCCAGGCCGACCGCCTGCCGCCGGACCACCGGATGGACCCCAGCGCCGCGCGGGACGCCCTCGCCGCGGCCCTGCTCCACGACCTCGGCCACGGGCCCTTCAGCCACCTGTTCGAGGACGTCCTGCCCCATGCCCGGCCCCACGAGGAGTGGACCCGGGCCCTGCTCCTCGACCCGGGCACCGGCGTGCACCGCGCGCTGGCGGCCCTGGAGGGCGGCCTCCCGGAGCGCGTCGCGGCCCTGGTGAGCGGCCGCCACCGCCTGCCGTGGCTCGGGCGAACCGTCAGCGGGACGCTCGACGTGGACCGGAGCGACTACCTGCTGCGGGACAGCCTCATGACCGGCGTCGCCTACGGGCTCTACGATCTCGACTGGCTCCTGCGGGCGCTGACCTTCGTGCGCACCGACGACGACCGCTGGGTGCTCGCGGTCCAGGGCCGGAAGGGGCTGCCGCCGATCGAGGGGTTCTTCCTGGGCCGCCACTACATGTTCCAGCAGGTCTACCACCACAAAGCCACGCGGGCGGCGGAGTGCCTGATCCGGGCGGCCTTCCAGCGGCTGGCGGAGCTGATCCGGGATGGCTCGGCCCCCGAGCGGACGCCGGCAGCGGTCCGGGCCGCGGTGCTCGGCGAGCCGATGAGCACGGGGACCTACCTGGAGCTCGACGACCCGCTCCTGCACGGCTGCTTCGCGGCGTGGGCGCAGGGCACCGACCCGGTGCTCGCGGGCCTGGCGGCCCGGATCCGCCACCGTCGGCTGCCGAAGACGATCCCGCTGCCCGAGGACCGCCCGCAGCTCTGGGAGGAGGCGCGGTCCCGCGCGGTCGGGATCGCGCGGGCCCACGGCTTCCGGCCGGAGCTCAACGTGTTCCTGGACGTCGCCAAGGACCGCCCCTTCGTGGAGGGCGAGGGGGACGACGTGCTGTTCGTGACCCTGAGCCACCAGCCGCTGCGCCGGCTCGGCGACGTGTCCTTCGTGCTACGACAGCTCCGCAACCAGACGCTGGTGCGGCCCCGGCTGGTCTTCCCCGCCGAGATCCGGGACGAGGTCGAGGCGGCGGTGGAGGAGGTGCTGCGGTGACCCGGCTCGGCCTCGTGGTGCTGTTGGTCTGGCCCGCGGCGACGGCGGCCGGCCAGGCGCAGCCGGCGCCCGAGCCGTCGGCGGAGCTCTCGCTCCTCCCGATGGAGGAGGGCGGGCCCTTCCGGTACGTCGTCTCCCTGACGGCGACGGGCGGGCCGGCCGACGTCGTCGCGGACCGGCGGCTCCTGGCGTTCGACCTCACGGTGGAGGGTCGTCGCCGGCCGGTCCGCTGCACCCACCCCGAGGCGCCCCGACGGGTGGACGACGCGCGGGTCCGGCGGCTCTCGGCCGGCGAGACCTGGACGGAGTGGGTCGACCTCCGGATGTACTGCTGGGGTCGGGAGCTCGCCGCGCTGCGAAGCGGAGCGACGATCCAGGCTCGGTACGGGTTCGGGCGGCGAGGACGGGGGCGCTGGGTGCTGCGCGCGGCGGGCGCCGAGCCGGACCGCCACGACCTCCGGGAGCTAGAGGGGCCGACGTGGACCGTCCCGGCGATGCCCGACGCGCAGACCACGCGCCGGGTGGAGCCGCGCGCGGGCTTCGACGTGGCGGGCGATGCGGACCCCGACGCGCCTCCGGGAGCCGAGCTCGGCGCGGGGAGCGAGGCGGGCGCGACCGCCGATCCGGGGCCGGCGGCCGACGCGACCGCCGCTCCGGGGCCCTCGGCCCACGCGGCCGCCGACCCGGGACGCGCAACCGACGCGGCCGTCAACCCGGGGACCGCGGCCGATGCGGCCGCCGACCCGGGGCGCGCGACCGACGCGACCGCGGAGGCGGCCTCGCCGCCCGACGACGCCGCGACCCCTCCGCCGCCGAGCCCGGTCGACGTGACGATGGACGCCCGTGACGTCCGACGCGGAACGAGCCTCGTCCTCCGCGTCGCGGTCCGCGCCCACGACGGGCGCGTCCGCGCCTACGTCCGGCCCGACAGCTGGACGTTCCGCGTGCTTCGGCCCGACGGGGCGAGCGTCCGCTGCGGGATCCTCCGGGGGGGCGGGAGCCCGCCGCCGGACCTGTTCGCCCACCTCAGCGAGCGCCGGGCGGTCCGCCATCGCCTCGACGCCTCCTTCTTCTGCCCCGACGGCACCTTCGAGGACGCCGGCATCTACGAGGTCACCCCCAAGCTCCGCCTCGACCGGTCCGGCGACCAATGGGACCTCGACGCGGTGACCGGGCGGTTCGTCGGGCCGACCGTCGCGATCCGGGTGCGCCGGGGCCCCTCGGGGTACGTCGAGCAGCACCCCCCGTCGCCCGAGGGCGACGCCCCGCCGGCCTCGCCGGAGCCCGCGGCGGCGGCATTGCCCTGAGGCGCCCGAGCCTGCAGGATCGAGCACCCGGGCCATGGCCAAGATCCTCGTCGTCGACGACCAGCGCAACATGCGCACGACCTTGTCGATGATGCTCCGGGGCGCGGGCCACGACGTGGAGGAGGCCTCCGACGGGCAGGCGGCCTGCGAGCGGGTGCTCGCCGAGGCCTTCGACCTCGTGCTGACCGATCTCAAGATGGGGGACGTCGACGGTCTGGACGTGCTGCGGCACGTGAAGGCCGAGGTGCCGCTGACCGAGGTCATCATGATGACCGCCTTCGGCACGATCGAGAGCGCCGTCGAGGCGATGCGGGTCGGGGCCCTCGATTACCTCACCAAGCCCTTCAGCGAGGACGAGCTCCTCGTCAAGGTCGAGAAGGCCGTCGAGAAGCGCCAGCTCACCGGCGAGGTGGCGGCGATGGCCGCGGAGTTCCGGGAGCGCTACCAGCTCGAGAGCATCATCGGGCGCTCCCAGGCGGTCCGCGACATCCTCGGCCGGATCGTCCGCATCGCGCCGACGGATACGACGGTGCTGATCACCGGCGAGAGCGGGACGGGCAAGGAGCTCGTCGCGCGCGCCGTGCACGCCAACTCGGCCCGGGCGGACCGCCCCTTCGTCAGCGTCAACTGCGCCGCCCTGACCGACACCCTGCTCGAGAGCGAGCTGTTCGGCCATGTTCGAGGCGCCTACACCGGCGCCGTCACCGCGCGCAAGGGCCTGTTCGAGGAGGCGAACGGGGGCACGTTCTTCCTCGACGAGATCGCCGAGACCCCGCTGAGCTTCCAGGCCAAGCTGCTCCGGGCCCTCCAGGAGTGTGAGATCCGCCGCCTCGGGGACAACAAGGCGGTCCACGTGGACGTGCGGATCATCGCGGCCACCAACCAGGACCTCCAGGTCGCGATCAAGGAGAAGCGCTTCCGCCAGGATCTGTTCTATCGGCTCGCGGTGGCGCGCTTCGCCCTGCCGCCGCTCCGGGACCGGCATGAGGACGTGCCCCTGCTCGTCGAGCACTTCCTCGACAAGTTCGCCCGCAAGATGCGCCGGCAGGTGACCCTCGGCGAGGGCGTGATGGACTTCCTCGTCCGCTACCCCTTCCCCGGGAACATCCGGGAGCTGGAGAACATGGTCGAGCAGGGGGTGGCCCTCTCGATCGACGGGGTGGTCGAGCTCGTCGACATCGTGCCCCCCGAGGCCGGCGAGGTCCCGCCGCCGTCGGGGGAGGCCCAGACCCTGCAGGACGTGGTCGACCGGGCGGAGCGGGAGGCGATCGAGCGCGTGCTCCGCGAGGTGGACGGCAACAAGGAGCGAGCGGCGGAGGTCCTGGGGCTCAGCGCGACCACGCTGTGGCGCAAGATGAAGCGCCTGCAGGTGACGGCCCCCGGCTGACGGCCTGCTCCGGACGGGCGCGTCCCGACACCTGCGGCCCGTCAGGGCCCGCCGTGGCGGCCAAGCCCGTTCACATCTGAAAGGGGCGAGTTCCGGGGCTGAACGGTCGAGTCCCGCCGGCCGGGGCCAACGCGTGCGTTCCACCTGGTGGCACAGCCGGCATGGGGCTTGCTCGTATGTCGCGATGCCGAGGAGGTACGGCATGGCGCTGAGGGTCCTCGTGGTGGACGACGAAGCCAATCTCCGGCGGAGCCTCGCGATCGGGCTCCGGCTGGAAGGCTTCGAGGTTCTGGAGGCCGCGGATGGCCACGAGGCGCTCCGCTGCCTGGACGCCGAGGACGTGGACCTCGCGGTGGTCGACCTGATGCTGCCGGGCCTCGACGGGCTGGAGCTCGCCCGCCGCCTCCGCTTCCGCCTCCCGGAGATGCCGCTCCTCCTGGTGAGCGCGTACCACCTGAGCCCCCGGCAGCTCGCGCGGGCCCGGGTCGGCGACGTCGGCTTCGTGGGCAAGCCCTACGACCTGGACGCGCTCACCCGAGCCGTGCGCGAGGCGCTGCCTGCCGAGGGCCGCGTCGCGAGCTAACGCCCCCGGCCAAGAGCGTCGGGGGGTGACGGCACGGGGCAGGGCACGGGCACGGGGCAGGGGCACGGGGCAGCGGCTCGGCGCGGTTCAGCGCCCCGCTGGCGCGAGCGCGGCGTGGACCGACCGCACCGCGCCATCCACCGCGTCGGCGTCGAGGAGGAAGGCCAGCCGGTGCGGCGCGGAGGCCACGTCCCAGACGTCGACCCCCGCCGAGCGGAGCGCACGGAGCGAGGCGTCGACCACCTGCGGCGTGTCCGCGCTCCCGCTGACCACCGAGACGAGGCCCAGCCCCTCGGCGATGTGGGCATCCGGGAGCGCCGCCGCGACGCGCGCGCGCACGGTCGCCCAGTCCGGGCCGTCGGCGGCGACGACCAGCCCCCCCGAGGCGCCCCTCAGCCGTGTCTGCGCGGCGATCGCGCCGCAGGCCCGGCAGGCCGCGAGGGCCGAGGCCAGGGCCTCTGCGCCGCCCGACAAGCGCACCTCGGCGAGGCCTCGGCGCCCCACCACGGCGGCGCGCGCCGCCGGCTGCGCCGCCTCGCTGACGACCGTCTCGCCCCCGGCGCCCGCCGCGCGCCTCGCGTGGATCGCGATCCGATGCTCGCGCGCGTAGGCGACCGCGGCCGCGTGCAGGACCTTCGCCCCGGCCTGCGCCATCCCCTCCATCTCCTCGTAGGTCAGCTCCGGGAGGTGGGCCGCGTCCGGGACGACCCGCGGATCGGCGCTGTAGACGCCATCGACATCGCTGTAGATCTCCGCCCGGTCGGCACCGAGGGCCGCGGCCATCGCGATCGCCGTCGTGTCGCTGCCGCCTCGACCCAGCGTGGTGATCTCGCGCTTGTAGCTCATGCCCTGGAAGCCGGCGACGATCACCACCCGCCCCCGCGCGAGCTCGTCCTCGACCCGGAACGGGCGGACCTCGATGATCCGAGCGTCGAAGTGGCGGTCGTTGGTGATGATGCCGCTCTGGCTCCCGGTGAAGCTGATCGCGTCGACGCCCCGCTTCTGGATCGCCATCGACAGGAGCGCCATCGCGACGCGCTCGCCCGTGCTGACCAGCATGTCGAGCTCCCGCCGGGGCGGGGTCTCGTCGATCTGACGCGCCAGGCTCAGCAGGCCGTCGGTGGTGCCCCCCATCGCGCTGACGACCACCACGACGCGCTGCCCGGCCCGGTGCGCGGCGACGACCTTGTCCGCGACCGCCTGCAGCCTCTCGACGTCGGCGACGGAGCTCCCGCCGTACTTCTGGACGATCACGGCCATGGCGAGCGTGTACCGAACCGCGTCTTCGCCGTCGACCTCCCGCCGGCTCGTGCCAGGCTTGGGTCCTGAGCCCGGACACGGGTCCGGCGTGGCGAGGTCGCGTGGCGGGGGCGAAGGACAGGGCAGAGGCGGCCCGACGGGTGGCCGGCGAGGTCGGGCGCCGCCTCGCGGACCGCGCGACCGCGGCCGATGAGCGCGCCGAGGCCGAGCGCCTGGTGCCGGAGGTGCGCCCCCTCGCCGAGGCGCTGCTCGAGGCCGCGTCGGTCTCGCCCGACCTCCACCCACGGCAGCCAGCGGCTCGCGAGGCCCTGGCGCTGGCGTGCCTGCTGGGCAGGCGCGCCGGTCACCGGAGGATCGGGCCTACCCCCCTCGCCCACCTGCCCGATGCGATGGCGGTCGCGCTACGGGCCGAGGGGTCGCCCGTGCCGCCGGCGATGCTCGCGTCCCTCCGGGAGGTCACCCTCGAGGGCTACTGCGCAGCGCGCCAGGAGGACGCGGACGCGGTGCGGGACCGCGCCCTCGCCGACGCCGTGGGCGTGCTGGAGCCCGTGCCGGGCCTGGTCGTGGTCAGCGTCGCGGGGCGTCAGGACCCCGAGTGCCTGGCTGGGGTGTTCGAGGAGGTCGGGCGGCGTCTCCTCGCGTCGGGGGCGCGGGTTTGCTTGCTGCACGCCGGCGCGTTGACGTCGGAGCCCCCCGGCGACGCCCACCGTCTCGTCGAGCTGGCCGAGAGCTGCCGGCTCCTCGGGGTGGAGCTGATCGTGGCCGAGCTCCCGGCGCGGTGGAGGGCGAAGCTGCCCGCCGACCGCGTCGGGCGCCTCCGGGATCGGGCGGAGGAGGCCTTCGCCGAGGCGCTCGAGCTCGCCGGGCTGGCGCTCCAGCCCGCGGGGCGGGGGATCCTCGCGCGCCTGACGGGCTGGCGGTCGCGCTGAGGGCCCGGGGTGCGCCGCGCCGGGCGGCGCGCTCACTCCGCCAGCGCGTCGACGGCGGCGGGGGCGTCGACCATCGCGGCGCCGCGGCGGGCCTCCTGCACGGCGATCAGCGTCCGCCGCGCCCTGCTCCGGATGCTCGGCGGCTGGTCGTCCTGGGCCGCGATCAGGAGCCAGCTCTCCGCTTGCGCGAAGCGGCCGAGCCGCCGGTAGCAGTCCGCGACCTCGAGCATCGCCTCACCGCGCGCCGGGAACGGGTCGCCGCGACGGAGCAGCTCCTCGTAGGTGCGGACCGCGGCGGCGCAGTTGCCCTGGCGCCGCTCCTGGCGGGCCCGTTCGTGCAGGCCCTGGACCAGCAGGCGACCGTCCAAGGCCGGGGCGGGCACGTCCTCCGCGGCGTAGCCGTCCACCGGCATCCCGGCGTTCGAGGGCGCGGCGCTCCGCGTGGAGCCCCCGCCGACCGCGGCGCTCCCGCTCGCTGTCGAGGTGGACATCCCTCGCGTCCGGCCCTGGCGCGACCGCGAGCGCGCCCCCGTGGGGTCCTCGTCCGCCTCGAGGGACCGGTCCGCCGAGGCGAGCGCCTCGGTGGCCGGCGCCGCGAGGTCATCGGGTGGCGCGGCCTGTTCGCGGTCCCTGAGCGGACGGCGCATGGTCGGCGCGGGTCCTGCGGCCGGCTCGGCGAGGTCCAGGCGCCGGGCCTGCCGCGCCTCCGCGCGGGCGAGCTCGGGGGGCCGCACCGGAGGCGCCGCCGGATCGGTGGTGGCCTCGTCGTCAGCGAGCGCGCGCGGGTCGGCCGCGCTCCCGCCTCGCTCCTGGGCCAGCCGCTCCTGGGCCACCCGGCCCTGGGCCAGCCGCTCCTGGGCCAGCCGCTCCTGGGCCACCCGGCCCTGCGCCAGGCGCTCCTCGGTCGTCGCCGACGGTCCCACCTCGTCCCCCGGGACCGGGTCGACCACCGACGAGGTCTGGGTCGGGGCGTGACGCCGGAGCTCCGGCAGCGCCCAGAGCCCGAGCCCCACCATCAGGAGCAGGAGCGTCGCCATGGCGACCTGGGGACCCATCGCCAGCCCGCCCAGCCACCGCAGGAAGGCGGCGAGGGGACCGGCGTCGGCCTCCTGCAGCCGGGCGCGCTCCGGGGGCGCGGCGACCAGGGTGACGTCCCGGCGCGCACGGCCGAGCTCGAGGTTGCGCTCCCGCGCCGCAGCGAGGATCGCCGCGGTCAGGTCCGGCGGCGGCTCGACCCGAGGGAGCTGCTCCGCCAGCGCCTGCCCCTCGGTGAGGCGGGCGTAGGTCGCCGCGCAGGCCTCGCACCCCTCGAGATGCGCCCGCGTGGCCTCGGCCGCCGCCTCGTCGAGCTCGTCCTGGACGAGGTCGACGAGCCGCTCCGTGCAGGTCTCACAGTCCATGGCTCACTGCAGCTCTTGAACGTAGTCTCGGTACTCCGAGAGCGCCCGCTGCAGGCGCTCGAGGGCGTAGCGCATCCGCGACTTCACGGTGTTGACGGGCACCCCGACGACCTCGGCGACCTCCTTGAACGGCATCCCCTGGATCTGGCGGAGCAGGAACACCTCGCGCTGGTCCTCGGGCAGCTCCTCGACCGCCTGCGCGATGCGCCGCTTGAGGTCCTCCGCGATCGCCTCCCGGTCGGTCCCGGCCGTGGGCGCCGCGGTGCGCTCGAGCAGCGTCGGTCCCTCCTCGGTCCCCGCCGCGCCGGGCGCGTCCAGGGAGCGGTGGCGGCGGAACACCATCTTGCGGCCGTGGTCGATGCACAGGTTCCGGGCGATCGTGTAGAGCCAGGTCGAGAGCTTGGACTGCCCCTTGAAGTCGTGGGAGCGCTGGATCACGCGGAGGAAGGTCTCCTGGAGCAGCTCGTCGGCGCGCTCGCGCCGGCGGACCGAGCGGAGGATGAAGTTGTAGAGGGGGCGCTCATAGCGGCGGAGAAGGAGGCCGAAGGCCGACGTGTCCCCTTCGTTGAACCGGTGAAGGAGCTCCTCGTCGGAGAGATGGTCGGTCGAAGCGCTCACCGAGCCCTCGATCGGGTCGGACGGCGCCGGAGCATCCACCGTCTCCGACGTCCGGCGGGCCGGAAGGATCTGACGAGCGCGGGACGCGGAGGGTCGACCATCGCACCCCCGTGGACCCCATCATGCACGATTGTCGTACCTCGATGAGGAGACGGCGATGACGCGGGGTCGAGACCTGCCCGCACCCCGCCGTGACCGCGTGTAACGGCCCAGCAACGCGGCGTATTCCGCCCCGTCGGGCCGGCCTGGGCGGGTGCTGTGGACGGTCGTTGACCAGGTTCCGAGTGCTTGCTATATCGCCCGCGGAAGCGCGGAATCTCGCGATGTGGCGTGAATCCCGGCGCTCGCCTCGGGGCAGGGTCGGAGCGGCGCCGCGACCGCGGTCCGACTCCGCCGTACCCGCGAGGCGACAAGAAGGCGACATGCCACGGGATCGTCCCGGTCCGGCGATGCAGCGGCTCCGCAGGAGCGGTATCCACACCCAACGTAGGGCCTGGCGAGGTCGTGGGGCGTGACGCCGCTTCCTCGCCGCCGTGCGGAAGGGCCCTCGGCACCATGAACCATCGCGGGATGTCAGAGCGTCGCAGGCGCCGCCGTACGAAACAGCCAGGCTCGGACCACGCCCACCGGGGGGCGGTCCGGGACCCTGCAGCCGAGGGGAGTCGACGATGCGCAGCAAAGTGACCGCGCTGACCGTGGCGATGATGCTCGTGACGGTCGTGGCGGGCCTCGCCCTCGCCCAGGATGGTCCGGGCACGACGCCGGCGGACGGGACGGGAACGACGGCGCCCGCCGCCGGGGACGATGCGCCGACGCCGGCTCCCACCGCGGACCCGACGGTCCCCCCGGCGACGCCGGCCGCCTCGCCCGCGACCACGGCCGCCGGCACGGCGGAGGACGGCCTCGACGCGGGCACCTACGCGGTCCGGCTCCGGGATCTCGAGCAGCGCATCAACGAGCTCAAGGAGCAGATCTTCCGTTCGAAGACGCGCCTCTCGCTGCTGGCGGAGACGGTCCTGAAGGGTGTCGTAGCGGGGGCGCAGGCGGTGATCGTCCACGAAAACCGGATGTCGTCGTCCTATCGGCTGATCAAAGCGACGTACTCCCTCGACGGCGCGCGCATCTTCAGCAACGCGGACGAGGAAGGGTCGCTCGGGGACCGGCGGGAGCTCAGCATCTACGACGGCTCCATCGTGCCGGGCGAGCATACCCTGACCGTGAACCTGGAGTATCGGGGCAACGGCTACGGCATCTTCCGCTACCTGAAGGGCTACCGCTTCAAGGTGCGCTCGAACCACTCGTTCACGGCGCCGGAGGGCAAGGCGGTCACGATCCGGGTGATCGGCTACGAGAAGGGCGGCCCCACGGCGCCCCTCGAGGAGCGCCCCGCGATCCGCTACGTGGAGCGGGTCGACGCGATGGCGACGGCGCAGGAGCGCGCCGACGACGACGGGGAAGGCCAGCCGTGACCGGCGGCCACCGCGCGCGCTGGCTGGCGGCCGGGGCGCTCGGTGTCGCGCTCGCCTCATCGAGCCCCGCCCTCGCCCAGGGGGTCTCCTCGGTCACGCGGGAGGTGGTCGACCTCGAGGGCGAGACGGCCCGGCTGCTGCGCGAGCCGCTCCGCCGCTCGCGGATGCGGAGCGCGACCTTCGTCGAGGAGCGGCTCATCGATGGCGAGCTCTTCTACCGCCTCCAGGACTACGTCCGCGCGTCGATCATCTTCACGGACATCGTCGACAACTACCCCCGGCACCGCGCGTACCCCGACGCGCTGTTCCTGCTGGCGGACAGCCTCTTCCGGGCCGGCGACTACCTCGGCGCACGCACCCGCTTCCGTGAGGTGATCCAGCACTCCGAGGAGGCGCCCTACCGCCCCTACGTGCAGCGGGCGCTCGGGCGCCTGATCGAGATCGCGATCCACACCCGCAACTTCGACGGGGTCGAGGGCTACTTCGCCCGGCTGAGCCGCATCCCGCCGAGCGAGATCGAGGCGACCACCGCCTACTACCGGGCCAAGTACCTCTACAACCGCGCGGTCCCCACCGAAGACGTGATCCGGGAGGGGTCGGGGCCCGAGGCGACGATCGATCAGGCGTCCCTCGAGCAGGCCCGCCAGGCCTTCGAGGCGGTGGCCGACGGGAGCCCCTACTACCCCCAGGCGCGCTACTTCATCGGCGTGATCCACACCCTGCGGGAGGAGTACCCGCAGGCGATCGAGGCCTTCCGACGCGTCCTCCGGTCCCCGGCGGACACCGAGGAGCAGGAGGACGTGATCGAGCTGACGCAGCTCGCCCTCGGCCGGCTGTACTACGAGCTCGACCAGAACGACCAGGCCGTCGAGGCCTACCAGGCGGTGCCGCGGACCAGCCGGAACTTCCCGGTGGCGCTCTACGAGATCGCGTGGGTCTACATCCGGATGGGCGATGGGACGCGGGCCGAGCGCGCCCTCGAGGTGCTCGGGGTGGCCGCACCGGAGAGCCGCTACATCCCGGACGCGAAGGTGCTGCGCGGCAACCTGCTGCTCCGCAATGGGCGCTTCGAGGACGCGAACCAGGTGTTCCGGGACGTGGCCCGGGAGTTCGGGCCCGTCCGCCGGGAGCTCGACGCGATCCTCGCCGAGCACGAGGACCCCGTGGCCTACTTCCGCGGCCTGGTCCGCGAGAACCTCGAGACCTTCGACGCCAACGCGTTCCTGCCGCCGCTGGCCCAGCGGTGGGCGGTGCTCGAGGGCGACATGGACCGCGCGCTCTCGGTCCTGGCCGACCTCGCCCAGGCCCGGCGCCTCGTCCGGGAGACCGGCGAGCTCGTCGAGCGGCTGACCGCGGCCCTCTCCCAGGCCAACCGCGTCAGCGTGTTTCCCGACCTGCGGCTTCAGCGCGAGCGCGCGGCCGGGCTCCGGACCCGGATCGCGCGAGCCCGGCAGGACCTGCTCACGGTGGTCGAGCGGCGCTCCCCGGAGCGCTCGGCGCAGCTCGCCCAGCTGCGGGAGGAGCGGCGGTCGATCGAGCGCGCGATCGCCGAGATGCCGACCACCGAGGCGGAGTTCGACGCCTTCGACGACGAGGTGCTCCTGCGCTACCGCGACCAGGAGCGGGAGCTGAGCCGGCTGGAGATCGCGCTGCAGGGTGTCGAGGCGGTGATCGTCGCCACCGAGCGCTTCCTCCAGGACACGGCCGAGGACCGGAGCGACGCGGCGCAGATCCCGGTCTACCAGGAGGAGCTCGCGCGGCACCGGCAGAGCGTCGAGACGTACCGGGAGGAGATCCGCCGCCTGCGCATCGCGGTCGAGGCGGCTCGCCTCCAGGTGGGTCCGGGCGACGCCCGGCACGAACGCAACGAGCGCCTGCGGCGCGAGCACGCGCGCCTGGTCGCTCTCGAGCGGCAGCAGCTCGGGGCGCAGGACCCGGAGCTGCAGGACCTGTTCCGGCGGGTCGACGCCCTCGAGAGCCAGCTCGACCGACGGGACCGGGAGATCGACGTCGTCGTCCAGGAGCGCGTGAGCGACATCCAGCGGCAGGTGCAGGAGGAGTCGGTGCGGGCTGCGGGGTACCGGCGGGCGCTGGCGGAGCTCGAGGCGGAGACCGAGGAGGTCGTCGGTGGGGTCACCTACGAGAACTTCCGCCAGGTCCAGGACCGGTTCTACCAGCTGGTGCTCGAGGCGGACGTCGGTCGCGTCGACGTCGCCTGGGCCGAGCGCGAGGAGCATCGCATGCGCATCGAGATGCTCAGCGAGGACCGGGCGCGGGAGCTCGACGCGCTGAACGACGAGTTCCAGGAGGTGGTCGCGGACGACGCGGCCACGGAGGCGGACGACGCCGACAGCGCCGGGGAGGAAGGGCCGTGACGCGACAGACCTGGGTCCGGGCGCTCGGCCGGTCCGCGCGGCTCGCCTCGCTGGCGCTCGCTTTCGGGCTGCCCGTCGCGCCCGGCCACGCTCAGGATGGGCAGGACGGGGCGGCGGAGGGCGACGGGACCGCGGAGGAGGGCTCCGCGTCGGGCGCTGCGCGCCCCGGCTGGCCGACGTCGGACGAGATCCGGATGCCCGAGCCGGGCGGGAGCCTGTCGGACCTGCCGCCGCCGCCGTGGGCGCGCACCGAGGACGTGCCCAACCCCGAGTTCCTCGACACGACGGACCGCCGAATCCAGGACGACCGACCTCCGCCGACCGCGGAGCAGCTCCAGGCCCTGCGCGAGCTCGAGGCCGAGGTGGACCGCTTCGCGCGGAGCGGCCAGGCCTACCGGGCGAACGTCAACTCGATCCTCCGGCGGGAGTTCATGCGCCGGCGCCGGGAGCGGGAGGCGGGCTACGCTCGCCAGATCGCCGAGGAGGAGCGCCTGATGAACGAGGCGCGCCTGCGGGCGATCGAGCTCCTCGAGGCGTTTATCGCGCGTTACCCGAACGACCCGACGCACACCCCGGACGCGATGTTCCGGCTCGGCGAGCTCTACTACGAGAGGAGCGCGCTCGAGTACCAGGACGCGACCGAGCAGGCGGAGTCGGCCGGCCTCGACATCTCCACGCCGGACTTCACGCCGACGATCCAGCTCTACGAGACGCTGGTCACGCGGTTCCCGGACTACCGGAACCGCGACGGTGTCTACTATCTGATCGGCTACTGCCTGCAGGAGATGGAGCGGCGCGAAGAGGCGCTGCGGGCCTGGCTCCACCTCGTCTGCGCCAACCGGTACGCTTACGACCCGGGCGCGCCGACGGAGCCCGAGGGCGGGGAGGGCGGCGAGGAGCCCGTCGAGGAGGGCGCCCCGGAGAGCCCCGCCGCGACCCTGGACGCGTTCCCCGCGGAGGTGATCCCGGCCGCCCAGAACCCGGCCGACTTCACCGACCCCTACGTGGGCTGCCAGCCGGTCTTGCCCAACGCGCGGTTCGTCAACGAGATCTGGCTCCGCATCGGAGAGCACCATTTCTCCTACGACAACGAGGACTACTTCCTCGACCGCGCGATCAGCGCCTACGCCAAGCTCCTCGAGCACCCCGAGGACCGCAACTACAACCTCGCGCTGTACAAGCTCGCCTGGACCTACTATCGGGCGAGCGGCCGCTACCCGCAGGCCGTGGAGCACTTCTGGCGCCTGATCGATTGGTCCGACGAGCAGGAGCGGCTGACCGGCCGCGCCGGCACGGAGCTCCGGCAGGAGGCCCTGACCTACCTCGGGATCAGCTTCGGCTACCTCGACTGGGACGAGAACCAGACGCCGGACCGGGAGGAGGGGGGGCCGACCCCGCTCCAGAGGGTGACCGACCCGAACCTGATGCCCCAGGACCGGCCCTGGACCGTGGAGGTGTACTTCGAGCTCGGGCAAATCCTGTTCGACGACGTGCGCTACGCGGAGGCGATCGAGGTCTGGGAGATGGCGCTGGCGCGCTTCCCCAACCACTTCAAGGCGCCGGAGATCACCCGGCAGGTGGCCAGGGCCCACCAGCGCGAGGGCGACCTCGAGCAGATGCGGATCAAGCTCGGTGAGCTCGCCCGCAACTTCGGCCCCGAGACGCAGTGGGCGGAGGAGAACCTCCGCAACGGCCACGTCCGCGAGGTGACCGAGGCCGAGCGCCTCGCGGAGGCGGCGCTCGTCCAGGACGCGGTCTGGCACCACGAGCAGGCCCAGGAGCTGCGCCAGCAGGCGCAGGCGGAAGGCGAGAGCGACCCGGAGCGGGCCCTCGAGCTCTTCGCCCAGGCCCAGGCGGAGTACAACCTCGCCGCCGAGAGCTACCGGAACTACCTCAGCCGGTACCCGAACAGCCCCCAGGCCTACGACTTCCAGTTCTACCTGGCGGAGAGCCTCTACTGGTCCGACCAGTACGAGGAGGCGGCCCGCGCCTACGCCGCGGTGCGGGACTCGAACCTCGACGACACCCACCTCTCGGAGGCGGCGCGCCGGGTCGTCGTCAGCCTCCAGCGGCTGGTCGAGGAGGCGGAGCGGACGGGTGCCCTGGCGATCCGGACCGAAGCGCCCGACCCGGTGGGGAACCCGCCCGTGGTCCAGCCCGAGGAGATGCCGCTGATGGTCCAGCGCCTCGCTCAGGCCCGGGAGCTCTACATCGCGCGGGTGAGCGAGGAGCAGGACCGGGCTGCCGAGGGCGCCGGGGTCCGGGCCGCCTACGACTACAACAACGCCCTTCTCCTCTACCGCTACGGCTACTGGCCCCAGGCCCGGGAGCGGTTCCTCCGCATCTACGAGGAGCGGTGCGAGGGCGAGAACGCCGACCCGACGGGGGAGGTCGCCTGGGAGAGCCTCAGCAACATGGCGATCGCGGTGAACGACCGCGACGAGGTGGAGCGCCTCGCGCTCGACCTCCAGCGCCGGGGCTGCACCTTCGAGCGCGGCGCGGAGCGGATCACCGACGAGAACCGGGAGGACTTCTGCGCGAACCCGGAGAACCAGCAGCATCCGCAGTGCGCGGCCGGCGAGCGCCTGTCGAGCATCGAATATGCCCGCGCCCAGGACGTCTACCGGCGCGCGGAGCAGGCGACGGGCGAGGAGCAGCGCGCCCTCTTCGAGCAGGCGGCGACGATGCTGGTCAACGCGGTCAACGAGGAGCCGGACCACGAGGAGGCCCCGATCGCGCTGCTCCTCGCGGCCCAGGCCCTCGAGCGCTCCCAGCGTAACGAGTCGGCGGGGCGCCTGTACCAGCGGGTGATCGAGCAGGTCGGGCCGATCCGCACCGAGGACCCGGAGCGGCAGGCGCAGCTCGACAACATCCTGGGGACCGCCTACTTCCGCCTCGCCTACACCGCGAACCGGTTCTTCGACTACGACCAGGCCGTCGACATGTACCGGACCATCGCGGACAGCGAGCGCTTCGAGCGGAGCGACGACCCGGCGATGCCGGAGCGGATCACCGACTCCCTGATCAACGCGGCTCGCATCCTCGAGTACCAGCAGCAGTACAGCCGGGCCGCCACCTACTACCGACGGGCCGCGGAGGTCCTCCCGGCCGACGAGGCCCGCGCTGCCCGCTACCGGGCGGCGGAGATGGCCTTCAAGGAGGAGGACTGGAACCGGGCGGTCAGCCAGATGCGGTCCTTCATCCGGCAGTACGAGGGCGACGGCGGGGCCGCGGAGCTGGTCGTGACGGCGTACTACCGCATCGCCCAGGCCCGCCAGCGGCTGCGTCAGAACCCCCGCAACGCCCGCCGGGACGTCGTGAACGCCTTCGCACGAACGGGCGCCCAGCCCGGGTCGATCGCCGCCGAGTACGCCGCCGAGAGCCACTTCGCCCTCGCCGACACGGAGATCGAGGACTTCGAGGACCTGCGGATAGCGCCTGGGCGCCAGCGGACGGACACCGAGTTCCTCGAGGAGCTCAACGACCAGATCCAGGACGGCGCGCGTCGGGCCGAGGAGATCAAGAACGAGTACGAGCCGGTCCTCGCCTACCAGCGCCCCGCCTGGACCGTCGCCGCCTACGCGCGCCAGGGCCGGGTGTACGAGGTGCTGGCCCGGGCGGTCCTCGACGCCCAGCTCGAGCCCCTGCCGACCAACCTCGAGCGGGCGCTCCGGCCGCTGCCGCCCTTCGAGCAGGACGAGCTCCGCTTCCAGTTCGAGGAGGCGATCCGCGCCGTGATCGACCAGGAGGTGCGGCCGATCGAGTGCCTCGCCCTGGTGCGCTACGCCCTGGCGGCTCGCCTCGCCCTGGCGGCGAGCATCGACAGCGAGTACTCCCGGCAGGCCCTCGACCGGCTCCAGGCCTACGGCGAGGAGCGGATCAACGAGTGCCTGACGCAGCCGCAGTTCGCCGAGGTGGTGACCGCGCCCCGGCCGGGGGAGTTCGTGCGCGCTCGACGGGGCCAGCTCTCCGAGCTCCCCGCGGGTCTGACTCCCCCCCCCGTCGCCCGCCCGAACGAGGACTGATGCGCTCCCTGTCCCCCCGCGCCCTCGCCTTGCTCGCCGCCCTCGGCACGGTGCCGCTCGCCGCCTGCAATCGGGGCGGCGACGACGAGCCCGCGGCGGGGGAAGCGGGGGACGGAACCTCGGGCGGCGAGGTCGCGGACGGCACGCCGCCCGGCGCGCCCGGCGACGGAGGTCCGGACGACGAGCTCCCCGAGGGAGACCTGGAGCGCGAGGCGGGCTCGGGCAGCGGGGAGGAGACGGCCGGGGGCGGTGACGGCGAGTCCGAGGAGGAGACCTCGCCGTGGGGAACGCCGGAGACGGACACCGGCGAGGCGCTCCCGGTACGGCGACCGCTCAGCGGCTCGGCCCGGAGCGCGTTCCAGCAGGGGGTCTCTGCCGCCGAGCGGGGCGACAACGCGGCGGCCCAGCAGGCCTTCCAGCAGGCGCTGGCCGCCGACCGCAACGCCTACCCGGCCGCCTACAGCCTCGGCGTGATCGCCGACCGGCAGGGGCAGGACGGCCGGGCGCTGCAGTTCTACCAGCAGGCGCTCCAGATCCAGGCCGACTACGAGCGGGCGATCGAGGGGATCGCGATGGTCTACCTCCGCCGGGGCGAGCAGAGCCGGGCGGTGAGCTTCGTCGAGCCGCTCGCCGACCGGTGGATCCGGAACCTCGCGGTCCAGGCCGTGTTCGGCACCGTGTTGGTGCTCGCGGACCAGCCGGAGCGGGCGATCACCATCGCCCGCCGGGCTCTGCGCCGCGACGAGCGCTACGTGCCGGCGATGGTCGTCCTCGCGAAGGCCAACCTCCGCCTGGGCCGGACCGAGCTCGCCGAGTCGATCATCGAGCAGGCGATCGAGGTCGACGGCAACGTCGCCGAGCTGCACTACCTGCGGGCCCGGATGTACGAGGCGGAGGATCTGCTGGCGCCCGCGCTCCAGGCCTACCAGCGCGCGATCGAGCTGCGCCCGGCCTACCTCGAGGCCCGGATGGCCGTCGGGGCCCAGCTCCTGGCGGCCGGCAACTACCAGGAGGCCCTGAGCCACTTCCGCCTCGCGGCGGCGATCGCGCCGACCCAGGCGGCGACCCGCCTCGCCCTCGGGGAGGCGTACCGGGCGCTCCGCCAATGGGCCCAGGCCCGCTCGGAGTTCGACCGTGTGATCGAGCTCGATCCGAACAACGCCGAGGTCCACTTCAACCTGGGCCTGCTGTTCCTGGCGGCCCGCGACGACCTCGCGCCGCTGTCCGTGCTCGAGGCGCTGCAGCGCTCCCGCAACGAGTTCACCCGCTACCGCGACCTCATGGGCCCGCGCCTGCCTCGCGACGACCCGTCCCAGGCCTACCTCGAGGAGCTCGGGCGCCGGATCGAGCGCGAGGAGCGGAACATCGAGCGCGAGCGGGAGCGTCAGGAGCGCGAGGCAGCCGAGGCCGCCGAGGCCGCCAACCCGAGCTAGGCCCCCGATGACGCCGGAGAACCCATGATGACGCTGTTCCGATCCCTGATGCTGGCCCTCGCCCTCGCCCTCGCGCTGGCGGTGACCGCCCCCGCCGCGGCCCAGAACCGCCCGCGGGGGGCGCCCCAGGTCATCCGCCTGGACGAGGTGCGGATCGAAGGCACCGTCCAGAAGCCGAACGCCTTCTACATCCTCACCCGCTCGAACCTCGGCTACGAGGTGCTCGACCTGCGGACCAGCTTCGTGCGCGAGGTGATCCGCTCGGTCCAGGACGAGCCCTTCTGAGCCGCCCGGTTTCCCGCCCCGAACGCCGTGGTCGCGTTCCACGCCGGACAGGTCGTCCTCCTCGCCGTGGTGGTGGGGATCGTCGTATGGCGGGCGCGGGTCCTCCTCGCCCTGGCGGCGCTCGACGCCGCGGTGTTCCGACGCGCAGTGCGCCGGGCGCTCCTCGACGGCCGGCGCCCCGACGCCCTGCGCCTGGCTCGGGCCGCGCGGCCGGCGTGGGTGGCTCGGGTGGTCGAGCCGCTGCTCGAGCCGGGGGCCTCCGAGGAGGGTCGCGCCAACGCGTCGGACGAGCGGCGCCACGACCTCGAGGCCGACGCGGTCCGGGGGCTCCGCGCGCTTCGGGTGCTCGCCACCAGCGCGTCGGCGCTGGGGTTCCTCGGCGCCATCCTGATGCTCCGGTGGATGGCAGCGGGCGATCACGGGCTCCTCGCGCTGGCCGCGGGCAAGGTCGAGAGCATCGCGATCGGGAACGCCGCGACGTCGATCGCCCTCGGGATCGCGACGAGCGGCTTCGCCCTGGGGGCCCTGGCGGTGCTCCAGCGCGCGGCGCGAGACGTCGTCCGCGACATGCGGCGGGTCGCGACCGACGTCGAGGCGCTGCGCGCCGACCTCGAGGAGGGCGGCGTGCGCGATGACCCACCGCCTCAGAACGGGGCGGACGAGCCGTACCCTCGTCGCGGACCCGAGGCCGCGGCCGGGGCCGGCCCGGCGACGAGGTAACCCATCGAATCCGTTGACGTCTGTTGCTCTGGCACGCGCGTCGGGCCCGGTGCTACGCTCCGGTCCCTGGCGGCGGGAACTTCCGCCCGCCGGGGGCGTCAGAAGGGGCAGCACCCATCGGCGGCCGACGGCGTGGGGATTCGGCCTCCGCGGCGATGTCCGGCGCTTCGACCGAGGACCGGCGTGGATTCGACAGGTGAGGATTCGACCGGTGAGGATTCGATCGGTGAGGATTCGATCGGTGTGGATACGATCGGAGAGCATTAAATCGGAGAGGAATCGAGCGGAG
>JBHJHB010000077.1:0-44650 GCA_050331215.1 Sandaracinaceae bacterium | reverse complement strand
CGCCCGATGGGCGCCCCCGTGGGAGCCGGGCATCCCGGCTCAGCCGAAGCGCTCGGCGGCCGGGGTCCCGAGCAGGCCCAGCGGGCTCGGGAGCTGTCCCCGCCGGGCGTGCGTCAGGTGGACGTACAGCGTCGTCGTCTCCAGGGACGCGTGGCCGAGCAGCAGCTGGACGGACCGGAGGTCGGCGCCCGCTTCGATGAGGTGCGTCGCGTAGGAATGCCGGAGGGTGTGGGCGCGGACCGGCTTCGTGATCGCCGCGCGGTCGACCGCAGGGGCCAGCGCGCGACCGAACGCCTCTCGGGTCAGGGGGCGACCCGTCCCCCGGCCCGGAAACAAGCGCTCGCCCGAGGGGCGCACCTGACGCCAGTACGCGCGCAGCTCGAGGTAGAGCCGGCCGGCCATCGGCACCTGCCGCTGCTTGCCGCCCTTGCTGCCGTGCCGGATGTGAAGGAGTCGACGGCGCCCGTCGATGTCGCCCACGCGGAGGCTACACGCCTCGGTCACGCGCAGCCCCGCGCCGTAGCAGAGCGTCGCGATGGCCCGGTGGACAGGGCTATCGAAGGAAGCCAGCAGCCGCTCGACCTCCGAACCGCTGAGCACGACGGGCAAGGTCTTCGGCAGTCGACAGAACGGGACCGCCGAGCGCCACTGCGGCTTGCCCAGCACGCGCTCGAAGAAGAACCGGAGCGCCGCCCCCGCTTGATTGCGAGACGACCCCGACAGCCCTCGGTCGCGAAGCAGGTGCACCAGGTACCCGTCGACGTCGTCGACGCTCAGCGTCCCGGCCGCCCGCCCGTGGAAGGCGGTGCAGCCCACGACGTGCCGCCGGTACGCCTCCCGCGTCCCCTTCGCCAAACCCCTCAGGGCCATCTGCTCGCCCATCCGCTCGATGTGCGCGTCCATCACGTCCTCCTCGCTTGCGCCGGCCGGATGTCGGACGGCGGATCGAAGAGGGTGGCGGCAGACGGCGGCGGAGGACGCCGGCCCTCAGCTCATCGAGCCGCGAACGGTGGGCCTCCCTGCCGCGAAGCGGCTTGGTTCAACGGAGATTCGGTTGACTTCCACGGGGCCCTGGAGAGGCGCTTCATGTACTCGAAGCGCGGCACCAGCGAACCGACCTCGTCCTCGACGCTCGGGTCTCGCTCCTTTGGGTAGTCCCCCCGGGGGTCCGCGGCCAAAGCACCTCGAGGTCGGCCCTAGGGAGCTCCTTCCACCTCGAAGGCCCCGACGTCACAGCCTCCCTCTTGCGGGCGCGGCACGCCGCGCTGGTCGGTGGCGAGGGGCCGGCCGCCGGCGTCGACGCAGTGGGTCTCGGGGATCCTGTCGATGGCTACGCTCGCGAGCCCGAGGGCGTGGGTCTGGGTCGGCCCGCCGTTGTCGGCGAGGGGCTGCAGGCTGAGGGCGGCGGCGGGGACATAGACCCGATCCGTCGCCCGGTCGAAGGCGCACGTGCTGCCGGGGCTCTCGATGTTGTACCCCTCGGACGGTAGGCCTGCGTCGTGGTCGCAGTCACCTTCGATCACGCTGTTCGCGACGGTCATACCGCCCCCCGGTCGCAGCCCGTCGCCGGCGAGCGCGTCCCCGCCTGCCGCCGCGAAGTTCCCGGAGACCGTGGTGCTCGTGAGGCTCACGAAGGCTTGGTTGTAGACGCCGCCGCCGCGGTAGTTGCTCCGGTTCCCCGACACGGTGGTGTTGGTCACGGTCAGTGAGTTGTCGTTGTCGATGCCCCCACCTCCGCCTTCCGTCACGTTGGCGAAGACCGCAGTCCCCGTGATGCTCATCCTCCCGATGTTGTAGAGGCCACCCCCGCTACCTGACTGATTACCGGAGACCTCACAGTCGTTCATCACGACGACACCATGGGGAGTCTCGCCGTGGTGGGCGGGCTCGTTGGTGAGGCCACCTCCGTTGCCGCCGGCGACATTGTCTGACAAGACGCATCGCGTCAGGGTCAGGTCCCTCTCGTTGTAGATGCCGCCCCCCGCTTCGTCGGCCGTATTGTCCCGAACGACCACGTCCACCATGGTCAGGGTCCCGTCGTTGAAGACGCCGCCGCCGTGGCGCGAGGCAGCGTTGCCATCGACGATCGTGCCCCAGACCACCAGCTCGCCGGCCTGCCCGTTGTGAACGCCCCCGCCCTCGACCGTGCTGTTGTCGGACACGGTGCCCTGGGTCATCCACATCACACCAGTATTCCAGATGGCGCCGCCGTGGTAGCCGTCGTTGTCGAAGAAATCGCAATCCCTGAGCAGCGCCGTCCCAAGATTGAAGAACGCGCCGCCGTAGGCGGCGTGGCCGACCGCGGCGTTGCCCGATATCGTGCAAGCCGCGAGTGTCAGCGTGCCGTTGTTGGCGATGGCGCCTCCAAAGGCGTCACCGCGATGGACGGTCGGCGACAAGCCCCAGCCGTCGATTCCCCTTTCGGCCCGCCCGCCTGTGATGGTGATGCGACGCATCTCCACCGTGGCTCCGCCGTTGACTCGGAACACGCGATGGTGACGGTTCCCGTCCACCGTCAGTAGATCGCTACCGTCGAGGATCACGTCTCTGTCGATGGCGATCTCGGCCCGGGTGACGACCGTCGTCGGGCCGTCGCAGTCGAAGGTGTAGGGCCCACCCCCCGCGGCGACGGCGGCCCGGATTCCGGCCTCCGTGCAGGGGCACAGGGTGCCATCGCAGAGGTCCTCGGGTGGAGGATCCTGGCTTCCCATCGCCCCGAGGTACGACTCATAGAGGTCAGCGATCTCCTGCGCGTCCATCGCGCGGTCCCAGAGCACGACCTCCTCGATGAGACCGCTGAAGTCGTAGCTCCGGCGGGGAATGGCGCCGATGAGGAAGGGCTCGTCCGCGTAGGAGATGCCGTGGTGGATGACCTTCGATGCGCTCAGCGCACCGTCGACGTACAAGGCCGCGGTCGTCCCGTCGAAGGTGGCTACCACGTGGTGCCAGACGGAGGGGCTCAGGGGCTCGCCGTAGAATGCGGGCTCTGCGCCGTCCCCGGCGATGGTGAGCCGTACGTCACCGCTCCCCGCGTCGGCGATGAGCCAGTAGCCCATGGGGGGCACATCGGTGTTGCCCTTGCTGACGATCGTGCAGTGGCCGGCACAGGCCCCGTAGTCCTCGCTGTAGACCCAGGCCGACAGGGTGAGCTGACTCGGCTCGAAGGTCGGGTCGTCGGGCGCCTCGGCGAAGGCGCCACGTCCGTGGCAGGAGAGCGCCATTCCGGACCGCCACGATGTGCCGAGGGCCGCGCCCAGGGCATCGCGCCCTTCACAGCGCGCATGGACCAGCGTCGCATCGAGCCCCGTGCCCATCGCCTCCGGGGTCGTGTCGTCGCACCGGTCGAAGGGGTAGCGCACGACCGCGGAGCTCAGGTCGGGCGGCGTGGAGTCCCCGCGGTCGGGCGCACGGATGTCCCCCGGGTCCCCTGGAAGGTCGCCATCGGCCCCCGAGGTCCCCGGTGGGGGATCGACGCACACCGAGTCGCGACAGACGCGGCCGTAGCGGCAGTCGACGTCACTGCCGCAGCCATCGAACGATTGGGCGGTGCAGGCGGTCAGGGAGGCACAGAGGCCCAGCACGCCCGCAGCAAGGGAGACACGTTGGATCGAGGTACTCACGACACCCCCCAAGGGTGAATAGCTCACTATGGGTTAGTGTATAGACCCGCATAGGGCCTGATCAAGGGTGTGCGCTCAGGGTCTCCATACAAGGGCCTCTCTGCTCCGGGCTCCGGAAGAGTTGGGGTGACCCTGGTTCTTCTTCGCGCAGGTGCTCGACAGGCCGCACTGGTGCGCGGCGGTCCCGTTCTGCCGGCTGCCGAAGACCTTGCCCGTCGTGCTCAGCCTCCGAAGTCGAGCGGCTGTTGGGCGCCTTCAAGAGCCCCGTCCACCGTTCCGGATTCATCGGCTGACAGACCGACCGGAGTGAGGGTCGGCCGCCCGAGCGCCTCGCCGACCTGAGAGAGGCCTCCGCTCGCCGGCCGTCACGGATCGTCGCCCGACTCCACGACGCTCCGCCGGGATGCTCCAGGACGGCACGGCCCACGGCCTCGTCCCACCGGATAGACGCCCTGCACGAACGGCCCGCGGGCGGCCGCGAGGGTGCGGAGCCGCGCCGCCGCGATCGACGGAGCGTGGCGCGCGCTCTGCACGCCAGTGCGAAATCGCTTGACGCTCTCCCACGAGGAGGGCAATTGAGAATGCATCTCAGTCTCATTCTCATTCAGTCCCATTCTCACCCCCGCGCTCGTTCCCTCATGGACCACTGGCTAGCCTTCGCCGTCGCCCTCGCCGCCCTCGCGGCCGTCGCTCCGTCCGTGACCCGGGCGCAGGACGACGGCTCTGCGTCCGCACCCGGCGCCTCGCCGACGGAGGATGAGGACCCGGGGGTCGGCATCGAGGGCCTGACGCTCGACGACCTGCTCGAGGGCGAGGAGGACCTCGAGATGCCCGAGGTCGTGGTCACGGGCGCCCGCGTCGAGGAGCCCGAGGCGGAGTCGGTCGTCCGCACCGAGGTGATCCGCCGCCGCGAGATCGAAGAGAGCGGCGCGCGCAACCTCGCCGAGATCCTCGAGGAGCGCGGCGACCTGCAGATCCAGACGTCCTTCCGGGGCGCCGAGCTCTGGCTCCGCGGCCTCGACCCGGAGTACACGCTCATCCTCGTCGACGGCGACCGGGTGCCCGGCCGGATCGGGGGCGCGGTCGACCTGAGCCGCTACGACGTCGCGAACATCGAGCGCGTCGAGGTCGTACGGGGGCCGAGCAGCGCGCTCTACGGCTCGGACGCGATCGGCGGCGTGGTCAACGTGATCACCCGCGACTCGGAGCGGGACTTCGAGGCGGACGCGCTCGCCTCCTACGGCTCCGGCCACGTGGTCGACGTCACCGGGCGGGTCGCAGGTCGACCCGTGGAGGAGCTCCGCCTCCGACTGGACGGCGGCTTCCACTCCACGGATCCGATCCAGCGCGGATCGGACGGCGAGGCGACGACCGGCAGCGGTCGACGCCAGTGGTCGCTCGGCGCGCGGGCGGACTACCGGCCGTCGGAGCGGCACCGCCTCCGGCTGCAGGGCGACTACCTGCGGCTCCGGCTGCGCGGCGTGGACGGGGGGGCGGCCGGAGCGCTCTTCGACCGCACCCAGCTCCAGGAGCAGATGCGGGTCTCCCTCGAGCACCTCCTGCGGCGCGAGGACAAGGACCTCCAGCTCCTGACGAGGCTCACCTACCAGCAGTTCCGCGAGCAGTACCTCCTCGACCAGCGCGGCAGCGACCAGCTCGACGACTACGAGGACAACCGCGAGCACATGGGTCAGCTCACCTCGATCCTGTCCTTCGGCGTCGAGGCAGCCGGGCGCCACCGGATCTCCCTGGGCCTCGAGCAGTTGTTCCAGGTGCTCGACGCGGAGCGCATCGAGGGGACGGGCCGCCGGAATCGCTTCGCCGCTTTCCTCCAGGACGAGTGGCGGCTCTACGAGGAGGGGGACGCGTCGCTGACCGTCGTCCCGGGTCTCCGCTACGACGTCGACTCGCAGTTCGGCGACCAGCTCTCGCCGAAGCTCGCGGCCCGCTTCGACCCCGTGCGCCAGCTGGTCCTCCGGGCGTCCTACGGGCGGGGCTTCCGGGCCCCCTCGTTCCAGCAGCTCCTGCTCCGGTTCGAGAACCCAGCCGTCGGCTACGTGGTGCAGGGCAACCCGAGCCTCGGGCCAGAGCGATCCCACGGCGTCGACGTGGGCGCGGACTGGCGGCCGATCGAGGAGGTCACCCTCACCGTCGCGGGGTTCCGGAACGACATCCGGGACCTGATCGCGGTGGTGACCGACGACGACCCGGACGCGAGCGGCACCGTCTTCACCTACGACAACGTCGCGAGCGCCTGGACCATGGGCCTCGAGACGGGCGTCGCCCTGGCCGTCGACGACACCCTCGCCCTGCGCGCCGGCTACACCTTGACCGAGACCCGGGACGAGGAGCTCCGGAGACCCCTCGAGGGCCGCGCCCGGCACCGGGTCTCGTTCGGAGCCCGGGTCGCCTACGAGCCATGGGAGATCGTGCTCGTCGCCCGGGGCGCGCTCCAGATCGACCGCGTCTTCTTCGTCGATGAGGACGGGGACGGGGAGGACGAGGCGGTCCGCCCCGGGCCGATCCCGCAGGTCGACCTGCGCCTGGCGAAGCGCTTCACCCGCCACCTCGAGCTCTTCGCCGGCGTCGACAACCTGATCGACGCCGGCGACCGCTTCACCGTGCTGCGGCCCCTGACCGTCTACGGCGGGGTCCGTGGCCGCTACTGAGGACGAACCATGAGGACCGAACGCAATCCGAACCGCTCGCTCGCTTTCCTTTGTCGGGACGCCGCCCGCCCGGCGGCCCGGACCCTCGCCGTCGCGACCGTCGCCCTCTTCGCGGGGCTGGGCTGCGCCGAGACCCTGCGTCCGGTGGGAGGGGACGCGGGCCGCGCCGACGCCGGGGCTCCGACCGACGGCATCCCGCCCGTCAGCGGCGCGTTCACCCACCGCGTCGACGACGGCGTGGTGACGACGATCGTCGACGCCACGGACTCGGCGGCCTGGCAGCACCTCGATCTCGACAGGGGTCTCTCGGTCCGTCCGGACGAGGGCTGGGAGCTCGCCTTCTCGCGCTTCCGCGTCCGGATCAACGGCGGCGTCAGCGGGAGCGGGGGCGTCCGGGTCGCCGCCCTCGAGGGCAGGGCCTTCGAGGACGTCGGCCGTGCCCCCGACGCGGGCTGGACCGTACCCGTGCCCGACGGGGACGGCGACGACGACGAGGAGCCCGACAACGTCTTCAACGACGGCGAGGGCGATTGGTACGACTACGACGTCACGACCCACACGCTGACGGCGCGTCAGCCGCTGACCTACGTCGTCGCCACCACGGAGGGGGCGTTCTTCAAGCTCGCCTTCGAGAGCTACTACGACGACGCCGGGTCGCCCGCCGTCGTGTCCTTCCGGTGGGCCGCGGTCGGGGCGCCGGACGGGGGCCTGCCCGACGCCGGCCCGCCCGTCGAGGTCGACGCGGGGATGCCCGAGCCGGATGCCGGGCGGGACCCGCTGCCGGCCCACGCGCTCCCCGTCGACGCCTCCGACCCGACGGCGTGGGTCTACCTGAGCGTCGACGACGGCGTGGTCTCGCCGGCCGACCCGGACACGGACGTCGGCTGGGACCTCGCGCTACGGCGGACGGGCGTGCGGACGAGCTCGGGCACGAGCGGTCCCGGCATGGGGGGCGCCCGCCTGGACGCCTCGGGCCTCGCCTTCGACGACCTGCTCGAGGCGCCGACCCTCGGCTACGCCGCCGACGAGCTGGTCGACGGCGGCCGGCCCGGCGCCCCGCCGTCGAGCGCCAACCCGGTGCTCGCGGGCTGGTTCGACTACGACCCGGTCGGCCATATCGTGACCCCGGGGGACCGGACCTATCTCGTGCGCACCGCCGACGGCGGCTACGCCAAGCTGCGCGTCTGGCGCTGGGACGACGGCGCCTACGACCTTTCGCTCCTCCCGGTCGAGCGCGCGGTGGAGGTGGTCGAGCTCGAGGTCGACGCGTCGGATCGGGAAGCCTGGGTCTACGTGAGCCTTCGCGACGGCCAGGTCATCGAGGGCGATGACCCGGCGACCGATCGGTCGTGGGACCTGGGTCTCTCGCGCACCCGGCTGCGGACCAACGGCGGCACGAGCGGCAGCGGCGCCGGCGAGGCGGTCGAGACCGAGGTCGCGGAGGTCGGCCTGCTGGACGTGCCCCCCGAGGAGGGCTGGGCGGTCGACGAGAGCCTCTCCTCCGGTCGGCCCGGGACCGACCCCTACGACGCGAGCCCGGTCCTCGCCGGCTGGTTCGACTACGACCCGGTGACCCACACCGTGAGCCCACGCCCGGTCACGTTCGTCGTCCGGACCGCCGACGGCCACCTCGCGGGGCTGCGCGTGAGCTCCTACATGGACGGCATCTACGTGCTGGAGCTCGCCTTCGCCGGGCCTGGCCAGGAAGGCTTCTCCCGCTGACCCGGACCCCAGCCCCCTCGCCGCGCCCCTCCGTCCTCGCTCCGGCGAGCACGTCGCCCCAAGGCGTCGTGGACGCTGCGCGTCGTGTCCGGGCCGTCGGCGCGCGAGCGGTCGGGGGGGTGGCTCAGGAGGGCCCGGAGGACCTGGAGGCCTCCGCCGACGCGGTGGCCGAGGTGCTGCGGCCGAGCGCGAGCGTCGCGAAGAAGATCCCCACGGTGACCGCGAGGACCGCGAGGTTGCCCCAGAAGGCGCCATGGCACCCGGTCATCAGGAGACCGCCGACGCCAACGAAGGCGGCATGGGACGCGGGAGCTCGACTCGAACGGAACCGCTGCAAGGTCTTTCCTCCTGAAGCCGACCTCGGACCCGAGGAGCATAGCGCCGATGTAGGACACGTTCCTACACCCGCCCTCGAGGCGTCCAGTTCGTAACAGAACGGCCGATGTTCGCCAACCCCCGCGAACGGCGCGACGCGGCGGCGCTGACCCCGCCGGGGGCCTTGCAGGCCTACCCGGATCGGCGAGACTAGCGCCGATGAGCGACGGGCCCGCCGAGGCACTCACGGAGGAGCTGCCCCTTCTTCCCCTGCGCAACTCCGTGCTCTTCCCGGCGTCGGTGGTGCCCGTGAACGTCGGGCGGCCGCGCTCGGTGCGGCTGATCGAGGAGTCCTTCGGCCGGGACCGGCCCACGATCGGCGTGGTCGCCCAGCACCAGCCCGAGGTGGAGGACCCGACCTTCGATCAGGTGTACGGGCTCGGGACCGTGGCCCGGGTGCTCAAGGTCATCCGGCTCAGCAGCGGCAACTACTCGGTCGTGCTGCAGGGCATCTGCCGGATGCGGCGAACGGAGCCGCTCGGGCGCGAGCCCTTCATGAAGGCGCGCGTGGAGCGCATCCACGAGGTCCCGGTGCGCGGCGTCGAGATCGACGCCCTGACCGCCAACGTCCGGCAGTCGGCCCGACGCCTGGGCGACCTCCTGCCGCACCTCCCGCGCGAGGCGAGCACGGTCCTCGAGAACGTCCAGGACGCCGGCGCCCTGGCCGACCTCGTGACCAGCAACCTGCCGATCCAGACCGCGGCCAAGCAGGACGTCCTCGAGCTCCTCGACGTGCGCGCGCGCCTGCGCAAGGTGGGCGACCTGGTCAGCCGCCAGGTGCAGGTGCACGAGGTCAAGAAGGAGATCTCGACCATGGTGCAGGAGGAGATGTCCCGCTCCCAGCGGGAGTTCCTCCTCCGCCAGCAGATGAAGACGATCCGCCGAGAGCTCGGCGAGGCCGACGACGACGACGAGATCGAGGACCTGAGCGAGCGCATCGCGAGAGCCGAGATGCCGACCGAAGCGGAGCGGGCCGCGCGCCGGCAGCTGCGCCGGATGCGCTCGATGAACCCGGCCGGAGCCGAGTACCAGGTGGCCCGGACCTACGTCGAATGGCTGTCGGACCTGCCCTGGGGGAAGAGCGCCCCGGTCCGCCTCGACGTGGGCGAGGCCCGCCGGGTCCTCGACGAGGACCACCACGGCCTCGAGAAGGTCAAGCGGCGGGTGCTCGAGTACATCGCGGTCCGCAAGCTCCGCTCCGATATCCGGGGCCCCATCCTGTGCTTCGTGGGGCCGCCGGGGGTCGGCAAGACGTCGCTCGGGCGCTCGATCGCGCGGGCCACCGGCCGGGCGTTCGTGCGGGTCGCCCTCGGCGGCGTCCAGGACGAGGCGGAGATCCGGGGCCACCGCCGGACCTACGTCGGCGCCTACCCCGGGCGGGTGATCGCCGGCTTCAAGCAGGCCGGCTCCCGCAACCCGGTGATGCTGCTCGACGAGGTCGACAAGCTGGGGAACGACTTCCGCGGGGACCCCGCGAGCGCGCTCCTCGAGGTGCTCGACCCGGAGCAGAACTTCGCCTTCAGCGATCACTACCTCGAGGTCCCCTTCGACCTGAGCCAGACGCTGTTCATCGGGACCGCCAACCGCATGGACCGGATCCCGCGGCCGCTCCTCGACCGGATGGAGATCCTGGAGCTGCCCGGCTACACGCGGGACGAGAAGCAGGCGATCGCGCGCCAGTTCCTCATCCCCAAGCAGCTGTCGGAGCACGGCCTGAGCCCCGAGCGCCTCGAGTTCGCCGACGACGCGATCGACTGGATGGTCGACCACTACACCCGGGAAGCGGGCGTCCGGAGCCTCGAGCGGCAGGTCGCCGGCGTGTGCCGGGCGGTGGCGGTGCGCCTGGCGGAGGGCGAGGACGTGCAGCTCGTCGCGGGCCCGGGCCAGATCGAGGAGATCCTCGGCCCGCCGAAGCACGAGCCCCAGCTCGTCGAGAAGGTGGCGCGGCCCGGCGTCTCCACCGGCGTCGCCTGGACGCCCGGCGGCGGCGACCTGCTGTTCGTCGAGTCGACCGCGATGAGCCCCGGCACGGGGAAGGTCCACCTGACGGGCAACGTGGGGGACGTGATGAAGGAGTCGGTGTACGCCGCCTTCTCCTACATCCGGACGCGAGCGGAGAAGCTCGGCCTCGAGCCGGACTTCCTCAGCACGATGGACGTCCACGTCCACCTGCCGCAGGGCGCCGTACCGAAGGACGGGCCGGCGGCGGGGGTCGCGGTGTTCGTGTCCCTCGCCTCCATGCTGACCAGGCTGAAGGTCCGGCCCGACGTCGCCATGACCGGGGAGATGACGCTTCGCGGCTCCGTCCTCCGGGTGGAGGGCATCAAGGAAAAGTGCCTGGCCGCGCACCGCGCCGGGGTTCGCCACGTGCTGTTCCCGGCCCGGAACGAGCCGGACCTCGAGGAGGTGCCGGCCCACGTGCGGGGCGGCCTCGAGATCCACCTCGTCTCGCGCCTCGACGAGGTCCTGCCCCTCGTCCTCGACCTCCCCAGCCCCGGCAAGGTCGCGGGCGACGAGGACGTCGCCGAGGCCTGAGCGGCCGTTCGAGCCCGGACCCGGCCCCTCGTGCGCCCTCGCCTTCTTCGTCTGCTCCGCCTCCGCTCGATCCAGATCGCCTTCGGCGTGGCGCTGGTCGTCGGGCTCGGGCTCTGCCTGTCGCCGGTGCTCGGGATCCCCGGCATCGAGGCCGCGCTCGTCCTCGGGGTCCTGCTGCCCCCCTTCGCGGGCCTGCTCGGCGCGCGCCAGGTGGTGTGGACGCGCGGCGAGGAGGCGCCAGCGGGCGCCGCGACGTACCTCGGCCGCGCCGCCACCCTCGGCCTCGCGCTGGTCGGGCTGCCGACGGCGCTCCTGCTCCTGAACCTCCTCCGCTTCCCCGCCTGCAGCGCGGCCGAGGGGCTCGCGTTCCTCGCCCTGGGGCCCGCCGTCGGGTGCCTCCACGGCGCCGTCCTCGGGACCACGCTCGCCCTGCTGGGCGGACGCGGTCGGGTCGCCTCCACGTTGGCGATGCTCGCCCCGCTGCTCGCGGCCCTGGTCGCGCTCTACCGGTTCTGGGCGACCCCCGCGATCGATGCGTACGGCCACTTCTTCGGCGAGCTCCCGGGGACCCTCTACGACCCCGACATCCGCATCGAGCCGACCTACCTCTCGTTTCGCCTGCTGACCGCGGTGTGGCTGCTGGCCCTCTCGGCGCTCGTCGCCGCGTTGCTCGATCCCGAGTCCGGGAGGCTCCGGTGGGCGCGGGCGCGACAGCACCCCGGCTGGTCGGCGGTCGCCGTCGCGCTGCTCGCGGCCACCGTGGCCGGGGACCTCCTCGGGACCCAACTCGGGCATCGCGCGAGCGTCGCCAGCCTGAAGGAAGCGCTCGGAGGCCGGGTGGCGGGCGAACGGTGCATCGCCATCGTGCCGGGGGAGCTGCCGCGGACCGAGGCCGAGCGCCTCGCGGAGGACTGCGATTTCCGCGTCGCCCAGGCCGAGGCGGCCCTCGGGGTGCGCCAGCCGCGGCTGGTCACCGCGTTCTTCTTCCGGAGCGCCGACGAGAAGCGGGCCCTGATGGGCGCCAGCGGCACCTACGTGGCCAAGCCCTGGCGCCACGAGGTCTACCTCCAGGTCGACCGGTGGCCGCACCCCGTTCTGTTCCACGAGATCGTCCACGTCGTGGCCGGGAACGTCGGCCGCGGCCCCTTCCGCGTAGCGGGCCCCCTGGGGGGCTGGATCCCCTCGCCCACGCTGATCGAGGGCACCGCCGTCGCGATCGCGTGGGATGCCCGGGAGGGCCTGACCCCCCACCAGTGGGCGCGCGCGATGGTCGAGCTCGACCGGGCGCCCCCCCTCGAGGACCTCCTCGGGCTGCGGTTCCTGCTCCAGCCCGCGAGCCGCGCATACGTCCTGAGCGGCTCGTTCCTGCGGTGGGTCCTCGAGACGCAGGGCCCGTCCACCGTGCGGCGCCTCTACGCGAGCGCGGACTGGGCGGGCGCCCTCGGCGAGCCCCTCGCCGACGCGGAGGCCCGCTGGCGTGCCTTCCTGCGCGAGGAGGTCGAGCTGCCTCCCGAGGCGCGGGCGCTCGCCGAGCTGCGGTTCAGCCAGCCGGGGCTGCTGGGCCAGGTGTGCCCGCACCGCGTCGCCAACCTCCGCCGGGAAGCGGCCGCCCAGGTGAGCGCGGGGGACGACCGCGCCGCGATCGGCACATGCCGGGCGATCCTCGACGTCGACGCCGCCCAGGCGCGGACCCGAGCGAGCCTGGTCGGCGCGCTGGCTCGCCTCGGCCGCACCGACGAGGCCCGGCAGCAGCTCCAGGTTCTCGAGGAGCGGGCGCCCGCCCCGGTCGTGCACCGGGCCCGACTCACCCTCGCCGATGCCGCGTGGCGCCGCGGGGACCGGGACCGCGCGCGCGAGGTCTACCGCGCGCTCCTCGAGGAGCCGCAGACCGACGACGCGGCGCGCCAGGTCGAGGTCCGGCTCCTCGGCCTCGAGATGACGGGGGTCGGCGAGCGGGCCCTGCGCGGTCTCCTCGCCCCGCGCGCCGACCGCCGGAGCGACGCGGGGACCGCGCTGTTCCAGGCCGCCCTGATCGACCGGGTGCGGGCGGACGGCCTGGCCGCGTACCTGGCCGGGCGGCAGATGCTGTTTCGCCAGCGCTTCGACCTGGCCTTCGCCGAGCTCACGCGGGCCGAGGGCCTCGGCCTCCCGACGGAGCGGCTCCGCCGGGAGCTTCACCGGATGCTCGCGATCAGCGCGTTCGGGGTGGGCCGTAACGGCGAAGCGGCGCTGCGGTGGCGAGCGGTGCGAGATGCCCCGGGCTCGACCATGGGGCAGAGGGTGGAGGCGGCGGACTGGCTGGAGCGGCTGGCCCGGATGCGGGCGAGGGAGCGGTGAGAGCGGCGGGAGCAGCCGGTTGACCAGCCGGTTGACCGCCGCGTCGGCGAGGCGCCAGCCTGCTCCTGTGCGACGGATCCTGACGTGGGGCGCGGCCTGCCTGCTGGCAGCCGCCGCCTGCGGCCGCCCCCCCGTCGCCCCCGACGCGGGGGACCTGGGCGCCGAGCCCACGTCGGGCGAGCCGGCGCTGCCCGAGGCGCCACGCGTCCGGTGGCTGGACGCGGGCCGGCCCGACATCGCGCCGCCGCGGATCTCCTGGCTCGAGGCCGGCGTCCCTCCGATCGCCTGGGCGTGCCCGACGGGCTGGCGAGGGGTGGACGCCGATGGCGTGCGCACGTGCGAGCCCTACCCCGCGGGCGGCTCCGCCGAGTGCGCCGAGGGCGAGGCCCACTTCCCGGGCGAGGCCGGCTGCCGGCCGATCGGCCGCGCCTGCGGCGTTGGGCCCTTCCCGGGCGTCGACGACCTGCCCGACGGGACGACCGTCCTCTTCGTCCGCAGCGACGCGGACGCGAGCGGCGACGGCTCGGAGGGCGCGCCGCTCCGAACCCTCGCCGAGGCGCTCGAGCGCGCCTCGCCCGGCGACGTCGTCGCGCTGGCGGCCGGCACCTACGCCGTGGACCGCGTCTGGCCCGACGGCGTCTCGCTGCGCGGCCGCTGCGTCCGGGACACCGTCCTCGTCGCAGCCGAGGACAGCGACCGGAGCGCGGTGCTGGACATCGGCCGGCACGACGCCTCGATCCGCATCGAGAGCGTGCGGATCGGACCGGCCTCGGTCACCGGGCTCCGCGTGCGGCGGCGCGGCGCCCCGGTCGCGGTCGAGGGGGTCGAGATCCGCGAGGCCACCGGTACCCCGGCCGCGTTGTCGGTCACCTCCTCGGGAGAGGTGGAGGCGCGGTCGATCGTCGTGAGGGACACGCGCGACCCCGGCATGGGGCCCGAGCAGGGCAGCGGCGTGAGTGTCGAGGCGCAGGGCCGCTTGACGCTGGCCGGGAGCGTCCTCGACGGGAACCGGTCGGCGGGGCTGGTGGTGGCGGACGAGGGCTCGCACGTCGTCGCCACGGACCTCCGGGTGCGGCGGACCCGCGGGGAGCGGGGCACGGGGCTCCGCGGCTTCGGCGTCCTCGTGGTCTGGGGGCGCCTCGAGCTGCGCCGGGTCCTGCTCGACGGGAACCGGGACGCGGGGTTGCTGGCGATCGGGCCCGGCACGGAGGTCACCGCGAGCGACCTGGTTGTCCGCGACACGCTCCCGCAGGCCTCGGACGGCGGCTTCGGCCGTGGTCTGAGCTCGGAGCAGGGGGCTCGCCTCGACGTCACCCGGGCGCTGATCGAGCGCAACCTGGAGCACGGCGTCGTCGCCGCCAACGGCGGCGAGGCCGTCGTCCGGGACGCGGTCGTGCGGGACACGGAGGCGCGGGCGGACGGCTTCGCCGGCCGGGGCGTCAGCGCCGAAGGAGGGCGGGTCCAGCTCGAGCGGGCGCTCGTCGTCCGGAACCGCGGGTTCGGCGTCCTCGTGGCGGACGAGCTCAGCGAGGTCGTCGCCGCCGACCTCGCGGTCCGCGACACGCGCCCACGCGCGACCGACGGGGCCCGGGGCTTCGGCGTGCTGGCTCAGCTCGGCGGACGCCTCCAGCTCTCGCGCGCGCTCCTGGCCGACCATCGCTGGATCGGCCTCGGCGTCATCAGCCCCGGGACGCTGGCCGAGGTCGAGGACCTGGTCGTCCGTGGCGGCGAAGCCGGGGAGAGCGACCCGGGCGTCGTCCCGGCGGGGGTCGTGGTCGGGGAGGCCTCGGAGCTCACGCTGCGGCGGGCGCTCCTCGAGCGCCCCCTCGGCGCGGGCGTCGTCGTGCGAGAGGAGGGCGCGACCGCCGACATCGAAGACCTGACCGTCATGGATGCCGTGCGCTACCCCGATGGCCCCGGGTCCGCCGGCGTCTCGGTCGCGCTCGGCGGTCGGCTCCTCCTGTCCCGCGCGAGCATCGCGAGCGTGCCCGGGGTCGGCCTCGCGGTCGTGGGCGACGCGTCGACGGCCGTGGCTCGCGGCGTCGTCGTCCGGGACACGCAGCCCGACCCGCTCCTCACGGCCTCCGGCGGAGGCGGGATGGGCGTGGTGGCGGAGTCGGGGGCGCGGCTGGAGCTCGACGAGGCGCTCATCGAAGGCAACCGGAGCACCGGCGTCATCGTCGATGACGAGGCGACCGAGGCGGTCCTCCGGGACGTGGTCGTGCGCGACACGCGTCCGCAGGCCTTCGCCTCGTCGATCGCGGAGCCGGGGGAGTTCGGGCGCGCGATCGACGTCAACTTCGGCGCCCGCCTCGTCCTGGCTCGCGCGCTCCTGACCGACAACGGCGAGGTGGGGCTCTTCGTCGGGAGCGAGGGGACGCGGGTCGAGGCGACGGACCTCCGCGTGGCGAGGAACAGCGGCCAGGCGCTCGACGGCCTCTTCGGTCAGGGCGTCAAGATCCAGCTCGGACCCACCGTCAGCCTCACGCGGGTCCTCGTGGAAGACGTGCGCGCCGCGGGCGTCGAGATCGTCGGGGGCCAAGCGGACATCCGCGACCTGACCGTCCTCGGCACCGCGCCGGACGCCGAGGGGCACTGGGGTCGGGGCCTGAACGTCGCGCTCGGCTCGGTGCTCTCGCTCCGGCGCGCGCGGCTCGAGGGGAACCCCGAGGCCGGGTTCTACGCCCACAGCCCCGGCACGCGAGCGGACGTCCGGGATCTCGTCGTGACCGGGTCCCCGGACTGCTCGGGCGACTGCGCCGGCGGTGCGCCCGAGGTCAGCCTCGGCGCGTACGCGGGCGCCGACGTCGACGTGACCGGCTTCGTCCTCGAGAATAGCGAGACCTGCGGCGTTCGGGTCACGGACGACGCCCAGCTCGACCTGCGCGACGGCGAGGTGACCGGGCACCCGATCGGCGTGTGCTGCGAGTCGGACTACCCGCTCGCCCGCCTCAGGCGCGGGGTGGCCTACCGCGACAACGGCATTCCGGTCGAATGCAGCACCTTCGAAGTGCCCAGGCCCGACCTGGGGGCGGTCGAACGCTGAGCCGCGCCCGGGGCCCATTCCGACGAGGGCGCTGTCGCGCGGAATGACGAAGGGAAGGAGTCCGTGCCCCGCGTCAGCCGCTGCTCGGCGGGGTGCGCTGGAGGGGTCCCAGGGTAGGCGCGTCCGCGTCCGAAAGAACGCAGAACCACGGCCCGCTGCGGAAGTGAACGACGCCGTCGACCGAGGAGGTGTAGGGCAGGCCGCCGAGCCGAGCTCCGTCGCGGCCGAAGAATGGGAAGTCCTTGGCGTGCAGGGTCCAGCGGAGAGAGCCGTCGTAGGCGTAGGCGCTCGTGACCACGCTATCCGGGCTCACCGGGAGATCCTCGTCGTCATCGTCCACGGGGCCGCGCCAGTCCACGTATACACCGTCGGTCGTCGGAAGGTATCCGCGGACGCGGCGGAACAGCGGGACGGCCACCCAGGGGAGCTCGGCCCCGGCCCGGATCCAGAGTCGCGCGCCACTCTCGTCCGACCGCGCTCGGTCGCGGCTCCACTTCACCCAGGGCGGGATCTCCATCGACCGCTCCTGCGCGTCAGCTCTCGCCGCCTCGGCAAGAGTCGGGCGCGAAGTCGCGCCGTCGTCCACCTGGAACGCCGAGCACCCGGCGACGGGCCTCGGCCAGGGCGCGGTCCACGAGCTCGGGCTCCCAGGCGGTGCCCGAGAGATCCCGAAACACGTAGTCGCCCTCGTCGGCACACCAGAAGACCACCGCCAGGTAGTCGTGCTGCTGATTCGTCAAGACCAGCTCGTCGTGACCGGTCTTCTCGTTCCGCCGCACGAAAAACCAGACGTAGTGGCCGGTCATGCCTTGACGAGCCTCTCTCGGAACCACCGCGGAGGCAACATGGGCATCGAGGGCAACTCCTCCGCGACGAGGGTGCGCGCGAGCGCGCGGCCCTCCGGACCCGCCGTGGCGTGTCGGCGCGCGACCAGGAGGGTGGGTGGGGCGGTCGGCTCGAGCAGGCGGCTAGGGGCAGAAGTACGGGAACCGCCCGCTCGGGTCCGCGCCGTGACCGCCGCACGCGTAGATCTGGTAGCGCGGGTCCCAGCCGCACGGCACCCCCGCCTCGCACGGCCCGCTGAGGAGCTCGCCGTTCTGACAGCGGGCGCCCGAGACGCCGTCGGCGCCGCAGCAGCCCTCGTAGGTCAGCCCTCCGCAGGCTCCTTCGTTCGCGTCGATCGCCGGGCACACCCGGGGGTGCGTACCGGAGGGGTCCGCGCCGGAGCCCCCGCAGAGGTAGGCCGCGCCGCTCGCGTTCTGGCCCCAGCCGCAGCCCAGGCCGAAGGCCCCGCAACCGACCGCCACCACCACCCGCATCCCGCCGAGCTCGAGCTCCTCGGCGTCGTCATCACAGAAGAGGACCGCGTCCCCCGCGCAGCAGTTGTCGGCGGCGCCCCACGGCCCGTATCCCCAGGCGCACGCCTCCTCCGAGATCCAGTCCGAAGGCCCGATGATGTGGATGCACTTCCCGTAGCGGTCGCACTTGAAGCCCTCAGGACAGGTCCCGCAGCTCCCGCCGCAGCCGTCCGGTCCGCAGCTCGCCGGGTACGCGCCCCGCTCCCAATCCGTGTAGCCCGCGTACTGGCACGTCGGTCTGCACGTCGAGCCGGGGCAGGCCCGGGGATGGGCTCCGGACGGGTCCTCCAGGTAGTAGGGCTGGACGGACCAGCGGAGATCGTCGTAGGCGGAGGTGCTCGGTATGGCGTCGCCGTACCACTGCACGATCTCGTAGCGGCGGTGACCGGCGTGCCACGCGCACCGGCCGCCTTCGCGGGTCTGCACGGCGCCGGCGACGCAGATGGATGCGCTCACCGGCGGGCCGGCATCGCAGCACCCCGCCAGCGGGATGTCGCCGCAGCTGGGGGGCGGGCTGCCGGGCACGCACCGGCCCGTCCCATCGCAGGTCGCGCCCGCCGCGCACGTCCCGCAGGAGCCGCCGCACCCGTCGGGCCCGCAGGCCGCGTCGGCGCAGGCGGGCACGCAGCCGTCGCGGACGCCCGGTCCGGGAGCGAAGCCGCCGTCCCGCCCGGCGGCCGCGTCGAGCTGGCTACCGCCGCCACCACAGCCACCCAGCGCCAGCGCGACCACCGAGAGCGTGGCCAGCAGGAGCCGCCGCCAACACGGGCACGAGCCGTCGAACCCATCCGTCATTCGCGCACCTCTTCACGGAACAGGGCGTCGCTGCGCTGGTGCCCCACCCGCCGATGAAGCCCATGGCTCGGCGTCGCCACCAGAACGCCAGCGAGGACCCGGGGGGCACCTCGCCGGCTCCCCCTCGGACCCCGCCGGCGCCGCTCCTGGGCGGCGGGACGCGCGCCCGGAACGGGTCGTGGGCACCCCCGGCTCAGCGCCTCGCAGCCCAT
Source organism: Sandaracinaceae bacterium (assembly GCA_050331215.1). Lineage (GTDB taxonomy): Bacteria > Myxococcota_A > Polyangia > Polyangiales > Sandaracinaceae > JBHJHB01. The sequence goes on along the minus strand of JBHJHB010000077.1, from coordinate 25,981 downwards.
CAGGGACGTCATCACGAGCAGGTGGTACGCGGCACGCTCACGCTGCTGAAGGGGGCGTGGCGAGGGTGACGCTCGTCCGCTGGGCGACGGCGGCGCAATGCCGTGCGCGCCACCTCGAAGCGCACGGGGTCGTCGCCCCGGACGAGCGCCGGAGGCGCGGGGCCGCAGCGAGGTGCGTCGTGCTGACAGAGGCCGGAGGCAACCGCTCCCCGCCCGGGCTCATGCGACGATGTCACCAGACGCGGACCTTGCGAGGTCTAGGCGCGGATGGTTGAATCCAAATAAGCTAGCGGTATTGATCAGGATCGCAAGAGCTGCGACGGAGACTGGGACGGTGACTCGTGCGCGCCGTGCGCTCCTGGCCTGCCATGCGTTGGCGCCGCCGGCCAGCAACCCGGCCGCTTCCAACGGCCCTACCAAGACAATGATGATTGACCGTGTGTCTTCGGGGGATCGGCCTGCCGGAACGACATCCTCGATGCGTGCATCGCGACCGGACACGCCTCGAGGCGGTCGCAACCCCGGGCGACGCCGCAACCGTCTGTGGGCCAAGCACATGCTGCGGTCGACAACCGGGCGTGGCTCGCCTGATGTGTAAGGAGTCGAATCCAGGCATGGATAAAGAGCACTGCTGGGTTCCCGACAGCCCGCCCCCGGGTTCGATATGCCAATGAGCAAGCACAATATCGGGATGGCCGTCGCGCTTCTCGCGACGAGCCTCGCCTCGTGTTCCCAGAGCTTCGACTGCGAATCGTTGTCTGGAGCGCCAGGGTGTTCGCAGATGCATGAGCTCTCGGATGCCGAGATCGCGCTTGTGTGCACGTGGCAATGGGAGCTTCACGGCGAAGAAGAGCGTCGAACTCGATGCAGCGACTATGTCTTTGACGTGCTAAGACCGGATATCTGCCAGCTTGTTCTGGAGAGTCTCCGGGCAGACATGCCCGAGCATTCATTTACGGTTCTGCAGCACGAGGCATGCAACATCTCCCTCGAAGAGGACCCCTGCGGTCCGGAGGTGATTGAACTATGTTTCTGATCCGATGCTCTGACCCTTAGCGCAGCTGTGACGCCACGTCGTTGCGCTGCACCGATGTCGAGCCGAGGGCCGCCCGCCCTCCTCGGATGCAATCCAGGTCGGTGACCACGCGGCCTCGCGGAGCTCGCTCCCGGGAAGCTCGGGCACGTGGCGAGCCTCGCCGACCGATCACCGCAAGGTCGCGTCGACCGTGAGGATGACGTTGCCCCTCTTTCGTCCCGTCTCCACGTAGGCATGAGCCTTCGACGTGCCGGCCAGCGGATAGCGCCTGTCGATGACGACTCGGACGCTGCCGCTCTCGCAGAGCTCCGCGAGGAGCTCGAGGTCGCCCGGCTCTCTTGGCGCGGTGCCGAAGACGATCCGGGGCCCCATCGTCCATCGGGAGCGGACGGCGTCGAGCAGGGGCCAGTCGACGGTGGCGAACACGCCGTGCCGGCGAAGGGCTCGCCTCGAGCGGGACCAAGGAGCCTTCATCACGGCGTCGACGACGACGTCGTAGACCTCACCCCGCTGGGTGAAGTCCTCCTTCGTGTAGTCGATGACGTGGTCAGCGCCGAGGGACGCGACGAGGTCGACGTTGGCGCCACGACAGACGCCGGTCACGTGTGCGCCCAGGTGCTTGGCGAGCTGCACCACGAAGGTACCCACACTTCCCGAGGCCCCCACCACGAGCACCCGGTGCCCTCGCCGAACCTCGGCCGCGCGCAGGAGAAACAGCGCGGTCAGCCCGCCGACCGGCAGCCCGGCGGCGTCCTCCAGCGAGGTGTTCGGAGGCACCGCGGCGACCATTCCGTCTTCCGGGACGCAGATGTACTCGGCGTTGGCGGCGCCGAACCCGAGCGTCCACGGCAAGCCGAAGACCCGGTCTCCCACGCGGAACCGGGTGACCCTCGAGCCCATGGACTCCACGACACCGGCGAACTCCGACCCCGGAACGGCAGCCCGGGGACGGATCAGCCCGAACATCGCGCGGCCGAGCGGCCAGAACCACGCGGCGTAGTCCGAGCGACGGATGCGGACGTCGCCGGAGGTGACGGTCGAGGCACCGATCCGGACCCTCACCTGGTCGACCCGAGGGCTGGGTCGGTCGACCTCCTGGAGCTGGAGCCGATCGGCGGAGCCGTAGCCCGAGCACACGATCGCCTTCATCTTCGCGCGGGAGCACGACACCAGGAGCCTCCAGAGCCGGGGGCCGATGTCGAGCCGTACGAACAGCATCCCGGAGCCCTTTCGGCCGACCGTGCCTGCCCGCGGGCGAGGCGCTGGGATCGCCGCTGCGCCTGCCGGGGCAGCCGTCGGGGGGGGCGGCGCACCCGAGGCCGCGCAGCTCCCCCCGGGCGGATAGCGACTACGGCGAGGCCGGCACGAACTGCCCGTGGAAGCCCGGCGGGTGATGATGAGGCAGGGCCAGGCGGGCGACCGTGGAGAGGTCGCGGGCGTCGAGGACGAGGAGCTCGCTCCGGCGGGCGGCGGCCACGTAGACGACGGTGAGGACCCAGGCGTCCAGCTCCCGCGCGGTCCCCGGCTTGAGCGCGAGGACCGGCTCGCCGGGGAGGTCGAGGCCGAAGTCCCGGGTCTGGAGCTCGCCCTCCTCGACGTCGAGCCGCGCCAGCCCGTTGTGGAGCGGCGGGCCGGCGCGCCGGAGGCGGGCCGTGCCGTAGGCGTAGCGGTAGGGGCGGGTCTCGAAGGCCGGGTGCACGCCCGGCAGCTCGAGGGGGACGTCGCTCAGCGGGCGCTCGGCGGCGGTGCGCTTCCGCGGGTCGAGGACCCAGCGGGTGGGCAGCGGCGGCGGGACCTCAAGGGCCTCGATGACGGCGGCGTCCCTCAGGTCGACGGTCCCTCCCTCGAAGTCGCTCATGCGGCAACCGTCGACGACCACCCTCCCGTCCTCCGTCTCGTACCCGTTGATCCAGTGGAACGTGAAGGACGGCGTGGTCTCGATGCGGACGGGGTCGCTGCCGTCGCGCGGGACGAGGAGCACCTCCGTCGGCTGCCCCGGGTCGCGCGAGATGCTGTCGACGGGGCTCGTCAGCCCGCTGAGGGCGCGCGCCACGTCGAACGCCACGGGCGTCAGGAAGAACACCCGGAAGCGCGGCGTGAGAACGAAGTCGTGCACGAAGGACGCCCGCGGCAGGGGCACGAAGCGTCGCTCGACCATGCGCCCCGCCGGGTCCACGCGGTAGAGCACCAGCTGAGGGGTCCGCCCGACGAGCGTGCCGAAGTTGTGGAGGCTCCCGTCGGCGGGGTCGATGGTCGGGTGAGCGCTGAAGGGCAGCTCCGGCGAGAGCAGTGCGTCGAGGGCGCCGCCGGGGTTTCGGAGCTCACCGTCGAAGTCGAAGCGGCCGAGGCAAGCGAGGCGCTCCGGGTCGAGCGCGTGGGGCTGACCGCCCTCCCAGAGCGCGAGGAGGCGCCCCCCGTGGCGGACCACGCTCGTGTTCGCCGCGTTCTTGAAGCGCATGCGGAGTGCGTTCCGCAGGAACCCGCCGGGGAGGTTGGTGCCGAAGTTGCGATAGAGCATGCGGCCGGCGGCTCGCTCCGCGAGGACCTCCCGGGTCTCCACCACCCGGTTCCGGTAGCGCACCGAGCGGCCGTCGAAGGTGAAGCGGCTCACCATCCCGTCGCCATCGAAGGGATGCATCTGCTGCGTCCCGTGGACGTCGAGGCCGACCACGCCGTTGCGGTACAGCGTGCCCCGGAGGCCGGCAGGCAGGGCGCCCTCGAGCAGCTCGAGCGAGCCGTCGACCTCGCCCTGGCAGGTGCGGTAGGCGTCGACGACGACCTGCGCCCGCTGGCGGTCGGTCGGGACGGTGGACGGATGCGGTGGGGTGGGCTCGACCTGCTGCACAGGCGGCAGCTAGGGCCGAGGCCGGGCGGCCGCTACGGCGGAGGGCTGGTCGCCGAGGCGACGCAGGTGGGTGGTCGCAAGAGCTTCCCGGCGTGGTCCGCACCGGCGCGTGTTCGGGCAGAGCACGCCCGAGCACCGTCGTCGTGCTCGGACAGGGCGGCGGTCCGTCGACCCCGACGCCGCGCCCCGCCCCCTCATCGCGCTGAGCGCGGCCTGCGGCTCCCCGCCCCTATTCCTCCTCGTCACCCCCGCCGGAGGACGCCGAGGGCGCCTCGGCCGCTCCCCCCTCGTCGGGCTCGGGGCGGGGCGGCGGGGCCACGAGGACCGTCGCGGCCGCGGCCGCCGCCCCCGACCCGGCGGCGACACTCGCCGCCGACTCGCTGCTCGGGCGCGCGGGCGCCCCGGCCGCACCCGCCGTCCCGACGGCCTCGCCGCCCGCCGACGCCGTTGCCGCCGCCATGCCACCGGCCCCCGCCGGCGCCGCCCGCCGCGACAGCAGCTTGCCGATGTCGTCCACGAGCACGAAGAGGAAAGGCGTCATCAGCACGCCGACGAGGACGGCCATCACCATGCCGCCGAACACGGCGGTCCCGACCGACGAGCGCGCGAAGGCACCGGCCCCGGTCGCCACCACCAGCGGCCACACGCCGAGGATGAAGCTGAGCGCCGTCATCATGATCGGCCGGAACCGCTGCCGGGCCGCCTTCATCGCGGCCTCGCGGGCGGTCATGCCCTGCTCCTTGAACACCTTGGCGACCTCGACGATCAGGATCGCGTTCTTCGCCGCGAGCCCGACGAGCAGGACGAGGCCGGCCTGGACGAAGATGTTGTTGTCGAGGCCGGCCAGGTTGATGGCGATCATCGACCCGAGGACGGCGACGGGGATGGTGCCGATCACGGCCGCCGGGAGCGACCAGCTCTCGTACTGGGCGCTCAGCACCAGGAAGACCATCAGCATGCCCAGGAGGAAGACCACCGCCGCCTGCCCACCGACCAGCTTCTCCTGGTAGGAAACGCCGGACCACGCGTAGCTCATGCCGCTCGGAAGCTCCTGCTCCGCGAGCTGCTCCATCAGGGCGAGCGCCTCGCCGGAGCTCACGCCCGGCGCGCCGCTGCCGGTGAGCTGGGCCGCCGTGTACATGTTGAAGCGCTGGAGTCGGTTGGGGAAGATGGTCGGCTCCACGTTCGAGAAGGCCCCGAGGGGGACCATCTCCCCGGACGCGCTGCGGACCGCGAAGCGCGTCGAGTCCCTCGGGTCGGTGCGGGCCTCGGGCTCGGCCGACACCCGCACCTGGTAGCTGCGGCCGAAGAGGTTGAAGTCGTTGACGTAGGTCGTGCCGAGGGTGGCGCTCAGCGTGCCGAACACATCGCCCATCGGGACCCCGCGGCGCATGGCTTGATCCCGGTTGATGCGGAGGCGCATCTGCGGCGCCACCGCGCGGAACGTGCTGTTCACCCCGGCGAGGCGAGACTGGGCGTTCGCCGCCTGGGCGAGGCCTCGGGCCACGGCGTCGAGGGTGTCCGGGCCGTAGCCCTGGACGTCCTGGATCCGCAGGTCGAAGCCGCTCGAGCTGCCGAGCCCGGGGATGGGCGGCAGCTCGTAGTCGAACGTCGCGGCGTCCTGGAAGCGCTGGAGCACCGGCCGGACGTCCTGCCGGATCGCTGCCATCGGGCGGCCCCGCGCCGCGCGTTCGCTCCAGTCCTCGAGCACCGTGAGCAGCACGAAGGCGTTGCTCTGGCTCCCGGAGACCAGTCCGAAGCCCGCCATCGCGGTCACGGAGGCCACGCCGTCGACCGCTCCGACCGAGGGGACGAGCTCCTCCACCGCAGCCCGCGTCCGCTGGAGGGAGGCGCCGGGTGGCAGGACGCCCTCGATCACGAGCATGCCCTGGTCCTCGGTCGGCACGAAGCCGGTGGGGGTCGTCATCACCTGGCGCACCGTCAACGCGAGGAGCGCCACGACCACGACGCCGGTGATCACGGAGCGCCGGCGGCTCAGCGCCACCAGGTCGCCGAACTTGTCCGAGAGCCAGCCGAAGGTGCGGTCGAACCAAGCGTTGAACCAGAACGGCTTCTTGTTCGGGTCCTTCGGCCGGAGCATCAGCGCGGAGAGCGCGGGGCTCATCGTGAGGGCGTTGACCGAGCTGAAGATCGTGCTGATCGCGATGGTCAGGGCGAACTGCTGGTAGATCTGTCCGCTGATGCCAGGCAGCGCGGACGCCGGGATGAACACGGCGAGCAGAACCAGGGTGGTGGCCACGACGGGGCCGGTGACCTCCGTCATCGCCTTGATCGTGGCGTCCCGGGGACCGAGCCCCTCGACCGCCATCAACCGCTCCACGTTCTCGACGACGACGATCGCGTCGTCCACCACGATCCCGATCGCGAGGACGAGGCCGAGCAGCGTGACGAGGTTGAGCGTGAACCCCAGCAGGAACATCACGAAGAACGTGCCGACCAGCGACACCGGGATCGCGACGATCGGGATCAGCGCGGAGCGCCAGTTCCCCAGGAACACCAGGACGACGAGGGCGACCAGGATGAACGCGATGATCAGCGTCTCGTACACCTCGTCGATCGCCGCGCGGATGAAGCCGGAGACGTCGTAGTCCACCGAGACGTCGACGCCCTCCGGGAAGCGCGCGCGCTCCCGTTCGACGATCTCCCGGATCTGCGTCGCAACGGCGACCGCGTTCGACCCCGGCTGCTGGTAGACGATCGCGCCGGCTCCTCGCCGCTCACCGCGGTAGGTGGCGGTGGTGTAGGTCTTGCCGCCGAGCTCGCTCCGCGCCACGTCCCGAACGCGCACGACCGCGCCCTCCACCTGGCGAACGATGATGCTCCCGAACTGCTCGGGGTCCGTCAGGCGGCCTTGCGTCGTGATCCCGTAGTCGAAGTTGGTGCCTTCTGGCGCCGGCTCCTGACCGAAGCGGCCCGCCGCGACCTGGACGTTCTGCTCCCGGATCGCGTTGACGACGTCGAGGGCGGTCAGGTCACGCCGGCGCAGCTCGTCCGGCCGGAGCCAGACCCGCATCCCGTAGTCCTTGTCCGGGAAGACGCTGATGTTGCCGACCCCCCGGACGCGGAGGATCTCGTCTTTGAGTCGGAGATTGAAGAAGTTCGTCAGGAACAGGTCGTCGAAGCGCTCGTCGGGTGAGTACGCCGTGATCACCGCGATGATCGCGCTCGTCTGCTTCTTCGTCGTGACCCCGTTGCGGCGCACCTCCTCCGGCAGGCGCGGCGTGGCGACGCTCACCCGGTTCTGGACGAGCACCGTCGCCATGTCGATGTCGGTGCCGAGCTCGAAGGTGACGTCGAGCTGGTAGCTCCCGTTCGCGCTCGAGGAGCTGTCCATGTACAGCATGCCCTCGACGCCGTTGACCTCCTGCTCGATCGGCTGGCCGACGGTCTCCGCGATCACGGCCGGGGTGGCGCCCGGATAGGTGGCGCGGACCTGGACCGTCGGCGGGGTGATGTCCGGGTACTGCGTGATCGGCAGCGTGAAGAAGGCCACGCCGCCCAGCAGCAGGATGACGATGGAGACGACGGCCGCGAAGATCGGCCGGTCGATGATGATGCGGCTCACGGGGCCTACCCCTCCTCGGGGCTCGCGCGGCCTTCGGGGGGAGAGCCCACGGCCGAGGAGCTCTCGGGCACCTCGTCGGGCGCGTCGTCGTCCACGGCGCCGCCGTCCTCGTCGAGGACGTCGGCGTCCGTCAGCGACTCCGGGGGCTCGAGCGTCTCCTCGGTCGGCTCGACGCGGGAGCCCACCCGGAGGCGCGCCATCCCGTTGATCACGACCCGGTCGTCGGCCTCGATGCCCTGCCGGATGCGCTGGAAGCCGCCCTGGGAGGAGCCGACGATCACGTCGCGGCGTTCCACCGTGGGCTGGCCGTCCTCACCCTCCTCCACCACGAAGACGTAGCGGCCGACCTGGTCGAGCCCGATGGCGGTCTCCGGCACGAGCGTCCCCTCGGCTCTGCCGACCGGGAGGCGGACCCGGCAGAACAGACCCGGGAGCAGGTCCGAGCCCGTATTCGGAAAGACGCCACGCATCTCCAGGGTGCCGGTGGAGGGGTTGAGGGTGTTCTCCACCGAGTCGAGGAAGCCCTCGTGGCGGAAGGACTCCTCGTTGGCCAGCCTCACGAACACGGGGATGTGGATGTCGCGGACCGGCTGCTCGGGATCGCGGTCCTCGGGGAGCTGCTCCCGGACGCGGGCGCGCAGGTCGAGCACCTCGTCCTGGCTGAGGCTGAAGTCGACGTAGACCTGCGACCGGTTGACGACGCGCGCGAGCAGCGTCGGCCCGTCGAAGCCGACCAGCGCGCCGATGTCCACGAGGCGGCGGCTGATCTGCCCGTCGATCGGCGAGCGCACCTCGGTGAAGCCCAGGTTGATGCGGGCGGACTCCACCGCCGCGCGGGCCTCGGCCACATTCGACACCTCCCGTGAGGCGGCCTGGCGGCGCTCGTCGAGCTCCTGCAGCGAGATGCTCTCGCCCTCGTAGAGCCGCTCGGCTCGCTCGAAGGTCGTGCGCGCGAGGGCGGCGGCGGCCTGACGGGCCTGAAGGGCGGCCTGGGCCTGGTCCAGGGCGGCCCGGTACTCCTGTGGGTCGATCGTGAACAGGGGATCCCCCGTCTCCACGTCCGCGCCGTCCTCGAAGTGGATCGCGGTGATCGTGCCCTGCACCCGCGCGCGGATCTCGACCTGCTGGAGGCCGGTGACGACGCCGTCCTGCTCGATCACGTCGAGGAGCGTGCCGGTCACGGGGCGAGCCACGGTGACGGGCGTGGGCGGCGGCGGCTGGTAGGCGTTGGCGCCGGGGCCGCAGGCGCAGAGCGCGAGGCCGGCCCACGGAAGGAGCACCATGCCGAGCCGGGTCAGGACGAAGTCGGCGGAGAGTCCCGGAGATGGGCGCATCGGGCGGAGCCTAGCAGAGCCGTCGGAGCGCGGAGCCGCGAAGCCGAGGCCGGGCCGGCGGGCCACACCCGCCGACCCGGCCCAGGCTCAGCGCGGGCGCCTCAGTGCTGCAGGAGCACGCCGTCGATCAGGTGGATCACGCCGTTCGACGCGTCCACGTCGGCCGTGTTGATCCGGATCCCGTTCACCTTGAAGGGGTGCTCGAAGAAGGACAGGCGGAGGGTCCCGAGCGTCGTCAGGTGGGCGCCGCCCCGCGCCGCATCGACGAGGTCGTCCGCCTCGAAGCGCCCCATCAGGACGTGGTCGAGGAGGATGTCCCGCAGGACGTCCACGTCCGCGGTCTCGACGTCCACGCCCAGCTTGGCGAAGGCGGTGTTGGTCGGCGCGAAGACCGTGAAGGGGCCCGAGTTGGCCAGGGTGTCCGCGAGGCCGGTGCGCACGACGGCGCGGACCAGGTCGCTCAGCTCCGGCGTGGCGCTGGCGACATCGACGATGGTCTGGTCGGGGGGCGGCAGGAGCACGCCGTTGATCACGTGGACGATGCCGTTCGTCGCCGCGTCGTTGCGGTCGATGATGCGCAGCTCGTTCACCTCGAGGGGGAAGCGCTCGAAGGACAGCTCGAGGCCTCCGATCGCGCGCAGCGTCTCGCCCCGGCGGGCGAGGCGGCGGAGGTCCGCGGCCGTGTAGGTGCCGGGCACGACGTGGTCGAGGAGGACGTCGACCAGCACGCTGGCGTCGACGGCCGCGGGGTCGATGCCGAAGTCATCGAAGGCGCGGTTGGACGGGGCGAAGACGGTGAAGGGGCCGTCCGCGGCGAGGGTGTCGACGAGCTCGGCCTTGACGACCGCCTCGACGAGGGTGGTGAGGTCGGGGTTGGCGATCGCCCGGTCGACCACGGTCGGGCCCGGCTCGAGGAGCACGCCGTCGATCAGGTGCACGATGCCGTTCGACGCGCGGTTGTTGCCCGCCACGATGCCGAGGTCGTTGACCTCGAGCGGGCGGTTCTCGAAGGCGAGACGAAGGCCCCCGAGGGTCTCGAGGGTCTCGCCGCGGCGGGCGAGGCGGCGGAGCTGGAACGCGCTGAAGCGGCCCGGGACGACGTGGTCGAGGAGGACGGCGGTGAGCGTCGCGACGTCGACGTGGGCCGGGTCGATGCCGGCGTCCGCGAACGCGTCGTTGGTGGGGGCGAACACGGTGAAGGGACCGTCGTTCGCGAGGGTGTCGGCGAGGCCCGCCTTGACGACCGCGTCGACCAGGGTCGACAGGTCGGGCGTGGCGATCGCCAGCTCGGTGATGTTGGGCCGGGCCCGGCGGTACCGGTGGGCCTGGGCGGTGTCGACGGACACGCCGAGGGTGGTCACCGTGACCGTCAGGATCAGGAGCAGTCGACTAAGGTTCGCTACGGATCGCATGCATCTCTCTCCGAGGTGAGGAAGGGGCGAGAGGCACGCCGGGCGCCCCCCTCGCCAGGACGCCCGCTCCCTGGGCCCGAACCATCTAACCGACCATATCGTCCGCCGGAATGTCACACCGACGGCATAAACGTCCAAATCGTCCGCGATACCTGAACGGACGCCTGCTTCTCGGCCGCGAGCGAGGCTCGGCTCTCGGGGAGCCCTCGGTCCGCTGACCGCGAGCCCTCTCGCCGGTGCGCCGTCGCGCCGACGGCGCGATCAGGAGTCGTGGGGCGCGGCGGGCGACCTGCCCGCAGGCGCGACGTCAGCCGCCGTCGGCCCCCACGAGCTGGCCGCTCGCCGCCTCCATCAGCTTGGTCAGGCGCCGGCTGAAGGCCCCCGGGTCCTCCAGCGGCGTGCCCTCGGCGATGCGGGCCTGGTCGAACAGGAGGTCGACCCACTCGTCCACGGTGTCGTCCTGGCCGTCGGCGAGGAGGCGCCGGAGGTTCTCGATGACCGGGTGCTCGGGGTTGACCTCGAGGATGCGCTTCTGGACCGGGAGGTCCTGCTGGGCGCTCCTCAGGATGCGCTCGAGGTGGGGCTGGAGGCCGCCCTCGGCGATGACGAGGCAGACCGGCGAGTCGGTCAGGCGGGCGCTCGAGCGCACCTCCGACACATGCTCCTGCAGCCGCGCCCGGATCCGGTCCTTGAGGTCCTTCAGCGCCGCGTCGCGCTCCTCGTCCACCTCGGCCGCCCCGGCCTCGCCGATGTCGAAGCCGCCCTCCGTGACCGACCTCAGCGGGACCCCATCGAAGGACCCGAGGCCCGGCACGGCGAAGGGGTCGACCGGGTCGGTCAGGTAGAGCACCTCGATGCCGGCCTTGCGCAGCGCCTCGAGGTGGGGGCTCCCCGTGACCTGGGCGACCGACTCGCCGAGGATGTAGGGGATCGCGTCCTGCCCCTCCTTCATCCGGTCCTTCACCTCGGAGAGGGAGCTGAGCCCGTCGTGCTCCGAGGTCCGGAAGCGCAGGAGCGGCACGATGTCGTCCCGGCGGGTGGGCTCGAGGTGGAGGCCCTCCTTGAGCACCGCGCCGAAGCTCGACCAGAAGGTCGCGTAGTCGTCGGCGCGCTCGTCGGCGAGCTCGCCGAGCATGTCGAGCACCTGCTTGACGACCTGCTTGCGCAGGAACGCGACCACCCGCGAGTCCTGCAGCACCTCCCGCGAGACGTTCAGGGGCAGGTCCTCCGAGTCGACCACGCCCCGGATGAAGCGGAGCCAGCGCGGGAGCAGCTCCTCCGCGTCGTCGAGGATGAAGACCCGCTTCACGTAGAGGCGCATGCCGTGCTTGGCCTCGGGGTGGAACAGGTCGAAGGGGGGCTCGGACGGCAGGTAGACGACGCCGGCGAACACCTGGGTCCCCTCGAGCTTGAAGTGGCGCCAGGCGAGCGGATCGCGGAAGTCGCCGCTCAGGTGGTGGTAGAGCTCCTTGAGCTGGTCGTCGTCGACGTCCTGCTTGGGGCGCTGCCACAGCGCGGTCCCGCGATTGAGGGGCTGGAGCTTGCCGTCCTTGGCCTTCAGCCGGATCGGGAAGCTGAGGTAGTCCGAGTAGCGCTCGACGAGCTGCCGGATGCGGTGGGGCTCGAGGTAGGACCGATGGTCCTCGGCGAGGTGGAGGAGAACCGTCGTGCCCTGGCTCTCGCGCTCCGCGGGCTCGACGGTGAAGGTCCCCTGCGCCTCGGACACCCAGCGGAAGGCCTCCTCGGCGCCCGCCGCCCGGCTCGTCACCTCGACCCGGTCCGCGACGAGCCAGGCGCTGTAGAAGCCGACGCCGAACTGGCCGATCAGGCTGACGTCACCCGCCTGGGCCTCCTCGAGCTTCTTCAGGAAGTCCCGGGAGCCGCTCCGCGCGACGGTCCCGAGGTTCTCGATCAGCTCGTCCCGGGTCATCCCGATGCCGTTGTCCGCCACCGCGAGGGTACCGGCCTCGGCGTCGACCTCGAGGCGCACCTCGAGCTCCTCGTCCTCCGCCCGGAGGCCCTTGTCGGTCAGCGAGCGGAAGCGGAGCTTGTCGAGGGCGTCCGACGCGTTCGAGAGGAGCTCCCGGAGGAACACCTCCCGGTTGCTGTAGAGCGAGTGGATGACCAGACGGAGGACCTGCTCGACCTCCGCCTCGAAGCGATGGGTGGTCTTCTCTTCGGTCATGGCGCTCGCGATCATCAGCCGCGCCGATCGCAAGTCAAGCGCTCCTCACGCGGGCCGACCGGCGACCGCCTCGCCTCGGCGCGCGCCGTTGCTCGACGCGCCGAGGGGCACTACCTCCCCTCCGATGCTCCGCCGCTACGCCTGGACGGTCCTCGGCGCCAACGTCCTCGTCATCCTCTGGGGGGCGGTCGTGCGCGCGACGGGGTCGGGCGCCGGCTGCGGCGCGGACTGGCCCGACTGCCGGGGGGAGCTCGTCCATCTGCCGGCGACGGTGGAGACCACGATCGAGCTCGCCCACCGGCTCACCAGCGGGGTGGCCCTGCTCCTCGTGCTCGGTCTTCTCGTCGCGGTCCTGCGCTCGCGCGAGCGGGGCCATCCGGCCCGGGCTCCGGCGATCGCCTCGATGGTGCTGATCCTCGTGGAGGCCGCCCTCGGGGCGGGCGTGGTAGTCCTCGAGCTCGTCGCCGACAACGCCTCGGGCGCCCGGGCGGCGTGGGTCGGCCTGCACCTCGCCAACACGTTCCTGCTCCTCGGCGCGCTCACCCTGACGGCGCTCTGGGCGGACGGCGCCCCCGGCCCGGTGCGGCGGCTCGGAGGGTTCGACGGCGGCCTGCTGGTCGCGGTCCTCGCCGGCATGCTGCTCGTCGGGGCTTCGGGCGCGGTCACGGCGCTCGGCGACACGCTGTTCCCGGTCGAGAGCCTCGCGGAGGGGATCCGGCAGGATCTCTCCGCCTCCGCGCACTTCCTGGTCCGGCTACGGGTCATCCACCCGGTTCTCGCGGTCGTGGTCGGGCAGGCGGCGCTGGTGCTCGCGGTCCGGGGCGCTCGAGGCGCCCCGAGCTCCGTCCGAGGGGCGGCGTCCGGCGTGGTGCTCCTCGTCCTGACGCAGGTGGCCGCGGGCTTCCTGAACCTCGCCCTCCTCGCCCCGGTGTGGATGCAGGTCGTCCACCTGCTCCTGGCCGATCTCCTCTGGGTGGGGCTGGTGATCCTCGGCGCCGGGCTCCTGACCGCGCCTCGCGCCGCCGCCCCCGAAGGGGCGTTGCGGCCCGTCCAGACCTGACGCGGCCGTCCCGGCCCCCCGCCGCCCGGACGCGAGCAGGGCCGAGCCCCACGCGTGCCAGGCCGGACGGGGGCCCCCCTCCTCGAGGGCGGGGAGCTCGCCGGGGTCGAGCTCGGCGAGCACGGCGGGGGGCCCCGCGTCGCCCGCCCCGAGCAGCAGCACGCGGTCCCCCACGGCCACGAGGTAGAGGGAGCGGCGCGGCTCGAGGGGCACGCGCTCGAGCACCCGGATGCGGCGACCGCCCCCGAGGAGCGCTCCGCTCCGCCCCGCCCACCGCAGCACGACCCACGCGAGCACGCTGACGGCGGCGAGCGCGAGCAGCGCCTGGAGGACCGCGACCAGGTAGCCCCCCGGCAGGTCCCCGGCCCCCGCCGCCGCCTGGAGCAGCGTCATCGGCTTCGGTCTAGTAGCGCGGGACCTCGGGGTCGACCTCGGCCGACCAGGCGGCGATGCCGCCCTCGAGGTTGTGCACGTCCCGGAACCCCATCTGGACCGCGTGCTCGGCGGCCACCCGGGACCGCATGCCGTGGTGGCAGAAGAAGACGAGGGTGCGGTCCCGGTCCAGGTCCTCGAGGGTAGCCTCGAGGGCGCCGTCGAAGAGGACGGAGCCCTCGATGCTCGCGGTCGCGCGCTCGACGGGCGTCCGGACGTCGACCAGCAGGTGCGGCTTGCCCGCCTTGCGCCAGCGGGCCAGCTCGGCGACGGCGAGGCTCGCCACGGCCGGCGGCCGGTTCGGGTTGTCGACCTTGAAGCCGACCTGACCGTCCTTCTCGACGAAGTCGATGCTCACGCCGTCCACCCGGCGCGCCGTGGACCGCGCCATCACGACGGTGAGCCCGTCGTCCCGGACGACGACGTCGCCCGCCCGCTCCTCGTCGAGGTCGAGGAGCGGCTCGAAGTCGGAGCCGACCGTCAGGCGGACGCCCGGCTCGCCGTCCTGGTCCCAGAACCGCCCGAAGGCGCCGCGGGCCGCAGGGGTGACGGTGAGGGAGGGCTCGGGCATCGCGATCGGCCCCGTCCCGAGGGCCTCGGCCAGCTCGCCCTGCTGGACCATCTCGTGGACGATGTCCGAGCCACCGATGAACCGCTCCCGGACGTAGAGCTGGGGGATGGTCGGCCAGTGGCTGTAGCGCTTGATCCCCTCACGGAGCGCCGGGTCGGCGAGCACGTCGACCGTGGCGTAGTCGTCGAGGTACTCGTCGAGGATGTCGACGACGCGCTGGGAGAAGCCGCAGCGCGGCGACCGCCGGGTCCCCTTCATGAAGAGGACCACGTCGTGGGACTTCAGCAGCTCACCGATCCGCGCTTCGACCGCCATGGCGTGGAACGAACCATCATCGCGGGGCCCCAGCAAGGGTGGGGACCCCGGGCGGTCGCGCGCCTACTCCTCGGCGGCCACGGCGACGCCAGCGCGCCGCCCGAGATCCACGGAGCGCTCGAGGAGCTGCGCCACGTCGAGCTGCGCCACGTCGTCCCGGTCCTCGCCCTTGATGCTGTCCGTCAGCATCGACATGCAGAACGGGCACGCGCTCGCCACGGTGTCCGCCCCCGTCTCGAGGAGCTGCAGCGTCCGGCGCGTGCTGACGCGCTCCTTGCCAGGCTCGTCCTCCTTCCAGTACTGCGCGCCGCCGGCGCCGCAGCAGAGCCCCCGCTCCTTGTTCCAGTACTCCGGCTCGACGAGGCGGACGCCCGGGATCGACGCGAGCACCTCGCGGGGCGAGGCGTACACGCCGTTGTAGCGCCCGAGGTAGCAGCTGTCGTGGAAGGTGACCGTCGCCTCGACGGGCTTCTCCGGCTTGAGCCGCCCCTGGGCCAGCAGCCCGTGGAGGTACTCCGTGTGGTGGACGACGTCGTAGCGGCCGCCGAAGGAGGGGTACTCGTTGGCCAGCGCGTTGAAGCAGTGGGGGCAGGTCGTCACCACGACCTTCTTGTCCACGCCGAGGCCGTTCATCGCCTCGACGTTCTGCTCGGCGAGGATCTGGAAGAGGTACTCGTTGCCTGCTCGGCGCGCGGGGTCACCCGTGCACGTCGCGTCGGAGCCCATGATCGCGAAGTCGACGTCCGCGTGGTGCAGGAGCCGTGCGGTGGCCTGCGCCACGCGCATGGCCTGGTCGTCGTAGTTGGCCGCGCAGCCCACCCAGAACACGACCTCCGCGTCCGGGTGGTCCGACAGCGTGGGCACGGTGAAGCCATCCTCGCCCTCGGCGAGCTCGGTGGCCCAGTTGCCCCGGTCCATCGCGGGCAGGTTCCACGGGTTCCCGTTGACCTCCATCCCCTGGAACGCCTTGACCATCTGGCTCGGGAACTCGTTCTTCAGCAGCACCTCGGCCCGGCGCATCTCCACGATCTTGTCGACGTAGGAGATGTTGACGGGGCACTGCTCCTCGCAGGCCCGGCAGGTCGTGCAGGCCCAGATCACCTCGGGGTCGATCAGGTCCCCGACCAGGTCCACCGGCTCCGAGCGGCGGTGGTAGCCCTCGGGGGGGTCGCCGTGGACGTGCTTGTCGGCGTCGTCCCCCCGCTCGCCGCCATCGATCCCGTCATGGCCCAGGAAGTAGGGCTCGAGGTCGTACAGGTGGTCCCGGAGCGCCAGCGTCAGGTGCTTGGGCGAGAGCTTCTTGCCCGTGACGTAGGCAGGGCAGTTGTCGCTGCAGCGCCCGCACTCGGTGCAGGTGTAGAGGTCGAGGTTGTGCTTCCAGCTCAGGTTCTCGATCTTCGCGACGCCGATCGGCTCGTCGCGCTCCACCTTGCCCTCGAGGTCGTCCACGTCCGGGAGCTGGCCCTTCGGCGCCAGGGGCCCCGCGAACACGTTCGGGAAGGCGGTGATGACGTGGAAGTGCTTGCTGAAGGGCAGGAGGTTGAGGAACAGCAGCACCCAGATCGAGTGGTACCAGAACCCGACGTGGGTCCAGGCGGTGACCGCGGGAGCGCTGAGGCCCTGGTAGGCGAAGGCGAAGAGGCTGCCGAAGGGGGCGTACCAGTGAAAGCTCACGGGCTCCCCGCTCGTCCTGGCCTCCTCGACGATCTCGCCGCCGACGTACATGTAGTCGGCGACCATCATCGTGATGATGATCCCGAGGATCAGGAGCCCTTCGATGCCGAGGCTCATGCGCTTCTGGCGCGCGACCACGCGGTACCAGACGAACACGAGGGACCCGAGGATCGCGGCGAAGGCGCTCAGCTCCTTGAGGAGGGAGTAGACCTGGCCGGTGATCGTCGACGTGCTCAGGAGCCCCCAGAAGTCGAAGGTCTCGTCGAAGCCCCGGATCCAGAGGAGCACGCTGTTCAGCCCCAGGATGAGGAAGGCCCCGAAGATCGACATGTGGGCGATGCCGGCCAGCCGATAGCGGCTGTTCTTCGGCATCTTCCGCTGCCCGAGGGCGTAGATCAGCGTCTGGCGCGTCCGCGCCCAGAGCTGGTCGGCGTCGGCGAGGCGGAAGCCGGGAGTCGGCGAGCCCACGAGCATGAGCCGGAAGCGGCGGCTCGCCGACCAGGCGAAGGTGCCGAGCGTCAGCACCAACACGAGCGTCATCGCGATCGGGTTCATCGTGTTCCGTCCGTTGTGCGGGCCTCCCCGGTCGTCTACCCCGCGGGGGGGACGTTGGGGGGATGACTCGGTGCGTCAAGCGCGGGGGGACGGGCCGAGGCCTCGCCCGGCCGAGCGCGCCTACTTCGGCAGCTTCGCGTCGAAGAAGGCCTTGAGCTTGATCAGGTTCTTCTCCTCCCGGGCGAAGGACGGGGCCTCGTAGCTCCGGGCGAACCCGCGCACGTCGGCCACCAGCTCGTCCCGAACCGCGGGGTCGGCGAGGATGTCGGACACGGCCCGCCCTCGAGCCGCTCCCTTGCGGAGCCCGCGGACGTAGGCGAGCAGCCGGTCGTAGTCGACGACCGGGTTCACCTCGGGGTCGGCCAGGAACTGCCGCACCAGCTCGCAGTCGTTCGCCAGCGACGCCATCAGGCGGAGCTTGTCGGCGTCCGCGTCGCCCGAGTCCTCCCCCGCCGCGACCTCCGCCGCGACGCGGATCACGAAGGCGTCGTCGAGGAACCCGATGTCGTCGATGCCGTCCGGGATCAGGTCGAGGGACTTGAAGAGGTAGTTGAGGCCTCCCGCGACCGCCTCCCGCGCGCCCTCGCCGCGCCCGTCCTCCTCGAGGAGGGACGCCATCTTCTCCGCATCCTCCCCCAGGGACCGGAGCCAGTTCGGGAAGGTGTCGAGGTACGTCGCCTTCGCTTCGCTCATCGTCGTCTCCGCCTCCGGTGTGCCTCGGGTTGCCTGGGGTGGCTTAGCCCGCTCCCCCCCGGGGGGCGAGTCGGCGAATCCTAGCCGAACCCCGCGCGGGGTGTAAACGGTCGAAACCCTTCCCGCCAAGGCCGCCCAGGCGCTATGGTCGCGCGCATCATGATGCGCTGGTGCTTGCTCTGGACCTGGCTCGTCTCGGCCTCCCTGCCCGGCTTGCTGTTCGCCCAGGCGGAGGGGACCGAGGCCGCCGAGACGACCGACGACCCCTCCGCGGAGGAGGCTCCCCCCGCGGCCGCGCCGACCGCCGCGCCGGCCGCCCCGACCGAGCCGAGGGCGCGGACGGACGGGCGCCCGGCCTACGCGCCGGCCACGCCGCTCCCGATCATGGTCGCGGCCCTACCGGGGCGCCGGGTCGAGGAGGAGTACGCGACGGCCGCCCAGACCGCCGTGGTGGAGCAGATCCGGCCATTCGCCGGCGAGCGTCCGGTGCTCGGCCTCGGCCTGGCGAGCCTCCGGGAGGCCCTGGCGGCCTGCGAGGAGGACGAGTGCCTCGGGCAGCAGCTGTCCCAGGCGCGCGCGCAGGCGGCCGTGCTGGTCCGCCTGGACCGCCGAGGCAACCGCATCGAGGCCAGCCTCGAGGTGCGGGAGCCGATCAGCGGCGCTCTGCGTGGCGAGCCGATCGAGGGCCGCCTTCCGCGGGACCAGGACGGGATGCCCGAGGCCCTGGTCGAGCTGACCAATCAGCTCCCGAGTCAGCTGCCCGATCCGCCCCCGCCCCCGGGCCTCCTGACGGTCGCGGTGAACGTCGACGGGGCGATCGTCCAGGGCGACGGCGAGGAGATCGGGACCGCGCCCGTCGCGCCGGTCGAGGTCGGCGTCGGCGAGCACCAGGTCAGCGTCCGCGCAGCGGGTTTCCGGCCGGAGCGGCGCCGCGCCCGCCTCGGCGCGGGCGAGCGGGGTCGCGGCAACGTCAACCTCACGCCCACCGACCCGAACGCCGTGGTGACGCTGTCGGACGAGGGCGAGCTGATCGTGCAGGAGAGCTCGGGCACCCGCTTCATCGATACGCCATGGTTCTGGGTGGTCATCGGGGCCGCGGTGGTCGTGGTCGCGGCGGCGATCGCGATCCCGATCGCGGTGGCGAACAGCGGCGGCGGCAACCAGCCGCCGCCCCTCCCGATGGGCATCCCCCTCCCCTCGATCACCGGGAACATGTGATGCGCCGACTTCCCTTGCTCTGCCTCCCCCTGCTCCTCGCCGCCCCGCTCGCCCTGACCGGCTGCAGCAACGAGGTGGTCGAAGCCCCCCCCGGGTTCATCCTCCGGCTGAACTTCCGGGACATCGAGCCCGCCTTCGTCCAGCAGGTACGCCTCACGTTCACCCCGTCGATCGGCCAGGGCGAGCGGTGGGACGACGTCGAGTCGATGAGCTTCGAGGAAGGCCAGATCACGTACGACATCGAGTCCGCGGGAGAGGCCCTCGTCGTGCGGGTCGCCGGCTCCTACATCGAGCCGCGGTCGGTGCCGAACGAGACTGGCGGCTTCATCTTCGACTTCGAGTTCTTCACGGAGGACGAGTTCCTGCGGGCGATGGGGCCGACCGTGAACGTGACGGTGGTGAGCGCGAACGAGTCGATCGGGACGGGCTTCACCCAGCTCCCGAGCTGGCCGGTGCCCCGGGAGGGCGAGGTCATGAGCATCACGGCGCAGGTGTCCTGCAACACCGACCCGGGTCGCTGCCGGTCCTGAGGCGACGCCCGGCCGGGGCTCGGCCCGGGCCGGTCCCGCGCGGGGCGTGCGGGGACCGGTCACCCTGGCGCGCGTGCGCGGCCCTCGCGGCGGCGGCTCTGACGGGCTGCCTGCCCACCGGCGCCTCCACCGTGCAGCGCACGGTGGGCGGGGAGGTGCGGGAGGGCCCTGCGGTCAGCCCCTACGCCTACGAGCACTACGTCCGCGGGGAGCTGGCGCTGGCGCGCGGGGACCTCGCCGAGGCGGCGCTCGAGCTCGACGAGGCACGCGCGGGCGGCCGCGACGACCCCTACGTGCTGGCCCGCCTCGCCGACGTGCTCGACCGCCTCGAGCAGCCCGCCCGCGCCCAGGAGCTGCTCGACGAGGCCGAGCAGCTCGACCCGGAGGCGGAGGTGGTCTGGCTGACCCGCGGTCGCCTCGCCGAGCGCCACGACCGCCTCGACGAGGCCGAGGCAGCGTACGCGGAGGCGAGCGCGGCGGCGCCGGAGTCCTCGGACGGCCCGCTCGCCCTGGCGGCGGTGCTGCGTCGGCGCGACCGCGAGGCGGAGGCGGACGCGGTCCTCGACCGCTTCGTCGAGCGGGCCGAGGGAGGGGCGGACGCCTCCCGCGCCCAGCTGGCGGCCGCGTTGGCGCGGGGTGACGCGGACGGCGCCGAGCGGGCGCTGCGCGCGCTGCTCGAGGTCGCCCCGGCCCGCGGCGAGGAGGTGCGGGCGGCCGCCCGGCTGGCGCTCGCCGCGGAGCGCCCGGAGCTCGCCCTGCGCCTCTTCGAGGCCACCCCGGCGGGGCCCGAGGACCGGACCGACCGCCTCCGCGCGGCCCTCGCCGCCCGCGACGCGGACCGGGCCGAGGGCATCCTGGCCCTGTGGGGTCCCGAGGGGGCGGAGGAGCTGCTCCTGGCCGGCCGGGCCTACCTCGCGCTCGGTCGGGCGGAGGACGCGGTGGCGCTGTTCGAGGTGGCGGATCGCGCGGGCGCCGGCTCGGAGGCACGGCGCTGGCTCGGGGCCGCGCTCCGGGCGCAGGGCGAGCTGGCGCGGAGCGCGGAGGTGCTCGGCGCGAGCGCGCCGGGCGCGGCGGCCTACCAGGCGGCGCGGAGGGAGCTCGCGCTCACGCTGCAGGCGGCGGGGCTCCGAGGGCTCGCCGACGAGGTGGCGGCGAGAGCGCGCTAGGGCCGGCGCCGATCCCCGATCCCGACCTCGCTACCGCTCCACGATCCGGACCCCGTCCACGACCCGATCCGACGGATGGACCACCACCCGGTCGCCCTCCTCGAGGCCTCCGTCGACGCGTACGAAGAGCCCGTTCCGCCGGCCCGCGTCGATGGGCGTCCGGTGCGCCACGCCCTCGAGCACCCGGTACACCGCCCAGCTCCCGTCGTGCCGGAAGGTCGCGCTCGCCGGCACCAGGAGGACGTCGCCCTCCTCCCAGATGACGATCCGCGCCTCGACCCGGTAGCCGTCTCCGAGCCGTGACCACTGGTCGCGGGGGGAGTCGAGATCGATCACGACGTTGACCCGCTGCTCCTCCACCCCGAGGGCGCTCACCTGGGTGAAGGCGCTGGGCTCCACGAGGCGCACGTGGGCGGCGAGGGCCTCCTGCCCGCCCCACCGCTCGATCGTGACCCGGTCCCCGGGCTCGATCTCGACCGCGTCGGTCGTCAGCACGTCCACGGCGATCTCCAGGTGCGCGGGATCGCCGAGCTCGAGGATCGGCTGGCCCGCCGCCACCGCCCCCGCCGACTCCTCGTCGACGCGGAGCACGGCGCCCGCGATCGGGCTCGTGACCTCCATCTGCTCGGCGTTCTCGGCGTCATCGAAGCGTCCAAGCGCCGCCCGGGCCAGCTCGAGCTGGTGGCTCGCGACCCGGACCCCGAAGCGCGCGCTGGCCGCCTCCTCGCGGGCGCTCCGCAGCGCGAGCTCGGCCCGCTCCAGCACCTGGGGCGGGACCGTCCCGCCGGCGTGCAGCCGCCGCTGCCGCGTGGCTTCCCGCTCCTGGAACTGCACCGAGGCCCGGGCCCGCTGGGTATCGGCCTGGGCCTGCCGCACCTGAGCCGCCGCGCTCGCGACGCGGGCCTCGGCTTCGGCCCGGGACTGGGCGTCCATCAGCGGGCGCGCGAGCGGGACGAGGCGGGCCACGACCTGCCCCTCCTCGACGGGGTCGCCGGGCTTCAGCTCCACCCGGGCGAGGGTCCCGGCGAGGGGCGCCCGGATCCGGTAGCGGTCGATCACCCGCGTGCGCCCGTCCTCGTCGATGGTGACCCGCAGCTCGCCCCGGCGCACCGACGCGAGGTCCACCGGGACCGGCTTGGGCAGGAGCGCCATCACGATCAGGCCGGCGATCCCGAGGCCGAGCAGCACGACCAGCCCACGCCGCGCCCAGCGACCGAGCGTCCGCCCGAGGCGCCTCCTCGCGTTGCCCTTGTCCTTCGCCATCGCCACGTGCCCCCACCCCTCACTCTCGCGTCTTCAGCACCGCGATCAGGTCGAGCCGGTCGAGCTTGCGCCGCACCAGGAGCGCGCTGACCAGGCCCGCCGCCAGCGTCACCAGCGCCGCGTAGGCGTACGTCTGGCTGCTGATCGCGGCCTGCATCCGGTAGCGCTCCTGGTCGACCGCGCCGAGGATGGCCTCGGCCAGCAGCGTCCCGATCCAGAGCCCGATCGGGATCGCGATGAGCACCTGCACCGCGAGCTCCCCGAGCAGCACCGCGCTGATCTCGGCGCGGGTGAAGCCGAGGACCCGCAGCGAGGCGAGGTCCCGGCTCCGCATGCTGAGGGAGACGCGCGCGTTGTTGTAGACGACGCCGACCGCGATGGTGGCCGCGAAGAGCGTCAGGATGACGGTCATCGCCTGCCAGGTCGTCCCGGTCAGCTCCCGGAAGCCCTCGATCGTGGCCATCCGGCGCGTCACGCCGAGGACCTCGGGTCGCTCCCGGAGCCGCTCGCGCACGTCGTCGAGGGCGGCGGGGTCGACGTCCAGGAGCACCAGCGAGACCATCCGGTCCTCGCGCAGCAGCCGATGGACCCGGTCCCGCGCCATGTAGCCAGAGAGCCCGTAGACCTCGTCGATCAGGCCGCTGATCACGACCGGGTAGGTACCCCGCTGCCCCTCGAGGACGTCGATCTCGACCTCCTGCCCCACCTCCGCGCCGAGGATGTCGGCGAGCTTCCGGGTCATCAGCACGCCGTCCTCGGGCACCTCCCGGTCCAGGCCGTGGGCGTCCATCAGGCGGAGCATCGACAGGTCGTCGGTCATCCCCTGGAGGATCGCCTCGCGCTGGACCGCCCCCGCCCGGAAGCGGACCGGCACGCTCCTCAGGCCCTCGGCGCGGTGCACCCCGGGCAGGCCCCCGAGCTCGCGGACCACGCGCTCCGGCATCGGGCTCGCGAAGGTGACGGAGATGTCCTCGGTCATCATGGTCTGGAACACCGTGTCCATCAGGTGCTCGAACGCGTCGATGCCGGAGCGGCCGGCGACCATGATCGCCACCGACATCGCGATCCCGACCGACGACAGCAGCGTCCGGAGGGGACGGCGGGCGATCTCGCGGGCGATCATCCGCGCCGACTGGCCGAAGACGCGCATCAGACCGAGCCGGTCGGCCAGCGTCCGCCGGTAGAGCGCCGGGGCCGGAGGGCGCATCGCCTCGGCCGGGGGCAGGCGGACCACCTGCCGGACGCTGGCCATCGCCCCGCCCACCGCCGCGAGCAGGCTGACCCCGACCCCGATGAGGGCCGTGCGCACGTCCAGCCGGTACGTCAGCACCGGGAAGTGGAACCACTCCGTATAGATCTCGGTGAGCTCCCGCCCGAGCCAGAAGCCGACCGCGGTGCCGAGGACCGACCCGAGCATCACGACGAAGACGACGAGCTTGAGGTAGTGCAGGCCGACCGCGCGGTTCGTGTAGCCGAGGGCCTTGAGGGCCGCGATCTGCGGCCGCTGCAGGTAGATCAGGCGCGACAGCACCACGTTGAGGAGGAACGCGGCGACGCCGAGGAAGATCGCCGGCACCACCGTGGCCTGCTGCTCGAGGCCGGTGATCTCCCCGTCCAGGATGTAGTTCGACGGCTGCTTGTCCCGCCCCTTGGCGCCGAGGGACCCGTAGGGCTCGAGGATCCGGTCGAGGGTGGCGATCACCGCCGCCTCGCTCGCCCCCGGCTGCAGGTCGAGGACCACGTCGTTGAAGGCACCCTCCATCTGGAACGACGGCGCGACCGCGTTGCGCGCCATCCAGATCACGGCGTAGCGGTCGGGCCGGGGGATCGCGCCGCCCGGCTCGAGGGCCATGACGTACTCGGGGGACAGCGCCGTGCCGACCACCCGCAGGTCCCGCCGCACGCCGCCGAGCACCACGGGCACCTCGTCGCCGGGGTCGATGCCCCAGGCCTTCGCGAACCCGTCGAGGAGCAGGACCTCCGTGCTCCGACCGGGCTCGGGCCGGCGCCCGCGGCGCAGCGCCAGGGCGTTCATCGGGGCCCGGCTCCAGTCGGACGGCATGCTGACGACGGCCCCCGCGATCGGCTCCGGCTCGTCGGCGAGCAGCACGCTCACCGCGTGCGTCACCCGCGGGTACACCCGGGACACGCCCTCGATCGCCTCGATGCGGTCCGCGACCGCGAGGGGCGCGCGCTTCAGCTGGACGAAGACATCGCCGAAGGCGTAGCGGTCGTAGTAGGTGTCCCGCGAATCGCAGATGCTGCGGTAGTTGCCCTGGAGCGTGACGTAGGACGCGATCCCGGACGCGACGACCAGGGCGATCGTGATCACCTGCCCGCCCAGCCGGCGCGCGTCCCGGAGCAGCTTGCGATCGAGGGCGGCGATCATCGGGCTACCACTCGATCTCGTCGGGGCTCCGCTTCGTCTCGTTCACGCGGACGTGTTGTACGCGCCCATCGGCGAGCGTCACGACCCGGTCCGCCAGGTCCGCGATCGGGGCGTTGTGCGTGATCACGGCCGTCGTCGTGCCGAGCTCCCGGTTGATGCGGTCGATCACCCGCAGCACCAGCTTCCCGGTCCGGAAGTCGAGCGCACCCGTGGGCTCGTCGCAGAGCAGCACGTCGGGCCGCTTGGCGACCGCGCGCGCGATCGCCACCCGCTGCTGCTCCCCGCCGGACAGCTGAGCCGGGAAGTGATGGAGCCGCTCCTCCAGCCCCACGAGCGCGAGCGCCTCGGCCGGGCGCATCGGGTCGTCGCAAATCTCCGTGACCAGCGCGACGTTCTCCTCCGCCGTCAGGCTCGGGATCAGGTTGTAGAACTGGAAGACGAACCCGACGTGACGCCGGCGGAAGCGCGTGAGCTCGGCGTCCTCGGCCTCCGTCAGCTCCCAGTCCCGGTAGAACACGCGGCCGTCGGTCGGCACGTCGAGGCCCCCGAGGATGTTCAGCAGCGTGCTCTTGCCGCTGCCGGAGGCGCCGAGCAGCACGAGCAGCTCCCCCTCCACGAGGTCGAGGTCGACCCCCCGCAGCGCGTGCACGTCGACCTCCCCCATGCGGTAGACCTTGGTCACGCCCACCGCGGACAGCACCGCGGCCCCCGCGGGGGCCATCGCATCGGGCTGGGGCGCCACCTCCACCGCCCCGGCCTCCCTCAGTCGGCGAGCAGCTGCTGCAGCTTGGTGGCGAGCATCGCGTTGCCCGACACCTTCAGCTTCCCCTGGAAGTAGAGCTGCATCGCGGAGCCAGGGTTGTCGCTGATCTGCTGCCAGTCCTCGGTGGTCATCTCGAGGGTGCAGTCCGGCGTGCCGTGCTCGCCCTCGAAGACCCCGATCTCGTCCCCGGTCAGGTCGACGGTCCACGTGCCGCCGTCGTCCCCCTCGATCTTGAAGAGGAAGTTCGCCCCGATGGCCCTCGAGGCCTCGGGGTCGTTCTTGATCTTGTTCGGGAGTCGCTCGGTGAAGTCGGTCTGGGCGTCGGGCATCGATGGGCTCCAGGCGCGGGTCCGCGCGTGAGGGATGGGAGTTGGCTGAATGGCGATTCAGCGCCGGGGACTTAGCCCCGGGGCGCGCCCGGTGTCAACCCGACCTTGACGTGCGTACGCCCCGCCGCTAGCGCAAGCGATAGGCCTGCCGATCCGGAGCCCTCCCGCCCATGGATTTCAGAAAGCTACTGACCGACCGCGGCATCCAGCTCATGCAGGACCCCAGGGTCCAGAAGGTGCTGGCCGACGAACGGGTGATGAAGGCGCTCGTCCAGGCGCTGCAGGTCCGGACGAAGGTCCAGGAGAACATGGACCAGACCGTGGAGCAGATGGCCAAGCGCCTCGGGCTCGCCACGCGGGGCGAGGTCCGGGAGCTGCGCCGGACCATGCGGAAGCTCGAGACCGAGCTCAAGCGGGCTCGGCGGGAGGCGGAGCGGGCGCGGGAGAAGGCCCGGGCCGACGGCGCCGGCGGGTCCGACGGGGCGGCATGACCTCGCGGCGCTGGCCGGCCGGTGAATCCGCAGCCCGCCGCGCCGTTCTTCCGGGCATGGAGCGGGCAGGCACGGCGCGGGCAGGCACGGCGCGGGCAGGCAGGCCGCGGGCAGGCACGGCGCGGGCAGGCACG
>JBHJHB010000076.1:0-96689 GCA_050331215.1 Sandaracinaceae bacterium | reverse complement strand
CGGAGCGCGCGGCGCGCAGCATCGAGGGCCGGCGACGGGGCGGGCCCGGCGGCGGCCGCCCGGGGGCGCGCCCGCCTGGGCGGCTCGGGGGCGGTCGAGGTCGCCACGCCGATCGGGAGATCGAGGTGGACCGGCCCCGGGCGGGCATCCATCGCGACCGCGAGGGCCTTGTCGACGGTCGCCTCCACCGCGCCCTCGGGGACCCCGAAGGTCGCCTTGACCACCGGCGCCAGCAGCGCTCGGTGGTCGAAGATCTGGTGCGTGTAGGACGCGGTCACCCGCGGGTCGTAGGCGCCGGTCACGATCACGAGCGGGACCCGGTCCTGGTGGGCGTGGGCCGCCACGTTGGCCACGTTCGTGACGCCGGGTCCGACGGTCGCCACCAGCACCCCCGGGGCTCCGGTGACGTGGTGGGTGCCCTCGGCGAGGAAGCCTCCCGCGTTCTCGTGGCGCACGAGGTGGAAGGCGATCCCGGCCCGGTCGAGGGCGGCGATCAGCGCGAGGACCTCGCCGCCCGGGATGCCGAAGGCCGTCCGGCAGCCGGCGTCGTGGAGCCGCCGCGCCAGGCGGTCCGCACCGGTCGGGGCGCCCTCAGCAGACACCCTTGGCCTCGAGCGCCCGGACCTCGTCCTCGCCCATCCCGAGCACCTCCCGCAGCACCTCGTGGGTGTGGGCGCCGAGCGCGGGCGGCCGCTCCCGATAGCTCACGGGCGTGCGGGAGAGCTTGAGGGGGTTGCCGATCAGGGCGACCTCGCCGTCCTCGGCCCGGGGGTGGGCGAGGGTGATCCGCATCTCGCGGTGGACCGTCTGCGGGTCCTCGAAGACCTGGTCGAGGGTGTTGACCGGCCCCGCCGGGACGCCCACGGCCCGGAGCCGGTCGACCCAGACTCCGGTGGGGGCCGTGACGATCCGGGCCTCGAGGAGGGCGACCAGCGCCTCCCGGTTCCTCACGCGGCCCGCGTTGGTGCGGAAGCGCTCGTCCTCGGGTAGCTCGTCGAGGCCGGCGACCCGGCAGAAGCGCTCGAACTGGGCGTCGTTGCCCACCGCGAGGGCGAGGTGCCCGTCGGCCGTGCCGAACACCTGGTAGGGCACGATGTTCGGGTGCCCGTTGCCATAGCGGCGCGGCCTCTCGCCGCTGGTCAGGTAGTTGAGCCCGCCGTTGATCAGCCACGCCACCTGGGCGTCGAACAGCGCCAGGTCGACGTGCTGGCCCTCGCCGGTGCGGGCCCGGTGGCGGAGCGCGGCGAGGATCGCGACGGTCGCGTACATCCCGCACATCACGTCCGCGACCCCGACCCCGCCCTTGCTCGGCGGGCCGTCCGGCGGCCCCGTGAGGCTCATGATCCCGCCCATCGCCTGGATCAGGAAGTCGTAGCCGGCCTGGTCGGCGCGGGGCCCGGTCTGCCCGAAGCCGCTGATCGAGCAGTAGATCAGCCGCGGCAGCGACGGCGCCAGGTCGGCGTAGGCGAGGCCGTACTTCGCGAGGCCGCCGACCTTCAGGTTGTGGATCAGGACGT
Organism: Sandaracinaceae bacterium; assembly: GCA_050331215.1. Lineage (GTDB taxonomy): Bacteria > Myxococcota_A > Polyangia > Polyangiales > Sandaracinaceae > JBHJHB01. The sequence goes on along the minus strand of JBHJHB010000076.1, from coordinate 95,172 downwards.
CCGCCTCGGCGGCGAGGCGGCGCACGAGGGTTTGGCCCTCGGGGGTGGCGAAGTCGATCGTCACCGATCGCTTGTTCCGGTTGGCGCACAGGAAGTAGGCGCTCTCGAGCTCCTCGCCGTCCCGGCCGGACAGGAAGGGCGGGCCCCAGCCTCGGGTGTCGTCGCCGCCGGTCGGGTGCTCGATCTTCCACACGTCCGCGCCGAGGTCCCCGAGGAGCTGGGTCGCGGTGGGCCCGGCGAGGATCCGGCTCAGGTCGAGGACCTTGAGGCCCGCGAGGGGCCCGGGAGCAGTCGAGGTGGCGCCCGGCTCCTTCACCAGCCCCAGCGGGCCTTCCGCCAGACCTTGTGGCGATGGAACAGGAGGCCGAAGAGCAGGGTCAGGACGATCATGACGATGGCGACGGTCATGGACGTCGCCAGGTCCAGGCTATGGCCGTAGAGCCGGTAGAGGCCGATGCCGCCGATGTAGAGCACCAGGAGGTGGGAGACGTAGAGGCTCAGGCTCTCGCCAGCGAGGACCTCCGCCCACCGCGGCAGCCGGGTGATGCCCTTGCCCACCACGGCGAGGCCGGTCGTGATCGCCAGCACCAGGCCGAGCTTGAGGACGTTGAAGGCCGGGTGGCTGTTGCGGCTCGTCTCGTCGGTCACCAGCGTGAAGGGCACGAGCTCGGCGACCGCCCAGATCCCGAGCACCGCCGCCGTGCACAGCGCGAGGCGGGGCAGGGGGTCCTTCGTGGTCCGGACCCCCTGGGGGAGCGCGACGTCGGCGACCACCACGCCCGCGAACACGAAGCCGGCCCACGGAAGGAGCGGGAACAGGCTCCCGCCCTGGTGGGTGACGTAGTTGATCAGCCAGCGCCACGGGCCCTCCGGGCTGACCGTCTCCCCGAGGGGGGCGAGGGCGAAGCAGCCCACGGCGATGACGAAGGACGCCCGGACCACGGTCTTCGGGTCCGAGCACAGCATCGTCAGGGCCTGGAGGACCAGGATGCAGACCCCGATGCACTGGAGGACGTCGACGTAGGCGAACTCCCGCAGGGCGGGGCCGACCTCCCCGCCGACGAAGATCGCGGCCGGGAAGTGGAGCAGGTAGCCCAGCAGGATCAGCCAGCCGGCGCGGCGGAAGCGGGCGATCACCTTGCGCCGGTCGGCCTTGTGCTTCTCGAAGCGGGCGAGGGTCGACAGGTGGAAGCTGAGCCCCGCCGCGACCATGAAGGCGACGCTGACCAGGCCCCGAGCCCAGGTCCAGTTCTGGTAGAGCGTCCCGTGGCGCAGGTCGTCCGCCATGAGCGCGTTCATGGTGTGCCCGTGGATCATCTGCACCGAGGCGATCAGGCGCAGGAGGTCCACGAAGTGGATGCGCTTGGACGCACCACGCGCCCTCGCGACGGTGCGCGCGGTGGCTTCCGCCGGCAGCGCCCCGGCCGTGGCGCGGGGCGTCTCGTCGACGCGGTTCCAGGGCAGCCCCGGGGTCGGCGCGATGCTGCGAGCCCTCTGGGTCACGGCGCGTGGGGTAGCTCGCCGCGTGGCCCCTTGCAACGGGCGCTCAACGGCGCCGGATGCGGTCCGGGTCGACCTTCAGGATCCGGAGGTCCCCCCGGCGCTCGAGCCGGCCCCGGACCTCCACCGGGAGGGCGACGAAGGGCAGCACCTCCCGCCCGACGGCTCGGCCCTGGGCGTCCGCCAGGACGTAGTGGCCGCGGCTCCCATCCAGGTGGTGGGTGATCAGCACCGGAGGCACCCCGCCGAGCAGGCAGAGCTGCGCACAGGGGCGATGGGTGCGGCCCCCGCCCGGCTTCATCCGGCCGTACCAGCACTTGCCGTCCACGATCTCGCCGCTCAGCGTGACCATCCCGAGGTCCTCGGCCTCGACGGCGGTGAGGCGAGCGACGACCTCCGGCGGGAGCTCGCCGTCCTGGACGCCGTAGACCTCCATGTAGGTGCCGCCCTGCCGCTCGAGGAACGGGCCGCGCACCGTGAGGATGTCGCCCGCGCGGGAGCGGACGTTCCGGCCGACCCCGGTCTTGCTCCCGCCCGCCAGGAGCGTGGTGCGCACCTCGCCCGTCTCCTCGTCGAGGTAGCGGAGCATCGGCTCCGGCTCCACGAGCACCAGCCCGGTCAACGAGCGGCCGTAGTCGACGACCCGGCCCGTGCCCGGGTGCCGCTGAAAGGCCGTCGCCCCGTACGCGAAGCCCGCCGTGAGCAGCACCATCACGATCGCCATCACGGCGACGAACCGGGTCTGGCCCGGCGGCGTGGGGAAGTAGCCGACGAAGAACTCGTCGTCCTCGGCCGGCGGCTGGTTCGGGTCATTCGGCATCGGACGCCTCGGGGCGGGTCGGGCTCAGACGCACGGGCTCGAGCCGGGTGCCGGGGGGCTGGGGCGTCGGGTCGACGAGGAGGCGCATGGCCCCGGGCGGGGCCCCGCCCGCGCCGTCGGACGGGGCGAGGGCGACCCGATAGGTGGGGAGCCTCTCCTCGAAGGGAGGCGGCGACTGGCCGTCCGACGTGCGGTACTGCCAGCCGTGCCACGGGCAGGTGAGGCAGCCGTCGAGGACCTTGCCCTCGTAGAGGGGCCCGCCCTGGTGGGCGCAGACGCCGTGGATCGCGGTCACGAGGTCGCCGTCCCGGACCACCGCGATGCGCTCGCCGTTCGGGTTGACCACCGGGAGCGCCCGTCCGTCCGGGATCCGGTCGGCGGGGCCGGCGTCGATCCACTGCCCGCCGTCGTGGTCGACCCACCGGACCTCGACGGCGTCGAGCGCGTTGGAGCGGCTCGCCGCGAGCACGTGGAGCACGGACACGGCGGCGGCGCCCAGCAGGAACACGCCGACGAACACGAGGCTGGTCTCCCACTGGAACGCGCCGAAGGCGACGTGGAGCACGACCGCGAAGTAGGCGACGTACACCGCCATGTGGAGGCGCTTCCACGCGCGTGGCCCGAGCGCCTTCTGCCAGAAGTCGTGGCTGGTGAGCGCCATCAAGAAGAGGATCGCGAGGGCGATCAGCCCGAACAGCGGGAACGGGAGCGCCCCGCCCATCGGCACCGTGTCCTGGGTCAGGATCGAGACCAGCGGGTCCTGCGGGCTGTAGGCGTAGTAGTAGGCCTGGACGAAGTAGAGGTGGCCCAGCGCCACGACGAACATCAGCACCCCGAAGTGGCGCCGGTTGTAGAGCAGCGGCAGGAACCGCTTGTCGAGGCGCGCCAGCGGCCCGATCGACAGGATCAGGGTCAGCATGAGGAAGGCGCAGGACCCCCACGCCCGCATGCTGACGATCTCCGGCGTGATCCGCGGCTGCCCCATCTTGCTGAGGATCGGGTAGAGGCCGAGGTAGGCGGCGACCGTGGCGACGAGGGCCACGTCGTAGATCACCTTGCGCCGGGTCCACTGGACGGTGACGAAGCCGTGGCTCACGGCGCGGCCTCCCCCGGCGCTCGCGCGGGGCGGAGCGTGGTCGGCGGCCCCTCGACCGGGACCGTCTGCCGGAACACCACCGCGTAGATCAGCGTCGCCACGATCAGCGGGGCCAGAACCCACCAGAGGCGGCGGTGCGCGAGTCGCTGCCCGCGGGTCACGAGGCCCGCTCCGCCTGGGTGGGGCCGACGATCCAGCGCCACACGACGGCCGGCCACAGCGCGACGACGCTCGGGAGGATGAGCACCCGGAACGGGATGGACGCGCCGCGGCCGCCCTCGACCCGGCGGAGGCCCACCACCAGGAAGGGCAAGGCCACCAGCCCTCCGACCGCCAGATACACCTGCGCGCCCAGGATCAGCGTCTCGGCGACGTCCATCTACACCTCACGATCGTCCTCCTCCAGGCGGGGGGCGGCCCTCGGCTGGAGCCGTCCTCGATGCGTGCCCCGGCCCGAGGTTACTCCGACCGCTGCGTGCGTGGGGCGGCGAGCGGGTAACCTCGTGCGTCCCGGCGCCATCCCATGAGCCGGGAGGCGAGGAGAGCGGATCGATGGCGGAACCGGGGCGGAACAAGGTGTGGCTCAAGACCCTCGCGCTCGACGAGCTGCCCGATGGGCGGGTCAAGCCCGGCACCTGCGGTCGCCGGACCGTCTGCATGGTGCACCACCAGGGCCAGTACGCCGCCCTCGACAACCGCTGCCCCCACCAGGGGGGGCCCCTCGGGGAGGGCTCCATCGAGCGCGGCTGGCTCCGCTGCCCCTGGCACGGCTGGGACTACGACCCGCTCACGGGCGCCTCGCCCGGCGGCTTCGACGACGGCGTGGCGACCTTCGACGTCGAGGTGCGGGACGACGGGGTGTACGTGGGCCTCGAACCGGAGCCGCCCCACGTTCGAACCGTCAGCGACCTGATGGCGGAGACCATGGTCGCCTGGGGCATCCGCTGGGTGTGGGGGATGGTGGGCCACTCCAACCTGGGCCTCGCCGATGCCCTACGCCGCCGGGAGCAGGCCGGGGAGCTCACCTACGTCGGCATCCGCCACGAGGGCGCGGCGTCCTTCGCGGCGAGCGCCTACGGCAAGCTCACCGGGCGCCCGGCGGCGTGCCTCTCGATCGCGGGACCGGGCGCGACCAACCTGCTGACCGGCCTGTGGGACGCGAACGTCGACCGTAGCCCGGTCCTGGCCCTCACCGGGCAGGTCGACACGCAGGTCCTCGGCCCCGGGGCCTTCCAGGAGGTCGACCTGATGGCGGCCTTCGGGAAGGTCGCCCAGTGGAGCCAGACCACCCTGCCGGGGAGCCGTCACGCCGAGCTGGTCAACCTGGCGATCAAGAGCGCGGTCCTGAACCGCGGCGTGTCGCATCTGATCTTCCCGGACGAGGTCCAGACCCACGCGGTGGGGAGCGGCCCCGCCGCCGGCGGACCGGAGGGGCGCCTGACGCCCCGCGAGATCGCGCCGCCGGAGGCCAGCCTCGGGCAGGCCGTGGGCCGCCTGAAGGAGGCGAAGCGGCCGGTGATCATCGTCGGCCACGGCGCCCGCTTCCACATGACGGAGGTCCTGGCGCTCGCCGAGGAGCTCCGCGCTCCCGTGATCACCACGTTCAAGGGCAAGGGGCAGGTCTCGGACCACCACCCCCTCGGCTGCGGGGTCCTCGGGCGGAGCGGCACGCCGATCGCGAGCTGGTTCATGAACGAGGCCGACCTGTTGGTCGTGTTCGGGGCCAGCTTCAGCAACCACACGGGGATCACGCCGAAGATCCCCACGGTTCAGGTCGACTTCGACCCGATGGCGCTGGGGAAGTTCCACGCGGTCACCGTCCCGGTCTGGGGCGAGGTGGGCGTGACCGCGCGGCGCTTTCTCGAGGCGATCCGAGGCCGGTCCCAGGCCGTGGATCAAACCGAAGAGATCGCCGAGCGCTGGGCGATCTGGCGGGCCGAGAAGGAGCGTCGGAAGCTCGAGAAGGGCGACGGGATCCACTCCGTCCACCTCTTCGAGGCGATGAGCCGCGTGGTCCCGGACGACGCGATCCTCCCGGTCGATGTGGGAAACAACACCTACTCCTTCGGCAGATACTTCGAGTGCAAGGGCCAGTCCGTGCTGATGAGCGGCTACCTCGGGTCGATCGGGTTCGCCCTCCCGGCCGCGCTCGGGGCCTGGGCGGCGACCCGGGAAGAGGGGACGCCGTTCTCGGGTCGCAAGGTGGTGAGCGTGAGTGGGGATGGCGGCTTCGGCCAGTACATGGCCGAGATGACCACGGCCGTGAAGTACGGCATGGACATCACCCACGTGCTGCTCAACAACCACGAGCTCGGCAAGATCTCCAAAGAGCAGCGGTCCGGCCAGTGGGATGTGTGGCAGACGTCCCTCCACAACCCGAGCTTCGTGGCCTACGCGGAGAGCTGCGGAGCCCTCGGCGTCCGGGTCACGGAGACGGCGGAGCTCGAAGACGCCCTCCACCGGGCGATCGACCACGACGGGCCCGCGCTGGTCGAGGTGATCACCGACGCGCTGCTCGTCTGAGACGGACGGCAGCTCCTCGGACGAGCTGCCGCGCGGCGCGGCCAGGTGCTCCCATTCGTCGGGGTCGGGACGCGAACGGCCCGTTGCATCTCCCGGTGAGCCAGCGCACCTTGTCGGGACTTGATGTCGCGCGTACACGACGACGGTCGCGAGCTTCGAGCACCGGCGCGAGACGCGCTTCGACGCCTGGCCCGGCGGCGCCGGCACAGCACGATCCCGCCGGGGATCGTCCCCGGTCGGAGGCTGGATGGTGCCTACCGGCTCCTGCGCAGCCTCGGTGAGGGCGCCATGGGGATGGTCTACCTCGCTCGGGACGAGCGCCTGGCCCGGGAGGTGGCGATCAAGTTCATCCAGCCGGAGCTCGTCCGCACGGAGGCGGCCCGGGAGCGGTTCCTCCACGAGGCGCGCGCCATGGCCCGCGTCCGGCACGTCAACGTCGTCGAGATCTACGCCTTCGGGGAGTTCCTCGGCGCGCCCTACTTCGCGATGGAGTACGTGCAGGGGAGCACCGTCGACGAGTGGATGGACCTGCAGGGCTCGCCCGAGCTGAGCGTCGACGAGGTGATCGGCATCCTCGACCAGGTCTGTCAGGGGGTGCAGGCGATCCACGCGGCGGGCGCGGTCCATCGCGACCTGAAGCCAACCAACGTGCTGGTCGGCCCCGCGTTCCGGGTCTGCGTGACGGACCTCGGCCTCGCCAAGGTGCTCGACGCGCCGATCCTCACCCAGGAGGACGACGACGATACGGTCAGCGGCACGCCCGCCTACATGTCGCCGGAGGTCGTGCTCGGCACGCCGGTGCCGCAGGAGCTCGAGTCCCGGGCCGACGTCTACTCCCTCGGCGTGATGGCCTTCGAGCTGCTCACGGGGCGCCTCCCGTTCGAGCACCTCGACGCCCACGACATGATGCTGGCCCACGTCGACGAAGACCCGCCGACCCCGAGCGAGCTGCGCGCCGATCTGCCCGCGGCCTTCGACCGGGTGATCCTCAAAGCCCTCGCCAAGGACCCCCGCAAGCGCACGGCGAGCGCGGATGCGCTGCGGCGGGCGCTGCTCTCGGCGCGGGAGCGCTCCACGTCCCTCCGGACCCGGATGCGGGTGCTCGTGGCGGACGACGACCCGGCGTTCCGGAGCCTCGCCGTGGAGACGCTCCGCCACGCCTTCCCCGAGGCCGAGGTGGAGTCGGTGCCGGACGGCACCCGGGCCCTCGAGGCCGTGGACCGCGAGCCGCCGACCCTGGTCGTGGGCGACCTCGACATGCCGGACCTGAACGGCGTGGAGCTGACCGCGGCCTTCCGGGCGAGCCCGGAGGCGCAGGAGATGCGGATCCTGGTGGTCACCGCGACGGGCGGGGCGCCGGACTGGCAGCTCCTGAAGGACCTCGGCGCGGACGGCTTCATCGTGAAGCCGATCGATCCCGTGAGCCTGGTGGCGCTGGCGCGGCGAGCCGTCGACCACTGACCTGCTTGCTCGGGTTGTCCGGCGGCTTTAGAGGGCCGGGGTGCGACCTCGCTTCGCCCTGCTTGCTTCTGTCCCCGCGCTGAGCGCCCTGATCGCCGGGTGCTCCGGGGCGGCGGAGGCCAGTGACGAGGGTGGGCGAGGGGGGGGCCCGCCGCCCGCCGTGGTCGAGGTCGGCGAGGTCACCACGGGCACCCTGCGCATCACGCGAACCTACCTCGGGCAGGTGCGGGCCCTCGCCCGGGCCGAGCTCGCGGCGGGCGCCGAGGGTGAGGTCGTGGAGGTCCACGTCCGGGAGGGAGACCGGGTCGCCGCCGGCGACCTGCTGCTCCGCCTCGACCCGGGCCTCGCGCGCGCCGCGCTCCAGGCCGCGGTGGCGAGCCGCCGGCAGACCACCGCGCAGCGGGCGCAGGCCGAGCGGGAGGTCGAGCGGTTCCACCGGGCGGGCAGCCGCACGGTGGCCGGGGTCGAGATCGAGCGTGCCGAGAGCAGCGCCGAGGCCCTGGACGCCCTCGACTCCAGCCTCCGCGCGCGCGTCGACGAGGCGCGCGAGAGCCTCGACCGGCATCGCGTCGTCGCCCCCTTCCCCGGCGTGATCGCGGCGCGCCAGGTCGACCCGGGGGACTGGGTATCCGCCGGCGACCCCGTGCTCGAGCTGGTGGCCGACGACCACACCGAGGTGCTCGTCCGGGTCGAGCCGACCCTGCTCTCGGACGTCGACGTCGGGACCTCGGTGACGATCCGCGGCGCCGGCCTCGAGGTGCCGGGGCGGGTGGAGGGGGTCGTCCGCGCCCTCGATCCCGCGACCCGGACCGCTCAGCTCCGGGTCCTGGCCACCGAGGAGGCGCCCGGCCTCCTCGCCGGCGCCACCGCCGAGGTCGAGGTCACCGTCGAGCGCGGGGGCGACGGGGTGCTCGTGCCGCGGGACGCGCTGGTCGTCGGGGTGGCGGAGACGCGGGTGTTCACGGTGGCGGACGAGCAGGCGCAGCCCGTCGTCGTCGACGTCCTCGAGCGGGGCGTGTCCCTCGTGCGGGTGCAGGCGGACGGCCTGGCGCCGGGAACCCGGATCGTCGTGCGCGGCAACGAGCGGCTCCGTCCGGGGCAGCCCGTGCAGGTCGATCGATGAGCGACGAGCAGGCCCCCGGCGGCCCCGGCCCGGAGCGGCCCGAGCCGCCGCGGGGCGGCCCCTCGGGAGCGGGCTTGCTCCGGGTGGCGGTCGAGCGGCCGGTGACGGTCGTCGTGACGACGAGCCTGGTCGTTCTGTTCGGGGGCTTGAGCGTCGCCCAGCTCCCGATCCAGCTCACGCCGGACATCAGCATCCCGACGCTCAGCGTCCGCACCCAGTGGCCCGGGGCCTCGCCCACGGAGGTCGAGACCGAGATCCTCGAGCCCCAGGAGGACGCCCTCAAGGACGTCCCCGGCCTCACCCGGATGACCAGCAACGCGTCGCCGGACAGCGCCTCGTTGACCCTCGAGTTCGCGGTCGGCACGGACATCCAGGAGGCCCTCGTCCGCGTGACCAACCGCCTCACGCAGGTGGGCGACTACCCGGAGGCGGCGGACGAGCCCTCGGTCGAGACCGCCGACGACACCGGCCCTCCCCTGGCGGTGATCGCGATCCGGTCGGCGACCGGCGAGCCCGTGGAGGCGTACCGCACCTGGGTCGACGAGCAGGTGCTCCCGCAGATCCTGCGCGTGCGGGGCGTCGGTGACATCTTCCACATCGGCGGCCGGGACCGGATCTACGAGATCGACTTCGACCCTGCCGAGCTCGCCGCGCGGGGCCTGACCGTCCCCGACCTGGCGGCCCGGATCCGGGCCGAGCTGCGGGACGTCTCGGGCGGCGACGTGTCCCTCGGACGCCGCCGCCTGCTCGTCCGGACCCTCGCCGTCGAGCCGGACCCCGCCCACCTCGAGGAGATCGTGCTGGCCGTGGGGCCCGACGGGACCCCGATCCGGCTGCGGGACGTCGGGAGCGCCCGCATCGGCCTGCGCGAGGCCTCCGGCGTGGCGTTCAGCGACGACCGCCCGTCGATGGTGCTGCTGCTCCGGCGCGAGGCCGGCACCAACGTCCTCGAGGTCACGGAGAACATCCGCTCGGCGGTGGAGCGCCTCGACCAGGAGCTCTTCGAGCCGGAGGGCCTCGAGCTCGAGGTGCTGAGCGACCAGGTCGGCTACATCACGGGCGCCCTCGACCAGGTACGAACCAACCTGCTGCTGGGGGCCTGCCTCGCGGTGCTCGTGCTGTTCGGGTTCCTGCGGAGCTTCGGCGCGAGCGCGATCATCAGCCTGGCGATCCCGATCTGCGTGTTCGGCACCGCCCTCGGCATGACCCTGCTCGGTCGGTCCGTGAACGTGGTGTCCCTGGCCGGGATCACGTTCGCGATCGGCATGGTCCTCGACAACTCGATCGTGAGCCTCGAGAGCATCGACACCTGGCGGCGCCGCATCGCCGACCCGCCGGAGGCCGCGTTCGAGGGCATCCGGGAGGTGTGGGGCGCCCTCCTCGCCTCGACGGCCACGACGGCCGCGGTGTTCGTGCCCGTGATCGGCTGGGAGAGCGAGGTGGGTCAGCTGCTCCGGGACGTGGCGGTCGCCATCAGCTTCGCCGTGGTCACGTCGCTCCTCGTCAGCTTGTGGGTCATCCCGAGCCTCGCGGGCCGGGTCCTGGGCCCGGCGAGCGAGGAGCCGCGCGTGCGCTTCCGCCCGCTCGCTCGTCTGGGGCGGGCCGGCCTCGCGCGCATCGGCGGAGCGGTGGCCTGGCTCGGGCGCTCCTGGATCCGCAGCGCGGCCATCGTCGGAGGCGCGGTGGCGATCTGCGTCACGCTGGCGCTCCTCCTGCTGCCGCCCCTCGAGTACCTGCCGGCCGGCAACCGGAACCTGGTGTTCGGCATCCTCGTGCCGCCGCCGGGGACCGCGGTCGCGGAGCTCGACCGCGTCGGGCGCCACGTGCAGTCCCAGGTGGTCGAGCACATCGGGCGGGAGGTCGACGGAGCGCCCGCGATCCGGAGGAGCTTCTTCGTCGGGTCACCGACGCGGGTGTTCAGCGGCGCCGTCGCCGACGACCCGGATCGGGTGCGGGACATGCTCGCGTGGCTCCGGACCGTGCAGGGCGGCATCCCCGGCTTCTTCTCCTTCACCACCCAGGCGTCGCTGTTCGGTCGACGCGGCGGCGGCCGCTCGATCGAGGTGAACCTGAGCGGCTCCGACCTCGAGGAGCTGACGACCGCGGGTGGTGCGGTGTTCGGCGCGCTGCGGGAGGCCTTGCCGGGCGCTCAGATCCGTCCGGTCCCCTCCCTCGATGCGGGGGCGCTCGAGCTCCGCGCCCACCCACGGCGGGGGGAGGCCGCGCCGCTGGGCGTGTCGACCGCCGATCTCGGCTTGACCCTCGACGCGCTGGTGGACGGGGCGATCATCGGCGAGCTCGGTCCCGAGGGGGAGCCCCAGCTCGACGTGGTGGTCCACGCGCGCCGCGCCGACGGGCGCCGCTTCGAGACGCCCGACGACATCGCGTCGGCCCCCGTGCTGGGCGGCAACGGCGAGATCGTGCCCCTCGGCGTTCTGGCCGACCTGCGCGAGGAGCTCGGTCCGACGGTGATCCAGCGCATCGAGCGCCGCCGCGCGATCACCCTCCAGGTGGCGCCGCCGGAGGCCATCCCCCTCGAGGCGGCGCTGCTCACCGTGGAGAACGAGGTGATCGGCCCGATGACGCGAGCGGGCGCCTTCGGCTCCGGCGTCGACGTCGACTACAGCGGCGCGGCGGGGGACCTGGAGCTGGCGAAGGGGCAGTTCGCCAACGTGCTCCTGCTGGCGCTGATCATCAGCTACCTGCTGATGAGCGCCCTCTTCGAGGACTTCCTGGCGCCGGTCGTCGTGCTGGTCACGGTGCCCCTCGCCGCCGCGGGCGGGGTGCTCGGTCTTCGGCTCGTCGACGCCGTCCTCACCCCGCAGCCGCTCGATCTCCTGACGGCGCTGGGGTTCCTGATCCTGATCGGCGTTGTCGTGAACAACGCGATCCTGGTCGTGGACGGGGCCCTCGCGCGCTTGCGCCGGGGCGCGCCGCTGCTCGACGCGGTGCGGGAGGCGACCGAGCAGCGCGTTCGACCGATCCTCATGACCACCCTGACCAGCCTCGCGGGCCTGTTGCCGATGGTGGTGCTGCCGGGGAGCGGGTCCGAGCTCTACCGAGGGGTCGGCGCGATCGTGCTCGGCGGCCTCGCCCTCTCGACGCTGCTGACGCTGTTCGTCGTGCCGAGCGCCTTCAGCCTGGCGTGGACGGCCCGGCGGGGCGTCGCGGGCATGGTTCGGGAGCTGCGCGGCGCGCGCGAGGCGCCGGCGTCGGCGGCCGCGGAGGAATGAAGGGTCGGCCGGCGGCCTCCTCCTCGATGGGCGCGCTCAGCACCACGCGTCGGCCCGGCCTCCGGCTCGGCCTCGGCGCGGCCCTCCTCGGCCTGACCATTGGCTGCGCGGGCCCCTCCTCCGGCGCGGGGGGCCGCGTCCCGCTCACGGTCTTCGCGGCGTCGTCCCTCACCGAGGCCTTCCAGGCGATCGAGCGAGGCTACGAGCGCGCTCACCCGGACGTCGACGTGCAGCTCACCTTCGCCGGCAGCCAGGTGCTGCGCCTCCAGATCGAGGAGGGCGCGTCGGTGGACGTGTTCGCCTCCGCCAGCGAGCGCCACGTGGCGGCCCTGGTCCGGGCCGGCCGCGTCGCCCCCGCGCTGCCGTTCGCCGAGAACGAGCTGGTCGTGATCGTCCCGGTCGACCCCCCGTCCCCGCTCCGCCGCTTCGACCAGCTCGACCGGGCCGACCGGATCGTCCTCGGCACGGCGGCCGTGCCGGTGGGCATCTATGCCCGCGAGGTGCTCGCGCGGGCCGAGGCGGCGCTCGGGCCCACCTTCGTGGCCGCGGTCCGGGCCCGCGTCGTCTCGGAGGAGAGCAACGCGCGGCTCGTCCGCGCCAAGGTCGAGCTCGGCGAGGCGGACGCCGCGATCGTGTACCGCACCGACGCGGCCTCGTCCGACGCGGTCCGCGTCCTGCCGATCCCCGAGGCCCTCGGCGTCCGCGCGCGCTACCAGATCGGGCCCCTCGCGAGCGCGCCGCACCCGGCCGAGGCCGAGCGGTTCGTGGCCTACGTCCGCTCGGCGCCGGGTCGCGGCGCGCTGCGCCGGCAGGGCTTCGTCGCGGCGGCGGACTAGCGGGCGGGCGCTGCGGAGCGTCCGCTCCGGGTCCGGGGGCGCGCTGTCGCCGGCCCTCAAGGCCGCGCCCGCACCCGCATCGCTTGCAGGTGGGTGATCGCCACCGCCAGGGCGTCGGTCGCGTCCTCGCCGAGGACCTCGTCGAGGCCGAGCATCGCCCCGACCAGCCGTGCCACCTGGCCCTTGTCGGCCGCCCCCCGCCCCGCGACGGTCTTCTTGATCAGAGCCGGAGGGTACTCCGCGAGGGGTAGCTCCCGCTTCGCGACCAGCAGGAGCACGACCCCGCGCACGTGCCCGAGCTTGATCGCCGCGCTCGCGTGCTTGGCGTAGAAGACGTCCTCGACCGCGACCGCGTCCGGCCGGTGCGCCGCGATCAGCGCGTCGAGGCGGTCGTAGACCACCTCGAGGCGGTCCGCGAGGGGCGCGCCCTCCCGGAGGCGGATCACGCCCGCCGCCACGCCGCTCAGGCCGCGGCGCGCGTGCTCGGCGACCCCCCAGCCGGTCCGGCGGGTCCCGGGGTCGACGCCGAGAACACGCATGGGCCGGCCCGCGGCTCAGCCGGCCTCGAGCTGGGCGACCAGCTCGTCGGTGGGCTCGAACTCGCTGAACACGTTCTGCACGTCGTCGTGGTCGTCGAGGGTCTCGAGGAGCTGCAGCATGGTCTCGCCCTCCTCGCCGCCGAACACCTTGGGCGTCTTGGCGACCTGCTCGAGGCCCGCCTCGCTCACGGCCACGCCCGCGGTGTCCAGCGCGTCCCGCACCGCGTCGAGCTCCTCCCGGGGCGTGGTGATCACCCACTGGTCGTCTTCCTTGGCGAGGTCCTCGGCGCCCGCGCCCACGGCCACCTCGAAGAGCTTCTCCTCGGTGGCGGCCTTCGCCGGGAGCCGGAGGATCCCTTTCTGGTCGAAGGCCCAGCCCGCGCTCCCGCCCGTCGACAGCTGGCCGCTGTGGCGATCGAAGATCTTGCGGACCTCCGCCGCCGTGCGGTTCCGGTTGTCGGTCATCACCTCGACCATCACGAGGGTGCCGTTCGGGCCGACCCCCTCGTACACCAGCTCCTCGTAGGTGACGCCCTCGAGCTCACCGGTCCCCTTCTTGATGGCGCGGTTCATGTTGTCGGCGGGCATGTTCGCCGCTCGCGCCTCGTCCATCGCTCGCCGAAGGCGGGGGTTCGCCCCCGGGTCACCACCCCCGAGCCGCGCGGCGACGGTGATCTCCTTGATGATCTTCGTGAAGACCTTCGCCTTCTTGGCGTCCTGGGCCCCTTTTCGATGCTTGATGGTGGACCATTTGTTGTGTCCGCTCATCGCGTGGCGCTCTCCTCGCTCCGACGAGCCTCAACCATGACAACGCGGGATCCGGAGCGTCAACTCGACGGCTGCGGCGCGGTTTGACCGCCCGCGGGGCGGCGCCCCAAGCTTCGCGGCGCGGCCATGTTCTCGCTCCCCCCCTCGCCCCGCCTGTCGGGGCCGGTGCTCCGCTCGGCGGTGGCTGCCGCCAGCGCCGACCCGGTCCGGCGCGCGCTGGCCGCCATGCTGCGGCGGGATCTCGGGATCGACGAGGCCCTCGCCCTTCCGGCGGCGCTCCGGGACGCCCAGCCGCTCCATGCCCGGCCGACGCGCGCGCGGAGCGGCTCCACGCGCCGCTCCTCGACCCTCGGCGAGCCGGCGCCGCCGACCGCCCTGGCGTCGGCGGCCTCGTGGACCGCGGCCTACCGCGAGGGCCACACCGATCCCGTCGAGGTGCTCGATCGCGTGCTCGCCGAGCAGCGGCGCCTGGCGACCGCGACCCCGACGATGGCCTGCTTCTGCGCGCTCGTGGAGCGCGCCGCGCGGCGGGACGCGGAGGCGAGCCGGGACCGCTGGGCGCGGCACGCTCCCCTCGGCCCCCTCGACGGCGTGGTCGTGCCCATCAAGGAGGAGCTCGATCTCGACGGCCTCGGCTACCGCCTCGGCACGGCCTTCATCCCGCCGTCCGAGGCCTCCGCCGATGCCGTCAGCGTGGCCCGGCTGAGGGCGGCGGGCGCGATCCTGATCGGCCACACCCCGATGACCGAGTTCGGCCTGTCGCCCCTCGGCGTCAACCCGCACCGCGACATGCCCCGCAACGTCCACCACAAGGGCCGTCTCGCGGGCGGGAGCTCGACCGGGACAGCGGTGGCGGTGTCCTGCGGCCTCGCGCCGGTGGGGATGGGCTCGGACGCGGGCGGCTCGATCCGGGTCCCGGCCGCCTTCAACGGCGTGTTCGGGCTCAAGCCGACCTTCGGTCGCGTCTCCCGCACCGGCGACGGCTTCGACGGCTCCATGTCCCACCTCGGCCCCCTCGGGGCGAGCGCCCGGGACCTCGCCGTCTTCCTCGAGGCCTGCTCGGGCGTCGACCCGGCCGACGAGCTCACGCACGCGCAGCCGGCGCTCGGGGCGGGGGAGCTGGTCGACGCCCTCGGACGGGGCGTCGCCGGCCTCCGGATCGGGGTCCTCGAGGGCGAGCTCGACGCCGCGGAGTACGCGGTCGCGCGCTCCGGCCGGGACGCCCTTCGGGCGCTGGCCGACGAGGGGGCCGAGCTCGTGCCGGTCGAGGTGGAGCTCGCACCCCACGCACCCGCGATGGGGTACCTGACCATCGGCTTCGAGGCGATGGCGTCCCTGCTGCATGCCCGGCGCGACCACTGGGAGCTCCTCGGGGCGGACCTCCAGCTCCTGGTCCGGGCGCTCGAGGAGCAGCGCGGCGAGTCCTACGTGGACGTCCAGTGCCTGCGCGCGGCGCTCCGCCGCCAGGTCGCCGAGGCCCTGCGGGAGGTGGACGTGCTCGCGCTCCCGACCACGGTCGACGTCGCGCCCGCCATCAAGGACGCCGAGCATCGCAGCGGCATCAGCGACACCGGCGCCCTTCACGCCGCCTGCCGGTTCGCGATGCTCGGCAACCTGACCGGGCTGCCAGCCGGCACCGCCCCGGTCGGCCAGGGGGACGACGGGCTGCCGGTCGGCCTCCAGATCGTGGGGGACGCCTGGGACGAGGCGTCGGTGCTGCAGGTGCTGGCCCACCTCGAGCGCATCGGCGTGGCTCAGGTGCGCGAGGCGCGGAACCCCGTTCACCCGCTCGGGGCCTAGCTCAGCTCGTCACCTGGCTCGGCCAAGCCCTACGGCTCGCTAGAGCTCGCTGGCGTCGAGCGCGTAGCTCAGGCCGGCCCGGACCTCCCACCCGGCCGGGAGGTTCGTCCCGTAGACGGGCGCGGAGAAGGCGAAGGAGCCGGCGAGGCCGTCGACGATCCGCGCCACCAGCTCGGGGCTGAGGCTCACGTAGGAGACGCCGTCGCCGACGCCGGCCACGCCCGCGTTCACCGCGGCGTCGCCGAGGAGGATGCGCCCGTCGACGTGGGCGATGAGCTGGAACCGGTCCCAGCCCGGCTCCGTGATGCGGAGGCCCCCCTCCACCCGGAACACCACCTGGTCCGTGAAGCCGTTGGTGCGCACCGCGTAGCCAGCCACCGCCTGCCCGAACAGATCGAGGGACGAGCCCTGCGGTTGCACCGACTGGCCCAACGCGAGCTTGAAGGTGACGTCGGTCTCGCCGTCGCCGGTGGGGAGCGACCGGGCCACGAGCTCCGCGAACGGGTTCGCGTTCGGCCCCGCGCTCGGCTGGGAGTCGCCGAGCGGCACGCCGACCTCGACGCCGAAGGACAGCCGGAAGGGGTCCTCGACCAGTCCCGTGTACGCCCCGACGACCCAGTCGCCGAGACCGGTCACCGCGCCCTGGCCGGGCAGCTCGTTGCGGCGAACGAGGTCGCCGGTCAGGACCAGCTCGAGCCAGCGGTCGACGAGGCCGACCTCTCCGTAGAACCCGAGGGCGTTCTGGCGGAACAGGGCGCTCGGCGTCCGGTTCCCGTCGGCGCCGAAGAAGTGGTCGGCCCTCAGGAAGCGGTAGGTGAGCTGGACGTAGGTGTCGCCGGGGTCGCGGATCCAGGCCTGGGCTTCGCCCCGGGCCGGCCACGCGGCGAGGCCGAGGGCCAGGACGAGCGCGGCGGCCAGCGCGCGGGTCACGGCGCCTCCTCGAGCCGGGCCCGGGCCACCTCGACCTGGAAGGGAAAGCAGTACACCCAGGCGTAGCGGGCGTCGCCGTGGCCGGGCGGGACCGGGTAGGTCTGCCCTCCGTCGACGGCCTGCAGCACGCCGAGGCTCACGTCGCCCTCGGCCTCGTCGGGCGCCCCGCGGCCGAGGCGCTCGCGGCGGCTGAGGACCACGATCGGCCCCGGCACCGCCTGGCTGTCGAAGTCGTCGCCGAAGACGAGCTCGAGGTCTCCCGCGGCGGTCCGGATCAGGCTCACGCTCCCGCTGGCCCGGTAGCCCGTCCGGCCCTCCCAGCGGCCGGTCGCGATCAAGCCGCCGTCGCCGCCGGCGTCGTCCCGCGCGCCGCTACCCGAGTCCGGCAGCGCCGCGGCGGCGTCTCCCAGGATCCCGAGGTCGGGCACCGAGCCGGCGTCGACCTCCACCGCGGGCCCCTCGTCGGCGTCGAGGGGCGGCAGGCCCTGGAAGTCCTGGAAGCTCGCCTCGCAGGCGCCGCTCGGGGCGGCGAGGCACACGATCACGGCCAGCCGAGCGCTCCGGCCCGGTCGTCGAACGGTCATCTTGACTCCGAAGCAAGCGTGTCGGAGCGGGTTATGCGCGCGGGCCCTCGGGTGTTTCCCGCGGCGCGAAAAAAGGTGACCGCTCTCCTTGTCCTAGGCCGCGGACGGGCTCGCCGCACCTCGACCGACGGCTCGCAGCCGGAAGGCCATGCCGATCAGGAACGCGCCCAGGACGACCGCGTAGCCCGCGATCAGCCAGACCAGCGTGAGGGCCCCGGCCTGGGGAGAGGCGAGGAAGAGGAAGCCCACCACCATCGAGAGGATCCCGCCGATCACGAGCCAGCCCTCGCCCTCGATCTCCTCGCGGTAGCGCAGGGCGAAGATGATCTGGAGGATGCCGGTCGCGATGCTCCACACGGCGATGTACAGCACCAGGAACAGCGCGACCGCGGTCGGGTTGGTGAAGGCGAGGACGGCGACCACCACCCCGAGGACGCCACCGAGCAGGAGCAGCCACCAGGCATCGGTCATCCCGCGGATCTGGAACGACTGGATCGCGGACGTGACACCGTCCACGAGCGTGTAGGCCCCGAACAGGAGGACCAGGATCAGCGCGGTGAGGCCCGGATAGGCGAACGCGAGGACGCCGAACCCGATCGCCATGATCCCGCGCACCAGGAACAGCCACCACACCTTCGAGCACGCTTCGCGCATGGGATTCTCCGAGCCCCGGCGGCCGCCGGGCGAGCACCCCCCCGGGGCGGAGGCTAGCCGCGAAGGGAAGCTGCCGTCGAGGCGCGAGGCCCCCGGTCAGCCGGAGGCGGCGAGCTCGCGGACGGCCGTCGTCGCCGCGTCGATCTCGTCGTCGGTGACGTAGGGGGCCGGGCCGAGGCGGAGCAGGTCGCCGCGCGCGTCGGTGAAGATCCCGCGCTCCCTCAACGCCTGGACCATCTCCGTCGCGCCGTCGACCCGCACGGCGACGAAGCCGCCGCGGGCCTCGGGGGCGCGGGGCGTGACCACCTCCAGGCCGTCGAGCCCGTCGAGGATGCGCGCGGTCTGCCGGAGGCTGAGGGCCCGCAGCGCCTCCGGGGTCATCCCCTGCTCGCGGAAGAAGCGGTCGACGGCGCGGGCGCGGTAGTGACTCACGGGGTCGTAGGTGCTGCCGGTGAACCGGTCCGCCTCGGTGGCGCCGTAGCCCAGGGGGCCGCCGCGGGGCTCGGCGAGGTTGGCGAAGTCCGCGAACCAGCCCGTGATCACCGGGCGCCGGTCGGTGCCGGTCGGCACGCGCAGGAAGCAGCAGCCCTCGCCCCACTGCGCGTACTTGTAGCCGCCGCCCACGAGCCACAGCGGGTCCCGTCCGTAGCTCGACCAGGTGAGGGGCAGCGCCTGGAAGTGATGGTAGGTGTCGAGGAGCACCTCCGCCCCGACCCGCTGGGCGGCGGCGACCGCGACCTCGAGGTGTGGCACGACGGCGGCGTCCTCGAACAGCACCGTGGAGGCGAGCAGCGCGCCGGTGTCCCGGCGGACGGCGCCCGCGAGCCGCTCGGCGAGGGTCGCGCGCGGCGCGACCGGCACCCACGTGACCTCGAGCCCCTCCTCCTCCAGCCGGCGGAGCTGTCGGTAGATCGTGTGGAACTCCCCGCTCGTCGTCACGAGGTGGGGGCGCCGCCGGAGGTCGAGCGCGCTGAGGAACCGCAGGAGCAGATCGTGGGTGTTCGACCCGAGGGCGATCTCCTGGCGGCGCGCGCCGATCCGGTCCGCGACCGCGGCGCGGACCGCGTCGGCGGCGGCCTCCGCGCGGCCCCACTTGTCGTCGACCAGCTCGGCGGCGTCGTCGAAGGCCTCGACCATCGCGGCCCGGGTGACGTCCGGCCAGGCCTGGTGGCTGTGGCCGGTCATCAGGATGCGGCCGGGCCGGAGGAAGCGCGCGTAGGCGGGGCGCAGGGCGGCGGGGTCGAGGGTCACCGTGGGGGCGTAGACCCGGACGGCGGGGGCCGGCAAGAGGGGTCGGCAGGGACGCGCGCGTCCGTGGACGAGGCGGTCCCGCCGCCGTCGGGCTCTCGACCCCTCTGTGCAGGCCTGGCATCAGGCGCTGGACGCGCTTGGACAGCGCGAGCAGCAGGAGGCCGGCGCCGCACGTCACCACCGCCACCCGGAGGTAGAGCCCGGGCATCGCGCCACGGTCCGCCCCGCTGAGCTCCCCCGCGATCAGCCCAGCGACCACGCTGCCGAGGGCGGCGCCCAGGAACCAGATGCCCATCATCTGCCCGACGAAGCGCCTCGGGGCGAGCTTCGTGGTCGCGCTCAGGCCTACCGGGCTGAGGGTGAGCTCGGCCAGGGTGTGGACGAGGTAGGTGATCGTCAGCCACGTGGGCAACACCCTGGCGTCGGCGCCGTCGGGGGCCTGCGCCACGTAGGTCGCCGCCCCCATCATCACCACGAAGCCGAGGCCCACGCCGATCAGCCCCATCGCGAACTTGGTCGGCGTCGCCGGCTCGAGCTTCCGCTTCGCGAGGGCCACCCACAGCATCGCGAACAGCGGCGCCAGGGTCACGATGAAGAACGGGTTGAGGCTCTGGAAGAACGCCGCCGGGATGTCGATGCCGGCGAGCTCCTTCAGCGTGTAGCGCTCGGCGAAGAGGTTGAAGGAGGAGCCCGCCTGCTCGAAGCCGGCCCAGAAGACCGCCGCGCCGAGGAACAGCACGATGATCACGATCACGCGGTCGCGTTCCACGTCCGTCAGCCGGCCGAAGGCGAGCAGCCAGCCGAAGTAGAGGGCCGCCACCCCGATGATGATCCCGGTGAGGAGCTGCGCCACGAACGGGGCGTCGAGCCGCACCACCTGGGCCATCAGCAGGAGGACGAAGAGCGCGAGGACGGCCACGACGATCCCGACGAGCGTCCAGCTCTGCCGGGCCTCGCGGCGCCCGACCTCCGTGGCGGTGTCGGCGCTCGGGTGCTGGCCCGCCCCGCCCAGCAGCGGCCGCATGACGCGGTACTGGACCAGACCGAGCACCATGCCGACCCCCGCCGCGGCGAAGCCAGCGTGCCAGCCGAACCCGATCTCGTCGTCCGCGAGCCAGCCGCAGACGAGCGGGCCGAGGATCGCGCCCAGGTTGATGCCGAGGTAGAAGATCGTGAACCCGCTGTCCCGGCGAGGGTCGTCCGCCGCGTACAGCTCGCCGACGACCGCGCTGACGTTCGGCTTCAAGAGCCCGGTCCCCAGGACGACGAACAGGAGCCCCAGGAAGAACGCGTACACCGACGGGACCGCGAGCACGAAGTGGCCGAAGGCGATGACGATCCCGCCGTACCAGACCGCCCGCTGGGCCCCGAGCAGGCGGTCCGCCATCCAGCCGCCGGGCAACGCCGCGAGGTACACGCAACCCGTGTAGATCCCGTAGACCGCGCCGGCGTCGGCGTCGGTGAACCCGAGGCCCTCCTCCTCGATGGCCGCTGCCATGAAGAGGACCAGCAGCGCGCGCATCCCGTAGTAGCTGAAGCGCTCCCAGAACTCGCAGAAGAAGAGCGTGTAGAGGCCGATCGGGTGGCCGAACAGCTCGCGGCGCGAAGGGGTCGTGGCTGGGCTCATGTCCTCGCCGAGGTGCCAGGGGTCGGGCAGCTATACCCGATCTCCAGCGCGGCCTGCGAGCCGGGGACGCAAAGCGCGAGGCGCCGGCGGGGCGGGAGCCGAGCTCGACCCGTCGGCGCCTCGGGCGGGGAGCGAGCTCCTCAGCCGTCCGAGCAGATCCCGTCGACGCAGCTCTGGCCGCTGAAGCAGTCGGCCGGGCTCTCGCAGTCGCTCGTGGCCTCGTTGGTCGTGGCGCACAGCATGTCGAGGCAGAAGGTCAACGAGTCGTCGAACATGCGGCACTCCCGGTCCTCGACGCACGGCGAACGGCAGGCGCCGTTGCGGCAGACCGCGCCCTCGCTGCAGTCCACGTCGCTCCGGCAGAAGGGGTCGGGGCGGTCGTCGGGTCGGCAGCGGCCGAAGAAGCAGTAGTCGGTCGCCGCGCAGTCGCCGTCCGCGCTGCACTCGTCGAAGCACCGGCTGTCGAGGCAGAGCCGGCCCTCGCCGCAGTCGTCGTTCGTCGTGCACTCGCCCGCCGGAGGCAGCTCCTCGCGGCAGAAGCCCCCCTCGCAGACCTGGCCGCTCGGGCACGGGTCTCCGGCCGAGCACTCCACGGTGCAGCGCTGGTCCACGCAGATCCGCCCGGGGCCGCACTCGCTGTTGAAGCGGCACGCGTCGTCGTCGTCGCGGCACTCGCCGGCGACGCAGGCCTGGCCGTCGTCGCAGTCCTCGGCGTCCTCGCAGGCCGGCGGGCCGGGGTCCACGTCGCAGCGGCCGTCGAGGCAGATCAGGTCGTCAGCGCAGTCGGCGTTGCTCTCGCAGTCGCCCGGCGTCGGCTCCGGCTCGGGGTCGAGGGGGTTCGTGCACAGGCCGTCGTCGTCGCAGCGCGTGCCCTCGGGGCAGTCGTCGTCGGTGACGCACAGCTCGATGCACCCCTGATCCGTGCAGATCGACCCGTCCGGGCACTCGAAGTCCCCGCGGCAGGTCGCCCGCTGGGGCGGGTCGACCAGGCGGCAGCCGAACCCATCGCACCGGTAGCAGCCGGTGTCGTCGCAGTAGTAGCTCTCGCTGGTACAGCCGCCGGCCATCGCGGCCAGCACGGTCGCGACGGCCAGGGACCGTATCGACAAGCGTCGCTCCATCACGTGTGCACCTCTTCCCGCTCGCCGCGGGCCTCGCGCCGGCGCTCGGGCCGGCCTCGGTCGGTCTTCAACCAGAATCCGTGCCAACGTGGCTCGATTCGGGGATCGCGTACGACTCGGAGGTCGAGGGCTGAGGCTGTGAACGGCCGTTGACGGTGCCGAGGGTGGCCGTGAACGGCCTGGCACATGGACGGCCGAGGGATACCATGCCGCGTGCTCCGCGCCTTGGCCTCCCCGTCGCTCGTCGTCTTGGTCGCGGCCTGTGCGGGAGCTCGGGCGCAGGGGCCGGCCGCGACGCTCGAGGCGTACGCCGACGCGCTGAGCACGGGCGACGCCGAGGCCGCGTGGCAGCACCTGGACGACGCGGCGCGGCGGGGTCGGCAGCGGGAGCAGCACGCCGCGCTGATGGAGCGCAACGCCGCGGAGCTCCGCGAGCTCGGCGGAACCCTGGCCGAGGCGGTGGGCACGGACCGTGTCCGGACGAGCGCCCGGCTGCGCCTCGGGAGCGGGGAGGAGGTGCGCCTGGTGCTCGAGGACGGGGGCTGGCGGGTCGACGGCGGCGTGCTCGACGCGGCGGGCCTCGCCACACCGCGGGACGCGGTCGCGGCGCTGCGCCGGGCGCTGATGCGTCGCGATCTCGAGGGCCTGGAGCGGGTGCTGTCCCGGCAGACGCGAGCCGAGTGGGAGGAGGAAGTGCGCCGCATCGTCGAGGCCACGGCCGACCCGGACGATCTGGAGGTCGAGGTGCAGGGCACGCAGGCGCGGGTGAGGACCACCGGGGGTGGGGTCATCGTGCTCGTCCGGGAGTCCGATGAGTGGCACGTGGTGGATGTGCAACCGGGCAGTGTCGGGCCGGGTCCGGGGAGCTGAGGGAGACCGCGGCGCGGACCGGGTCGCTGGAGGCCGCGTCCACCCAGGGTCTCGGGGGTTACCCGCGAGCGCCTCCGCTCCTCAGCGATGTGCGCCAGCGATCGTGGAGCGGTGGCCTACGGCGTGGAAGGAGCGATGACGGGGGCGGGCCGCGAGAGGACCCACCTCCCCGACCGGCAACAGCCGGGACCGGCCGGCCCTCGGGACCCGACGGTCAGGTCGCGTGCAAGGGCAGGAGCTCGCGCTCCTCCGGCGTCATGGCCCGGTGGATGTGCTCGATGCGGTGGGCCGCGCTGGCGAGGAGCGCGGCCTGGAGGATGCCGGTCACGGAGAGGGCGGCGACGATCACCACGAGGCCGGGCGGCGGGCCGCTCGGGGCGAGGACCAGGAGCAGGGGCGCCGCGGCATGGTGGGCGGCGCTCCACCAAGCGACGCGCTCGACCGACGGTCGGGCGCCGCGGATGCTCCCGAGCACGAGCCGGGAGGCCCAGTGCAGCCCGACGGAGAGGGCGAAGCCGCCCAGGGCGAGCACGAGGAGGTAGCCGGCGAAGGCGGCCGAGCTCGCCGTGCCGCGGACCGAGAGCAGGGCCCCGAGGAGGCCGAGCGGCGCGAAGGCCAGGCCCGTCAACGCCGAGCCCAGCGCGCTGCTCACGCCGGCGACCCACACCAGCCTCGGCATGCGGCGGGGGCGTCGCTCGCGGAGCTGGACCTCGCGAAAGGCGCCGTCGCCGATGCGCTGTACGGGGCCCGACACGGTCCCCCAGAGGTGTCGGCTGCGCCAGCCCAGGGCGATCGCTTGGGCCACGAGGCTCACGCCCGTGAGGGCAAGGACCAGGGGAAGGGCCATCAGGTGCATCATCGTCCGCGCGGAGCGCCCGTTGCGCTCCTCCGATCCAACGGTGAGTCCACGGACCGTCAGGTCAAGAGCGGTCGCGGGTTACGGGCGGATGCACTCGTCCGGCGTGAAGAAGCCCTGGTCGCAGATCAGGCTCCCCGCGCACTGGTCGCCCGGCGCGCAGCACACGTCGCCGGCGAGGCCACAGGTCCGACAGACGAACCCGGCCGTGCAGATCGCGTAGGGCGCGGAGCAGCCGATGCCGGCCAGGCAGCACGGCTGGCCGACGCGACCGCAGGCCCCGCCCTGGCAGCTCCCCGCCGAGCAGGTCCCGTTGGGGCCGCCGCAGCTGCCCCCGTCCGCGATGCACGCGTTGCCGACGCAGCAGCCGCCATCGTCGCAGGCCTGACCCGGGCAGCACGCCTCGCCCGCGCCGCCGCACGCCTCGCACGTCGCTCCGCCCGCGCCGGGCGTGCACGCGAGCCCCGGCCTGGTGCAGAAGGCGCTGCCGCCGCTGAAGCAGCACGCTTCGCCGTCGTCGCCGCACGCGGTGCCTCCGGCCGTCACGCAGCTGCCCCCGGTGCAGGTCAGGGCGGTGCCGGTGCAAGCGGAGCCGGCGCCGACGCAGGTGCCGACGACGCAGCAGTTGTCCGCGCCGTCGCAGGCCCCGCCCGCGCAGCAGGGCTCCCCCGGCGCGCCGCAGGCGGTGAGCGCCCCCGCCTCGCAGACCATGCCGCTCATCGACGTCGCCTCCTCGCCCGGCGCGAGGCAGTCGCCGCCGTCGCAGCAGCCATCGCCTTCGCACACGCTCCCCGCGCAGCAGGGCTCCTCCGGCACGCCGCACGCGACGCAGGTCCCGGCCGCGCACGTCCCGACCGTGCAGGCGGCGCCGTCGGCGACGCAGATGTCGTTGACCACGTCGCAGCATCCGGTCCCGGTGCAGACGTCCCCGTCGCAGCACGCCTGACCCGGCCCGCCGCACGGCGTGCAGAAGTCGCCGGCGCCGCAGACGTTGCCGGCGTCGCAGCTGTCGTCCGAACAGCAGGGCTGCCCCGGTCCCCCACACGCGGTGCACAGGCTGCCGACGCAGAGGGTGGACTCGGCCGTGCACCGGTCCCCCGGGCAGCACGCTTCGGCGGCCGCGCCGCAGCCGCCGCAGCTGCCGTCCATGCACACTCCCGCCGACGGGCAGGTCGAGCCGGAGCCCACGCACCGGTCGTCGAAGCAGCAGCCGCCCCCGTCGCAGGCCCCCCGGTCGCAGCACGGCTCGCCCGCTCCGCCGCACGGCGTGCAGGTGTCGGTGGCGCCGTCGCAGGACTGGCCGGCATCGCAGCCACCGTCCGGGCAGCACGCCTCGCCCGGGCCGCCGCAGGCGGCGCAGGTGCCGTCGTCGCAGAAGCCGTCCGCGCAGTCATCGTCGGGCGGGCAGCAGGCTTCGCCGTCGCCGCCGCAGGCGATGCAGGTACCCGCATCCGTGTCGCAGAAGCCGTCGACGCACACGTCCCCGGGGCAGCAGGCCTCGCCCGCTCCGCCGCAGGGGGCGCACGTGCCGCTGTCGCAGATCCCCTCGAGGCACGCGTCGCCCGCGCAGCAAGGCTCCCCGGCCATCCCGCACGCCACGCACGTCCCGGCCTCGCAGAGCCCCTCCGCGCAGACGTCGCCCGGGCAGCAGGGCTGCCCGACCGCGCCGCAGACCGTCATGTCGGGCTCTCCCCCGTCGGGCGCGGGACCAATGTCGGGCCGTGGGACACCCAGGTCCTCCTGGGACGGCGGGCCCAGGTCGCGCGGCGTGCCCTGGTCGTCGTCGACGATCGAGCCGTCGGGGCCCGCGTCGCCCGGGCGGGTGATGCTGCGGCCGCACGCGGCGAGCGACGGCGCGAGCAGCAGGAGGAAGGCGAAGGCAAGCGGTCGGCGCACGGGGCCCTCCGGATGGTGACGGAGCCGAAACAGACTGCGCGATTCCGCGGCGAACAGCAAGCGTTACAGGTACCGAAACCTCGGCTCCGGTACCGACCCGCCTCGCCGAGCGGCGGGCGCGCACTGCGCTCGGCCGGTCGTCGGTGGCGGACGGTGACGTCCGGGGTACGCTCCGGCCCGTGTCCGCGTCCGACCTCGACCGCCTGCTCGCGGGGGGTGCCCCGGGGTGGGCTGCCTCCGTCTTCGACTCCGGCGCCGTGCGCCGCACGATCCACCACGGCCAGGCCGACCTGGCCCAGGGGGTGCCGATCGAGCCCGGCACTCGCTTCCGCTGGTTCTCGGTCACGAAGATCCTGACCGCGATGGCGGTGCTGCGCCTCGCGGAAGAGGGCCGCCTCGACCTCGACGACGCAGTGCACGCCCACCTGCCGACGATCCGGCCGGAGCCGACCTCGCCGCCCGTCCGCGTCCGGCACCTGCTGGGCCACGACTCGGGGTTCGCCGACCCCTTCCCGGCCGGCTGGGTCTACCCCGATGGTCGACCGCGAAGGACCCCCGCGCAGCTCACCCACGACGTGTTCCTGCGCCATCGCCGGCTGCGCTTCGAGCCGGGGACCTCGGCGAAGTACAGCAACCTCAACTACCTGATCCTCGGCGAGCTGGTCGCGCGCGTGGCGAGGCGCCCCTTCGCGGCCTACGTGCACGAGACGTTCCTCGAGCCGCTCGGCATGCGCTCGACGAGCTTCGAGCCGACCGGGGCGGCCCGCGGCCACGAGCGCTGGGCGACGCTCCGGGCCCTGGCGATGGCGATGGTGTTCCGGGACGTCCGGCTGCTGGTCCGCTACCGGCGCGGGCCGTACCTCGGCCTCGGCCCCTTCGCGATGGAGGGAGAGGCGTACGGCGGCCTGGTCGGGCCGGTCGAGGACCTGCGCCGCGTCGGCCATGCGCTCCTCGGGCGCGGCGAGCTGGACGGCACCCGGGTCCTGCGGCCCGAGAGCGTCGAGCGGCTCTTCGGCGAGGACGGCCCCGAGGACGCGCCCTTCGGCCTCGGGGTGTTCCGCGCCGGGCGGATGCGCTTCCACGGTGGCGGGGCGGGCGGCTTCCGGGCCGAGCTCTGGCTCCGGCCGGACCGGAACGTCGGGGTCGCGGTCCTGGCGAACGACGGGCTGGCGCCCGCCGAGCAGGTGGCGCGGACGCTGGTCGACCATGAGGTCGGCCCGGACGGGCACGACGAGACCCGGGCGGCGGTCGACGTCAACAACCGTCCGTCCGGCGCCCGCTGGGCGCCCCGCAAGCAGCCCTTCGGATGACCGATCGCCCGGGCGAGCGACGAGCGGCGCGGCTCGCGGCGATCGCCCGGCAGCTCCGGGACGACGTCGACCGGCTGAGCTTCGGCGGGCCCGTGACCACGGTCTACAACCCGCTCGGCTACGCGTGGGCGCCGCACGAGGCCTACCTGCGCCGGTTCGGCGGCGGGCCCAAGGAGGTCGTCCTGATGGGGATGAACCCGGGGCCCTGGGGCATGGCCCAGACCGGCGTGCCTTTCGGCGACCCCGGGCTCGTGACCGGTTGGCTCGGGATCGACGGCGAGGTCGGCCGCCCGCCGGTCGAGCATCCCAAGCGACCGGTCCTCGGATTCGCCTCGCCCCGCGCCGAGGTCAGCGGCGCCCGGCTCTGGGGCTGGGCACGGGACCGCTTCGGCACCCCGGAGCGCTTCTTCGCCCGCTTCTTCGTGCAGAACTACTGCCCGCTCGTGTTCATGGAACAGAGCGGACGTAACCGGACCCCGGACAAGCTCCCGGTGGCGGAGCGGGCGCCGCTGCTCGAGGCCTGCGATCGGGCGCTCGCCGCCGCGCTCGAGGCGCTCGATCCGACGATGGTGATCGGTATCGGCGGCTTCGCCGAGGGCTGCCTGACGCGCGTGCTGGGGGGCCGCGAAGGCGCGCCGCGCATCGGCCGCATCCTCCACCCGAGCCCCGCGAGCCCGAAGGCGAACCGGGGCTGGGCGGAGGCGGCCGAGGCGGAGCTCCGCGCGCAGGGCGTGCCGCTGTCCTAGTCCCAGTCCGAGTCGCCAGCGCCACGAGGGCAGGGCCCCGCGAGGGTTGCCCGGCGGCGCGGGGGACCCTCGGGACGTCCGGCGAGGAGGGCCGGGGCTAGCGCTAGCGCGCCTGGTACAGGCTCAGGCTGCCCACGTAGAGGAAGCCCACCATGAAGAGCAGGAGGAACGGGATGCTCGCCCAGGCCCCGATCAGCATCGCGAGCAGGATCGTGAGCACGAAGTAGACCCCGATCACGAACTCGAGGACGCTGAAGAGCGTCTTGCTCGAGCGGTACTTCTTGCGGGCCCAGCTCTCCCCGGTGCCCACCACCCCGTGCTTCGGGGTGCG
The DNA here is from genome assembly GCA_050331215.1 of Sandaracinaceae bacterium. Taxonomy (GTDB): domain Bacteria; phylum Myxococcota_A; class Polyangia; order Polyangiales; family Sandaracinaceae; genus JBHJHB01. The sequence continues at coordinate 67,297 of JBHJHB010000076.1, read as the reverse complement.
GACGAACTCGGAGGGGCGGCCGGCGAGGCCCTCCATCACGCCCCGGGCGTTGTTGAGGCTCAGGCCGATGCCGAGCGCCATCGTCAGCGGCAGGCGGCTCGCCGCCTCCCACAGGTTCCGGTAGAGCGCGCGGTGGGTGGTCAGGTAGAAGAGCACGATCGACCCGCTCGTCGCGGCGAAGAGCGGGACGTCCAGAAGCAGCAGCTCCGGCATGCTCATCGACTCCCGGAGCAGCATGTTCGGGAGCTGGAGGACCGCCAGCAGGATGAGGAACACGTACGCGAAGTTGTTCGTGAGGTGGAAGAGCGCCTCGATCTTCACCTTCAGGGGGATGTCGGCGCGGAGCACCATCGGCAGGAGCTTGCGCGCAGTCTGCGCCGAGCCCTTGGCCCAGCGGAACTGCTGGGTCTTGAAGCTGTTCATCTCGCAGGGGATCTCGGCCGGGGCGAGGGCGTCGGGCACGTAGATGAACGCCCAGCCCTAGAGCTGGGCCCGGAAGCTCAGGTCCATGTCCTCGGTGAGCGGGTCGTGCTCCCAGCCGCCCGCGTCCTCGATCGTCGCCTTGCGCCACATCCCGGCCGTGCCGTTGAAGTTGAAGAAGCGGCCGGAGCGGTTCCGCGCGATGTGCTCGATCACGAAGTGGCCATCGAGCATCATCGACTGAACGCGGGTCAGCAGCGAGTAGTCGCGGTTGAGGTGGCCCCAGCGCGCCTGGACCATGCCGACCTTGTCGTCGGTGAAGTAGTGAATCAGGTCCTGGATGATGTTCGGGGTCGGCACGAAGTCGGCGTCGAACACGAGGACGAACTCCGACTTCGCCACCTTCAGCCCTTCGGCGAGAGCGCCCGCCTTGAAGCCGGTGCGATCCTCGCGGTGGAGGTACACCGCGTCGAAGCCGCGCTCGGTGAGCTCCTCGACCTTCTCGGCCGCAATGCGCCGGGTCTCGTCGGTCGAGTCGTCCAGGACCTGGATCTCGAGCCTATCCTTCGGGTAGTCGAGGCCCGCGACGCTCTCGAGGAGCCGCTCCGCGACGTACATCTCGTTGAACATCGGGAGCTGCACGGTGACCGGGGGAAGCTCCTCGAACTTCCCGGCCGGCTTGGGCGCCCGGCGGCGGTGCCGCCAGTAGAGATAGACGAGGTATCCGCGGTGAAACCCGTAGCCGGCGAGGATCGCCAGGGTGAGCAGGTACACGCCAATCACGAAGGCATACATGGCGCGGCCGCTTATGCCACAGGGAATGTCGTCGAAATGTAAAGCCTTGCACGCTATCGTCGGCGTCCGTGACGGATCTGCCGAGAGATCACGGGAAAGGCCACCATTGCGTCGGGAGCCCTTCGCTTTGCCACAAGCTCGCGACATCCATGGTCACGGCGACGAGCACGTGAACCACGAACCCTCCCCAGATGGAGCGCGTGCGCAGCGCGAGCGTGCCGAGGAACAGCCCTGCGATGATCGCCATCAGGATCTCGGCGTAGGGCTTGCCGAAGTGGATCATGCAGTAGGGCACGATCATGGCGTAGATCGCGTGGGACCCCATCGAGGGCTTGGCGGCCTTGAGCCAGAACCCGCGGAAGAAGTACTCCAGGCGGAAGAACTGGCCCGCGTAGAGCATCTCCCAGGCGAGGAAGTCGTACCAGCTTCGAGAGGCCAGCTTGTAGAACGGATAGTACTCGCTGAAGCTCGGGCCGTAGCTCACGCCGAGCACGAGCCCCGCGACGGCGGCGTAGGCGAGGAGGTAGAGCCAGAGGTGCTCGCGGAAGCCCTCCGTCGAGAGCCCGTAGGCCGCGATCCGCTGCCCGAAGATCACCCGCACGACCAGCGCCGGGAGCAGGAAGAACCCGAGGAGCCGCCAGCCCGACCACCAGGCGAAGCCGAGGAGGGACACGTTTCCGCGGACCGGAGGCCCGAACGGGGAGTCGCGGATCAGGGTCCAGAGGCCGGGCTCCTCCGTCAGCCCCGGGTGGTAGGCCAGCTCCCGGAACGCGGGGGCGTGGCCGAAGGTCTCCATCATCGTCAGGAACACGGCCCCGAGGCAGAAGACGGTGAGGGGCCGCCAGTCGTAGCGGCCCCCACGCGCCGCGCGCTCCCGGCTCGCCTCCCGGTCGAGGAGCCGCCAGCTGATCGGGAAGAAGCGCAGCGTGACCAGCTCCTTCAGCCAGGTCATGGCCGACGGCAGGGGCTCCTGCTCACCGTCCTCGACCGGGTCGAGGGCGAGGCCGAGGAACGTCAGGCCGAGCCCCGCGGCGAGGATCCCGAAGCCGAGGATCGGGGTCTGGGAGGCGCTGAGCGGCGAGACCTGAAGCCCGAACGCCGGCAGGAGCACCACCACCGGCCCGAGAACGAGGCCGGTCGTGCCGAGCGCGTGGACGCCGGCGACCCGGCCGCCCCGCCCGGCCTCCGCGGGCCGGCTCCGGGCGGCGCCGCACAGCAGGATGCCTCCGGCGACGAGGCCGAGGGACCCGAGGATGTTGCTGCCGAGGAGGCCGCCGAGGCGCTGCGTGAGCTCCAGGCTCACGCCGAACTCCGGGAGCCCGAGCACGATCACGCTCGGCACCAGCACGATCAGCCCCAGCGCCGCCGACAGCGCCCGCTCCCAGCCGGGGCGGCTCGCGTCGGCCGCCGGGCCGTCCTCCTCCACGGCCTCCATCACCGGCCTAGTCACCTGTCTCAGCGATTCGTGGCAACATCACTGCTGTTCCAGGTGACTAGCCGGCCTCGGCGGCGCGTGCCCGCATGACCGCGAGCGCGGCATCGAGGCGCTGGAGCACTCGGTCCTGCCCGAGCACCTCGAGCACCTCGTAGAGGCCGGGGGTCGCGCTTCGCCCGCTCACGGCGACGCGGACCGCCTGCGCGTAGTCCTTGTAGGCGAGGCCCCGGGCCTCCATCCACGCGAGCGTCCGGGCCTCGAGGGTGGCGCGGTCGAAGGCGTCGAGGCTGCCGAGGAGCTCCCGGTAGGCGTCCACCGCCGCGAGGAACTTGGGCTTGAGGAACTTGCGGACGGCCTTGTCGTCCCGCTCCGGCGGGTCCCGGAAGTAGTAGTCGATCATGCCCGCCACGTCGGCGAGGGTCGACGCCCGCTGGCGCACGGTCTCCACCGCCGGGACGAGGCGCGGGTCGTCCGGGTCGATCAGGAGGCCCCGGGCCTCCGCGAAGGGGAGCGCGGCCCGCGCGAGCGCCTCGCCGTCCATCGCGCGAAGATGCGTCTCCTGGACGAACAGGAACTTCTTGTCGTCGTAGCGGGCGCCCTCCCGCCCGACGTGCGCCCAGTCGAAGGCCTCGATCAGCTCCTCGCGGCTGAAGATCTCCTGGTCGCCGTGGCTCCATCCGAGGCGGGCGAGGTAGTTCAGCACGGCGTCGGGGACGAAGCCGCGCTCGCGGTAGATCTCGACCGCCCCCGCGTCCTCCCGCTTCGACATCTTCTTGCCGCGCTCGTCGAGGATCATCGGCAGGTGCGCGAAGCGGGGCACATCGACCCCGAGGGCCTCGTAGAGCAGGATCTGGATCGGCGTGTTGAGCATGTGGTCGTCGCCCCGCGCGACGAGGTCGATGCCCATCGCGTGGTCGTCGACCACGCAGGAGAAGTTGTAGAGGGGGACGCCGTCGGCGCGCAGCAGGACCTCGTCCTGGAGCTCGCGGTGGGCGATCTCGATGCGGCCCTTGACCAGGTCGTCCCAGGCCGTGACCTCCCGGTCGGCCGGGACCTTCAGGCGGTAGACGAAGGGTCGGTCGTCGGGCCAGTCCGCGGGGGTCTTGTCCCGCCACCACCCGGGGTAGCGCCAGCCCTTCTTGCCCGTCTCCCGCTCGTAGGCCCGGCGGGCCTCGTCGAGCTCCTCCTTCGTGGCGTAGCACCGGTAGGCGTGCCCGCTCTCGACGAGGCGGGCGGCCACCTCTCGGTAACCGGCCAGGCGCCCGGTCTGGACGTAGGGGCCGTGGTCGCCTCCGACCTCCGGCCCCTCGTCCCAGTCGAGGCGGAGCCAGCGCATGGCGTCGAGGATCGCCTGGACCGACGCGGCGGTGCTCCGCTCCAGGTCCGTGTCCTCGACCCGGAGGACGAACGTCCCGCCGTGCTTGCGGGCCCAGAGCCAGTTGTAGAGCGCGGTGCGGGCTCCGCCGATGTGGAGGTAGCCGGTGGGCGAGGGCGCGAAGCGGACCCGGGGCGCAGACATGCCAGCCGCCGGATAGCGGGCCCCCCCGAGGCGGTCAAGACAGGCCGGCCCGCCGGGCCGGCGCGAAGACCGGGGGCGCGCGTGCGCGTGCTCCGCTCGGCCCATGGCGCGGCCCGGGCTCCTGACCGCGCTCGCGGACGAGAGGTTGCCCGGACCGGGGCCCCGCCCCACGCTCCCCGCTCCCTTGCCGCGCTCCCCCGCACGCCTCGAGGCGCAGGTGAACCGCGACGCGCCGCCCGAGCGGCGCTGGGCCTCCGAGGGCACCGTCGCGTTCGGGCCTCGCCTGAGCGTCCACGGCTGGCGCCTCGCCAACGGGCTCCGGCTGTGGGCCCTGCCCGACCCGGCCGCGCCGGTCGTTTCCTATCACACGTGGTACGGCGTCGGGTCCGCGGACGAGCGGCCCGGCAAGACGGGCCTCGCGCACTTCTTCGAGCACCTGATGTTCAACGAGACCCGGAGCCTGCCCCAGGGCGAGTTCGACCGCCTGATGGAGGAGGCCGGCGGAGAGACGAACGCCGCGACCTGGCTCGACTGGACGTACTACTACGAGAGCCTGCCGTCCGAGGAGCTGCCCCTCGCCGTCCGGCTGGAGGCCGAGCGGATGCGGGGGCTCGTGCTGCGCCCGGCCCAGGTGGAGAGCGAGCGGGAGGTCGTCGCCAACGAGCGGCGGATGGCGGTGGACGACGACGTCCACGGGACCGCGATGGAGCGGCTCTACACGGCGCTCTTCGGGCGCGAGCACCCCTATGGCTGGCCCACGATCGGGTGGATGGAGGACATCCGCGGCTACCGCCTGGAGGACTGCCGCGCCTTCTACGACCGGTGGTACGCCCCGGACAACGCCACCGTGGTGGTCGTCGGCGCCTTCGACGAGGAGGCGCTGCTCCGCGCGATGCAGGAGGCCTATGGCTCCTTCCGGCCGGCGGGCGGTCGGGCTGCGCTCCCGCCGTGGGACGAGCCGCCGCGGGGCCGCGCCCGGCCGATCGCCCAGCACTGGCCCACCCCGACCGAGAAGGCGCTGTTCGGCTGGCGCGCCCCCGCGTACGCCGCGCCCGAGCACGCCGCCGTGATGGTGATCGACGAGATCCTGAGCGGGGGCCGCAGCTCACGGCTGCGCCGGCGCCTCGTCGAGGAGCTCGAGCTCGTCAGCGAGGTGCATACGGGGGTCGCTCCCCTCCGCGAGGCGGGCGTCTTCGAGCTGTGGGTCAGCGCCCGCGAGGGGGTCGCCCTGGACGAGATCGAGCGGGTGCTTGCGGAGGAGCTGGACCGGATCATGCGGGAGCCGGTCGACCGCGACGAGATCGAGAAGGTCCGCAACCGGAGCGAGCTCCTGTTCCTGTCGGAGATCGAGACCGTCGGCGGGAAGGCCTACCAGGTCGGGTTCGGCGACCGGGTCGTCGGCGACCCGGGGCACGCCTGGCGACGCCTCGACGAGCTTCGCGCCGTGGACGCGGAGGACGTGCAGCGGGCCGCTGCCGCGACCTTCGGCTCCGCCGGGCCGACGGGGGAGGCCGCGGTCCGCGTCCGGACGGTCGAGGCCCACGCGTGAGGGACCCGGGCTCGCGGCCCGACCTTCGCGTGGGCCCGGCCCCCGTGTTCCTCGAGCGGTCCGACGAGCTTCCCCTCGTCGACGTGGAGGTCTTGCTCCGCCGGGGATCCGCGTCGGACCCGGCCGGCCGGGACGGGCTCAGCACGGCGCTGGCCCGCGTGATCCGGCGCGGGACGGGCGACCTGTCCGCCGAGGCGATCGACGAACGGATCGACGGTCTGGGCGCCAGCCTCGCGTTCAGCGTGCAGCGCAGCACGGTTCGGGTCCAGGGGACGGTGATCCGGCGCAACCTGCGTCCCTTCGTCGAGCTGCTGGGGCGGCTCCTCGGGGCGCCGCGCCTCGCCGAGGAGGACGTCGCCCAGGTCCGGCGCACGATGGAGGCCGACCTCGTCACGCTCCGGGACGCCGACCGGTCCCTCGCCGCTCGCGCCTTCCGCGCGCATCTGTTCGGCGAGCATCCGTACGGGCGCTCGCCCCTCGGGACGAGCGCTTCGCTCCGGGCGCTGAGCCGGGACGACCTGCTCCGGCATCACCGGCAGGCCTACACGAAGGCGCAGATGGTGATCGGCCTGGCCGGCGATCTCGACGGGGCGGAGCTCGAGGGCTGGCTCGACGAGGCCCTGGCTCCGGTCGCCGACGGCACGGTGCACGCGGACGGCACGGTGCTCGAGGACGGCACGCCGGCGACCGCCACGCCGGCCGGCCCCCGGGTCCTCGTGGTGGACAAGCCTGAGCGGACGCAGACCCAGCTCGTCCTGGGCGTCCTCGGCAGCCGCTACGACGACCCCGACCACCACGCCCTCCTCGTGGCCAACGCGGCGTTCGGCGGCACGTTCACGAGCCGCCTCGTTCGCGAGGTGCGCTCCGAGCGGGGCTGGAGCTACGCCGCGGGGAGCGCCCTCGGCGTGGACCGCCGCCGCGACGCCTGGACGGTCTGGACCCAGCCGGCGACGGACCAGCTCCTCGACTGCCTCGCGCTCGAGCTCGAGCTGCTGAAGGCGTGGGTCGAGGGCGGGCTCTCGCCCGCCGAGGTCGAGCGCGCCAAGAGCTTCCTGATCAAGAGCCACCCCTTCGACCGGGACACGCCGCTCAAGCGGCTCGCGCCGCGCCTCGAGGCGGAGCTGCACGGGCTGCCCCTCGGTCGCTGGCTCCGCTTCCCCGAGCACGTGGCCCGGGTGACGCCGTTCGATGCGAACCGCGCGGTCGAGCAGCGCTTCGCGCTCGCCGACCTGGCCGTGGTGGTGGTCGCCACCGCCACCGCGTCGCTGCTCGAGGGCCTCGGGCGCCGCGTCGGTGTGCCCCACGTGGACGTCGTCTCCTTCCTCGACGTGTGAGGCCTCCAGCGTCCCCGAGCCTCGAAGGTGTGAGCTTCCGGTGCGCGGAGGCGGTGGCGGATCGACCTGTGACGGCCGTGTCGTGGTCGGGCGAGGAGTCGCGGAGCCGCGAGGAGGGACCCCGTTACGCTTCTTACACCGCCGTCGGGCTCGGCAGGTCCTAACCTGTCGTTATTCCTTGGAAAACGGCTGGCGCTGGCCCCGTTCGAGCGATCGACCGTGACACCGTGTCCCGACGGTCCCGACGTCCGGGCGATCTGGCTCGATCCGCAACTTCATGAGTAATTCTATGAAGATACGCGGCTCCGTGCACCCGTGGCATGGCTGTTGCTTTTCGCCCAGCCCGCAGGCGTGCGGCGTCCTTCCGCGGGACCGCCAAACGTGCTCGGGAGGCCGGATGACGGCCCGTTGACAGCGTGGTGACGTTGCCCTCTACTGCGCTCCCCCCTGGGGCCGCGGGGAGGCGCCGTGAGGGCGCGCTCAGAACGCGCGCTACTGAGAATCGAGAGAGCAACGCGCTACGAGCCCTCGGGCTTCCCGAGGGACCTGCTTAGATGACGGAGACACAGTCGGTGAACCAACAGATCGTATCGACGGCGCTCGCGATGCTCGTGGCCCTCGCGGCCACCACGGCTCGCGCGCAGACCGACGACACCCCCGACGCGGACCAGGGCCCGGCTGCTGCTCCCGAGGACGAGACACCGTCGGATACGACGCCCGACGCGGGCGATGAAGCCGAGGACGACGCCGGCGAGGGCGCCGAGGCCGGCGAGGGCGCGGAGGCCGGCGAGGGCGCGGAGGCCGGCGAGAGCGCAGAGGCCGGCGAGAGCGCGGAGGCCGGCGAGAGCGCGGAGGCCGGCGAGAGCGCGGAGGCCGGCGAGAGCGCAGAGGCCGGCGACGAGGCGGCCGGCGCCGACGAGGCGGCCGGCGCCGGCGAGGCCGGCCCGGAGGGATCCGCCGCGGAGCCCGAAGGCGCGGCAGACGCCCCGAGCGCAACAGAGCTCGCGGCGCCGGTCGGCGCGGCGGCCGTCGCCGGGGCGGAGGCCGAGGCGGAGGAGCCGGTCGTCGAGGAGGCGGCCGAGGAGGAAGCGGCGGCCCCGCCGCCCGACGAGCCCCTCCCCTGGCGGAACACGTTCTTCCTGTGGACCAACGCGGTCACGTTCAACACGTTCAACCGCAACAGCCAGCTGAGCTACAACCCCGGCTACTTCCAGACCTTCCAGTTCCTGCCGCGCTGGTACGTCAACAACCGCACGTTCTTCTGGATGAGCCAGGCGCTGTCCCTGGAGCTGACCGACACCGACATCCTCGCGCGGAACCAGGACCCGCTGCTGTCGGATACGATCGTCGAGCTCCGCCACATCGTCCCGTGGGAGGGGTTCGTCATCCAGCTCCGCGGCCGCATCACCCTGCCGGTATCCAAGATCAGTCAGGCGGCCCGCCGCCTGGTCGAGACCGGCGTGGCGACGACGATCGTGCGGCCCGTGCCGGAGGCGAACCTGACCCTCGTGGGCGTCGGCCAGTACCGCCGGTGGTGGGCGACCAGCAACGTGGTGCGGGTCAACGCGAGCTTACCCGACGCGTGCCCTCAGATCGGGCTGACCAGCGTCGACCAGATCGAGACCGCGACGTGCGACACCCTCGGCACCGCGACCGCGCCCCGGGACACGATCCTCTGGGGTTTTGTCGGCGTGTGGCTCCCGTTCTCGGGCCTGAACTTCACGCTGAGCACGTTCTTCTTCCATCAGTACGGCTTCGGCCTCGCCTCGGCGGAGGTCGAGACGATCACGGGCGACCCGATCGAGGTCCCGGTGACCGGCACCCACTGGCGGAACTTCGCCTTCCTGTCGCTCTCGGTGGGCTACGACGTGCTGCCGTGGATGAACCTGTCCCTCGGCATCCAGAACTCGGGCAACCTCGCCCCGGTCTTCGATGCGAACGGGACGGTCCGGAACTTCTTCACGCCGGACACCCAGGTCTTCCTCACGGCGACCTTCGGCGGCGACGGGCTGTACGGGGAGATCTTCGGGGGGCACGACGAGGACCTCTCGCCCGAGGAGCTCCAGCGTCGTCGTCAGGGTCTCGCGTCCGGTCCCCGAAACGGAGGCGTGTTCTGATGCGTAAGCCGGACACGATGCCGAGCCCTGACACGAGCTCGCGCCGGAGGGCGCGATGCTGAGCTCCTCGTGGAGCGCGGCGTGCTACGCGAACGCCTGCGCGCACTCACGACCGGGCGCCGCGCCGAGGCGCGGCGCCGCGATGTCGTTTCATGCCAAGTCGATGAACGGTCGCTCGGGCAGGGGACCCTCGTCCCGCTGTGCGGCGCCGTTGCTTATGTGTTCCCGATCGGTTGGAGGCCACCGAAATGAGGCGTAATCTGATGCGTGCGCTGCTCTGCGCGCTGGTGTCGGCGCCGATGTTGGTGAGCTGCGGTGACCCGCAGCCCCCCATCATCCGCGTCCAGACCAACGTGGCGGAGAAGAGCGTATTTACCGGCAGCTGGTACATGGGCCGGACGGTGATCGAGTTGGAGTACGAAGGTGCTTCCCTCGATTTCGTCGGGAACAACGCCGGAGATGGCACCGGCGGCTTCCTCGGGTTCAGCATCCCGCGGGTCCGCTGGGTCATCGACGAGGACTTCCTCTACGCGTACCGCGATTACGAGACCGTCGCCGACGGGGAAGAGCCCCAGCGCGTCCAGGGGGACGAGGACATCGACTACCTCGGCCAGCCGGTCGCGGTGTTCGGGATCGACAGCCACTTCGACATCCGGCGGGAGTACAACCCGGTCACGCGCGAGGAGCGCAACGTCCTCGTCGAGAACACCGAGGACCGCCACTGGTACGAGCGGCAGTTCATGCGGGTCGACTGGTCCCGCAACCTCCTCACCTCCTACTTCGGCAACTCGGCCAACCTGCAGGAGATCTTCGGGACCGTCCAGCGGGACCCCGTGGACCTGTTCGTCCAGCCGAACTCGGACTTTCCGGAGGAGTGGGAGCCGAAGTTCCACCGCATGACCTGCGCGAGCGCGGAGGATGAGAGCGAGGAGTGCCTCGCCGCGGACCGGGATTGGGCCGACGACTACGACCTCGACGAGCTCTACAGCATGAGCTTCGTGACCCAGGAGGTGCTGTCCCCCGGTAGCGTGGGTGGGTTCACGCTCTGCAAGTGGAGCGACCAGATCCGCCGCTTCTTCCCGAGCGCTCCGGAGTGCGCGAGCATCAACATCTTCATCCGGACGAGCTTCCTCAAGGTGAGCGACACGCGGGAGTACGTCCCGACGGCCTGGACCAACACCCGCTTCAACCGCGCGGGCTACTTCGCCCTGGACCGGCCGACTTTCGATCGAACCAGCGAGGCTGGCGACCCGTCCTACTGGCTGACCGACTTCACCAACGAGTCGGCGAACCGGCACAACATCTGGAAGCAGTGGTATGTGCGGGACGAGGCCACGGGGGCCATCCAGCTGGACGGCGACGGCCGCCCCCGGCTCCTGCCCTACGGCGAACGCGAGGTCCGGCCGATCGTCTGGTACACCTCCACCGAGGTTCCCGGCCACCTCGTCAAGCCGAGCTTCGAGGTCATCAGCCAGTGGAACTCGACCCTGATGGAGACGGTCCGCACCCTGAGGGGTGAGGCGCTCCCGAGCTTCCCGGACGCGTCCTGCCAGAGCGAGGACCCGGGCGGCTACTGCTATTGCCAGAGGGACCCGGAGACCGGCGACGTTCTCAACCCGACCTGCCCCGGGCTCTACGACCCCTTCGAGACGCCGGACCAGGCCCGGGAGCGGGGCGTCAGCAACCCGTTCGACTGCTACGTCGAGGTGCCCGAGGGCGCCGAGCCGGACTGGGGTGACCCGGCGAGCGCCGGCGCGAGCGACGAGGCCTTCCATGGCTGGTTCGATGCCGAGATGCGGGGCGAGGAGTGCGTGAACGAGCTCCGCGTCAACACCTGCCACGCCGGCAACCAGGACCAGTGGGGCGAGCTCGACTGCCAGCAGCGCGGCGACCTCCGCTTCAAGCTGCTCAGCATGGTCAACCAGCCCGGGACGCCCTTCCTCGGCGTGGCCCAGCTCCGGGGCGACCCGATCACCGGCGAGATCATCTACGGCGACGCGAACATCGGGCGCGACGCGATGGACCGCCAGCGCACCTTCGCGCTCCAGACCTTCGACCTCGTCGCCGGGAACATCACGGACGAGGAGTTCTACATCGGCGAGGACGTCCGGTCCTTCCTCGAGAACGTCAACAACGTCAGCCTGCCCGCGCCTCCCCGGGTGGACTTCAACGCCGCCCTCCAGCAGGGAGGCGTCGGGATCGACGAGACGTTCCGCGCCGGCATCGACCGCCAGATGGCCCGCGCGATGGAGCGGGCGGAGCAGCTGCGCGGCCCCACCGCCCGGGCGACGCGCATCTTCAGCGAGCGGCTCAGCCGCCTCGCGGGGACCGACATCGAGCGTCAGGTCTTCGCGGACATGAACGAGAGCCTCCTGCTCGCGGGGATGAGCCGCATCCCCGAGAACATGACCTTCGATGTCCAGGACGAGATCCTCGAGATGGCCTCGCCCTACCGGCACGACCTGAACGAGCGGCTCAACGCGCAGACCGACTTCCACACGAGGCTGGGCCTGACCAACATGATCATGCCCAACCAGTACGTGGACAACTCGGTCCTGAATTTCGTCCGCCAGCACGCCGACTGGGATCGGGTCCGCGTGGAGTTCGAGCTCAACCGCCGGCTCTACCGCGACACGCAGATCCACGAGATGGGTCACTGCCTCGGCCTGCGTCACCACTTCGGTGGCACGTCGGACGTCGGGAACTTCTTTGATGGCTACTACACCATCAACGACGAGTTCCGGCTGCCCGACCCCCAGGACCCCCGCTACGACCTCGACGGCCAGGCGGGCTTCAACTCCCAGGAGCAGCTCCTGTTCGAGGAGGACTACGAGGCCGTCCGGGAGCTCCGTGAGCTCGCCGGCATCGACCAGTGGATGAGCTCCTCGGTCATGGACTACACGCCGGACTGGTACCAGCGCATCAACGGCGCGGGGCGCCACGACCGGATGGCGATCGCCTACGGCTACGGCGACCTGGTCGACATCTACGACAACAGCCGCGACGCGGAGGGCAACGGCCGCCCGCCGATCGCCCCCCAGTTCATCAACCCGACCAACACGCAGCGGGTGTGGGCCAAGTGGTACCTCGGCGGCGAGACGTGCTCCGTGGACGCCGACTGCCCTTACAGCGTGGAGGGCGCGCAGGCCGACGACCTCCTCGAGGCCAACCTGGAGTCGGGCCTCACCCAGACCTGTCTGCCGAGCGACCGCACCCAGGGTGTTTCGGTGTGCTCCTCCTACGAGGACGACGCTCGAGAGCTCCTCGCGAGCGGCGCGGACCGCTGGGTGCCGGTCGACTACTTCTACTGCGAGGACATCCGGGCGAGCACCCGGACCCTCCCCGGCTGCGCCACCTTCGATACCGGGGACAGCTACCGGGAGATCGTCCGCAACCAGCAGGAGGCGTACGAGCGGAACTACCTGTTCGATGCCTTCCGGCGCTACCGGCGCAACTTCGACATCGGTAACTACTTCAGCCGCATCCTCCGCTACATGGAGCCGATGATCGGGATCTACACGAACCTGATCTACCGCTACGCGGTGGAGCCCGAGTTCCGTGATGAGGTCGGCAACTTCGGCTTCTACGACCAGTTCCTGGCCACCGCCGACTTCATGAACCTGCTCGCGCGCCTGATGTCGAGCGCCCCGGTGGGCGGCTACGAGTACGACACACGTTGGGACCGGTGGGAGCGGGCCTTTACCCTCCCGAACGACGAGGCCGAGCTGAACATCGAGGTCGGCCTCGGTCGGCACCCGTTCTCCGTGTACCAGGAGGGTCTGACGGGCATCAACCGCGTCGAGCGAGTGGGCTCTTTCTACGACACCTTCCTCGGCATCCAGCTCCTCACCATCCGCGGTCTCGGGCTCTTCTACGACCCCGACGTCTTCTTCTCGACGAACTTCTACGACCTGTTCCCCAACGAGATGCAGCAGGTCTTCAACGGCATCATCTCGGGTCGGCCGGAGAACTACCGCCCGCGCGTGCTGTGCGGCGAGCCCGGCACTGCCGACTGTGAGGACCCCCAGCTGGTCTACATGGACTTCTACCGGGGCGACTGCTCGGAGGGCGCCGACGCGACGACGTGCCGGCCCAACCCGACGGAGCGCTACGACGACCTCGAGGTGCTGAACGGTGGGTCGATCACCACCTTGCAGCTCGTGGCCGCCCAGTGGTCCCTCGCCCAGTTCCCCATCTACAACGACACGACGTTCCAGAACCAGCTCTTCATCTGCATCCGCGGGCAGGGCGACTGCACGGTCCCGGATGGAGACGCCGTCGAGGGCGTCGATTACGTCGAGCACACGAGCGACCGCTACGCCCAGACGTTCCTGGCCTGGCAGGTCGACGCGACGGACGGCGTGTTCGAGCAGACCTCCATCGCCTTCGAGATGGTCAAGGAGGCCCGGGAGTTCTCGGACATCCAGGGCATCCTCGAGGACTACGTCGGCAGAGACGGGGACCCACCCTTCAACCTATCGAACCTCACGCAGGAGCAGATCGATCGGCTGGACGAGCTCGGCTACGAGATCCCGGCCGGCCAGAATGACGTGCTCTCCGAGATCAACCGGCTGTTCGGCCGCGTGAGGGCCCTCGAGGTCGTGTTCCGCAGCCTGCTGCAGTACCAGCGCGTATTCTCGATTCAGCCTCCGTCCCCCTACAACCGGCCGGATCTCTGAGGAGGACGCGATGAACATCGAACATCAGAAGCCCCTCCTCAGGAATCAGCAAGGGAATCGCGCGATGCGGTATCTATTCCTTACGCTCCTCACCTCCCTGGTGTCCGTGGCCATGGCCGGCTGCGCGGCGCCGGGCCCGGGACGCAACACGGTCCAGGCGAACCTGGTCGAGAAGAGCGTTTTCGAGGGCGAGTGGTGGTACTCCCGTACCGTCACCGCCATCGACGACGACGCCGCCTGGGCGATCGGCGCGGCCGGGGCCGGCGCGCCGTGGCCCGGGGCCACGTCCAACTTCGACATCATCTCGAACTCCGGGCACATCGGCCGGATCCGCTGGGTGATGGACGAGAACTTCCTGTTCGCGTACCGCTCCTACGAGATCGTCGAGGGCGCGTCGCGGCGGCAGGACGAGGACCCGGACGGGTACCGCGGCCAGCCGCTGGCGGTGTTCCCGGTCGACGACCACGTGGACATCCGGCGCGGCTACAACACGCTGACCGGCGAGCCCACGAACGAGATCTCCGAGGTCCAGGACCGGCGCTGGTACGACCGGCAGTACATGCGCGTCGACTGGTCCCAAAACCTGGTGCGCTTCGGCCTGTTCGGCGGGCTCGACGTCAGCGGGTTGTTCGCGGGCTTCAATCGAGAGGCGGTCGCGCGGCAGGTCCAAGAAGGCGGCGACCAGCGCGACGATGACCTGCGGCCGCAGTTCGTCCGGATCGGCGACGACCCGGACTACCGCTTCTACGAGGAGTGGCCCTCGGACATGGCGGACACGGTCCACTTCATGTCCTTCGTCACCCACGAGCTCTGGACGCCCATGAGCTGCCCGTCCGAGTTCTGCCGGACGTCGGTGGAGGTGACGCAGCGGCACGCCTTCCTGCGGATCCCGCCCAACCACGAGTACGCGGTCGAGCGGCTCCAGAACAGCGAGTACGATCGGTTCGGTATCATCCGCACCGAGAACCGTACGTTCATCCGGGGCGGTGAGGACCGGAGCGAGGTCCGGACGCACTGCAACAGCAACGAGGACTGCAACGGCGCCCAGTGCTACATCGCCAGCGCGGAGGAGCGGGCCGCCGACCCGCTCCTCAGCGACCACTACTGCGTGGGCGGACTGACGCCGAACTTCGGCGAGACCGACTTCCTCACCTACTACCGGCTTCGGCACAACTTCTACGCCGACTCCCTGACCGACCGCGAGTGCCGGGCGGACTGGGAGTGCGACAACCGCTACGGCCACGTCCCCGAGAGCGCCCTGCCGGCTGCCGAGTCGGCGGGCTCCACGTGCGACCCGGCGGCCCTGAGGTGCACCATCCCGCTCCGCAACCGGGAGGTCCGGCCGGTGCACTACACCCTCAGCCCCCACTACCCGCGGCACCTCGTCCGGAGCGCCTTCGAGACGATGGCGCAGTGGAACGAGAGCTTCATGATCGGCCAGCGCGAGCTGAGCGGCCGGCCGCTCCCGAGCGGTGGGCCCCGCGTCGAGTGCCAGAGCGAGGACCCCTCGCAGTACTGCTTCTGTGACGACAGCATCGGGATGCGCGCCCTCGAGGTGGGCACCGACGGGACCTGCGCGCACCGCACGGACTTCTTCGTTCAGCCGTCCGAGCGCGGCGAGACGGACCCGTTCCAGTGCTGGGTCTCCCTCGGCATGGAGGACGGGACCAGCCAGTCGGAGGCCGACCACGGGGCCGTCAACCCGTCCGACCCGACGTCCTTCAGCGACTACACGAGCGAGGTCTACCGCTACCAGTTCGAGGGTGAGGAGTGCATGCTCATCCTCGACGTCAACAGCTGCGACCGCCCGGTCAGCGAGGGCCAGCTCCCCGCAGACTGCGAGCAGCTCGGCGACATCCGCCACCAGTTCTTCAACTACGTGAGCGGGGCGGGCGCCGGCTGGTGCGGCGTCATGCAGCAGAACCAGGACCCGCTGACCGGCGAGGCCGTCATCAGCCCCGTCAACATGGGGGGGCAGTGCTTGGAGCGCGTGTCCACCAACGCGATCGACTTCTGGCCGGTCCTGCGCGGCGAGGCCTCGGAAGACTCCCTGTTCACCGGGGAGAACGTCCGCGGCTACTTCGAGCGGCTCGGCCGGGTCCACCGGCCGATCGGCATCGCCAACTCCATCGGCGGCAACGTGTTCGACCCGGATCCCGGCCGGCCGGCGATCCCGGTGGACTTCAACCGCTTCATCGGTGAGATGGGCAGGGAGGCGCTCGAGCGGGTGGAGCCCCTCGGCCCGGAGAACGGCGACGCACGGTCGTTGATCCACTCGGACCGGCTCCGGCTGCTCGAGGGAAGCGACCTCGAGCGGCGGCTCGTGGCCGGCATCGCGACCGGCCTCGAGGGCGCCATGGGCGTCAGCGCGAGCAACCCGCTCGCCGCCGCCGGCCTCGAGACCTCGGGCCAGCGCCCGAGTGCCGACCAGCTCATGGAGCTCGCCTCACCCTTCCGGTCGGGCTTCATGGACACCATCCTCGCCGACCGGCGGCGGGACCAGGCGCTCCAGCGGAACTTCATCTACTACCCGCGCGAGGCGATCTTCACCTCCCGCTACAACCAGTGGTGGGCCGACGCCTTCGCGGCCAAGGAGATCCCCACCGCGCACATCCGCTGGCAGCAGGCCTTCCACCGCGCCGTGATGCTGCACGAGATGGGTCACGGCCTGGGCCTCGAGCACAACTTCGCGGCCAGCTACGACCGCGACCACTACCACCCCGAGTACCATCAGCTCGTCACTCGGCAGCAGTCGGACGAGTTCCCCTACGCGCTGCCCCGAACGAACGAGTACGACGAGAACGCCGACGGCTACGTCACGGACGCCGAGCTCGCGGCGTGGGCGGAGGACTACCGGACGGCCCGTGAGGAGCGCCTGGCCCTCGGCCTCGGCAACTACATGACCTCCAGCCTGATGGACTACAACGGCGACCTGTCCGACATGTCGGGCCTCGGGTTCTACGACCGCGCCGCTGTCTACTTCAACTACTTCAACCAGGTCGAGGCCTTCACGGCGGAGCCCGACGACGTCGCCTTCGTTTCCGCGAACAGCCTCGAGGGGCTGCAGCGGTCGGACCTCTTCGACCGTGATCACTTCACCTGGTACCGGGGCGGCGAGCTGTGCCGTGCCGACACGGACTGCCCCTTCGGTCCCGGGTCACCGGCCCTGGCCGACGGTCAGCCCTTCTACCAGCGCTGCATCCGGAACACCCGGTTCACGAACAACAACATCGCCCAGCCGTGCCGGAACGACCCGGACGGCGAGGTCGACGCGAGCTGCTTCTGCTCGCCGTACGACGAGGACTTCCGGGACTTCGCGGAGGGCGGCGGGCCGCTCGAGTGGCCGCTCCCCGCGGACGCGCCCTACTCGCCGGTGGAGTACCTCTTCTGCTCGAACCCGAGGCTGAACGACATCTCCTGGTGCAACACGTTCGACGCGGGCGAGTCGTTCCAGGAGACCATCGAGCACTACCGGCAGCTCTGGACCGAGGGCTACCCGCGGAACTACTTCCGGAACTTCTCCCGCAACTTCGGGACGGGGAGCCGTGCCCTCCGGTACATCGTCGACGCGGCGAAGATCTACCAGCACTGGTTCTTCCGCTTCTTCAACGAGCCGGAGTTCCGCTCCGACACGGGCCCCCTCGGCCAGGAGAGCCAGTTCAACGCCTCCGTGGATGCGATGAACTGGCTGGCGGAGCTCGCCCAGCTGCCGGACGTGGGCTCCTACGAGTACGACGAGCGCACCGACTCCTACGTCCACATGGGCTCGGAGATGAACATGCCGGGCGCCGACCTCAGCCTCGAGCCGGGCGTCGGGTTCCACCAGTGGTCCGCGTACCGCGACGACCTCTACGGCTTCTTCGAGCTGCAGCGCGCGGGCGTCTTCTGGGACAAGCTCGTGGCCTTGCAGGCGCTCACCATCCGGGACTGGGGCCTCCAGTTCCAGATCGACGAGCGCTACTTCGTCAACTTCTACGACCTGTTCACCACGGAGATGACCGAGCTGTTCGGCGGCTACATCGTCGACGACCCGGCCTGGTTCGCGCCGCGGGTGCAGGTGAACGATGAGGGCGAGGGCGAGGTCTTCTACCTCAACTACTACCGGGGCGGGACCTTCGCGGCCTGCCCGTCGGACGGGCTTCGCGAGTTCTGCCGCGACTCGAACGAGGACACGTTCATCGACCCCCCGATCCAGGGGACGACCAACGATATCCTCCGGACCTACGCGGCGATCTTCTCGCTGGCCCAGTTCCCGGTCTTCTACGACCCGGTCTTCGAGAACCGCCTCGTCGTCTTCAAGCTGGAGAACGGCGAAGGGTTCGAGATCCCCGACGTCCAGGAGGACGGTGACACGACCTGCGGGTTCGGCGGGATCATCCCGGACACCGGGCATGAGCTCTGCCAGAGCTCGGCCGACGCCGACTACGCGCTCTACGCCTCGGACAACCTGAACCAGGTGTGGGTCGCCGCGAAGGTCCGGCCGCAGGTGGACCGGGTGAACCTGGAGGAGGAGCAGCTCGGCTTCCAGCTCCTGGTCACGATGCTCGAGCAGCGGGACCGGATCCGGGTGCTCGAGGCGCAGCCGAGCCTCAGCGACCAGGAGCGGGAGGAGCTGAGGGACCTCGAGGACGAGCTGGCCGCCAGCGAGTCCTTCGTGGACATGCTGACCGAGATCGCTCGGGTTTTCGGCATCACCTCCTTCTTCTGATCCTTCGGTCCTGACCCCCCTGGGGACGGCCCGGCGTCGCAGCGACGCCGGGCCGTCTTCGTTTGGCCCCGGCGCTTCGCAGGCCTATGCGCAGGGCTTGCGCCACGCTAGGCTCGGCCGCCCTTCCCGGAGGATCCGTGACGTCCCCACGCGACGATCTGCTCCCGCTGTACCGCCAGATGCTGCTGATCCGCCGGATCGAGGAGCAAGCCGCGCGGGCCTACGTCCAGGGCAAGATCGGCGGGTTCCTGCACCTCTACATCGGGCAGGAGGCGATCGCGGTCGGCGCCGAGGCCGCGATCCGAGAGAGCGACTACGTCATCACGACGTACCGGGACCACGGCTTCGCCCTGGCTCGGGGCATCCCGGCGCGGGAGGTGATGGCCGAGCTCTACGGCCGGGACACGGGCTGCGCCCGAGGGCTCGGCGGCTCGATGCACATGTTCAGCAAGGAGCGGCGCTTCCTCGGCGGCCACGCGATCGTCGGCGGCCACCTCGCCCTATCGGCCGGCGTCGCCTTCCGGGCCCGCTACCTCGAGGAGGACGACGTGACGCTCTGCTTCTTCGGCGAGGGGGCGACGAACATCGGCGGCTGGCACGAGGGCCTGAGCCTCGCGGCGCTCTGGGACCTGCCGATCGTCTTCGTCTGCGAGAACAACGAGTACAGCATGGGCACGCCGCTCCTGCGGACCATGCCGGTCGATGACCTCACGCTGAAGGCGCCCGGCTACGGCATCGCGAAGGATCGCTTCGAAGGGCACGACGTTCGCGAGGTGCGCGATCGCCTCCGGCTGGCGGTGCAGCGAGCCCGGGAGGAGCGCATGCCCACCCTCGTCGAGATCCTCACCTACCGGTTTCGCGGCCACTCGATGTCCGACCCCGGTCGCTACCGGACGAACGAGGAGGTCGAGGAGCGCAAGCGGCGTCACGACCCGGTGCGCCTCACGCGGGCGGCGCTCCTCGACGAAGGGGTCGACGAGGGGGAGGTGGTCGCCGTCGAGACCTCGGTGGCCGAGGAGGTCGAGGACGCGGCCCGCTTCGCCGAGGAGAGCCCCCCCGCCACCCGCGAGGCGATGGACGCCTTCGTCCTCGCGCCCGACGAGGAAGGGGCCTGACCCGATGCGCACCATCCGGTACCGGGACGCCCTGCGCGAGGCGATGCAGGAGGAGATGCGCCGCGACGCACACGTCTTCCTCCTCGGCGAGGAGGTCGGCCATTACCAGGGCGCCTACAAGGTGACCCAGGGCTTGCTCGAGGAGTTCGGCGAGAGCCGCGTGATCGACACGCCGATCGCGGAGTCCGGGTTCGCGGGCGTGGCGGTCGGGGCCGCGATGGCGGGGCTCCGACCGATCGTCGAGTTCATGACCTGGAACTTCTCGCTCGTGGCGTTCGATCAGATCGTGAACAACGCCGCCAAGATGTACCAGATGAGCGCGGGTCAGTTCCCGATCCCGGTCGTGTTCCGGGGCCCGAACGCGTCCGCCCGCCAGGTTGGCTCCCAGCACAGCCATGCGGTGGACCCCTTCTTCGCGAACGTCCCCGGGCTGCTCGTGGCCTACCCGTCGAGCCCCCGGTGCGCGAAGGGCCTGCTCAAGACGGCGATCCGCTCGAACAACCCGGTGGTGTTCCTCGAGGGCGAGACCCTGTACGGGACCAAGGGGGAGGTGCCGGAGGAGGACGCCGACGAGCTGCTCCCCTTCGGCGAGGCGCGGATCGTGCGTGAGGGGGACGGCTGCACGGTGGTCGTGTGGGGTCGCCCCGTACCCACGGTGCTGAAGGTCGCCGAGGACCTCGCGGCAGACGGCCTGGCGTGCGAGGTGATCGACCCCCGCACCCTGCGTCCCCTCGATGACCAGGCGATCGTGGCGTCGGTCCGAAAGACCAACCGGTGCGTCGTGGTCCACGAGCACTGGCCGCTCGGAGGCCCAGGCGCCGAGGTCGTCGACCGGATCCAGCGCGAGGCGTTCGACTACCTCGACGCGCCGGTGCTGCGGGCCACGAACCTCGACGTCCCCATGCCCTACGCCGCGCACCTCGAGGAGGAGGTGATCGTGAACGAAGCGCGCATCCGCGAGGCGATCCTCAAGGTCGCCTACAGGAGCTAGCCATGGCCAGGATCGTCGGGTTGCCCAAGCTCTCGCCCACCATGGAGGAGGGCACGCTCACGCGATGGGTCAAGCAGGAGGGCGACGCGGTCGAGGTCGACGATCTGGTGGCCGAGGTCGAGACCGACAAGGCCACGATGGAGTGGCGGGCCTTCGACCCGGGCGTCCTCTTGAAGATCCTGGTCGAGGAGGGGGAGACCCTCGTGCCCGACGCCCCGGTGGCGATCTTCGGGCAGGAGGGCGAGGACATCAGCGACCTCCTCGCCGAGGTCGAGAGCGGCGCGGCCGCCGGGACCGGGGGCGCGGGCGAGACGGGCGGAGGCGCGGACCTGGGCCCGGGCGACGACCGGGGCTCGGGCGCGGACCAGGGCTCGGGCGCGGCGACCACGGAGGGCGACCGCCCCGGGCACGACACCGCGAAGCCCGATCGCCCGGCCGGCGGGCGGGACGGCGGCGCACCGGCGGCGGCCGCCGGGCCCGGCCGCGCCGTCGGGGCGTCGACCCGCCCCGGCGACGGTCGCGTGCTCGCCTCCCCGCTCGTGCGCCGCGTCGCGCGCGAGCAGGCCGTGGACCTTCGCGAGCTCGAGGGCAGCGGGCCTGGCGGCCGGATCATCAAGCGCGACCTCGACGCCTACCTCGAGAGTGGTCGGGCGCGGCCCGAGGAGCCCCCTGTCCCTTCGGCGGGCCAGCGGCTGCCCCCGCGCGTGGAGAAGCTCAGCTCGATGCGGCGCACGATCGCTCGCCGGCTGACCGAGTCGAAGCAGACCATCCCGCACTTCTATCTGACGATCGACGCCGACGTGGGCGCGTTGCTCGACGGGCGCCAAGCGATCAATGCCCAGCTCGCGGACGAAGGCGAGAAGGTATCCGTCAACGACCTCATCCTGAAGGCGGTCGCCACGGCGCTGCGCCGCGTGCCCGAGGTCAACGCGAGCTTCGCCGGCGACGCGGTCCACCTTCACCAGGTGGTCGACCTCTCGATGGCGGTCGCGATCCCGGATGGGTTGCTGACGCCCGTGCTCCGCGACGCGGACCGCAAGGGCCTCCGGCAGATCAGCGCCGAGTCGCGCGATCTCGCGGCGCGCGCGCGGGAGCGGAAGCTGGCCCCGGAGGAGATGCAGGGCGGCACCTTCAGCGTCAGCAACCTCGGCATGTACGGCGTCACCGACTTCGCGGCGGTGATCAACCCGGGCGAGGGTGCAATCCTCGCGGTGGGCGCGACCCGGGAAGAGCCGGTGTTGGAGGACGGCGCCCTCGCGGTCCGACGCCGGATGCAGCTGACGCTGAGCTGCGACCACCGCGTGATCGACGGCGCCCTCGGCGCCCGCTGGCTCCAGGCGCTGCAGCAGATCCTGCAAGAGCCGCTGCTGATGCTCCTCTAGTCACCTGGAACAGCAGTGAGTGATTCTGCCACGAATCGCTGAGACAGGTGACTAGCCCCTGCGTGCCGTGGCCGTGGAACCGCTCTAGGGCCACCCGCCGGCCCGGGGTCAACACACCCCGTGTCGAGTGGCTCCCTCCGCGGCGAACACCTTGCCGGGATTGAGGATCCCCCGCGGGTCGAACTGGGCCTTGATGCGCCGGGAGAGGTCGATCACCGCGGGGCTCTGCTCGAGCGGCAGAAACGGCGCCTTCAGCACACCGATGCCGTGCTCACCGCTCAGCGTGCCACCGAGGTCGATCACCGCCTCGAACAGCCCACGGATCGCCGCGTCCACCCGGGGGCGCTCCTCGGGCTCGTCCCAGAGGAAGTTGACGTGGAGGTTGCCGTCGCCGGCGTGGCCGTAGCTCGGCATCCGGATCTCGTGGGCGGCGCTCAGCTGCTGGCAGGTGGCGAGCAGCGCGCCGAGCCGGGAGCGCGGGACGACCACGTCCTCGCTGAGCTTGTGGCGGGCTCGCCGCCGGAGCGCGCGGGACATGCCGCGCCGGACCGACCAGAGCCGCTCGCGGTCGGCTCCGTGCTTGGCGACGAGCACCTCCAGCGCGACCTCGTCGAGGGCGGTCCCGAGGCGCTCGAGGTCTCGGTCGGCCGCCTCGGGCTCGCCATCGAGCTCGAGCAGCAGCATCGCGCGCGCCTCGGCGGGCAGGGGGACGGGGCCCCCGTCCTCGCGCAGCACCGCGAGCGTGTGTCGATCGAGGAGCTCGACGCAGCGCGGGATCACGCGGTGGCGGAGCGCCGTGCCCACCGCCTGGGCGATCCGGTCCTCCCGGTCGAGGAAGACCAGCAGCGTGCGCAGGGCCTCTGGCCTCGGGATCAGCTTCAGCGTCGCGCGCGTGATCACGGCGAGGGTCCCCTCGCTCCCGACCAGGAGGGCGGTCAGGTCGTAGCCGGTCACGCCCTTCGACGTCCGGCGCCCGACGTCGAGCACCGTGCCGTCCGCCGCCACGGCCTCGAGCCCGAGCACGTAGTCCCCGGTCACGCCGTACTTGAAGGCGCGGGGGCCGCCGGCGTTGAGGGCGAGGTTGCCCCCGAGCTGGCAGCTATCGAGGCTGTTCGGGTCCGGGGGGTAGAACAGCCCCTCCGCCTCCACCGCCCGGTGCAGGTCGCCGAGCACCACCCCCGGCTCGACCACGGCGATGCCGTCGTCCCGGTCGATCTCCCGCACCGAGCCCATGCCCTCGCAGCTGAGGACGATGCCCCCGGCGACGCAGGTCGCCGCACCGACGCGGCTCGTGCCCCCGGCTCGCGGCGTCACGGGCACCCGGTGCTCGTGCGCTGCCCGGAGGACCGCGGCGACCTCGGCGGTCGTTCCCGCGCGGACGACGGCGTCCGGGACCGTCGCCTCGGCCTCGCTCTCGTCCCGGGCGTAGGCCGCGCAGACGTCGCGGTCGACGCTGACCGCACCGCTGGGCAGAGCGCCATCGATCGCGAGAAGGGCCCGCGCGGTCGTCGTCGGGAGGGGGCGTCCCACGCCGAGGTTCGTGCGCCTGCGCTCGGGGGTCGTCAAGGGCGGAGGGCGAGGGGAGGTGGACGTGGACGTGCCGCGAGGATGTGCACGTGCACGAGGACGTGCACTGGGTAGTCCCAGTGGTATATCGCCCCCGCCGTGGCGCCGGTCCCTCCCCCCGGACGGCGGCTCGGCCCCTCGCCGCTCCGTCGTACCTGGCTACTCCTGCCGCTCCTGGCCGGGATCGAGCTGGTCGGTCTGGCGACCGTCCGCGCCCGGGTCCCCGCCGAGGCGGACTGGAGGGGCGCCGCGGAGCGGGTCCGGGAGGCGTGGCGCCCGGGGGACGCAGTGGTCGTGGCGCCGTCCTGGGCGGGCCCCCTCCTTCGTCACCACCTCGGCGATCTGCTCACGCCGTCGGATGTCGGCCGGAGCGATCTCGCCGGGGTGGAGCGCCTCTGGGCGCTGAGCATCCGGGGGCACCGGCCGGAGGAGGCCCCGCCGAGCTCGCCGGCCGTCAACCAGGCCTTCGGGCGGGTGCGGGTGCTGCGCTGGGACCTGCCGGTCGAGCGCGTGGTGTACGACTTCCTCGCCCACGTCGAGGACGCGCGGGTGACCCTGGAGCGGGGCGGCGAGGAGCGGGACTGTCCGTGGCGCGCCCACCGGTCCGCCCGGGGCGGCGGCCTCGGGGCGGGGGCGCTGGTACCCGGGGCCCGCTTCGACTGCGGTCGCCCCGCCCTCTGGGTCGGCCTCACCACCCAGGAGACGCTCGACCTCGAGCCACGCCGCTGCATCCACCAGCGGCCCGCGGACCCCGGCGCGCTGCGGGTCACCTTCCCGGACGTACCCCTCGGCGGGCGCCTCGTGCTCTACGGGGGTCTCTACAGCGAGGACGAGCGGGACCTCGAGGGCGCGCCGACCACGACCGTGGTCCGCGTCGACGGGCGCGAGATCGGGCGCCTCGTCCGGCACGACGGGGACGGATGGGCGCGGATGGAAGCGATCACCCCAGGCGGTCGCGCTGACGTCACGGTCGAGGTCAGCTCGCCGAACGTGGCCCGCCGGAGCTTCTGCTGGGCAGCGACCACCCGACCCGCGGAGGCCCGATGATCCCGCGGCTCCGCCCCGGCGACCATTTCGTCGGGGCGCTCCTCGCGGGCGGCTACGTCCTCCTGCTCCTCGTCGCCTCCCACGACGTGGCGATGAGCCGGGACGAGGGCTTCTACGTCGACGCCGCGAACAGCTACGCGGGCTGGCTCCGGCTGGTCGGCGCGCCCTTCCGCTGCGACGCCGGGGCGTGCCGGATCGCCTGCACCGAGGGGGAGGCCTGCCGGACCGGCGCGCCCTGCGTGGACGGCCGCTGCGCAGCGCCGGTCGCGATGTCCTGCACTACCGCGAGCGAGTGCGGCGTCCACCGTCGGGAGCTCGTCGACCGGTTCTGGGCCCCGAACCACGAGCACCCCTCGCTCCCGAAGACCATGTTTGCGCTCTTCCATCTCGCCGACGAGCGCTACGAGCTGTTCTCGGCTCCGTCGGTCGGATACCGGTTCTTCGGGATGCTGACCGGCGGCCTGCTTCTTTGGCTGATCTACGTCTTCGGCGCGCAGACCTACGGCCGGTCCGCCGGGTTGTTCGCAAGCCTGGCCTTCGCCTTGATGCCGCGGATCTTCTATCACAGCCAGCTCGACGCCTTCGACGTCCCGATCGCCCTGATGACGACGCTCGTCACCTACGCCTACTGTCGCGCGATCGGCGACTGGCGCTGGCTCCCGATCCTCGGGCTCTGCTACGGACTGGCTCTCGCCACGAAGCACAACGCGTGGATCCTGCCGCTGATCTTCCTGATCCACATGGCGTTCGTCGCGGCGACGGAGCGACGACACCGACGCTTCGGGGGAGCTCCCCGCGTGGCCCTGACCCCGTACTGGCTGCTCGCCATGCTGCTGATCGGGCCCATCGTGTTCGTCGCTCTCTGGCCCTGGCTATGGCATGACACTCTGCAGAGGTTCGGCGAATACGCCGGCTTCCACTTCGGCCATACGCACTACAACATGGCGTACTTCGGCGTGAACTACTTCCGCGCGCCGGTGCCGATGAGCTACCCGTGGGTGATGACGGTGCTGACGGTCTCTGCGGTGACGCTGGTGCTCGCGCTGATCGGCATCGGCGCGAGGGCCCGGGCGCTCCTCCCCTTCGGCCTCGAGGAGCGGTGGTGGCCGAACGGGTCGGTCCGGCCGGACCCGCGCCGGACCGACGTGCTCTTCCTCGGGTGCCTGCTGCCCCCCCTCGTCGTCATCAGCATGCCGTGGACGCCGATCTTCGGAGGCACGAAGCACTGGTTCCCCGCCTACCCGTTCCTCGCGCTCTTCGCGGGGGCCGGCTTCGTCGCGGTCCTGCGCCACGCGCTCCCGGCCCGCCGCGGCCTGCCGACCGCCGTGCGGGGGTGGGCGGCCACGGTCGGCCTCGGCGCCCTGTTCCTCGCCCCCGCCGCCGCGGAGACGGCCCACAGCCACCCCTTCGGCCTGAGCCACTACACCTACGCGGCGGGCGGGGTGCCCGGCGCGGCGGACCTCGGCATGAACCGGCAGTTCTGGGGCTTCACGACCGGCAGCCTCGCCGACTGGCTCAACCGGAAGCTCCCGGACGGCGGGACGGTCTGGATCTGCGACATGACGCCGCGGGCGTGGGCCATGATGCAGGCGGACGGCCGGCTCTCCCGTCGGATCCGCTCGACCGCGAGCCTGGTGAGCGCCGCCCTCGCCCTGGTGCACCACGAGGACCACTTCGCGGAGGTGGACTTCCAGATCTGGGAGGCCTTCGGGACCGTCCGGCCCGTCGAGGTCCTCACGTACGACGGGGTCCCGATCATCAGCGTCTACGAGAACCCTCGCCGTCGCCAGCGATAGCCCCCCCGGCCGCGGTCGTCCGGGGGGGCCCGGCTCGCCGGATGGCGCCGCGGCTCGGCGGCCAGGGTCCGATCCCGAGGGTGCTCCTCACGGCTCGAAGCGAGGGCCGGTCCGGTAGGGGAGCTCCACCGCCTCCCCCGCGCAGCCGCCGACGCCCGAGCGGGGCACGAAGCGGAGCGTCAGCTCCGTATTCGGGGGCACGTTGGCGATGAACGGGTTGGCGACGTCGACGTCGATGACGTCGTCGTCCGCGACGGGATCGCCGTTCGTCCCGTCGTCCTCGAGGTCGAGGAGCGGGATGATCCGCTCCTCCCCCGGCTCCTCGGGGTTGGGGATCCGCGCGCTCAGGACGACGATGGGGCGCCGCGGGGCCATCTCGCAGCGATCGAAGGCGACGGTGATCTGCGCGCGCTGGGCGAAGTCACCGACCGGCAGGAGCTGAGGCGTGAAGGCGGCCTCGGTGATCACGGCGAGCTCGAAGGGCCGGCAGGCGCCGACGAACTGCCCGTCGCAGCTCCGCGTGAGGTCGTCGGTGCCGCAGGCCGAGGCGACGAGAGCGAGCGCGACGGCCACGCTCCCCGCGCCGGGTGGCGACGTTCGCCGCGCAGGACGCGCAGGACCCGTCGTGTGCGCCCGACGCCGACCATGCGCCCGAGGTCGGGCGGGCGCCCGATGCGGAGGGTGTGCCCGAGGCAGAGGGTGTACCCTTCGGCTAAGGACGCTCATGGCCGGACGATGATGCGCCCCCCTCGGAGCCGCAACCGTGGCCGTCGGGCCGCTGGCGGGCCGCCCACGCCGACTCCACGAAGGCGAGCACCACGTAGACGGCCAGCACCCACACGAGCGTGAAGACCGGATGGGCGAGGACCGCGAGCGCGATCCCGCCGCTGATCACCGTCGCCCCGAAGGCCACGCTCGTGGCGGACACCCGGAACCGCTTGAAGGCCCGGAACCGGAGCCGGCTCAGCATCAGCACGGACGTTGCGATCACGCCCGCCAAGACGGCGCTCGGCTGGGCCGAGAGCAGCCCGTCCGTGAGCGGGTCCGCCAGGACCAGCGCCGCGACGATCCCGGCGCCCCCGGGGATGGGCAGCCCCTGGAGGTAGACCCCCGGCGGCCCGGGCGCGGAGGCCGCGACGTTGAAGCGCGCGAGGCGGATCGCGCCTGCGGCGAGGTAGGCGAACGCGCCGACCACGCCGAGCGTCCCGAGCGCGCTCAGGGACCACCGGTAGAGCAGCACGGCGGGGGCGACCCCGAAGCTGATCACGTCCGCGAGGGAGTCGAACTGCACCCCGAAGGCGCTCTGGGTTCCGGTCAGTCGCGCGACCCGGCCGTCGACGACGTCCAGCACCATCGACAGGACGAGCAGCGCCGCCCCTTGCCGCAGCGACGCGGGGTCGCTCCCGGCGAGGACCAGCACCAGGAACCCGCAGCCGATGCTGGCCAGGGTGATCGCGTTCGGGAGGAGGTAGAGCGCGGGATGGCGCACGGCGGCTATCACCTGGAACAGCAGTGAGTGGTCATCCCGGCGAGCGATCGGCGCCCGAATCAAGGACGACGACGAGGAATACTCCGCGTGTTTCGAGGAGAAGTGACGCCGAGTCGGGCGTCGAGGGCCGGCGGGATCTTGCCACGAATCGCTGAGACGGTGACTAGGTCCTTAGCCCGGGTCGTCCGCCGCGGCCCGCGCCACGCACCCGAGGGCGATGTTGCGGAAGAGGAAGGTCCCTCGCTCCGCCCGCGCCCGCGCGAGCGCCTGGTCGCTCTGGGGCAGGTCGTTCTCGCACCGCAGGATCGCCTCGGCCTCGGCCGCCCGCGCGCCCCCGGCCTCGGCGTAGCGCGAGAGCGCCAGGAGCCGGCGCTCGATCGGGGCGCCCGCCCCGTGGAGCGCGAGCCACCCGTGGTACGCCTGGAGCTCCACGGGGCTCATGTCCGCGGTCAGCACCTCGCCGTGGACCGCGTTCCACCGCGCCTTGAACACCGTCCGGACCACGAAGGTCGGCGCTGCCTGACGCCCTGCCCGGACCATCCCGTAGCGCTCGAGCATCATCGGGAAGCCGCCGAGCAGCGCCACCCGGTCCCCGGCGGGCAGCTCGCCCCGCAGCGCGGGCTGGACGGCCTCGAGGTCGGCGGCCCGGACGGCCCGGACGACCTCCCGGTCGCCCTGCGCCAGCCGGCGAAGCGCGTTCGCGAGCTGGCGGCGACGGTAGCGGGCGCCCTCCTCGTGGTCGCCGCCCTCGTGCTCGGCGACGTTCACCGCGTGGTAGCGCCGGCGCCGCTCCTCGGCCGCCGGCCCCGTCGGGGCGCGTCGAGCCAGGGCACCGTCCCCCGCGACGACGGCCCTCACCGCCCCCGGCTCGAGCACGAGGGGCGGCGGGCCGAAGACCGGTGCGATCGGGCGCGGCCGGCTCCACTGGAGGGTGAGGGCCGCCGGCGCGACCAGCACCACGAGGAGCCCGGCGAGGGCCCAGCCCCGGCGCCGGGCCCCGCCCTCCCGCTCCGTCTTGACTTCGTCCTGAACCACCGGCTACTGCCTGTTCCGCCTGCGCTCTGCGGGTCGACCCCGCGCGAGGAGAGGATGAACCGTGGATGGGCGCCGTGTCCACGAGCGCTTCGAGCGCCGACTGAGAGTGATCGTCTCGCACGAAGGCGGGAAGATCGAGTGCGTCACCCGGAACATCAGCCTCGGCGGGATGTACCTGGTCACGGAGAGCCGGTTGCCCTACGGGACGCCGGTGACGCTGGAGTTCCATTTGCCCGCGCTCGCGGAGGACGTCGAGCTCAAGGCGGTGATCCGCTGGGAGAAGGACGACGGCTTCGGCGTCTCCTTCCTCACGATGCGCGCCCGGGAGGTGTGGGGCCTGAACCAGCTCCTGAAGGACGACGAGGCGTCGGACTAGCAGCCTGCTGGAGCTAGAGCGCCGGTCACCTGGCGCGCCAGACCCGGTCGTGCGCCCTGCGCGCTCAGCGGCTCCGCAGGAGGCGGGCGAGGTTGGCCCGCTCCCAGGCCTCGGCCGCTCGCCACTCGGGGTGGCTCCGCTCCCGCGCCCGGAAGGCCGGGGGGTGGTACTCGTAGCGACCGCCCCGGTCCCGCGTCGGGGGCACCACGTGGTGCAGGAGCTCGTGGAACACCACGAAGGCGACGAAGAACGCCGGAACGAAGCTCTGGTCGAGGACCGGGTGGATCCGGATCAGGCGCAGGTCGTGCACGTAGGTCCCGAGGCGCAGGGTCCTGCGCCGGGCGCCGGCGACCGACGTCCCCCGGCGGGCCCAGGTGATGCGAACGGGGTCCTCGGCGTCCGGGACGTGAGCCCGGCGCACCTCCTCGAGGAGCGCCTCGAGGTCGTGGACGCGGCCCCGGGGTCGCAGCACCACGCGCCGGGTGCGCCGCCGGATCCGGTCCCGGTGCTTCTCGATGAACCGGGACAGCTCCCCCGAGGCCTCCCGGTCGGCGTCCCGGAGGTAGCGGACGAGGGTCTCGACGACCCGCCCGTCCGAATGCAGGAACAGCCGGTGGATGCGGACGACGAGGCGCCCGTCGCGCACCCGGCTCGAGATCATCGACCGCTGATTGTCGGTCAGGACCACCCGCAGCGGTACGCCGAGGCCGTCCCTCAGCCGGCGCTGGAGGCCGAGCGCCGTCAGCGGCGCCGCCTCGGCGCGCCCGACGGGCGGCGGGCTCGGTCGCGCCACCCGGGGCACCTGGTCGCGTGAAGGGGCGATGGCGCACTTCGGGGCCGCCTGGGCGAACGGGAAGGCGAGCTGACCACGGGCCATCCGCCGTTTGGTGCCATCGTGGGATCGCGGCGTCCAGTCTCCCGCATGATCCCTGCATGATCCCTGCATGATCCCTGCCGCATGACCCGTGCCCGGGGGGGGGCGCCGGGCCCGATGCCGCCCCGGCCCCGGACCCCGTGCTGCCCCGTGCTGCCCCCGTGCTGCCCTCGTGCTGCCCTCGCGTCGCCTAGGCGCGGGGCTGGTCAGCTCGGCTCGACGTCCTCGTCGCCCTCGGCGTCCTCGTCGCCGTAGCGCAGGAGCGCCTCCTCGACGCGGAGGGCGCCGTCGGCCTGAGCCCGGGCGCGCAGCCGGCCGACGAAGACGCGCAGCACCTCGTCTCGCTTTTCCGAGAGCAGGCGCTCCCGCACCAGCGCCTCGGTCTCGGCGTCGAAGTCGTCCTGCGTCGCCTTCGTCAGCTCGATCAGCTCGAACACCACGAAGCTGTCGCCCAGGGCGATCGGCGCTTCGGGGAGCGGGTCGTCCAGGGACATCGCGTAGGCGGCCTCGGTCAGCGGCGTGGAGTCGAAGTCGCCGGTCAGGGCGGGCTGGCTCCGCCGGAAGCTGCGGCTCTCCTCCACGCGGGGCGCCAGGGGGCCGCGCGGGTCCTCCTCCTCGGCGGGGTCCTCGTCGCCGGCGTCGGCGTCCGCGAGCTCCCCGGCGTCCGCTGACCCTCCGCTCTCCGCGTCGTCGTCGGGGGCCGCCGGCGCCGCCGGGTCGGCCCAGCCGAGGCGCCGCCGCTCGTCGAGCTCCTCGGCCGTGTGGCCGTCCCGCAGGTAGGCGAGCGCGCGCTCGGCCTCCGCCCGGGCCCGCGCCGAGGCCTCGGCGCGCACGAAGAGGCCCTCGGCCAGCTCCCGCTTCGCCTCGTCCTCCGGCACGTCGCCCGCCTCGCGCCGGTCCTCCCCCCGCACGAGCGAGAAGCCGAAGCTGCTCTCGATGGGCGCGTCGACCACCTCGCCTTCGTTGAGGTCGAACACGGCCTCGTCGAAGGCCTCGGTGCGGCGTCCCCGCGGCACCCAGCCGAGGTCCCCGCCGCGGCTCGCCGTCGCCTCGTCGTCGCTGTGGGCCTCGACGAGCGCCACGAAGTCCTCACCGGCCCGGGCCCGGGCGAGGAGCTCCTCCGCGCGCGCCCTCGCGGCCTCCCGCGCCTCGTCGTCGGCGTTGCGCTCTACCTCGACCAGCAGGTACCGGGCCCGGACTTGCTCCTGGACGTCGGTGTAGCGGTGCCGCTGGCGGACGTACTCGGCGTCCACCTCCTCCGGGTGCGCGGCCATCCACGCCTCGACCGCCTCGTCCGTCGGCTCCACCAGCTCCCGGTAGTGATCGGGGTCGAAGCGCACGTAGCGGATGCGGGCCCGCTCGGTCTCGTCGACGTAGGTGTCCCACACCTCGCCGGGGGACACCGCCACCGGCGTCGTCACCGCGTCCCGGACCCTGGCCGCGAGCGTCTCCTCGACCTGCCAGTCCGTGAACTCATCCACGCTGCGGCGCAGGTAGTTCTGGATGAACCGCTTGAGGGTCTCCGGGTCGAAGTTGCCGCTCCGGTCCGAGAAGTCCCAGCCGCCGATCGCCCCCCGGGGGAAGCCGGGCGCGGGCTCGACGGGTCCGCCGTAGAGGACCTCCTCGTCCTGGACGACCCGGCGCATGACCTCCTCGCGGTCGGCGTCGAAGCCGAGGCGCCGGGCCTCCCGGACCAGGAGCTTGCGCTCCACCAGGCTATCCATGGTGAGCTCCCGCACCCGGTACACGCGGGCCTGCTCCGGCGAGAGCCGCGAGGCGCCGATCAGCCTCAGGATCGACTGGAACTCGCCCGCGCTGACCGTCTCACCGTACACCCGGGCCGCGAAGGAGGGGCCCGTCGGTCGGCATCCCTCCAGCGTCGGTCCGCTGAAGCCGACGATGCCCATCACGAGGCTCAGCAGCATGATCAGCAGGACCACGAAGAAGGCCCGGATCCGATTCCCGAGGTCGCTCCACACGTCGGTTCACCCTCTCGCTCAGGCTGCGCGGGCACTTCCCGCGGGGCCGCGCCAGGGCGGAACGATCATCGCCGGCAGCCCTCGAGGCGGCCGCGAACGATAGAGGAGAGGGCCGGGGGCGGCAACCGCGGGCCGACGGTCGCTCAGGGGGCCTCCTGGGCCTCCTCGTGGAGGAAGCGGGCGAGCGCCGCCGTGCGGCGCCTCAGGCTGTCGAGGGAGCTCCACTCGTCGGTGCGATGGAAGTGGCGGCCGTAGGGGCCGAGCCCGTCGATGCTCGGGACGCCCGCGCCCGACAGGAGGTTGGCGTCGGACCCGCCCCCCTGCCGTGGCGCCTCCCCGGTCCGGAGGCCGACCGCGGCCGCATGCGCCTCGTAGCGCCGGCGCAGCGCCTGGCTCCCGACGGTGGCGGTCATCGGGGGGCGCGTGATGCCACCGGTGCGGCGCACCTCGAGGCGCGCGAGCTGGGCGGGGGCATCGGGCGGCCACGGCGCCTGGACCGCGGACCGGACGGCCGCCTCGAGGGGCGGGCCGTCCGCCGGGTCCACGAAGCGGGCGTCCACTTCGGCCCGGGCCCGGTCCGGGACGGTGTTCTTCGCCGTTCCCCCCTCGACGAGGCCCACGTTGACCGTGACGCCCCGCCCGGGGTCGGTGATCGCCTCGAGCCGGGGCACGATCAGGCTCAGGCCGTGGATGGCGCTGACGCCCTCCGCGTGGTGGTTGCCGGCGTGGGCGGCGCGGCCTCGCACCTCGACCACGAAGGCGGCGCCGCCCTTGCGGCTCGTCACGATCCGGTCCTCCTCGCGGCCCGCCTCGAACACCAGGGCCCGCGTCGTGGCGGGGGCGAGGCGCCGGTAGAGCGCCGCGCTCGACGGCGAGCCGACCTCCTCGTCGGTCGCGATCACGACCCGCGCCCGGAGGCGCCCGAAGGCCTCCCCGTCGACGGCCTGGAGCGCGCGGAGCGCGAACAGGATCGCGCTCAGGCCGCTCTTCATGTCCAGCACCCCCGGGCCGCGGATCACGTCGCCCTCCCGGGTGAAGGTCAGGAACCCGAGGGCGCGTGGGAACACGGTGTCCACGTGCCCGACGAGGGCCAGCGCGGGCCCGTCGCCGGCGGCCGGGGTGGCGTAGACCCGGTGGTCGGCGAAGCGGCCCTCGGGATCGGGGTGACGGGCCACGGCGAGGCCGAGGCGCTCCGCCTCCGCATCCAGGAGCCTCGCCGCCGCCTCCACGTCGTCGGGGGCCCGCGTGCAGCTCGGCGTGTCGACCAGGGCCCGGAGCCAGGGCACCTGGGCGCGCTCGAACGCCTCGCGCACGGCGGCGTCGAGGTCGGCACGGGGATCGTCGGTCGGCGTAGGAAGCACGGCCCCCGGTGTAGCATCGCGCGGGTCACCGCTATACTCGTCGATCCATGGGGAAGCGGGCCGAGCGACGGGCCGCCCGCAAGGCGGCCCAACAGGAGCGGCGGATCGCCGAGGAGCAGCGGCTCAAGCGTCGGGCCGGGTTCCTCCGCGTGGTGCTGATCCTCCCCGTCGTGGTCGCCGCGATCGCGGTCGGCGCCTACCTGCTCACGAACGACCGGCGGATCGCGGGCCTCCTCGGGATGCTCGGCCTCGCGCTGTGGGTCCCGGCCCTGCTCGGGCTCCTCGGGGCGGGCGTGAAGCCGCGGGATCGCACCCGCGCAGGGTCGATCGACTTCGGCCAACGGCGTTGAGCGCGGCGCCGCTCCCGATCGAGGGCGTGAGGGAGGACGTCCTCGCCGCCCTCGAGGCCGGGCCGGTCGTGCTGAGCGCCCCGACGGGGTCGGGCAAGTCGACGCAGGTACCCCGTTGGCTCGGCGGCCGCGTGGTGGTCGTCGAGCCGCGGCGCGTCGCCTGCCGCAGCCTCGCCTCCCGGGTGGCGGAGCTCGGCGGGGCCGAGCTCGGCGAGGAGGTCGGCTACGCCGTCCGGGACGAGCGGCGCCGCGGCGCGGACACCCGGGTCCTGTTCGTCACGCCCGGCATCGCGCTTCGGGACCTCGCCCTCCTCGAGGCGGCCGACCACGTGGTCCTCGACGAGTTCCACGAGCGGCGCCTCGACGTCGATCTCCTGCTCGGGCTCCTCGCCCGGCGCCCGTCGGGCCTGACCGTCATGAGCGCGACCCTCGACGGCGACCGCGTCGCCGCGCACCTCCGGGGCCGTCACGTCGCGGGGCAGGGGCGGGTCCACCCGGTCGAGGTCCGCTACCGGGACCGTGGGGTCGACCAGCCCCGGCCGAAGGGGCTCGAGGACCGCGTCGTGGCCGCCCTCGACGAGGCGCTTCAGGCGCCCGGCGACGTCCTCGTCTTCCTGCCCGGCCGGGGCGAGATCGCCGCGTGCGCCGAGCGGCTGCGCTCGCGGCGCGACCTCGCGGTGCTCGAGCGCCACGGGGGGCTGAGCCTCGCCGACCAGAGCCGGGTGTTCCGGCCCCAGGAGCGCCGCAAGGTCGTGCTCGCGACCAACGTGGCGGAGACCTCGGTGACGATCCCGGGGGTCGGCGTCGTGATCGACAGCGGGCTGGTCCGCCGCACGCGCTACCACAAGGGCCGCGGGTTCCTGACGCTGTCGTCGATCGCCCTGGACAGCGCCGAGCAGCGGGCCGGGCGCGCCGGCCGCACCGGCCCCGGCCTGTGCCTTCGGCTCTGGAGCGAGGCCGCGATCCTCGAGGCGCGGACGCCGCCCGAGGTGCACCGCGAGTCGCTCGTGCCGATGGTCCTCGGCGCGGCGGCGGCCGGGCACCGCCTCGAGGACCTTCCCCTCCTCGACCCGCCCAAGCCCTACGCGATCGAGGCGGCGCGGGGCGAGCTCGAGGCGCTCGGCGCCTTCGACGACGCGGGGCGGCTGACCCCGGTCGGCGTCGAGCTCCACGCCCAGCCGCTCGACGCCCCCCACGCCCGGCTGGTCGTCGAGGCGCGGCGCCGGTCGCCGGAGCTCGTCGGCGACGCGATCGACCTGGTCGCCGCCCTCGCCGTCGGACGTCCGCTGTTCTCCGGCCCGCCGGACCCCGACGCGGAGGAGGACGAGCTCCGCCTGCCCGGCTGCGATGCGGTGGCCACCATCCGCGCGGTGCGCGGCGGCGATGTCCGCGCCGACCGGCTCAGCCCCTTCGCCCTGCGCGAGGCGCGGTCCACCGCGGCCCGTCTCCGGTCCGCGCATGGCCTGCCCGCTCGAGGGGAGGACCGGCCGATCGACCGGAAGGCTCTGGCCGAGGTGGTGCTGGCCGCCGACCCCCGCGCCGCGTACGTGGCCCGGCGCCGCCGCCGGGAGGTCGCCTTCGGCAACGGGGGCACGGAGGTGCAGCTCGCCCGCGAGAGCGCGGCCCAGCTCCGGCTCGCGGACGTCGAGGCGATCCTGGTGCTCGATACGCGCGCCCTCGGCCTCGGCACCCGGGACACCCTGATCCTGGCCACGGCCGCGATGCCGGTCCCGCTGACGTGGCTACGGGACGCCGGGCTCGGGCGGGACCGGGTGGTGGGGGCGCACGTCGTGGACGGTCGGGCCCGGGCCCGGGTGGAGCGCGTCTACGCGCGGAGGGTCCTCGACGTGCGCGAGGAGGTCCCGAGGGGCGCCGCGGCGATCGAGGCGATCGCGCGCCTCGTCCTCGACGGCCGCGCTCTCCCGGGGGCCGGCGCCGCGGTGGAGGAGCGCCTGTCCGCCCATCGTCTGGCCGCCCGCCTCTCCCTCGGGCCGGGGGGCGAGCGCGCGGCATCGGCGTGGCCGGCGGGCGGTCAGGTCCCGGGCCTCGAGGCGTTCCTCCGGGACCGCCTCGCCGAGGTCGGCGTCGAGACGGGCGCCGATCTCGCGCTGCTGTCGGCCGAGGACCTCCTGCCCCCCGAGCTCGAGCCGGCGGTGCGGGAGGTGCTCGACCGCGACTTCCCCCGCCGCTTCGAGCTCGGGGACGCTGCCTACGAGGTCGACTACGACCTCGGGCGGCGGCAGGTGCTGTGTCGGATGGTGCGCGGAAGCCGCACCGGGCCCCCGCCCCTCGGCTACCTCCCGCGCTTCCCCGGCTTCCGGATCTGCATCGAGAGCAAGCGCGCCATGCACGTCGTGCGCGAGCGCTGAGGGGACGCGCGACGGGCCGTCGGGCGGGCGAAGGCCCCGCCCTCGCATCCAGCCAGCATCGGAGGAGCGTACCCGCCAGAAGCGCTCCATCCCGCCGGCGTGGCGCCGACGTGGTCTCGCCGCACCCTGCTAGACTGCTCGCGCATGCGCATCCCCTCGTCGGGCGCCGGCCTCCTCGCCCTGTTCGCGATCGTCGCCGTCCCGCCGGCCCCGGGTCTCGCCCAGGACCCGGACCCGGCCCTGGAGGACGAGGACGAGGGTGATCTGCCGCCGCTGGACCCGGACGCGCCGACGCGCTTGGAGCTCACGCCGACCTTGCCCGACGTCGAGGAGGCGGGCGGCCCGGAGGAGCAGGGCCCGCCGATCCTCGAGCCGATCCGGGGAGGCCAGGGTCCGATCCCGGAGGAGGAGAAGGAGCCGGAGCCCGAGCCGACGCTGCTCAACCCGCGGATCGAGGTGGTCCCGGACCCGAGCCGGCAACGAGGGCAGGAGGAGGCGGGGGTCGTGCTCCCGCAGGCCGAGAGCGAGGAGCCGAAGGCCTTCACCGTGGCCGGCGGCGTCGGCGGCACGATCCTGTTCACCGAGAGCGAGAGCGTGGCGCCGGCCCGGGGGCAGCTCGGCTTCGTCCGGTTCGAGGAGCGCTTCGAGTGGCGGCCGCCCGACACCTTCGGGCTCCGGATCGGCGTCCACCTCGCGCAGAACGTGAACGGCCAGGAGTTCTTCTTCCAGGCCGGCCCCCGCCTCGGGCTCGGCGCCTACCTGTTCGAGACGCGGCGGGTCAGCGGCGAGGCGGCCGTGGTGTTCGTGCCCGGGGTGGCCACCGGCGAGTTCCTCGGCACGCGCTTCGAGCTCTACAGCAGCCTCGACTTCCGCATCGTGGTCGATGGCGCCCTCGAGCTGATCGCGACGGCCGCCCTCGGCGTGATCGACGGCTCCTCCTGGGGCTACTTCACCGGGTCGGCCGGCTACGCCTGGTAGGACCATGGCCTGGCGTCGCCCCCCGGAGTCGAGGGCTCGGCCCGCCACCCGATGCCGGCTCGCCGGGCGGGCCCCGTTCTCCGCGGCCGGGGCGGGGGGGCTCGTCCTGGCCTCGCTGCTCACCGCCACGAACGCGTCCGGCCAGCGCGCCGTGCTGACCCGCGTCGCCGACGCGGCGGTGCCCGCGGAGCGGGCGGCGCGCTTCGAGGAGGAGGTCCGGGCGTCCCTCGCTCCGACCACGACCCTCGAGGCGTGGGTTCGCGCCGAGGAGCCGGCCGGCACGGTCGAGCCGGAGCGCCTCGCGGGCCTCCGCGCGGTCGAGCGCGCCCTCGGGCAGGCCCGGGCGAAGGCCGCGCGCCTGGAAGACCGGGACGCGCTCCGGGTGCTCGCCGGAGCCGGTCGCACGGTGCGGCGTCACCTCGACGTCCCGGGCGCCGTCGCGTGGCTGGTCGAGGTCGAGCTGGCGACGGCGATCGTCGCGGC
This sequence comes from Sandaracinaceae bacterium, assembly GCA_050331215.1. Lineage (GTDB taxonomy): Bacteria > Myxococcota_A > Polyangia > Polyangiales > Sandaracinaceae > JBHJHB01. The sequence goes on along the minus strand of JBHJHB010000076.1, from coordinate 29,550 downwards.
TCAGGCCGGCTACGGCGCGCTGGCGGAGGCCTCGCTCCGGCGGGCGGCGACCCTCGACCCCGATCGATCCCTCCGCGCAGCGGAGGCGCGCCCGGCGCTCGTCGAGGCGGCCCGCCTCGCGGTGGAGGCGGTCCGGTCGGCGCCCCGGGGCCGCTTCGTGATCCGCTGCGCGGTCGAGGGAGCGTCGGTCAGCGTCGACGACCGCCCGGTCGGGCCCGCGCCGGCCACCGTCGAGGCCCCGGTCGGCCTCCACGTGCTCCGCGTGGAGGCCCCCGGGCACCGCCCGTGGGCGCGGCCGGTCGACGTGCTGGAGGGAGACCGCGCCCCCCTGCGCGTCGCGCTCTCGCCGAGCCCCCGCCTGGCGGCGTCCCGCGCCGCTCAGCGCGCGGGGCAGGCCGGCGAGCTCGAGCGGGTCGCCGCGCTCCTCGCTCGGGTCGGTGAAGGGGCGCCACCGTTCTACGTCCTCCGGGTCGGGGCCGGGCCCCAGGACCGCGCGCTCCTGGTCCGCTGCGAGCCGGGCCGATGCGACCGGGCGCGGCGCCTGCGCCGCCGGGGTGAGGGCCTTGCCGCGGAGGGCACGCCGGACCGGTCCGCGGACCCTCGCTGGCTGCTCGAGCCGCCCACGGAGGCGCCGGAGCCCGGGGCGAGCCGTGACCGATGGCCCCTGTGGGTCGGGGTGGGGCTCGCCGTGGCGGGAGCGGCCGCCGCCGCGCTCGCGATCGGGCTCACGGCGACCCGGGGGGAGCGGCCGCCCGTCGTCGTGGTCGTGCCGCCACAGGCGGAGCCGTGATGGGGGCGCGACGGCCCCCCCGGCATCTCGCCGTCCCCGCCCTCCTCGTCGGTGCGCTGCTCGGCGCGGGCTGTGGGGGCTCCTCCAGCGCGACGTTCACCCTCGATCTCGACATCGAGGTGGACGAGAGCCACGTCCCCGAGGTGCCGGCGGCGCTCGAGGACGGGGACGCCGTCGGCGTCGTCCCCTGCGCGACGCTGAACGACTGCCCGCTCTCCGACGTCATCCTGTTCGCGTGCGCCGCCGGGGTCTGCGAGCCGCTGCCCGCCGACGTCGGCCTCACGGTCCGGGGCGGGATCGACCTGGAGGCCCTGCTGGACGAGCTGGAGCCGCTCCTGAGGGTGCGCGAGGTCGAGGTGCTCGGGGTGACGGCCACGGTCGTGTTCAACGACCTGAACGCCGACCTCGGCCCGGTGGCCCTCGGCTGGCGGGACGACCCCCCGAGCGGCATCACGTCGACGCCGCTCGCGGGCTGGCCCGGGCTCGCCGCCGGCTCGACCGACCTCGAGCCCGCCCGGGTCGACCCCGAGGGGGCGGCCATGCTCGGGGAGCACCTCGTCGACTCGCCCCGCGCCCGGATCACCGCCGCCTCGAGCGTCGACCTCGTCCCGGGCGCGCCGTTGCCCCGCGGCGCCGCCCGGCTCCGGGTCGGCCTGGAGCTCCGGGTCTCCGGGACGCTGCCGTAGGCGGAGGCCGCGGCAGGGCCTGCTCGGGTCCCGGGCCGGGCTCGCCCTTGAGCTTGTGGTCGGCCGAGGTAGACTCGCGCCGCCCGTCCAGAGGGGGAACGTCCGTGGCCGACGACTCAACGCCCGAGCTGCCCACCCGCAGCAACAACCTGCTGTACGGGATCCTCGGCGTGCTGCTGTTCCTGCTGGCGATCGGCGGGGTCGTCCTCGTCGTGAACCCCTTCGGCGGCGGCGACGGCGGGGAGCAGACCGTCGCCCGGCCGACCATCGACGCCGGCCCGATCCTGGAGCGCCCCACCGAGGACGAGCTGGCCCTGCCGGAGCTCGAGCCCGATGCCGGGCCCCTGCCGGACTTCGGGCCTCCCGAGGTGCGCTACGTGACGCGCTATGCGGGGGGCGGGAGCCGCTTCCGCTGCTCCGGTCAGCTCGACCGGTCGGCGGCGGCCCGGGTCGTCAACGAGCACGAGCGGCAGTTTCAGCGCTGCTACGAGCGCCGCCTGAAGGCCAATCCCAACCTCCGGGGCCGCCTGGAGGTCACCATGCGGATCGGCAGCAGCGGGGCGGGCACCGGCGTTCAGGTCGGCGGGAGCCTGCGGGACTCGGAGGTCCTGACCTGCGTCCGCGGGGTCGCCCAGCACCTCCGGTTCCCGGAGGTGCGCGGGGGCTCCTGCGCGGTCGTCCAGGCGCCCCTCAGCTTCACGCCGAGGAACTGAGGCCGTACGCCTCCGGCGTCGCGGATCGAGAAGCGAGGAGAGAGGTCATGGAGTATCTGCGCGGAGTCCGCGTGCTCAGGTCCGACCCGAACGTGGGGTCGAAGCTGCTGTACGGGTCGCTGTTGGTGTTCGTCGCCGGGATCATCCCCCTGCTCCCCGCGCTGGTCCTGAACGGCTGGAACGCGCTCGCGATGCGCCGGGCGGCGCAGAACGACGACACCCTGCCGCGCCTGGACCTCGACTTCGACTACTACGGCAAGCTCCTGCCGATCGGGTTCAAGGTGTTCATCGCCAACCTGCTCTGGGGCCTGCCGCTTGCGCTGATCATCCCGGTGTGCGGCTGCTCGGGGTGGTTCGCGACCCTCACGATGGCGGGGGTCGGCGCTCAGGGCGGCGGCGAGGCGGGCGGGCTCGCGGCCGTGTGCGCCGGCATCGGCTTCTCCGTGATCCTGATCCCGCTCTTCATCGTCCTCGCCCTGCCGATCCAGGTCGCGGTCATCCGCGTGAGCCTCACCGACGACCTGAACAGCGCGCTCCGCCTCGGGGAGGTCGTGGCGATGACCCGGATGCTCGTGCGCGAGCTGCTGGTGGCCACGGTCGTGATGTTCGGGATCGGCCTGGTCCTCGCGCTCGCGACCATGATCACCTGCGGCCTCGCGGCGATCCCCGGCGCGGTGGTGATCGGCGTGATCCAGACGTACCTGTCGGCCGAGGTCTACGACCAGTACCTCGAGAAGGGCGGCGAGCCCCTCCCGATCGGCCCCACGGACTACCCGCCTGCCGACCAGGCGGCGGCGGCTCCCCCGACCTTCTGAGCGCCGGAGCGAGGGCGCGCCGCTCCCTCAACGGATGCGGATGACCGGGGGGTCCTCGCTCAGGTCCGCGACCACCAGGATCGGGCGGCCTTCGCGGGCCTGCAGCGTGGCTCGGGCCTCACGACCGAGCGGAGGGCAGCGAAGCACCAGCGTGTGGGCGCCGCGCCGGACCGGGACGCGGCGCTGCGGCGTCACGCCGAGGCTGCGCCCGTCGAGGTGCACCTCCGCCCAGGGCGTGGCGTTCACGCTGAGGGCGGAGACGGGGGCGGCGGCTGGTGGAGGCGTGTCCGTGGGGGCCGGCGCCTCGTCGGGCGCCGGCTCGGCGCTCGGCGGCTCCTCCCCGTCCGCCACCGCGACCGGCTCCGGGGGCGGTCGGCTCCCGCGCGCCGCCTCGGGCGGGCGCGCCACGGGCTCGTCGATGCGGGGCTCGTCGGCGACCGGGGCGGGACGACCGCCCCACACCAGCGCCGCCGCCGCGGCGACGACGACCAGCGCGGCCGCGAGCGCCCAGCGGCGCCCGGGCCCGGCCGGGCGGCCGAGGGGGACCGTGACCGCCCGGTCGTCGACCGAGCGCTCGCCCGGGCCGTCGGGGCGCAGGCGGCGAGTCGGCAGCTCCTTCGTCGCCGGCTCGCCGGCGTCGTCCCCGCCGTAGACCGTCGTCGCGGCCTCCCCGGCTGGTGCGTCCAGGAGCTCCTGGAGGAGCCGGCTGGCGGCGAGGGTCCGCACCCGCGTCGGTCCCCCCTCCCCCTCCGGGGCGGGCCAGTCGCCCGGGTCGCGCCGGCGCCGGTCACGGTGCGCGGCCTCCGCCCGCCGCGCCAGCTCGTCGGCGACGCCCTCGGGGTGGCTCGCGGCGAGGACGCTGCGCAGCGCCTGGCCCATCGCCCGGGCCGACGGGTACCGCTCGCTCGGCTCGCGGCGCAGGCAGCAGGCGACGATCGCCCCGAGGCGCTCCGGCACCTCGTCCTCCGGCTCGATCCGCGGGCCGGTGCCGTCGAGCAGCGCCTCCCGTGTGGCGTCGACGCTCTTCCCGGGGAACGCCCGTCGCCCGGTCAGGATCTCGTACAGCACGCAGCCCAGGGCGAACAGGTCGCTCGCGGGGCCGAGGGGCTCGCCGCGCAGCAGCTCCGGCGGGAGGTAGCCCGGGGTGCCGAAGAGCTCCTGCTCCGCGCCCGCCGTCGGCGCCGCGATCCCGAAGTCGAGCAGCCGGCTGTGACCGGCCGCGTCGATGATCACGTTCCGCGGGGTCACGTCCCGGTGGATGATCCCGAACCGGTCGTGGGCGTACTGCAGCGCGTCGCAGACCTCGGCGACGGCGTGGGTCGCGAGCGGCGGGTCGAGCGGCCCCGACGCCAGCAGCGCGGCGAGCGTCGCCCCCTCGACGTACTCCATCGCGAGGAAGTACACGCCGTCGACCCCCCCGAGCTCGTACACCGGGACGATGTGCGGGTGGCTCATCTGCACCACCGTCTTCGCCTCCTGGACGAACATCCCGACGAAGCGAGGGTCGAGGGCGAGCTCGGGCAGCACCTGCTTGACGACCAGGCGCTTCTCGAACCCACCGAGCCCGCGGAGGCGGGCGAGGAACACGCGGCTCATGCCGCCGCGCGCGATCTCCTCGTCCAGCAGGTACTTCCCGAAGGTGCGGGGGATGAACGCCACGGGCTGCGGGCCGGTCCAGGGCGGAGCGACCGCTATGATGGTAGCGCATGCGCGCCGCGTTCGCGTCCGTCCTGGCCGTACTTCTCTCGTGCTGCGCCAGCCGTGTGACGACCGAGATCGAGGTCTCGCTGTCGCCGGATCCGGGCTGCCGGCCGGCGCGCCTCGTCCGGATCGAGGTGCGGGCTCTCGGGGACTACCCGAGCAGCCAGGTGCCGGTCGAGGTCGTCGATGCGGCGGGCGGTGCGGCCCGCCTCGATCGCTTCCCGGTCGGGAGCCGGCTCCTCGTGCTGCGCGGAGTCGGCGCCGACGGCTGGGTAGGCGAGGGGTGGGCGCGGCTCGGCGCCGAGGCTCGGGTGCTGCCCCGCCTGCTGCTGCCCCCCGGCGAGAGCTGCCTGACGGCGGACCCCGAGGTCGTGCTCCGGGACGGCGCGATGGCCACGGTGCTCGCCGACGGGCGCCTCTGGTTGGCGGGCGGCGTCGACGACGGGGTGGTCCGGCGGTCCGTGACCACCGCGCGGGCCGGGGAGCTCCTCGGCCGCGCGGTCGATGAGCTCCTGTCCCCGCGGACGCATGGGAGCGCCACGCTGGGCCCGGGCGGCGAGGCCGTCGTGGTCGCGGGCGGCGCGTTCGCCCCGGACTCCGCCACCGCCGACACGTTCGAGGTTCACCGCGTCGGGCCCGAGGGGACGCTCCAGGTCGGCGTCGGTCGCCTGGGTGCGTTCCGGCAGGACCACGGCGCGGCCCTCGTCCCCGGCGGCTGGGTGCTGCTGGTCGGGGGGCGGGCGTCGGCGGAGGGCGGCGCGCTGCGGACGGCGGAGAGGCTGCGGGTCGCCGGAGACCAGGTGACCGAGGTCGCACCGGTCGACGGGACGCTGCGCGTCGGTCGGCTCGGGCCCGCGGTGATCCGGCTGGACGACGGGACGCTGCTCGTTGCCGGGGGGGAGGGCCCCGAAGGCCCGGTGGCGTCGGTCGAGCGCTACTGCCCGCCGGGCGGTCCGGCGCCCGGGTGCGGGGCCGCCTCCGATTCGTTCGTGGGCTGGGGCGACTTCGGCTCGGCGCGGCGCGGAGCGGCGTACGCGGCCCTGCCGGGGGCGCGGCTGGCCCAGGTGGGCGGCGAGGGCGCCGACGGCCGTCCGACCGGTCGCCTCGAGGTGCTCCTCCCGGACGGCGCCGCGGTCGCCCTCGCCGACCTGCCCGCGCCGGTCGAGCGGCCGACGGCGCTCGGCCTGCCGGACGGTCGGCTGCTGGTCGCAGGGGTCGGACCGGACGGCTCGACGGCGTGGCTGGTCGACCCCTCCGGCGCGGCCACCGAGCTCGGCGTGAGCCGCGCCGCCCGCCGGCTCGTCCCCCTCCCGGACGGCACCATCGCGGAGCTCAACGCGGAGGGCTTGTCCTATCGTCGCCTCGACACGCCCGCGCCCTACGAGGACCCGCCCCCCCGACTGGACCTGGCGGACCCCGAGGACCGGGCCCTCGTGGTCGAGGACGGGCCCGGGCGCTGGCGTGTCGACCCGGAGGCCGGGGTCCTCCGGGCGGCCCTGGCGGACGCGACGCTCCTTCTCCCCGTGGAGCGCTACACCCGCCTCGATCTCACCCTGACCGGGGAGCCGCCGCTCGCGGTGCTGCGGCGGCCCGAGGGCGCGGCGCCGGTCGCGATCCAGCTCCTCGAGGGCGGGGTCCGGGCCCCCGGGTGCGAGCTCCTGGCGAGCGGCTCCCCCTCCTCCAGGTGGACGCTGCGCTTCGACGGGACCCGGGTCGACGTCGAGGTGGACGGCCGGCAGGCGACGTGCCGGCTCGACGTGCCCGACGAGCCCTTCGCTGTCGGGCTCCGCGCGCTCGAGGCGGGCGCCGGGGTCGCGACCATCGAGCGCTCCCGTCCGCCGTGAGGCAGGGGATCGTCCCGTTGCCTCGCCGCGGACGGTCCGCTGTCCCTAGTGCTAGCACTAGCGGGCGCGGCGGTGCTTGGACCGCCGCCCTTCCGAGGCGACCTCCTCCTCTTCCGGCTCCTCGTCGTCCACCCTGACGTGCGGTCCCGGTGCGCTCCGCCCGTCGCTCGGGCGGCAGCCCCTCCCTCGGCCGCGCTGGCGGTCCACGTACCGCCGGAACTCCGTCTTCGGCGGGCCGTCGAGGGTCGACTTGGCCGACTTCAGCTTGTTGGCCGCCGCGCCCAGCAGGACCTCGACGCCCTCCTCGATGACCCGCTCGAGGTCCTCGCCGACCTTCTTGCGGCGCGCCTCGCGCTCCGCCTGGGCCCGGAGGCGCGCCTTGCGCTCCGCCTCCGCCCGCCTCGCCTGGGCCTCGCGGCGGCGCCGTCGAGCCCGCCGCCGGGCCTCCCGCCGCACGTGCTTGTCGGACGGCGGGCTGAGCTTGGCGTGGGTGTCGAGCGCGAGCCCGATGCCCCAGCCGAACGCCATCCACCAGACCCAGGCGCCCACGAGGCCGAGGAGGTGAAGCCCGAGGAAGCCCCCGACCACCGCGAGGTAGATGACGAGATGGCGGAGCCACTTCGCGCGCCGCCGAGCCGCCACCGCCTGCCGCAGCACCTCCGCGCCTTGCTCTTCCCGGACGTGGGCGCCGGCGCGGTTGACCGCGCCCTCGTCGAGCCCGACCTCCCGCGCGGCCTCGACGAGGTCGTCATGGCCGACCCCGTCCGAGCGCTCGCTTTCCTGCTCGAGGGCGCGACGGAGGATCGCCTCCGCCTCCTCGCGGGTGTACAAGCGGGGCAGCTCCGGGTCGGCCACGATGCCCGCATCGTAGCCACGCATCCCCCCGCGTCGAGGGGGCCAGGCGCGATCCCGACGGGACGGCGCGTGCTGCACCCAGGGTGCACGAAAATTGCAGAAGCACGGTCCGATGGCCTGGCGCTCGTCGGCGAGATTGCCCATCTTGAGGGACTGTCCGTGCTAGCGCCGCGAAGCCGGGGTCGAGCCTTCACCCACGTCGGTCGTCGTGACCGCAACGAGGACGCCTACGTCTGCGCCCCCGAGCTCGGGCTCTACGCGGTCGCCGACGGGATCGGCGGGATGCCGGGCGGGGACGTGGCGAGCGCGGTCGCGATCGGCGCCTTCCACACCTTCTTCCGCACGATCCCGGCCCTGGACCACCTGGACGGTCGGCAGGCCCGCTCGATCCTCGGTGCGGCGGTCGCCCGGGCGAGGGACGCGGTGCGGGAGCGGGCCAGGGGGCCGCTGCGGGACATGGGGACGACGCTCAGCGCGCTCTGGGTGGGCACGCGCAGCGCGACGGTGGCCCACATCGGCGACACCCGGATCTACCGGGTGCGGGCGGGGGGCATCGAGAGGCTGACCCTCGACCACTCCGTCGGTGGGCTCTCCGAGCTGCTCGGGATCGCCGCGCCCCCGCAGGGCCTCGGGCGGGCCCTGACGAGGGCGCTGAGCCACACCTGCGACCCCACCCCCGAGCTCCACAGCTTCCCGCTCCGCGCGAAGGACCTCTTCGTGCTCTGCTCCGACGGCGTCAGCGAGCCCCTCGGGGACGACGGCCTTCGGGAGGTGCTGGGCAGGACGTCGACCGCCGAGGCGGCGCGCGCCCTGGTCGAGGAGGCCCTCCGGCGGGGCGGCACCGACAACGCGACCGCCGTGGTGGTCGGGGTGCGTCGGCGCCTGGCGAGCAGCCTGGTCGCCGTGGTGTAGTCAGTCGATCGCCGTGCACTGGTCGGCGGGCAGGAGCCCCCGCTCGCAGCACTCCGCCTTCTCGATGTAGCCGATGCGGCAATTCTGACGGAGCTGGTCCTCGCCGAGCTCGACGTGCACCGCCTCCACCGCGCCCTCGACGGCCCGGGACCTCGCCTCGTCGAGCCCGGCCGTCAGCGCGTCGACCTCGGGGGCGTCCGGCGCGAGGTTGCGCTGCTCGCCGGGGTCCTCGCCGACGTCGTAGAGCTCGACCGGCGCGAGGCCCCGCGGGTTGCCGGCGTTGGCGGTGATCAGCTTGAGCTCCCGGAAGTCCCGCAGCTGCCGCACCGACTCGAGGATCGCGCCGTTGTGGGTCTCCTCGGCGTAGGCGCGCTCCGTCGGCTCGCTGACCGTCTGGCCCTGGATGCCGGCCGGCACCTCGCGCACGCCCGCGCGCGCGAGCACCGTGGGCATCAGATCGATGCTCTGGACCCAGTGGCGCACGCTCGTGCCCGCCCGCGCATTGCCCGGCAGCTTGATCAGCAGCGGCACGTGGAGCTGCTCGTCGTAGAGCGTCTCGCCGTGCCAGAAGCCCCCGTGGTCGGCGAACTCCTCGCCGTGGTCGCTCGTCACCACGATCATCAGGTCGTCGTAGAGCCCCCGCTCCCGCAGCGCGTCCAGCAGCGCGCCGAAGTGCTCGTCCCAGAAAGTGATCTCGCCGTCGTAGAGGTCGCGGAGGTGGTCGGCCTCCTCGAGGCTCGGGTGCGGGTGGGCGACCTTCGCGTACCCCTCGCCGTCGTAGGGGTGGGCGAAGTACGGGTCGTGAGGGTCCATGTAGCCGACGAAGGCGAAGAACGGCCGCTCCGCGGGCCGCCCCCCGTCCAGCCACGCCAGCAGCGCGCGGTTGACCTCCTCGGCGTCCCGATACGCCGTCCCCGGTCGCACGGAGCCGAAGCGGGCCATCGCGCCCTCGATCGGCCGGCGCAGCGCCTGGACCAGCAGGAGCTTGGCCGCCGTGTCGTCCGCGCCGAGGATGAACTCGGGCTCGAGGTACGTGTAGGCGTCGAACCCTTGATCGAAGCCGTAGAAGGCCGAAACGTTCGGGTTGGTGACCACGCCGCCGGTCGCGTAGCCGTGGGCGCGCAGCGCCTCGGGGAGCGTGACGAGGTCCGGCGAGAGCCGGTCCGACTTGCCCATCACGCGATGGCTGCGGGCATAGTGGCCGGTGAGGATCGACGCGAAGCTCGGCCGCGTCCAGCTCGCGTTGGCGTACGCCCGCTCGTAGACGACCGCGTCCTCGGCGAAGGCGTCGAGGCGCGGCGTGCTCCCGGGCTCGTAGCCGTACAGGGGCAGGTGGTCGGCGCGGAGCGTGTCGACCACGACGACCAGCACGCTCGGCGCGTCCGGGTCCGCCGCCGGCCGGTCGACCACCCGGGCGCGGCGCGGGCCGACCAGCACGGTGAAGGCGAGCAGCGCGCCGACGACGCCGCCGGCCACCAGCGGCGCGCCCCACGCGCGCAGCAGGAAGGCGCCGGACCGCTGGCCCGCCCACGCCCGGAGGGCCCAGGAGACCGCGAGGAACAGGACGAGCGCGGCCGCGGCGCAGGCCCCGAGCAGCGCCAGCCCCTCGGGGCTCTTCCACCCGAAGGCCTCGCTGAACACGTCCCGGCGGATCCGGAACGCGCCCAGCGCGAAAGCGAAGGCCGCGACGACGAGGCCCGCCCACTGCGCGAAGGCCTGCGCCTCGGGGACCGCCTCGCGCTTCATCAGCCGGCCGCTCCAGGCCCCGAGGAGCCCGCCGACCGCGGCGCCGAGGGCGCAGAACAGCCCGTAGGCCACCGCGGCGTAGGCGAGGACCCCGTAGCCCGTGCGCGCGCCGGTGTCCGCGACGACGACCGCCGCCTCGCCGATGCCCACCAGCATCCCGCCGAGCAGCCCCCCGCCGGCGCCGAGAGCCGTGCCGCGGACGACGCTCGGCCAGCGCTCCCGCGGCACCTCGGGCCAGCGGGCCAGCACGCGGTCCTCGCGGTCGGCGTCCTCCACCACGAGGGACGTCGGCCGGTAGCCGTAGCGGCGGGCGAGCAGCGGGACCACGCCGAAGGCGCTGACGACCATCTCCGCGAGGGCGAAGCCCACCACCGGGATCAGCACCGCCTGGGCCTCGCTCAGCCCGACCTGGGCGTAGAGAGCGACGGCCGTCACCTCCCTCAGGCCGATCCCGTTGATCGACCCCGGCACCAGCGTGGCCATGATCTGGAGCGACGAGGCGAAGAACACGAGGCCGGGGCTCAGCTCCACGCCGATCGCCTGCGCTGCGCACACGTAGATCAGGTTGTTGAAGCTGTGGACGCCCACCCCGAGCAGGGCGCCCTGGATCAGCAGCGGGGCCCGGCCACGGTAGGCGCCGACCGCGTCGATCAGGGCCTGGAGCCGCGGCCGGAGCTGGCGAGGCGCGAGCCGGAACGCCCACAGGAACAGCTCGGGGCGCGACAGGAACAGGATCCCGAGGCTGACCACGACCACGAAGACCGCGTTCACCAGCAGGATGCCGCTCGTCCCGAGGAAGGCGACGCCCCAGACCGACGCGCCCATCACCACGAGGAACATCGCGATCTGGCCGAGGACCTTCTCGACCGCCGTCACCGCGGTGGCCCGCGCCCACTTGCCGGTCTTCGACCCGACGTCGTAGAGGCGCCAGCCGTCCAGCCCGAGCCCGCCCGGCGTCAGCGCGCCCCAGAAGCGCCCGATCAGGAACGAGGGGAACAGGAAGCCGAGCCCCGCTCGGATGCCCTGGCCGCCGAGGAGCAGGCGCCAGCGGCCCACGGCACAGGCGATCGCGAGGAGCTGCATCAGGATCGCCATCCCGATCCAGCCCCAGTGGAGGTTCCCGATGCTCGCGAACAGCTCCTCGACGCCGTCCTTGCGGAGGATCAGGGACCACACGTAGAGGAGCCCGCCGGCCGAGATCCCGACCTTCAGCGCCAGGACCAGCGCCTTGCGCCACCCCCCGCGCGTCGGCGCGGCGCCGACGCGGCGCGCCGGGCCGTCCTCGTCGCGGATCGTGTCGTCGTCGTGGTCCTCGGGCGCGGTCGGCTCGGCCATGGTCTCCTCCCGGCAGCGGGGCTCGCGGGGCGATGGGCGGCGTCGCCGGCCCCAGCGCCGTCGGGGGCCTTCCGCTAGCCCGGGGCACGAACGCGGTCAAGTTGCCGGAGCTTCCCCCGGGTCCGCCGTGGACGGATCGCCGCCAGCGGCGCGAAGGGGGGCCGTTCGGTGAGAGGTGGGTGACCGATCGGCCGTCCGAGCCGCCTTCCGGGCTGCCGGCCTTGCGCGGCTCGGCGGCAGCCCGCATCCCGGCGCCATGCGAGCGGTCCTCTTCGACCTCGACAGCACCCTCCTCGATACGCACGCGCTCTACGCCGAGGCCTACGCCCGCGCCTTCCGGGACGAGGGCGTCGCGATGCCGGGTCCGGCGGAGCTGCGGCGGCGGCCGCCGACGAGCGAGCTGACCTACCTGACCGAGCGCTACGGCGATGGCGCGGCGCGGCGGCTCCATGGGGCGATGCTGAGCGCCTACCGGGAGCTGGCCCCCGGCCACCTTCGCCGCGGGTTCTTCGCCGGGATCGTCGAGGTGCTCGCCGCGATCGAACGCGCGGCCCTACGCACCGGCATCGTGACCGGAAAGAGCCGGGCGGCCTTCGAGGTCACGTGCAGCCACGTCACGGCGCTCCGGGAGCGCTTCGAGGTGGTGGTGGTGGAGGACGACGTGCCCCGCCCCAAGCCGGACCCGAGCGGCATCCGGCGTGCGCTCCAGGCCCTCGACGTGGCGCCCCACGACACGGTCTACGTGGGCGACCACCCGGCCGATGGCACCGCAGCGCAGCGCGCGGGCGCGGTGGGCGCGCGCTCCTTCTGGCATCGCCCGGCCGGGGAGCGGCCAGCCCTCGCGTCGAGCGTGGGCGCCGGCCTCTGGGCCCTCCTCGAGCCCTCGGACCTCCTCGGGCGGCTCGGGCTGAGCGCGCTCGGGTAGCCGCCGCAGCCGGCGAGGCGCCCTCGGCGGCGCCCCGACCCGTCTCATCCTGGCACGGGGGTGGCAAACGAGGCCGCCCGCGCGTTACGGTCTTGACGCTGCTGCCTTGACTTCGGGGCAGACGGAGCGACTACTCACGGCACCCCCAAATAGGGACCTCTTCGCCTTTTGCCCTTCCCAAGGCCGGGTCGGGCATGGCATCCGATCCTACGGACGCCGACCTGGAGTACTGACATGACGCGCGCGAGCCTCCTTTTTACCTTTCTTCTCTTGGCAGCAGGCCTCGGGGGATGTGGCGAGGGAACCTCGGGGACCGATGCCGGCGGGTTGGACGCCGGGGCGGACTCCGGCGTGGACCCCTGCGACGGCATCTCCACGTGTGACACCGCGGGAACGTCCTGTGACGGGACGTCCCTCGTCGAGTGCGCCCCGGACGGCGACGGCTGCCTGATCGAGACGCGCACCGAGTGTGCCGACGTCGAGGGCGGCTTCTGCGATGGCACGGCGGAGCCCCCGGAGTGCGCGATCGACCCGTGCGAGGGGCTCGAGAACGAGTGCTTCATCGAGCGCCGCACCTGCCAGGGCGACAGCCTCGTGGAGTGCGCGGCCAACATCAACGGCTGCCTGGTGGAGACGCGGACCGACTGCGCCGGGCTGGCGGACGACGGCTTCTGCGACGGCAGCGGCGAGATGCCGATCTGCAACGCGCCCGTCGACCCGTGCGCAGGCCTCGAGAACGCGTGCCTCGTGGAGGGCTCCAGCTGCGACGAGGACACCGTCGTCAAGTGCGCGCCGAACGCCTTCGGCTGCCTGGTGGAGTCGACCACCGACTGCACCGTGGGCCGCGCGGAGTGCGTGGTCGGCGGCCTCGGCGCTCAGTGCGCGGGGGCGCCGAGCTGCCCGCCGCCCGAGGACGACCGCTGCGACGCCGCGGGCACTTCCTGCGACGGCCCGGAGCTCGTCACGTGCTCGGCCGACGCGTTCGGCTGCCTCCGGGAGACCCGCACGCTCTGCACCTCGGTGGAGAACGGGTTCTGCGACGAGGACGGGGAGATGTGCGGCGTCGCCGCGCGCCCCCTCTGCCAGGGCGTCCCGCAGTGCCCGGAGGAGGGGCGCGCCTGCGACGGCCAGGACCTGGTGGTCTGCGCGGTCGATAGCCGCGGCTGCCGCGTCGAGACGACGACCAACTGCCCCGACCAGGGCGACGTCTGCGACGACGCCGGCGACATGGCCATCTGCGCCGAGAGCCAGTGCCCGCAGGCCAACCTGGCGATCGACTGCACGACCGGCAGCATCACGGCCGACACCGCGGACGGGACCGACGTCTTCCGGAACTACGAGTGCGTCACCGGGGAGCGGCCCGGAGGCAACGAGGTCGGCTTCACGTTCACGTCGGAGACGGACACCCGGGTGACCTTCACGGCCACGCCGACCACCGCGACCGACGACAACTACGACCTGTTCGTGCTCGACGGCGGCGCCTCGAGCCGCGACTGCGATCGCGACACGGTGTGCCTCGACCGTGGGGAGGAGCCGGGGTCGATCGAGACCTCCACCGTCGACGTGCGCGCCGGCACGCCTCTGTTCGTGTTCTACGACGCGATGGGGATCATCTCCTCCTTCACCACCGAGTTCGACCTCGACGTGGTGTGTGAGCCTCCGGTCTGCGGCGACGGGGCCCTCGGCGCCTTCGAGACCTGCGACGACGGGAACACCGAGTTCGGCGACGGCTGCGGGGGCATCTTCGACGACCCCGAGGATGGTGAGCCCTGCCTCGTCGAGGAGGGCTTCGAGTGCTTCGGCGAGCCCAGCGTCTGCAACCTGATCTGCAGCAACGGCCGCCTCGACTCCGGTGAGGCGTGCGACGACGGCAACGCGATCGACGGCGACGGCTGCAGCGCGGAGTGCGAGACGGAGCGCGCGTTCACGTGCGACACGATGGTCGAGCCGAGCGTCTGCACGCCGCTCTGCGGCAACGGCGTGGTCGACACCGACAACGCCGACGAGACCTGCGATGACGCGAACGCCGTCGCGGGCGATGGATGCGACAGCTGCGTCGTCGAGCTGGACGCGGTCGACCCGATCGACCTCGAAGGTGAGATCACCGGCCGGGACCGCACGTGGAACGACCGGTCGGAGGAGTGCCGGCAGTTCACGACCGAGACCGAGTACGACATCCTGCCGATCAAGAACGCCCTCGGCTACGACACGGTCGTCGAAGCGACCCTCACCCACTCCTTCTCGGACATCCCGATCATGTTCGTCTACCGGGCGGACGTGTTCGACCCGGCCGACTCGGCCCTCGGCTGCATCGCAGGGGAGGACTTCTCCTTCAGCGGGGGGATCAACCTCAACTTCACCCTCGATGACGGCGAGGAGGTCTTCCTGATCGTCGCCGAGGACTTCAGCACCGCCAACGTCGGGAGCTACGACGTCACCGTCACCGTCGCGCCGGACTGCGACGACGGATTCCTCAGCTTCAACGAGGAGTGCGACGACGACAACTCCACGGCCGGCGACGGCTGCAGCCCGGGCTGCACCGTGGAGCCGGGCTTCTTCTGCCAGAGCGGCACCTGCGTCGCGCGGAGCTGCCCCGACGGCGTCATCGACACCGACGAGGACGAGGCCTGCGACGACAACAACTCCGTGGCCGCGGACGGCTGCACGGACTGCGCGACCGACATCGCGAGCCCGGGCAGCAGCGTCATCATCTCGGGGTCCCTCGAGACCACCGATCCCGACTGGCCCCGCCGCCCCTTCGATGACTTCAGCACGCACCAGTGCGGGCGGGAGGTCAGCACGGGCGGGAGCTGCTGCACGCGCAACTACGACGCCTTCCGCCTCACCAACCAGACGGGGGCGACGCAGACGCTCGACTTCTCGGCGGTCTACACCCGGGGCACTGGCACCACGGACATCGGCTCGATGTGGGTGATGCGGGATGGCTGGGATCCGGACCGGGCGGTCAACTACTGCATCCGGGGCACCGACGACTTCAGCTCCGCCAACTCCTTCGACGACGTGGCGATCGGGGACGGGGAGACGGTCGTCCTCGTGGTGACGACGAACTCCTCCGGGACCTCGCAGGAGATCGGGTCCTACTCGATCACTGTCTCGACGGACTGACGTCCGAGCAGCAGCAGCTCCGGGGCTGACCCCGTGAGCTCCGCCGCGGCCGAGGCCGCCATCGACTGGTTCGGTGGCGGCCTTTGCCGTGGAGTGGATGGCGGCCGGTCCATATCGGGTTGTCCTAGCCTGGAAGGAGGCCTCGTGGCGCCATCCCTAACGGACCGAAGTAGGCTAGAGGGGATACGCTAGCCCGTGTCCCAATAATTTTACCGTCAAGCAGTAGACGATCGGGGCGAGAATCCCTCGATGGGGACACGAGGCGTGAAAATGCTGACGGAAGGCTTCCCTTCCCGTCGCGGGTCGTCGACAGTCACGTGTCATGACCGATCGTGCGACCTCGAGAGAGCTTCGTGCCTGTCTGGCTTCCCTCCTGGCGTTGGTCCTTCTCGGGCTAGGCGGCTGCGGGACCCCGGATGGCTCCAGTGACGACATGGGCGACGTCGGCGGCCTGGACATGGGCCCGCCGGATCCCTGCGTCGGCGTCTCGACGTGCGACGAGGCGGGCACCTCGTGCGACGGCGAGGAGCTCGTGGCGTGCGAGGCGGACGCCGACGGCTGCCTGATCGAGACCCGCACCGACTGCGCGGAGGTCGGCGGCGGCTTCTGCGACGGCGACGCCTCTCTGGCCGAGTGCGCCGTCGATCCCTGCTTCGGGCTCGAGGACGCGTGCGCCGTCGAGCGGCGCACCTGCCAGGGCGACGAGCTCGTGGTCTGCGCGCCGAACGCGAACGGGTGCCTCGTGGAGATGCGGACCGACTGCTCGTCGGGCGGCGAGGGCTTCTGCGACGTGGAGGCGGACCCTCCGGTCTGCGTCGCTCCGGTCGACCCCTGCGAGGGCCTCGCGAACGCGTGCCTCGTCGAGGGCAGCAGCTGCGACGGCGACGAGGTGGTCAAGTGCGCCCCCAACGCCTTCGGCTGCCTGGTGGAGTCGCGGACCGACTGCGATGCGGGGCGCGCGACGTGCGTCGTGGGCGGCCTCGGCGCTCAGTGCGCGGGCGCGCCGAGCTGCCCGCCGCCGGCCGACACGCTGTGCGAGGACGCCGGCGTGAGCTGCGATGGCCCGGAGCTCGTCGCGTGCGCGCCGGACCCCTTCGGG
This sequence comes from Sandaracinaceae bacterium, assembly GCA_050331215.1. Lineage (GTDB taxonomy): Bacteria > Myxococcota_A > Polyangia > Polyangiales > Sandaracinaceae > JBHJHB01. The sequence continues at coordinate 13,003 of JBHJHB010000076.1, read as the reverse complement.
TGCCTGCGGGAGACCCGGACCCTCTGCACGGACGTCCAGAACGGCTTCTGCGACGAGGACGCGGAGATGTGCGGGGTGTCGGCCCGGCCGCTCTGCCGCGGCGTGCCCCAGTGCTCCCCGGAGGGGCGTGCCTGCGACGACACCGAGCTCGTGGTCTGCGCCGTCGATCCCCGGGGCTGCCGGGTCGAGACCCGGACCGACTGCCCGGAGCAGGGCGACGTGTGCGACGACACCGGCGACATCGCGATCTGCGGCGAGTCGATGTGCCCCCAGGCGCCGGAGGTCGTCGGCTGCGACGCGGGCACGCGCACCGGTGACACGGCCGACGGGACCAGCGTGTTCCGGCGCTACGCCTGCATCATCGGGGAGCGCGCGGGCGGGCGGGAGACCGGCTGGCAGTTCCAGACGGACGACGATGTCCGGGTGACCTTCACGGCCACCCCGACGATGTCGACGACCGACGACTACGACCTGTTCGTCCTCGACGGCAGCACCTCGAGCCAGGACTGCAGCGAGGACTCCCCTTGCCTCGGGCGCGGCGAGGACCCCGGGGCCACGGAGGAGGTGGTCGTCGACGTCCGCGCCGAGCAGCTCCTCTACGTGTTCTACGACGCGATGGGGAACGCGGCGACGCACACCACGCCCTTCGACCTCGAGATCACCTGCGAGACTCCGGTGTGCGGCAACGGCGTGCTCGACGCGTTCGAGACCTGCGACGACGGGAACACGGACTTCGGCGACGGGTGCGCGGGTCCCCCGCCTCCCGGCGAGGAGGGCGAGCCCTGCATCGTGGAGCCCGGCTTCGAGTGCGACGACGCGGAGCCGAGCGTGTGCACCCCGCTCTGCGGCAACGGGGCCCTCGACCCGATGGAGTCGTGCGACGACGGCGAGCGGGTCGCCGGCGATGGGTGCAGCCCCGACTGCCAGGTCGAGCCCGGCTTCAGCTGCAGCGGCGCCCCGAGCGTCTGCGTGTCGCTGTGCGGCAACGGCGCCCTCGACGAGGACGAGACCTGCGACGACGGCAACAACATCGACGGGGACGGCTGCGATGCCGAGTGCGGGGGGGAGCTCGACGGCAGCGACCGGATCACGATCAGCGGCACGATCAACTCGCGCGACCCGACCTTCAACCGGCCCTTCGCGTTCTGCACCGCCAACTCGACGCCGGGCTACTTCTACGACGAGTACCGCGTCACGAACACGGGGACGACGAGCCTCGTCGTGAGCGTGGGGGCCGACTGGCTGCCCTTCTTCGTGGCCGACGGCTACCTCCACGCCTACGACGCGCCGTTCGACCCGGCGGACCCGACGCAGAACTGCATCACCGGCAACGACGACAGCTGCTCGATCCCGTGCAGCTTCGTCCAGTTCACGCTCGACGCGGGCGACGAGGCGGTGGTCGTGGCCTCGACCTTCTCGTCGGGCGCGACGATCAGCGACTACACCATCACGATCACGACGCCCTAGGTCGCGGGCAAAGGGGCCGGCGAGGAGGGCTACTCGTCGCCGAACACCACCCCGAGCTTCCGGGCCGCATCGACGACCTGGGAGCTCGGGTCCACGCGCTTCGGCATCGCGATCGCGTCGCGGATCGGGACCGCCACGATGTCGTTGCCCCGGAGCGCGACCATGTGGCCGAAGCGTTCGGCCGCCACGAGCTCCACGGCGGCCACGCCGAAGCGGGTGCCGAGCACGCGATCGAAGGACGACGGGCTGCCGCCGCGCTGGATGTGACCGAGGACGGTCACCCGCATGTCGGCGTCGACCCGCGGGCTCAGCTGCGCCGCCAGGCGCTGCGCGCACCCCACCAGCCGCGGCATACCGCCCGCCTTGCCCTCCACTACGCTCGCCTCCCCGTCCCGGGGCCGGGCTCCCTCCGCCACCACGATCAGGCTGTAGTTGACGCCGCGGGCACGCCGCTCGTTGATCATCTCCGCGATCGGGGCCACCCCGTAGGGGATCTCGGGCACCAGGATCGCGTCCGCTCCACCGGCGAGGCCGGCGTGGAGCGCGATCCAGCCGGCGTGGCGCCCCATGACCTCGACCAGCATCACCCGGTCGTGGCTGTCGGCGGTGTCCCGGATCCGGTCGATCGCCTCGGTCGCGATGTTCAGCGCGGTGTCGAAGCCGAAGGTCTGGTCGGTGCCCGCGAGGTCGTTGTCGATCGTCTTGGGGACCCCGACCACGGGCACGCCCTTGTCGACGAAGCGCTGGGCGATCGCCATGGAGCCGTCGCCGCCGATGCTGACGAGGGCGTCGAGCTTCAGGGAGCGGAAGCTCTCCAGGACGCGCTCCGAGACGTCGGCGAGGCGCACGCCGCCGTCGGCGTCTCGGACGGGGAAGCGGAACGGGTCGGACCGGTTCGAGGTGCCCAGGATCGTCCCGCCGCGCTGGATGATCCCCCGCACGTCGGTCACCTCGAGCCACCGGTTGCCGCGGGGGCTGCGGTAGTCGGGGTCGACGAGGCCGTGGAACGCGTCCTCGACGCCGAGGATCGACCAGCCGTGGCGGAGGCGCCCGACGCGCACGACGGCTCGGATCACCGCGTTGAGCCCCGGGCAGTCGCCGCCGCCGGTCATGATCGCGATACGCTCGATCGGCATCCTCGCGGAGCCTGCCATACGGCGGGCGGGACCGGGACCTGACGCGGGAGCGGTCCTCGCGCGGCGCGTCCTCCGGCGCGATCGGCTCGGCGCGAGCCCGCGGACCGGTGGGTACGGACCCGCTGCCGCGTCGCGGGGGAGGTTGCCGTCCGGGGCGGTCCTCCGTACGGTGAGCCGGTGCTCCGGCGGCTCGGGATCGGCGCGCTGAAGGGTCTGATCCTCGGGGGAGGCATCGGGGCCGGCCTCCACTTCGGGCTCCACTGGACCTGGCTCGACGGGCTGCTCGGGTTCCTGGTCGCGATGGCGGCGGCGGGGACGACGGGGGTGTTCGCCGGCAAGGCCCCGTGGCGGGAGGGGGCCTGGATCGAGGCCTTCCTCAAGGGGATGGTCGGGGTGGGCCTCGGGGCGCTGGCCTACTGGGGGCTCACCTACGTCCCGTGGGAGGTGCCCTTCCCCGACGTGGCCGGCACCGCCCCCCTGGCGGAGCTGCCGATGGTCTTTGCGCCGCTGATCGCGGCGACCTACGGGGGCCTCGTGGAGCTGGACAACACGGGCCCGCGAGGCGGTGGGGACAAGGCCACGTCGGCGAAGGCGCGGGTCGACGCCGAGGACCTCGACCTCGACCTCGAGGGCGAGCGCCCGCGCAAGCGGCGACGCCGGAAGGCGGCGGCGACGGACTGAGCGGGAGGCGTGCGCCGGGAGCGCCCGTGCCCATCTGACACCCGCAGCCGTGGTCCTCGGCACGCACCACCGCCGCGGAGCATCGGCCGCCCGATGCCGTCCCCCATGGCGCGCGAGCAGCCCTGCCTGCGTCGCGCGGCGCCGGCGTTCACCCTCCGCCGCATCTGTGAAACAGTCCACCTCATGACCTCCACCCCATCCTGGCAGCCGCCGGCCGCGGACCAGCTCGGCTGGACCCTCGACCGGCACATCCTCGACCGGATGCGTGGCTTCCCGGGAGCCACGGGCGACTTCACGGCGCTCTTCCAGGCGATCGCGCTCGCGGGCCGGATGATCGCGAGCCGGGTCCACAAGGCCGGCCTGAGCGATGTCCTCGGCCGCGTGGGCCAGACCAATATCCAGGGCGAGGACGTCCAGAAGCTCGACGTGCTGGCCAACCAGGTGCTCGTGCGGTGCGTCGAGGCGGGCGGCCACGTCTGCGTCATGGCGTCCGAGGAGAGCGAGGAGATCATCCCGGTCCCCGACCGCTACCCGAAGGGCAAGTACGTCCTGATGTTCGACCCCCTCGACGGGAGCTCGAACATCGATGTCTCGATGTCGATCGGGACGATCTTCAGCATCCACCGCCGGGTCACGCCCACGGGCCCCGGCACCGCCGAGGACTGCCTCCAGGTCGGGCGCAAGCAGGTCGCGGCCGGCTACATCCTGTACGGCTCCAGCACGGTGCTGGTCTACACCACGGGCGAGGGCGTCCACGCCTTCACCCTCGACCCTCTGGTCGGCGAGTTCTTCCTGAGCCACGAGAACATCCGCATCCCGAAGCGGGGCTCGATCTACTCGGTCAACGAAGGCAACACCTACCGCTGGGCGCAGCCCGTCAGGGACTGGGTGACCTGGCTCAAGAGCACCGACGCACCTGGCGGCAAGCCCTACAGCCACCGGTACATCGGGACCCTGGTGGCCGACTTCCACCGCACCCTGATGAAGGGCGGGGTCTTCGCCTACCCGGCCGACGACAAGAACCCCGCAGGCAAGCTCCGGCTGCTCTACGAGTGCTCCCCGATCGCCTTCATCGCGGAGGCGGCGGGCGGCGCGGCGTCGACGGGCACGGGCCCGGTGCTGGACGTGGTACCGGAGACCCTGCATCAGCGCGCGCCGCTCTATACGGGGAGCGCCGACGACATCCGGGACCTGGAGACGAGGCTGGGCTCGTAGCAGGCGGCTAGGCCGGCGGAGTCAGCCTCCGCTACCCGCTTCTGCCCCGAGTCGGGGCACCTCCGATCGCGAGCGGCCGGGGCTCAGAAGCCTTCGGGCTGGCCTACCGACTTGAACTCCGGAGCGAACAGCTCGTTCAGCCGGACGGTCCCGCCGTCGCCCAGGACCTCCGCGACCGACTCGACCCGGCCCTCCGCGCCCGAGGCGCCCACCCGGACCAGCACCTGGATCGCGCTGGGCAAGATGCGCTCCAGCGCCACCCGGGAGCCTCCGCCCAGCTGGGCCAGCGCCGAGACGTGGCTCAGGGCGTCGGGACCGCTCGCGCTGCGGATCCCCATCAGCCCGCCCCCGCTCCGGCTGGCGAGCGCCAGGAGCGCGCCGAGGGTCTCCGGTCCGCGTACCCCGTCGATCACGAGCCGGTCGCCGCGCATCCGCACCGCCTGCTGGATCAGCTGGGCGAGGTCCGCTCCGGGCGCTGCGCAGAGGCGCACGGCCTGCTGGCCGGAGAGCTCGAGGGTCGGTGACTCCTCCACGGTGACGCTGCGAGCGCCGTCGTCCACTGCGTTGACCAGCGCGCTCACCACCTGGCCCACGGCCGGATGGGCCCCCACCACGACCACGTTCCGCTCGGCCTGGACCGCGCGGTTCAGCACCTCGAGCATCGGCGGCGACAGCGTGCCCTGTCCGACGAGCTGCTCGCCGGTGATCCCCGGACGGGCCGTGCGCCGGAGCTCGAGCTGCGGGCCGCCGACGGCCACGGGCGGCAGCACGGCGCTGAAGTGCAGGCCGTTCGGCAGGGTCCCCTCGTGCAGCGGACGGCCCGGGTCGAAGCGGCCTCCGGCCATCGCCACGAGCCGGCCGACGATGATCGCGAGGGCCTCCGGGGTCGAGAACACGCCGGCCTGGAGCGCGTGCCCTTCGCCCCGATCGACCAGCATCCGGCCCGGGCCCTCGACCAGGATCTCGAGGGCTCCGCCGTCGTCCACCAGGCTGGCCAGGGCCCCGAGGCCGACCAGCTCCTCGACCGCCGCCGCGGCGAGGGTCGCCTCGTCCGTCCCGTCCATCGGCGGCTCGAGGTCCCTTAGCGCGGTCTGCACCTGGCGCTCGGCCTCCTGCCGGCGCGGATGGCCGGCCGGAGCGGGTGGCGCACCCTCCAGCCGGTCGAGGGTGCGCGCCACGTACGCGACGACCATCGCGAGGGCGTCGCGGTTGCCGGTGCCGGGGCTCGGCGGCGCCGTGACGGGATGCCCCAGGTGAGGCGTCTGGGCGGCTCCCGGCGGGCGGACCGGGGGGGACGCGACGTCCGGCGGCGACGAGATCACGCGTGGCGACGGCCCGGACCGACCCCCGCCCGCCGGCTCCTCCTCGAGGGCGAAGCGCTCCTGCCCCGCCGAGCCGTTCTGGGGAGCCGGCGGCGGTGGAGCGGGGGGCTCCGGAACGCCCACGGGGTTGGGCGGCGGGACCGGCGCCGCGGCCGCGTTCGGGGCGGCGCCGGGCCCCGGCACGTTGGCGCCGCCACCCTCGATCAGGGGCGGCCCGTCCGCGCCGGGTGGCGGGGGCGGGACCCCCGGCCCGGAGACCACCTCCGCCGCCAGGGCCGGCGCGCCCTCGTCCAGGGTCAGGATGAAGTCGCCGATATAGATCTTGTCGCCGGCCTTCACGACGAGCGGCGAGGTGATCTTCCGGCCGTTGACGTAGGTGCCGTTCGTGCTCTTGAGGTCGACGACGATGAAGCGATTGTCCTTCAGGACGATCCGAGAATGGCGCTTCGAGACGTTGCCCTTGGGCAGGATGATGTCGTTGCCCTGCACGCGGCCGATGGTGACCTCGTTCTTATCGAACTCCAGCCGTCGCTGGGCGCCACCCTTTTCCGTGATCAGGACTGCGAACATGAGCTCCTCGGGAGATCGCGTGCCCGGACGAGCGGGCCCCCCGCCCGCCTCGACGCGGCGCGCCACCGTATTGAACGTGGGGTCGGCACGGCGCGTCAAGGACGCTGCAGACGCGACGCGGTCAGAGAATCGACGGGATCAGTGCGCGAACCCGCTGGATGCCGGGCTTCAGCAGGTGGGTCCGGACCGCGCCCACCGCGGGAATGATCCCCTTCGGGAACGGGCGGAACACCACCGTCAGGTGCTCGTCGTCGGCCTCGATGCCCGCCATCGTCACCAGCGGCGTGACCAGCGCGAGGGCCCGGTGCACGGCTTCGCTGTTGCCGATGCGAGGCTCCTTCATCAGGTCCACCACGAGGCGGTTGTCCCGCGCCTCGACGATCACGGGCGGAAGGTCCATGTGCTTGGCGAGCTCTCCGGGCTTGCTCAGGTCGAGGTTTCCCGAGCGCAGAAGCGCGGCGACGGCGGTCTTGGACTCGCCGATCACCTCCATCCAGATGTCCTCGAGGCGGACCTCCATGCGGATGGCGTCGGCGCTCAGGTGGATGCGGTCGATGAAGATCGCCGCCGACGCGCGCACCGGCGTCTTCATCAGGTCGACGCTCGCGGTCAGGCGGAGGCCCGGGGGGGCCTCGACGAGGACCGGATCGCGCACCCGCCCCCCTTCCGCCGCTTTGTCGAGGAGCCACCGCAGGGCATCGACGGGCAGGCCGGCCCGGAGCCCGAGGAGGTTCACCACCGCCCGGGAGACCTCCGCCGGGTTGCGTCGGAGGTATTCGCTGGCGGCGGTCAGGGCCTCTTGTGCGATCGACATGGAGGGCGAGGATAGCCGATGCCGGGTCCGGATGGGACGCAGGGCCGTCGTCGACCCCGGGGCGCGCGGCCGGGCCGACCCCGCTATCCTGCCGGCTCGTCTCCCGATGCTCCGGGTCGTCCACTCCAACCGCACCGAGGCCCTGCTGGACGCCCTGGTCCGGCGGCTCCGGGCGTCGCGGGCAGACCGCCGGGACCCGCTGCGGCCGGTCCAGCTCGTCGTCCCGAACCGTCACGTCGAGAGCTATGTGGAGCTCGGCGTCGCGCGGGGGCTCGGGATCGCCGCCAACCTGCGCTTCACGCGGCCCCACCGCTGGGCCGCGGAGGCCGTTGGTGCCGGGGACGGCGTGCTCGGCGGTCCTGCCCTGATCGGCCGCGTTCTGGCCGCCCTCGACGCTCCTGATCTCCCGCCCGCCCTACGGCGGTACCTGGACGCAGCCCCCCCGGCGCGCCTTCCCCGGGGGCGGCGGCGGGCCCAGCTCGCGCGCCACCTCGGCGGCCTGTTCGAGGAGTACGTCCACGCGCGGGACGACATGCTCACCGCCTGGGCGCAGGGGGGGGCCGTGTTCGACGCGGGGCCGGCGTCGACCACGGAGGCGTGGCAGGCCGCGCTCTGGCGCCGGCTGCGAGATGGGGACGAGCCGCCCACCCTCGCCGAGGCGCTCGCGCGCCGCGCGTCGCGTCGCTCCGCTCCGGGCGAGCCCCCCGACGAGGTCCACGTGTTCGGGCTGTCCTACGTCGCCCCGCTGTTCGCCCGGATCCTCGCGACGGCAGCGGCCGAGGGGACGGTGGTCGTCTACGCCCTCAACCCCTGCGAGGAGTTCTGGGAGGACGTGGAGAGCCCCGCCGAGCAGGCCCGGCGCGAGCGCCTTGACCCGCGCGGCGAGCTGGCCTGGGTGATCCTCGGCGAGGACCCCTTCGGCCTGGCGGCCGCCGAGACCCCGCTGCTGCGCCTGTGGGGGCGGCCTGGCCGGGAGCACGTCCGCCTCCTCGGCGCGCTGACGGCCTGCGACGTCGACGCGGCCTTCGTGGACCCGCTCACGCCCCCGGACGACCCCGGCACGGATGGGGACCTCCCGCTGTTCGCGCCCCTGCGGCATCCGGCGCTCCTCCATCGCGTGCAGCACGACATCCTGACCCGGGCCACGGGCAGCCCCCCGCCGACGAGCGCGCTCCGGGACCCCAGCCTCCAGGTGCTCGCCTGCCCCAGCCTGCGGCGGGAGGTCGAGACCGTCGCCGCCGACATCTGGTCGCTGCTCGACGAGATCCCGGACCTCCGTCTGCCCGAGATCGCCGTGCTCGCCCTCGGGCCGGACCGCGACGCCTACCTCCCCCACATCGAGGCCGTGTTCCAGGCCGCCCGGGACCTGCCCTACCAGCGCGCGGACGTCGCCCTGGCCGCGGCCAGCCCCGTCGTCGACGCGGCGCTCAAGCTCCTGGCCCTGCCCCTCGGGCGCGCCACGCGGCCCGAGGTCCTCGAGGTGATCGGGCACTCGGCGTTCGCAGGGCGCCGACGGGGGACCGACCCCGCGGAGTGGGCGGACCTGGCCGAGCGGTTGGCGATCTTCCACGGCCTCGACCGGGAGGCCCACGCCGGCACCTACGTCCCGGGGGACCACCTGAGCTGGGACCAGGGCCTGACCCGGCTCGCCCTGGGCGCGTTCGTCGACGGCAGCGACGGCCGGCCCGTGACCCTCGGGGCGCAGCGCTACGTCCCCGAGACCCCGGACGACCTCGACGGCCCCGAGGCGCGCTTCGCCCTGGTCGTCCGCTCCCTGATCAGCGACCTCCGCTTCGCGCGAGGCGAGGACCTGCCGCTCACCGCGTGGGCCCGGTTCGCGGGGGCGATGTTGACGGCCTACCTCGAGGCGGCCGACGACGGCGAGGCGGCCGCGCTTCGGCGAGCGATCGCCGCCGTCGAGGGCCTCGCCGCCTACGACGCCCGCGGCGACGCCGTCCCCTACAGCGTGGCGGAGGAGCTCGCCCGGCACGAGCTGAGCGACCTCGGCGGAGGCGGCGCTCAAGCGCGGCGCCACGGCGTGGTCGTGTCGACCCTCCTGCCGATGCGGGCTCTTCCGTTCCGCGTGATCTTCGTTCTCGGGCTCGGGGAGGGCCGCTTCCCGGCCTCCGACCGCCGCGACGCGATGGACCTCCGGGCGGCTCGCCGCCGGGCGGGGGACGTGACGCCCGCCGAGCGGGACCGCTACGCCTTCCTCGAGACCCTGCTGTCCGCGCGGGACCGGCTGATCCTGTCCTACGTCGCCCGGGACGAGCGGACCGGCGAGCCCCTCGCCCCGGCCGTCGTGCTGACCGAGCTCCTCGAGGCCGTCGAGGAGGGCTACCTCCCCGCCGCCCGGGAGCGCCTGGTGTTCCGACCTCCGCTGCGCCGTCACGAGGCGACCGAGCTGACGGCGAGCCTCCCCGCGGCCGCCTCCGAGGCCCGGGCGGCGGCGCTCGGGCGCGCGGTGCGGGCGGAGGTCCGGGAGGTCGCCGGCGCGTCCCTCGGGCCCGAGGACCTGCTGCGGCTCGCCTCGGACGCCGGCCTCCGGGACGACCTCGGGCTCGTGCGCCTCCCCGAGCCGCGCCGCGCCGACGCGGCCGCGGCCGACGAGCTCCGCCTTCACTGGGCTGCGCTGCGCCGCTTCCTCGAGTCGCCGCTCCAGGGCTGGGCCCGGGCCGCCCTCCACCTGACCGACGACGACGAGCACCACGGCCCGGCGGCGGCCGACGAGCCCTTCGCGCCGAGCTCCCGCGTCGAGGCCACGGTGCTCCGCGGCGCGCTGAACGCCCACCTGCTCGAGGGTGCCGGCCTTGGCGACGCCTATCGGGTCCTCGCCGAGGCCGAGGCTGCGCGAGGCCAGTGGCCCCTCGGCATCGTGGCCGAGATGTGGGCGGAGCGGCACCGGGAGGTCCTCCAGCGCTGGGTCGCCGCCGCCGGTGAGCTCGTGGACGCCGAGGGCGCCCTCCGACGCATCCGCTTCGGTGCGGCGACCGAGGAGACGCCGGGCGTGGAGGCGGCCCCGGCCGTCGTCGTCGCCTTCGACGAGGATCCGCGGGACCGGGGCTCGGGCCGTCCCCTCCGGGTCGAGCTGGTCGGCGCGACCGACTTGCTCGCGGCGTCGGGGACCACGTCGCTGCTGCCGTTGCCCCGCGCGCCTCGGGGCCGCGTCGACAAGCTCCGCCGGAGCCTCAAGGCGCTCCTCGGCCAGGTGGCCCTGGCCGCATCGGGGCGCGCCGAGGGCGAGCCGCACCGGGCCCTGCTCGTGGCCGGGGACCGGGACGGGGCGCCCGACCGCGTGGCTTTCGGGGGGTGGACGCAGGCCGAGGCGGCGGCGTGGCTCCAGCGGATCGTGGGGGACTTGCTCGGTGGCCCGCACCCCTATCTGCTGCCGTGTGAGGCGGTGTTCCGGCTGCGGAGCGCGGACGCTCGAGGCGAGGAGATCGTGCAGGCCGTTCGGCACGTGCGGGACCAGGGGGGCGGCAGCGCACGCTACGGGCCCGTGCGGGACCCGCTGGCCGTCCCCGCGCCCGCGGCCGGGCGGGCGGAGGCGATCGTCGCGGCGCGGTTCGGCCCGATCCTCCGTCGGCTGAGGGACGGCGCATGACGCGTCGGTGGTCCGCGGAGGGGACCGCGCGCCGCCTCGCGCGCCTCGTTCCCCACGACCCCGGCGGACCGGGGCCCGCACCGGACGGGGACGGCCGAGACGAGACCCTCCACCTCGCGTGGGAGCTGGCCCGGGCCGCGCCGGACCTCGCACCGGGCGAGCGAGAGGCGGTCGAGGCGCTCCTCGCGCTCGTGCTCGAGGCGCTTCGCCAGGGCTCCACGCGCGTTCCGCTCGCCGCCGGCGGCGAGGCCGATCCCCTCGGCCCCGCCGCGCTCGCCGCGCTCGGCCTGCCCGAGCGGGCCGACGGGGTGGCGGCCGTCCGTCGCCGCCTCGCTGCGCGCGAGGCGGAGGATCCGCTGCGCCATCTGGTCGGGTCCGCGGGCGCTCGCCGTCCCCTGATCGTCGACGGCCCCTGGCTCTACGCCGGGCGCGTGCACGAGGTCGAGGTGCGCCTGGCCGCCGCGCTGCGCGCCCTCGCCTCGACGGCCCGCCCCGGGGGGGGCGACGTCGCGGAGCTCATCGACGCGATCGAGGCCCGGTCGGTCCCGGGCCCCGAGGGGCCGGTCCGGCTCCACGCCCGCCAGCGGGCGGCGGTCGAGCGGGCGCTGGTCGAGCCGGTGGTGGTGATCCGGGGCGGGCCCGGCACCGGGAAGACGTCCACGGTGGTGGCGCTGCTGCGGGCCGCGGTCCGAGGGGGCCTCGTCGAGCCGGACGCCATCGCCTTGGCCGCCCCGACCGGGAAGGCGGCGGACCGGCTTCGCGAGGCGGGCAGCCGCTCCCTCGCCGCCCTCGCCGACCCGTGGCCCTCCGACCGGAGGCTCCAGGCGGAGCTCCCGCCGCCCCGCACGCTCCACCGGCTCCTCGGGACGTCTCGCCGCCGCCGCGGCTTCCTCCACGGCCCGCAGAACCCCCTCGGGGCCTCCCTGGTCGTCGTGGACGAGTCGTCGATGGTCGACCTCTTCTTGATGGAGCGGCTCGTGGCGGCGCTCGGCCCCGACGCCCGCCTCGTGCTTCTCGGGGATGACGCACAGCTCCCGTCGGTCGACGCGGGCGCCGTGTTCCGCGACCTCGGGCGGAGCCCGACGATCCCGAGCGTCGTCCTCACCGAGAGCTACCGCATGGATCCGAGGCGCCCCGCGGGGGCCAACATCCTTCGGGGCGCGGAGCGGGGGCGGGCGGGCGAGGCGCCCGTCCTCTCGCCGGTCGACCTCACCGACGGCGGCCTGCTTCCGCGCCGGCCCGACGGGCTCGGGGCGCTCGATGCGCCGCCCCGGCGCCTCGCGGACCTCGCGGGGGCGCACCTGCTCGAGGTGGATCACGGGGCGGCCCTCGAGGGGTTCCTCGACCGCTGGTTCGAGGACCGGGTCCTCGGCCCCCCCGACCTGAGGCGACAGGCGGAGGCCGTCTGGCCGGTCGCCGACGGGCGGATCGTCGCGCGCGCGGCCCGGGCGCTCGAGGGGCTCCTGGCCCACCAGCGGAGCGCCCGCCTCCTCGCCGTGACCCGGGGCCGACCGACCGGGGTCGAGGCGATCAACCGGGGCCTGCATCGGCGACGCCTCGCGGGGTGGGCGTCCGGGGCGGCGACGCTCCTCGCGCCCGGCGAACCGCTGCTCGTGCACCGCAACGACTACGGCCGCGGGCTCTTCAATGGCGACCAGGGGGTCGTGCTCCGCGTCCGTGGCGCCGACGGAACGGTGCGCCTCGGCGCCGTGTTCCCGAGGCCGGACGGCCTCGAGGTGCACCCCCTCGACGCGGTGCGGTCCCTGGTCGATCGCGCCTACGCGACGACCGTCCACAAGGCCCAGGGCGCCGAGCACGACCTGGTCGCGATCGTCCTTCCCGACGCGGACGTGCCCCGCCTCTGGACCCGGGAGCTGCTCTACACCGCGCTCACCCGGGCGCGGCGCGCCGTGCTGCTCGTCGGGGCGCGCGCCCTCCTCGAGCGGGGCATCGCGCGACCCGTGGCGCGCACCACCGGGGTCGCCGAGCGGCTCGGCGGTGAGCGTTCTCCACCGTCCGATGGACAGGCTCCGGCGGGACGATAGCTTGCGGCTTGCCTCGGCTGGCCGCCCGGCCGAAATTCAGCCCGGCGTGCGGGTAGCACGCCGCGCTTCATGACCTCCCCGTCGCGCCTACGGCGCGGACCGCCGCCGGGGGCGAGCCCACGGCACGCGACGGGCGCGGAGGGGGGGGG
>JBHJHB010000075.1:0-36910 GCA_050331215.1 Sandaracinaceae bacterium | reverse complement strand
CCCCTCCCCCGCCGTGCGCCGCCGCGGGCGGCGCGCCCATCCCTCCTGCCCCGGCCCCCGGGGGGGCGACGATCGGTTCCATGACAAAGCTCCTTTTCCACGCTCTCGCGGTGATGACCTTGCTGACGGTCGCGGCGTGCGGGTCGGCGCCCACAGGTCACGACGCGGGCCGATCGCTCGACGGTGGAGTCGAGCGGCAGGACGCCGGCTCCGACGCCGGGTGCACCCCCGCCGGCGCTGAGTGCCCCGACCTGTTCGAGTGTTGCTCGAATCGGTGCACCGTGTCGAGCGGCGGGGGGCCCGGCGTGTGCGAGTGAGCCTTTGCGGGCGGGCCCGCGCCGCTCTCGCTCGAGAAGCCGACCCACCGGTGCACAAGACCCATTCCTGGTTTGATGTAAGTTTTGATGTAAGTACCGTGCAACAGGAACCGTGCAATAGGACAACCAAGCTCGCGCCGAACGACCTCGACGAGCGAGAGCGGATGAACGCGGATCTCTGACGGCTCGCGGGGCTGAACAGGGCCGGCTGGCGCCCGGTCGCTGCGAGCGTGCGGCGCTAGAGCCGGAGGCGACGTCGACGACGGTCCCGCTGCGCCCCGATCTCGCACACCGGCTTGGGGGCCTGCTCGAGGCGAAGCGCCGCCGCCCGACCCCACCGTGGCCGAGGTTCGGTGCGCTCGTGTCGCAGTCGCCGTTCGCGCGAGGCTGGCGGCGCTAGGGTCGGCGGACGCGGACCACCGCGCCGCCCGCCCCGGTGCGGCCGCGCGCGACCAGGCGCGAGCGGGACGGGCCCCGCACCGCGATCAGGCCCTTGGCGCGGCGCGCGCGGCGCAGCGCGAGGTCCCGACCGCCGCGGCGCTCTTCGGCGGATGCGTAGCCGAGCACCTCGGCGATCGATCGGCGGTCGCGGGCGAGCAGGGCGACCACGCGGCGTAGGGCGCGCTCGTCGACGGCGCGCTCGAGGGCGCTCGCCCGATGGAACGCCGGGACGACCGTCAGCTCGGCGACCACGGGCCCCTCGACCACGGGCCCCCCCGCCTCGCGCCGTGCCAGGCGCACCCCCGGCGGCCGCCGCAGCGGCCGGAGGACCTCGGCCGGCCGACCGTCCGTGACCGCCCGCGACAGGCGGATCCGCTCGGCGTACAGGTCGCGCCGGTAGGCGCAGAGCTCGCCGCAGGCCGCGGCGTCGAGCCGCCGGATCTCGGCCGCGAGGTGGACCGGGCGGACCACGGCTAGCGTGCTCTCCGGCCGCCACGGCGCGTCGGCGATCGGCCGGGCGATCCAGTAGCGCTCGAGCTCCACGCCGTGCACCTCGAGGCGTCCGCCGGCTGCGCGCCGGGTCCGGACCCGCGCGACGAGCGCGTCCCGCACCCCCGCCCCCCGGCTGGTCAGGGTGCCCCTCGGCGACTCCATGGAGACGCGCAGGTTGCCGAGGCTGTAGAGGACCCACGCCCTCCGTCCATCGGCCGCCGGGACGCGCTCCACCCGCCCCGGCACGTGCGTTCCGTGGCCGATGACGAGGTCCGCCCCCGCGTCGACCGCCCGCTGGACGAGGGCCCGCTGCCGCGGCTGGGGACGGAGCTCGCCCTCGCCGTGCACCCAGTGGACGACGGCCACGACGAGGTCCGCCCGCTGTCTCGCGTCGCGGAGCGCGGGCTCGAGGGTTCGGTCCGGGAGGCGGGCGACACGCAGCGGGGTCGCGCCGCGCCTCGAGGGGACGTGGTTGACCGCTTCGGTCCAGGCGGCGACCGCGACCCGGGCCCCCCCGACCTCGACGACCTGCGCCCGCGCGGCCTCGGGCGCCGTCCTGCCCACGCCGATCCCCGCGAGCGAGCGCTCCCGGAGCGCCCGTACGGTGTCCTCGAGGCCCTGCAGGCCCTGGTCGTAGGCGTGGTTGTTGGCGAGGGTCACCGCGTCCACCCCCGACGCCGCGAGGCTGTCCAGGAAGGCGGGCGGGGCGCAGAAGACGGGCAGGTCCTCGGCCGGGTCGCGCCGCCGGTAGCGCGGCGACACGGGCGTCTCGAGGTTGACGACGGCGAGGTCCGCTGCCGCCAGGACCTCCTCGGCGTCGCCGAGCACGCGGCGCAGCGCGTCCGCCCGCGCCGCGTCGCTGGGCCGTCGCCGCAGCTGGTAGTCGAGCGGGCCGTCGTAGAGCACGTCGCCGCCGAAGGCGAGGGTCGGACCCGCGGCCGGCTCGGCCGGGGGCTGCGCGCCGGCGAGGGTCGCCAGGAGGCCGACGCTCGCCGCGAGCAGCGCGACCGCCCCCGGGGGACTCCCCCGCGGAGGGCCGGCCGTTCTTCCCCGCACCATGGCGCGACCGTAGCAGGCCGCTATCAAGGGCCCATGACCGACGCCGACCGTGCCGCGGGGCGCGCCGAAGCCGCCCTCGACCAGACCCTCGCTCGCCTCGCCGAGTACCTCCGCTACCCCGCGATCAGCTCCGACCCTTCCCACGCCGCGGACGTTCGGCGCCTCGCCTCGCGGATCCGGGACGACCTCGACACCCTCGGCCTCGACCGCGCCCGGGTCCTCGAGCTCGAGGGGGCGCTGCCGAGCGTCGCCGCCGAGCGCATGAACGCCGGCCGGGGCAAGCCGACGGTGCTGATCTACGGCCACCTCGATCTCCAGCCGGTGGCCGGCGAGCCCTGGACGACGGACCCCCACGAGGCGGTCACGAAGGACGGGCGGCTCTACGCCCGCGGGTCCGCGGACGACATGGGCGGGTGGCTGTCGCACCTCGCCGCGATCGAGGCGTGGCTCGGCGAGGTCGGCGAGCTGCCGTGCAACGTGCGGCTCTTCCTCGAGGGCGAGGAGGAGATCGGCTCGCCGAACCTCGAGCGCTACATGGACGCCTACCCGGACGCGTTCGAGGCGGACGTGATGGTGCTGACCGACTGCGAGAACCCGTCGGTCGACGTGCCGGGCCTGACGGTCAGCCTGCGGGGGCTCCTCGAGGTGGAGCTCACGTGCCGCGCGCTGCGGGCCGACGTCCACTCGGGCCTGTGGGGCAACGCGGTCCCCGACCCATCGCTGGCGCTGGTCAAGCTGATCGCGGGCCTCACGGACGACGTCGGGCGCCTCCGGCTCGGCCGCCAGGAGGTGGACGCGGCGTGGCGCGAGGCGGCGGCGGAGGTGCCCCTCGACGCGGAGGTGGTGCGGGAGGGCGCGCGGCTGTGCGATGGGGTCGACCCGCTCCCCACCCAGGGCCGTACCCTCGCCGAATGGATGTGGCGGCAGCCGGCGGTCACGGTGCTCTCGACCACGCTCCCGGCGCGGGGGCGCGAGAAGAACGCGATCCGCGCCGAGGCGTCGGCGCGCCTGTCCTTCCGGGTCGCCCCGGGGCAGCGCGCCGAGGAGCTCTTCGCGCTGGTGCAGGACGCGCTGACGGCGCGGCCCCCGGGGGGCGTCGAGGTCGAGGTGAACGCGGGGACCATGGCCGACGGCTGGCTGTACCAGCCCCGGGGGCCGGCCTTCCCCGCCGCGGACCGCGCCTACGAGAAGGCCTGGGGGCACCGCCTGGTCCCGATCGGGGTCGGCGGGACGATCCCGTTCGTCGCCATGTTCGGGCGGCGCTTCGGCGACCTGCCCCTGATCCTGAACGGCGTGATGGACCCGAGGACCGGCGCCCACGGCCCGGACGAGTCGATGGACCTCGGGATCTTCCGGCGCGCCGTCCTGGCCAACGTCCATCTCCTGGCGGAGCTGGCGGAGGTGGAGGGCCTCGGCGGGGGGGCGTGACGCCGCCTCCTCCGGCCGGGCGCACCGCCCACCCCGGCGCGTGGGCCGCGCGGGTCGTCGCCGGCCTGGCGATCGCCTTCGCCTCCGGCTGCACGCCGGGCGCCGCCCCGGCCCGCGGCGACGCACCGAGGCCGCGCCGTCCCGAGGTTGGGCCGAGCGCTAGCGCGGCGCCGCCGAGCGCTCCTCCGGCGGGCGACGGGCCCGAGGCCGCCGCCCCGGCGGCGGGCGGCGCCACCCCTGCGTGGGCCGCCGGCCCGGACGGCAGCGTCCCCGGCGTCGCACGGCTCCCCGAGGCCTTTCACCGGGGCGTCAGCGTCGCCCACACCTACGCCCAGGGCGGGCGCCACGGCTACGGGACGCCCCGCAGCCGGGAGACCCTCGGCGAGCTCGCCGCTCTCGGGGTCACCTGGGTGAGCCTCACGCCCTTCGGCTACATGCGGACCCTCGCCGACCGGGAGGTCCACCTCGTCCACGACCGGCCCTTCGCGGAGAACGACGCGCGGCTGCGGCGGGAGGTCGAGGCGGCCCATCGGCTCGGGCTCCGCGTCCTCTTCAAGCCGCACCTCTGGATCGGGCGCGGCGCCTGGCGCGGCGACCTCGCCCCGGCCGGGCAGGGCGGCTGGACGGAGTGGTTCGCGAGCTACGTCCGCTTCATCGTCCACTACGCGGAGCTCGCCGAGGAGCTCGGCGTCGAGCTCCTGGCGATCGGCACGGAGCTGCCGGCCCGCGGCCCGGAGCACGAGGCGCGGTGGCGCGCGGTGATCCGGGCGGTCCGGGGCGCCTACACCGGCCCGTTGACGTTCGCGGCGAACTGGGACCGGGCCGACGGGATCGCCTTCTGGGACGCCGTCGATTTCATCGGCGTGCAGTTCTACCCGCCGCTCGCAGACGGACCGGGGGCGCCGGAGGGGTCCATGCGGGCGCGCCTCGCCGAGCAGCTCGACCGGATCGAGGCGCGCGCCGCGGGGACCGGCCGCCCCGCCCTCCTGACCGAGGTCGGCTACAAGTCGGTGATCGGCACGGAGGTGTCGCCCCACCTGTGGCCCGAGCGCCACGGCAACCCGGAGGTCAGCGACGCGGCCCAGGCGATCGCCTACGCTCGCCTCGTCCGGGCGCTCGAGGGGCGTGACCGGATCCGAGGCCTCTACGTGTGGAAGTACTTCAGCGACCCGGGAGCCCGCGAGGAGGGCGACGACGGGTTCTGCCCCCGCGGCAAGGCCGCCGAGGCGGTGCTGCGCACGGCCTTCGGCGGGCGCGGGTGCGCGCCGGACGACCCCGGCGGGCCGGAGGGGAGCGGGTCGGGGGAGGGCGGCGCATGACGGACGGCGGCGGGGGGGAGGGCCGCGCGGCGACGGGCGCCCACGGGAGCTCCTCGGACGTTCAGGTCGGACCGGGGAGCACGGTGGCCGGACGCTACGACGTCCTCGAGGAGCGCGGCACCGGCGCGATGGGCACGGTCTTCCTCGCCGTCGACCGGGAGGACGGAGCCGAGGTCGCGCTGAAGGTGCTCCGCCGCGACAAGGCCCGCAAAAAGGAGGTGCTCCTGCGGTTTCGACGCGAGGGCGAGATCCTCCGGAGCCTCGGCCACCCCGGGATCGTCGAGCTCCGCGACGCGGGGCGCGCCCCCGAGGGCATCGACTACCTCGCGATGGAGAGGCTGACCGGCCCCACGCTGACCGCCCGGCTGCAGGACGGCGAGCCGTTCTCGGCGCGGGGCTGGCTTCCGATCCTGGTCGCCCTCGCCGACGCCCTCGGGGCGGCCCACGACGCCGGCGTCGTCCACCGCGACCTCAAGCCGGACAACATCTTCCTCGTGGAGGCCGACGACAGCGAGGACGGGGAGCCCGGCCCGCCGGCTCGCCTGGTCGACTTCGGCCTGTCCCTCTGGGCCGAGGCGGCCCGCGTCACCAAGACCGGCACGATGATCGGCACGCCGCGGTACATGTCCCCCGAGCAGATCCGCTCGGCCAAGGGCGTCGACGCGCGCACGGACATCTACGCGCTCGGCGTGGTGACCCACGAGGCGCTGACCGGGGCGTCCCCCTTCCCTGCCGAGGATGCGGGGCAGCTGCTCGGTTGCGTGATGGCGGGGCGGGTCCTGCCCCTCGAGGAGCTGCGGCCGGGGATCCCCGCCGCCCTCGGGGACGTGGTCCGGCGGGCGATGGCGCGCGACCACGGCGACCGCTTCGAGACGGTGGGGGCCTTCGCGGAGGCCTACGCGGCGGCGCTGGGGCTCACGACGGGCCGGAGCGGCCTGCTCGAGCAGGGGACCTTCCGCCGGCTGCTCCGGGCGCCCGAGGCGCGGGGCACCGAGGAGGCGCTCGACCCCGACCACTTCGCCGGCGAAGCGCCGGCACCGCGGCCGAGCCCCACCCCGCGCTTCACGTCCCCGTCGCCCTACCCCGCCCGGCACGCGGCAGGGTCGTCCACGCCCCCCCCGCCCCCGGCCCCCCGCTGGGGGCCCTGGAGCGTGTTCGTGCTGGTCGCGCTGATCGTCGTGCTCGGGTCGGCGGGCATGGCCCTCGGCCTGCGCGCCTACCTCGGCCGCTCGTCCCGGGCGCCCGCCGCGACGCCGGCGCCCGCTCAGTAGCTGAACTCGCTCAGCTTCACCTTGCCGCGGAACACCCAGTACACGATGGCGGTGTAGGTGGCGATCAGCGGCGTCCCGACCGCGGCGATCACCGCCATGATGGCGAGCGTCCGCGCCGAGGAGCTCGCGTTGAAGAGCGTCAGGCTCGGCACCCCGGGCGTGGAGGACACGACCAGGTTCGGGAACAGCGCCATCCCGAACAGGAACACCAGGGCAGCGATCGTGCAGGAGCTCGCCACGAAGGCGCTCGCGGTCCGGCCGTGGTGCAGGCTGCGGGGGATGTTCGCGACCGCCAGCACGTTGAGCGCCACGACGATCCAGGCGGCGGGCCAGCGCGTGAAGCTCGCCGTCGCGTGCGGCACCCAGACCAGGGTCGCCACGGTGGTCGCGAGGTACAGGGCGAGGAACAGGAAGAACGTTCGCCACATCCAGCCGTGGACCCGCGCCTGGAGCTCACCCTCGGTCTTCAGCCAGAGGAAGATCGCGCCGTGCATGGCCGCGGTGGCGACCGCGAAGGCACCGACCAGGAGGGGGTAGGGTCCGAGGAGGTCGAAGACGCTGCCCGTGTGCTCACCGCCCGGGTCGAGGGCGATGCCCTTGATGCTGTTGCCGGCCGCGACCCCGAACACGAGGACCGCCACCGCGCTGGAGAAGCCGAAGCTCAGGTCCCAGTAGGTCCGCCACGCCCGCGAGGGGCGCTTGCTCCGGAACTCGATCGACACCGCGCGGCCCACCAGGGCGAACAGCGCGACGATGATCGGCAGGTAGTAGGCGCTCAGGATGGTGGCGTAGGCCTCGGGGAAGGCCGCGAACAGCGCGCCGCCGAAGGTCACCAGCCACACCTCGTTGCCATCCCAGAGGGGGCCGATGCTGTTGATGCTGAGGCGCTTCTCCGTCTCGCCGCGGACGAAGGGATGGAGGATCCCCACCCCGAGATCGAAGCCGTCGAGGATCCCGTAGCCCGTCAGCAGGACGCCGAGGAGCACGAACCAGAGGACCTGGAGCGCCGCCTCCATGTCACTCCCCTCCGGCCGGGGCCGGGCCGCGGCTCTGTCGGCGCTCCTCGGTGTCGGCCAGGCCGTCCGCCCCCGGCACGCCCCGGTGCGCGGCGGCGGCCAGCAGGCCCCCGGGCTCCGCCCGATCCCCGAGGGCCTCGGGCGCCGAGGGGCCGTGCTGGATCTTCTCGTTCATCACGACGAGCCAGAGGACGCAGAGCGCCAGGTAGATGAGGGAGAAGAGCGAGATGGAGATCAGCACCTCACCCGGGGAGACGGAGGGGCTGACGCCCTCGGTCGTGCGCAGGAGGCCGTAGACGATCCACGGTTGGCGTCCCACCTCCGCCGCGACCCAGCCAAGCTCGTTGGCCACGTAGGGGCCGACCACGGCGAGGACGAAGATCCGGAGGAGCCAGCGCTGCCGCCAGAGGCGTCCGCCGGGCAGGAGCGCCAGGCCCAGGACGGTCAGCCCGACGAAGGCGGTCCCCAGCGCCACCATCACGTGGTAGCTGACGAAGGGCACGAGGACCGGCGGCTCGTCCTCGTCCGGGATCGCGTCGAGGCCGGTCACGTCGGCCCCGGGATCGCCGTGGAGCAGGACGCTGAGCATCCCGGGCACGGCGACGCCGTAGCGGACCTCCTCCGCTTCCCGATCCGGCCACCCCAGCACGTAGAGATCGGCTGGACCGCTGCGGAAGTGCCCCTCGAAGGCGGCGAGCTTCGCGGGCTGGTGCTCGGCCACCATCGTCGCCTGCTCGTGGCCGCTCAGCAGCATCGCCACGCTCGAGACCGCGCCGAGCACGAGGGCGAGGGTGAAGCTCTTCCGGGCGAGCCGCTCGTGACGGCGGCGGAGCAGGTAGAAGGCGCAGATGCTCATCACGAAGAAGGCCCCGACGATCAGGCTGCCGAGGAGCACGTGGGTGAGGCGGTGGGGCGCCGACGGGTTGAAGACCACCGCCCAGAAGTCGAGGATCTCCGCCCGGACGCCCCCGCTCGCGGTCCGGACGAGGTGGTGACCGGCCGGCGTGTGCATCCAGCTGTTGGCGATCACGATCCAGACCGCGCTGAAGCACGAGCCGAGGAAGACCATGACCGTGGAGAGGAAGTGGACCCGGGACGAGACCCGGTCCCAGCCGAACACCAGGATCGCGAGGAACCCGCTCTCCAGGAAGAAGGCGAAGATACCCTCCGAGGCGAGGGCGGAGCCGAAGACGTCCCCGACGTAGCGCGAGTAGGCCGACCAGTTCGTCCCGAACTGGAACTCCATCACGATTCCCGTCGCCACGCCGACCGCGAAGTTGACCGCGAACAGCTTGGTCCAGAACCGGGCGAGCGCCTCCCAGTCGCGGTCCTTCGTCCAGAGGTAGAGGCCCTCGTGCACCACCATCAATGCACCCAGCCCGATCGAGAGGGGCGGGAACAGGTAGTGCACCATGATCGTCAGCGCGAACTGGGCCCGGGACAGCCCGACGAGGTCGAGTTCCACGGCTCTGCCTCCAGGTCGATGGTCTCGCTGGGGCGCGCCGGCGCCGGAGGCCGGACGGCGCCCTCGAAGCCGGGGCTACATCCGCGACCGCGCGGCCAGGCGCCAGGGGCTCGGGCCAGCCCGCACGGCAGGGGCCGCTCGCGCCGCGGCCGCGCGCCGGGCCTCCTCCCGCAGGGCCTGGCTCACCGCCGCGCCCAGGACCAGCGCGTCCCGCGCCGAGGCCGGGGTCGGCGGCGTCAGGAGCTCGGGGTGCGCGTCGATGAAGCCGGTGTCGTAGCGGCCCGAGCGGAAGTGAGGCTCCCCCATCAGCGCGAGGTGGAACGGGAGGTTCGTCCGGATGCCCGTGACCACGTACTCCGAGAGCGCCCGACGCATGCGGTCCACGGCGCGCTCCCGGGTCGGCGCCCAGACGCAGAGCTTCGACAGCAGGGGGTCGTAGAAGCTCGAGACCTCCGCGCCCTCGTAGGTCCCGGCGTCGTCCCGCACGCCGGGCCCGGCCGGCGTCCTCAGCACCTCGATCCGCCCCGGGCTCGGCAGGAAGCCCGTGGCGGGGTCCTCGGCGTAGACGCGGCACTCGATCGCGTGCCCCCGCGGCGCGATGGCCTCCTGGCCGTAGCCGAGCTCCTCGCCCGCGGCGATGCGCACCATCTCCGCGACCAGGTCGATGCCGGTGCGGAGCTCGGTGATCGGGTGCTCGACCTGGAGGCGGGTGTTCATCTCCAGGAAGTAGAAGTCGCCCCGGGCGTCGAGGAGGAACTCCACGGTCCCGGCGGAGACGTAGCCGACGGCCTGCGCAGCGCGGACGGCGACCTCGCCCATGCGGGCGATCAGGTCGTCGGTGCGGACCGGCGACGGGGTGGGGCTCTCCTCGACGACCTTCTGGTGGCGGCGCTGGATCGAGCAGTCCCGCTCGTGGAGGTGGACCACGTGGCCGTGGGCGTCGGCGAGGACCTGGATCTCGACGTGCCGCGGCTCCTGGATCGCCTTCTCGAGGTAGACCGTGGCGTCGCCGAAGGCGGCCTGGGCCTCGCTCCTCGCGCGCTCCCATCCCGCCGCGAGCTCGTCGGCGGAGCGCACCAGGCGCATCCCCTTGCCGCCGCCGCCGGCCGAGGCCTTGACCAGGATGGGGAAGCCGAGGCGCTCGGCGGCGCGGGGCAGCTCGTCGGGGCTCTCGACCGTCGCGCCGGGCACGACGGGCACCCCGGCCCGCACCATCGCGTCGCGGGCCGCCGTCTTGTAGCCCATCGCCTCCATGGCCTCCGGCGGGGGCCCGATGAACGTCACCCCGGCGTCGGCCACGGCCCGGGCGAAGGCGGGGTTCTCGCTCAGGAACCCGTAGCCCGGGTGCACCGCGTCGACGCGCGCCCGCCGGGCGCCGTCGACCAGCCTGTCGACCCGGAGGTAGCTCTCGGCGCTGGGCGCAGGGCCGATCGGGTAGGCCTCGTCCGCCATCCGGACGTGGAGGGCGTCCCGGTCGGCGTCGCTGAACACCGCCACCGTCGTCATGCCGAGCTCCTGCAGCGTGCGCGCGATGCGCACCGCGATCTCACCCCGGTTGGCGATCAGCACCCGCTGGAACATCGACGTCTCCTCTCCCTCGCGTGGGACTCAGGGGTCGGCGCAGGATGCCGGACCGAGCGCGGGCGATCGAGGGGCGTCTGCAGCCGGGGCTTCGGTTCCCCGCGCCGGCGCAGTACCGTCGCGCGATGCTGCACCCCCGCGTCCCGCGAGCCGTCCTGCGTTTCGGACGAGACGAGCTCGATCAGGCGCCCCTCGTCGTCCACGACGGGGCCCTCCCGACGGACCTCGCTGGCCACGTGTTCGTGGTGGGACCGGTCGGCACGGTCGACCCGGCGCCCCTCGACCGCCGCACCACCCTCATGAACGGGGACGGGATGGTCGCGCGCTTCGACCTCGCCGGGGGACGGGGGACGGTGACCACGCGTCTCCTCCGCACCCCCGACCAGCTCGTGGACCGGATCACCGCGGAGGACCCCGAGCTCCAGCGGCTGCGCTTCCACAGCGCGGGCCTCGTGCGCTTCGGGCTCCTCGGGGGCCGGGACTACGCGAACACCGCCCTGGTCCCGATGGCGACCCCGTCCGGGGTCCGGCTGCTCGCGACCTACGACGCAGGGCGGCCGGTGGCGATCGATCCGGTCGACCTCCGGGTGGTCACCGCGATCGGCGGCCGGGACGACTGGACCGCCGAAGCGCTCCCGGGGCAGGTGTTCCCCGTGGTCCTGACCCCGGCCCATCCGGCCTACGACGCGCGGACCGGGGAGCTCTTCACGGTGAACTACGGGCGGGGGCTCTCCAACCTGCTGATGACCGTGCCCTTCGTGCACGCCCTCGACGCGCTCGGGGACGGCGCGCTGGGTGCCGTGGAGCGGGTGGCCCGGGCCGTCGGCCCGGAGGGGATGTACCGGTGGCTCGACCGGGGGTGGATGCGGCTGTCGACCCGCATCGACCGGTGCGCGGAGCGGTTCCAGGACACCTACCTCGGCGGCATCCCGGACACGTTCACGGACCTGGTCCGCTGGTCCGGGGACGGCGCCCTCGAGCACTTCCGCCTGGTCCTCCCGAACGAGAGGGAGGTCCGGATCGAGCAGTCGATCCACCAGATCGCGGTGACCGCCCGCCACGTGGTCGTGATGGAGACCGCGTTCAAGCTCGGCTTCGCCAGCGGCTTCAACGACCCGATCGCGGCCGGGGACCGGCTGGAGCGCTTGTCCCGCTCCGCCCTGACCCGCCCGCAGCGGCCGTCTTCCACGTTCTACGTGGTCCCGCGGGCGGCCCTGGACGACGAGCTCCCGGTCGGCGACGACGGGGTCCGCCGGGTGACGTGCCGTGCGGTGACGGTGCCCCTCGAGGCCGACCACTTCCTCGCGGACTACCGGGAGGGCCCGGACGGCCACGTGACGCTCCACGTCGCCCACGCCCCCGCCACGGATCTCGGCGAGTGGGTGCGGCCCTACGACCGCAACGTCTACACCGGCGCGGAGCTCGACCCGGAGCTGTTCGGCATGCTCGCCGTCGGCGCGATGGACGTGGGCCGTCTCGGCCGCTACGTGATCGACCCGGCCAGCGGGGAGCTCGAGGCGGCCGAGGTCGGGACGGACCCCGAGCTGATGTGGGCGATCGGCCTCTACGCCGGCGCTGGCCTCAACACCCCGGCGGCGCCCCCCGCCACGATCGACCGGCTCTACTGGTGCACCGAGGGCTTCTTCCCGGAGCTCCTGACCCGGTTCGTGTACGACCTCTACGAGGACTACCCGCACCGGCTGATCTCCCTCGAGACGATCCGGAGCCTCGCGGACGGCGGCCGCCCTTCCGCGATCCTCGCCATCGACGCCGGCACGCTTCGCATCGCCGACCGGGCCGTGCTGCCGACGGGGGTGATGGCAGGCTCGATGCAGCACGTGCCCGGAGGTGCAGCGGGCTACCTCGTCTGCACGGTGTACGTCGGCGAGAGGAGCGAGGTCTGGGTGTACGACGCCGCCGATCTGGCCGCGGGCCCCCGGGCGCGCGCTCACGTGCCTGGCTTCCCCCTGGGCTTCTCGCTCCACACGGCGTGGCTGCCCGAGCTCTCGCCGACCCCGCCCGGCGCGTACCGGGTCGACGTCCGGCGCGACATCGAGGGCGGCTTCGACGGCCTCCTGAGCGAGGACCGCGCGGCGCTGGCGGCGCGCCTCGAGGCGGACGTCTACCCCGCCTTCGCGAGCTGAGCGCTCCGGACGGCGGGTCTATGATCCCGCCATGGAGGAGCCCCACGCGGAGATCCCGATCACCCTCGACCAGCTCCGGGTCTTCCTCGCCGTGGTGGAGGAGGGGAGCTTCTCGTCCGCGGCACGGCGGCTGCGGCGGGTGCAGTCCGCCGTCAGCTACGCGATCGCCAACCTGGAGCGGCTCCTGGAGGTCGAGCTGTTCGACCGGAGCGGGAGGCGACCGGTGCTCACGCCGGCCGGGCGCGCCCTCGTGGCGGATGCGCGGGCGGTCGGCGACCGGGTGGACCGGCTCCAGGCCCGGGCCCGGCACTTCGCGCGCGGCGTCGAGGCCCAGATCGGCCTGGCCGTCGACATGCTGTTCCCTCTGGGCGAGCTGCTCGACGCGATCCGCGCCTTCCGCGCGGCGTACCCGACGGTCGCGCTCCACCTCCGGACCGAGGCGCTCGGGGCGATCGCGCAGCTCGTCCTCGAGGGGGTCTGCCAGATCGGGATCAGCACCGAGCTCGAGGACGGCTTCCCGCGCGAGCTGTCCAGCTACCCGCTGACCGAGGTGGAGCTCGCCGCGGTGTGCTCGCCAAGTCATCCCCTCGCCGAGCTGAAGGGCCCGCTCGGCGCCGCGGAGCTGGAGGAGGCCGTCCAGATCGTGGTCACCGACCGGAGCGCCCGGACCCGGGGGCGGGACCGCGGCGTGCTAAGCCCCCGCACCTGGCGGGTGGCGGACGTGGGGTCCAAGCGCGAGCTGCTCCTCGCGGGCCTCGGCTGGGGGAACATGCCGCTCCAGCGCGTCGCCGACGACCTCCGCCAGGGGCGCCTGATCCGCCTCCAGGTCCAGGGCTTCGGCGCCGGCGAACGCCTCGTCCCGCTGTTCGCGGTCCACCGCACGTCCGAGCCGCCCGGCCCGGCAGGGACCTGGCTGCTCGAGCGCCTGGGCCGCCAGGGCCCGACCGGGGACCCGGCAGGGGAAAGGAGTGGAGGGGATTGACGTGAGGTCGGGATATTGCCTTCATGGAGCATCACGCATGGGACGAACTTCCCGCAGCCGGCTGATCCAGGGCCCCGCTCGCTGCGGGTCGCCGGAGGCGTTCGGAATCCCGCGGACTCGATGACCCCTCGCTCCTCCCGCTTGGCCGATGCCGCGCAGCCGCTCCTCGCCTCTCTGGCCGAGGCCCGCCAGCGGTCCGAGCCGGGCACCCCTCGCGCGGAGCGGCAGCCGGTCCACACGGTGTACGGCGGAGCCCAGCTCTTCCGGGCGAACATCGCCGAGCGTCTCGGAGCACGTGCTCGCCAGGCCCTCGACCGCTACGCGCCCGACCCCTTCACCTTCGCCAAGGCGCTGGGTCTCCGGGGCGCGGACGCGATCCCGGACAAGAAGAAGGCCGCCAAGGCCTACCTCGCGACCTACGACAAGAAGCCGGAGGCGGCCCGGACGGAGAGCCGGGACCTCCATCGGCTCTGCGTCGTCTACGAGCGCGTCCGGCGAAAGCTCGAGGACGAGCCGGTCGAGGACTACCGCATCGACTTCGAGGACGGCTTCGGCGTCCGACCGGACGAGGAGGAGGACGCGGTGGCGGTGGTCGCCGCGATGGAGGTGGCCAAGGGCCTCGACTCCGGATCGCTGCCGCCCTTCCTCGGGATCCGGATCAAGCCGCTGTCGGGCGACCTCGCCTCGCGGTCCGTCCGCACGCTCGACCTCTTCTTCCTGCGGCTCCTCGAGAAGACCGCGGGCCGGCTCCCGCCCGACTTCGCGGTGACCCTGCCCAAGGTGACGCTGCCCCAGGAGGTGGAGATCCTGGCCCAGCTCCTCGGCCAGCTCGAGGAGACGGCGGATCTGCCGGTCGGGAGCTTGCGGGTCGAGCTGCTGATCGAGAGCCCGAGGGCGATCTTCGACCGCGAGGGCCGCTTCAACCTCCCCCGCCTCCTCGACGCGGCGTCGGGGCGCGTCCGCGGGGTGCACTTCGGGCCCTGGGACTACGCCGCGGCCTGCGGGATCGCCGCCCCGTCCCAGCGGATGGACCACCCGGCCTCGGACCTGGCGCTGTTCCTCCTCCAGCTCGCCTACGCGGAGCGCGGGGTCTTCCTCGCCGACGGGCCGTCCACGGTGCTGCCGCTCCCTCTCCACCGGGTCGAGGATCCGGCCGACCTGAGCAAGAAGCAGCTCAAGGAGAACCGCGAGGTGGTCCAGGCGGCCTGGGCCGACTGCTACCGCGACATCCAGCGGTCCCTCGACCATGGGTTCTTCCAGGGGTGGGACCTCCATCCCGCCCAGATCCCGGTCCGCTACGCCGCCTCCTACGAGTACTTCCTGCTGGGCCTCGATGACGTGGCCGAGCGCCTGCGCCACTTCCTCGGCAAGGCCGCGCGGGCCGTCGCCACCGGGAACCGGTTCGACGACGCGGCCACCGGGCGCGGGCTGCTGGCCTTCTTCGCGCGGGGGTATCGCGCGGGAGCCCTCCAGGACGAGGACCTGGCCCTGGGCGACCTTCGCCCCGAGGACCTCGAGGAGCCCAGCCTCGAGGCCGTCCTGGCGCGCCGGGCGCCCTGAGCACCAGCCTGGGTGCAGCCCCCCCGACACCGTGTTAAGTTCGGCCGTTGGCTCGGAGGCGGCGAGAGCAACCGAGGGTCCCTGCGCCTCGACCCCACCCGACGGTCGGGGGCGCCGGCCGGGCTCCGTCCACCGCGGCCAGCCTCGGCGCCGGATCGGGGCTGGGCGAGGGCCGCGGGCCGAGGCCGCCGCGGGCCGACCGTCGCGCCCAGGCGCGACGAGCAGCGCACATCGAGCTGGGATGGAGGGCCGAGGCGCCGCCCGGCGGCCGAGGCCGTGCCGAGAGGGGTGGAGCTTGAGCAGGAAGAACGCAGCACGGCAGACCCGGGCCGAGCGCTCGCCGAACGGCGAGCCGCCTGACGCCTCCGGCACGGACCGGGGCCGCCGGTCCCGTGCCAAACCGATCCCCCGGAGCCCGGCCGACCCCCGACGCACCGCGGCCAACGGCCGCGACCGCGCCAGCTACCGGCAGGAGCTCCAAGCGACGACCGAGCTGATCGAGGCCCTGGTGGTCACGGGTCGCCGGGAGGGCTTCCTGACCTTCCACGAGGTGAGCGTGGCCCTCGCGGGCGCGCCGCGCCTCGACCGGGCCGTCAACTGGCTGATGAAGCGCCTCCCGCAGGAGGGTCTCGAGATCCGGAACACCCCGGAGCCGCGCCGCGGCGAGGCCCGGGCCAGCGCCCTGCCGCTCGAGGAGGATCGGCGCAGCGAGCCTCCCCTCGGCGAGCCGGCTCCGACGCCTCCGGGCGTCGACCCGGTCCAGGCCTACCTCGGCAAGATGGGGAGCCTGTCCCTGTTGACGCGGGAGGGGGAGGTCGAGTTCGCCCGGCGCATCGAGCGCGGCCGGCAGCGCATCCTGCGGGCCCTCGCCCACAGCTCGATCCGGATGCCGGAGCTGACCGACCTGATCGATCGGCTCGAGGAGCACGACATCCGGGTGCGAGACGTGGTCGACGGCATGACCACGAGCACCGAGGAGCAGGAGGACGCGGTGCGCCCCGACGCGCTGCGCCACCTGAAGCGGCTCAAGCGCCTCGAGAAGCAGCACCGTCGCCTCCTTAAGGAGCTCGAGGGCGAGGAGAGGCTCCCCCGGCGGCGTCGGGACGAGCTCCACGCCCACCTGGAGGAGAACTGCGCCGCCCGCTACGAGGTGTTCGAGGCCCTCGGCCTGCACGAGCGGCAGCTCGCCCGCATCACCAGCCGTCTGAAGGACTACGTGCTGCGCCTCGAGAAGGCGGAGACGGAGCTGGCCACCGCGGCGCGAGCCATCGGGCTGCCCGACGTGCGCATCGAGCAGTCCCTGCCGACGCTCAAGCCCGGCCGCGGCGCGACGCGCTCCGGGGTCCTCCGGGCCGAGCGAGCGATCAAGGACGCCCGGCGGATCCGACGGCAGGTGGAGGAGGACGCGGGTCGACCGGTCGACGTCGTACGGAGCAACTACCGCGAGCTGCGGCGGGCGGAGGACGCGGTCGAGGCCGCGAAGGCCGAAATGGTCGAGGCGAACCTCCGCCTCGTGGTGTCGATCGCCAAGAAGTACATGAAGCGCGGCCTGCCGTTCCTCGACCTGATCCAGGAGGGGAACATCGGCCTGATGCGGGCCGTCGAGAAGTTCGACTACCGCCGCGGCTACAAGCTCTCGACCTACGCGTCGTGGTGGATCCGCCAGTCGATCGCTCGCGCGACCGCCGACCAGGCCCGCACGATCCGGCTGCCGGTGCACGCCTTCGAGCGGCTCAACAAGATGGTCCGGGTGACCCGGGAGCTGATGGGCCAGCTCGGTCGGGAGCCCACGCCCGAGGAGCTGGCCAAGACGATGCAGATGCCCGTCCACAAGGTGCGGGACCTGCTCGCGATCAGCCGCGACGCCATCAGCCTCGAGACGCCGGTCGGCAACGACGGGTCGGGGCAGCTCGCCGACTTCATCGAGGACGACAGCGTCGCGTCCCCGATGGACGGCGTGGTCAACGACGACCTCGAGGCCAACGTGCTGCGGGCCCTCGAGGTGCTCACCCCGCGCGAGGAAAAGATCCTCCGGATGCGCTTCGGCATCGGCTCGAGCGAGGTCCACACGCTCGCCGAGGTCGGCGAGGTGTTCGGCGTGAGCCGCGAGCGGATCCGGCAGATCGAGGCGCTCGCGCTCCGCAAGCTCCGCCAGTCGGGCAACGAGGCGGCGCTCCGCAGCTTCGTCGACTGAGCCCCGAACCGAGGAGGGCCTCGCTCGGCGAGGCGTCGCGACCCGGGGCGAGAAGGGTGGGAGGCCGAGGTGTCGCCGGCGCAGCGCATGCTCCTCGCCGGCGCGGCCGGCCACCTGGTCGTCGCCGTCGGGCTCGCCGCGGGGCTGATCGTCCTGGGTCTGGTTCGGGACGCGACGTGGCCACTGCTCTGGGGTCCGCTGGTCGGGCTCGGCTACGCGGGCGTGGCGCTGCGCCGCCCTCTGCGCCGCTTCGTGGCCCTCGCCCGCCCGTTCCCCCCCGCGTGGCGGGCCACCCTGGAGCGCTACGTCCGCTTCTATCGCCTCCTCGACGCGGAGGGCCGGCGACGCTTCGAGGCGAACGTCAGCCTGATCCTGGCCGACCACGACATCGAGGCGGTGGCCGGCGCGCCGCTCGATGACGAGGTGCGTCTGCTCGCGGTCGCCGGCGGAGCGGTGCTGATCCACGGCCGCCCCGGGGCGGCGCTGCCGACCCATCGCTCGATCCTGATCTACCCGGACCGCTTCGACGACGACTACGAGGTCGGCGACCACGGCGACGTGCTGGGCCAGGTCCATCGCCAGGGACCGATCCTGCTCAGCGCCGGCGCGCTGAAGGCCGGGTGGGCGTCGGGGCAGGACGGGTCCAACGTGAGCCTCCACGAGTTCGCCCACGTCCTCGACCTCGAGGACGGCTTCGCGGACGGCGTGCCGGCCCTCGGGGCGGGCCGCGTTTCGGCGTGGGACGAGCTCGTGGCGACCGAGCTCGAGCGGGTCCGCCGCGGCCGCTCCGCGCTCCGCCCCTACGCCGGGACGAACGAGGCGGAGCTGTTCGCGGTCGCCGTGGAGGTCTTCTTCGAGCGCCCGAAGGAGCTCGAGCGCCGCCACCCGCAGCTCTTCGGGGCGCTGCGGTCCTACTTCGGGGTCGACCCGAGGGCGCCCGGCTGAGGTCGGGCGCTCTCGCCCCGAGCCCAGGCACCCCGTGGGCAAGGCGGACCTCCGCCGGCTCGGCTGCGACGTGAGCGGCGCCCGGGCCGGGCGCGGCGGGCGTCGAGCGACGGCCTCCGCGTGAGCGCTCCGGCGGGCCCATGGCCCTGCCCCCGAGGTGTCCGGCGTGGACGGCACGGCGCCGCCGGCCGTGAGCTGGTCGGGACCGGGCGAACGCGGGGAGGCCGGCCCGCGCACGATGCAAACCTGACGGACGGCTGTCAGCGGCCCGCGCTATTCACGTTCCGCAGGAGGTGACGACATGAGCGCCAAGGAGATCGGGGAGCGGTTCCTGTCCTTCGTCCGCGAGGGAAAGGACCGCGAGTGCGTCGAAACGCTCTACGCGGACGATGCGGTCAGCGTCGAGGCCATGGCCATGGGCGAGGCCGGCCGGGAGACGAAGGGCAAGAAGGCCATCCTGGGGCAGATCGAGTGGTGGTACGCGAACCACGAGATCCATGACGCCAAGGCCGAGGGTCCGTTCCCGCATGGGGACGACCGCTTCGCCGTGGTCTTCGATGTCGACGTGACCCAGAAGTCCGACGGCGTGCGCCACAAGATGCGGGAGGTCGCCGTCTACACCCTCGCGGACGGGAAGATCGCCCGCGCGGAGTACTTCTACGGCTGACCCGCGGCGCCTCGGTCGCGCCCACCTGCGTCGGGCGCGACCGCCTCAACGCACGACCTCGATGCGGGGGCTCTCCGCCGCGCGGTTCGCGTAGGCGACCACGGCGCTGGCCACGACCAGGACGGCCAGCGCGAACAGCAGCCACAGGATGCGCCTCCGGCTCGGGGGGGGACGGCTCGAGCTGATCCCCTCGCCCGTCCACGGCGACGGCGGAACCCGGTCCGCGCCGGGCCGCGGAAACCTCCGGCGGGCGACGCTGGCTGGCTCCGCCGACCCGAAGTGCGCCGGGAGCCCGGCCGGGGATCGCCGCGGGAGCTGGGGCCGGGGATCGGTCGGACGCTCGTCGCCGTCTCCGGCGGGCGGGCCGTCGGAGGGCTCGCCGGCCTCGGCGCCCTCCTCGTCGTCGGTCAGGCCCTCCTCGGGCTCGAGCTCCGTGGTCAGGGTCCGGACCCAGGTCGCTCCGTCCTCGAGCTCGGAGAGGTCGCCGAAGCCAGCGTCCGGCGTCGACAACCGATCGACGAGAGGGCCGCGCAGGCTCTCCGGCAGCGCCTCGGCCCGCTCGAGGAGCGTCGGCCCGAGCACGATGCGCAGGAGCTCCGCGAGGTCGTCGTCCTCGACGTCCCGCATGGGGATCGCCCTCTCGAGCGCCTCCCGGAAGGCCTGGGCGGTCGGCGGCCGGTTCTCCGGCAGCGGCGCCAGGGCGCTGAGCAGAACCTCGTCGAGCTCCACCGGCAGGTCCGGGATCAGGTCCCGGGCCGACCGGGGGATCGGGCTCCGAACCCGCTCGATCACCTCGTTGTCCGGGCCCCGCGCGACGTAGCGATGGACGGTCAGCATCTCCCAGAGCACGACGCCGAGCGCGTAGATGTCGGTGCGGCGGTCCAGGGGCAGGCCGCGGGCCTGCTCGGGCGCCATGTAGCGGACCTTGCCCTTGATCACGCCCGCCTCGGTGCGCTCGCGCCGCCCGCGGGCCTTCGCGATGCCGAAGTCGAGGAGGCGGACTCCCCCGTCGGCGCTGAGCAGGACGTTCTGGGGGCTCACGTCGCGGTGGACGACGTTGAGGATCTCGCCGTCCTCGCTCCGGGTCTCGTGGGCGCCGTGGAGACCGTCGGCGACGCGGCCGGCGATCGCGGCCGCCACCGCTGGCCGGAGCGCCCGACCGCCCCGGGCGAGCGCCCTCAGCAGCTCCGACAGGGAGGCGCCGTGGATGTACTCCATCACGAGGTACGGCGTGCCGAACGCGTCGCCGAGCTCGTCCACCCGCACCACGTTGGGGTGGCGGATCCGGATGCTGATCAGGGCCTCGTCCACGAACATCCGGACGAACTGCGCGTCCTTGGCGAGCCGGGACTGGAGCACCTTCAGGGCGACGGGCGGCCCGTCCGGCCGCTCATCGGACCGAGCGAGGTACAGCGTCGCCATCCCGCCTTCGTTCAGCCTCGAGAGGACGCGGTAGCCCCCGACCTTCGACCCCTCCCGCAGGCTGGACATCTCCTCGCCATCCTAGCCCGGATTCGTGAGCCCGGGGCGCTGCGCGAGCCGCCGGCGCGCGCCCGCACGGGCGTGGCGTGAGGAACGCCCGGGGCCTCTTCCGTGCGCTTGCCCGGGAGAGGCCAGGGGGGCGGGCAGCGGCGCGACGGAGCGCCGGGCGGGGACGCGATCCGGGGGGCAGCCGGGCGCTGGAGAGCCCGGCAAGGGCTACGGCGCGATATGACTGCTGGTCGGCGGGCGCTGCAGGTAGGCGCGCAGCATGAACCCGGCCACGGCGGAGGTGACCACGACGACGACGAGAGCCACGATGAACAGCACCACCCCGAGGGTCCGCCGGCGGGGCCGCGGCGGCGGCGGCGCCGGCTGGGAGAAGGCGCGCGGGGGGATCGGCTCGGGGGGCGGCCAGTTCGGCTGGACATCCCGCAGCACCATGGTCCCGCCTACCCGGGTCTCGGGGAAGGCCGGAGCGCGCGCCGGCCCCGGACCCTTCGTGCTCGGCGGGGGGGAAGGCGCAGGGCTCGACGGCGGCTGCTCGGCGGGCGCTCCGCGGGGGATGCGACGCATCGTCGGGAGGTCGTCGACGTTCGGTCCCCGCGCGGTCTGGGGGGCGGGGCGGCGGCCGAGGCGCGGGGTCGTGATCGCGCCCGAGGGGCCGGCCGCGCCGAGCTCCCTCCCCGGCCCCGACGCGTCCGGCACGGTGGCGCGATCCGGGAGGGTCGCGGCGAGGTCCACCGACGGGGGCGACGAGGGCTCGGCCGGGGGCGGCGACTGCGGGAGCGAGCCCCAGGGGGGAGTCCTCGGCGGGCGCATCGCGTCCCCCAGGACGGGGGTGCCCACCTTGCGCGGCGGCGGGAGGCTGCTCGCCAGCGCCGCGGCCGACAGAGGCCCCTCCCCGGGCGCCCGCTTCGGCCGGCTCAGCCCGGGCGCGGAGACGTCCATCGACAGCGTGCTGTGGGCGGAGGGTACGAGGCTGGAGCGCACGAACCCCTGGGGCCGGGTCGCCGGGACCTTCTGGCTGAGCTGCACGCGCCTCGACGGGGAGTCGATCGCGGCCCCGAACGCGTCGGCGAGCTCCCCCGCCGTGGCGTAGCGCTCGGCCGGGTCCTCCTTCATGGCCCTGCGCACCAGCTCGGCGAGGGCCGGCGGGAGGTCCGGCCGATGGTCCTCGAGGGAGCGGACCCGCCCCTCGATCACGCAGCCGAGGAGCTGGCCGTAGTCCTCCGCGGGGTAGACCGAGATCCCGGCCAGGGCCTCGAAGAGGATCACCCCGACGCTGAAGATGTCGACCCGTCCGTCGACCCCCGCCGCGTCGCGGAACTGCTCGGGCGCCATGTACCGGGGCGTCCCGAGGATCATGCCGGCCCGGGTGATCGAGCCCTGCTGCTGCAGGCGAGACAGGCCGAAGTCGACGATCTTCACGGGCGGGATCCCGCTCTCGAGCAGGAAGATGTTGTCCGGCTTCATGTCCCGGTGGATCACGCCCCGCTCGTGCGCCGCGTCGAGGGCCGCGCAGATGCCGTCGACGATCGGCTGCAGGTCGAGGGGGTCCTCGAAGCGACGCTCCCGCAGGACCTGCTTGAGGGTGCTGCCCTCGAGGAGCTCCATCGCGAGGTAGGGCGTGCCGTCCTCGGCCTGATGGAACGCGAGCACCTTGACGATGCAGGGGTGCCCCAGCTCCGCGAGCGCCTCCGCCTCGCGCCGGAAGCGCTCGACCGTCTCCTCCTCGGTCTGGCGCTCCTGGTGCAGCACCTTGAGCGCGACCGGGCGACCGCTCCGCACCATCGTCGCCCGATACACCCGACCCATCGCCCCGGTGCCGAGGAGCCTCTCGATGCGGTAGCGCCCGCCGGCGAAGAACGACCCCTCCGCCAGGTGGGGCATGAGCACGGTGGCGTCGTCGGGGTCGGAGCCGCCCACGGGCGGCCGGCGGTCGTCGATAGCCACGGGCTGAGGGTACCCTGAACGACAACGGCCGAAAGGGCACGTTCCTCCTACGGAATCCGCGAGGCGCGTCCCGGGGCCGGTCGCGGCGCCCGGCCGTGGCAGGCGAGCCCGTCGCGCGGAGCTCAGTCACCGTCGTGCGGCTCGATGACGTCGTGCGGCTCGATGACGTCGTGCGGCTCGATGACGTCGTGCGGCTCGGCGACGTGGAGGAGCACGCCGGCCGGGTGTCGGACGAAGCAGATGCGCAGGCCCCAGGGCATCACTTCGGGCTCGGCGATCTTCGCGCCCTCGAAGCGCTCCGGGAGGCGCTTGGCGCTCGTCTCAGGCCACGGGCTCCATCCGCTCCCGCAGCACCTCGGCCATCCGCTGCACGAACGCCTTGTCCACCCGCTCCTGCTCGGCGAGCCGCGCGAGGTGCGGCGCCGGGTCCCAGCGCCCGACGGGGGCGTCGGCCGCCAGGCGCGCCTTCAGCGCCTCGAAGGCCTCGCCTCGCTCGTCCTCCGGGAGGTAGACGAGGGCGTAGAAGGTCGCCTCGACGGCGCCCTCCTCCGTGGGCTCCGCGCGCTCCCGCCAGCGCCGCAGCGACCCGAGGGCCTCGTCGACCAGCCCTCGCTCGAGGCAGAAGCGCGCGACCTCGGCCCAGCGCGCCGCCCGCTCCGGCTCCGCCTTGGCCGCCCGAAGATAGAAGTGCGCCGCGCGAAGGTCGTCGCCCCGGCGACGCTCCAGGAACCGGGCGTACCAGGTCAGCGTGAGGGCATCGGTCGGCGCCCGCGCCACCGCCTCCAGGTACGCCGCCTCCGCCGCCTCCACGTCGCCCTTGGTGCTCTCGAGGTAGCGGGCGAGCTGGCGGAGCGGGAACGGATCCTCCGGCGCGATCTGCACGGCGCGGCGAAAGGCGTCCTCCGCCTGCTCGTCGGGCTGCTGCCGCTCCAGGTAGCGGGCGTAGTCAACCGCGGCCTCGGCGCTGCCACGCGCCTCGAGGGCGCGCCGATAGTAGGCCTCGGCCCGGTCCGCCTCGCCCGTCTCGTCGAGGAAGCGGGCGTACTCGCCGAGCCAGATCGGATCGTGGAGGCCCGCCGCGACCGCGCGGCGGTAGTGTCGGTCCGCGCCGGCGCGGTCGTCCCGGTGCCGATGCAGGAACCGGGCGTAGAGCCCGTGCGCCCAGCCCTCGGGCCGCTCGCCTCCTAGCGCGCGCTGCAGCACCGCCTCCGCACGGTCCAGCGCGCCGCGGCGGAGCAGGAGCTCGGTGTAGCGGCGGAGCGATGGGCCGTGCTCGGGGTCGCTCGCCAGGGCCTCGAGGTACGCGGCCTCGCCGCCGTCGAGGTCCCCCGCCGCCACGCGCGCCGCCGCGCGGTCCGACGCCTCGTCGGCCCGGCTGGTCGGTGGCGGCATCGAGGCCCTGCCCCCCCCCTCGTCGAGGAACGCCTGGTACTGGCGCAGCAGCGTGGCGTGGGAGGGCTGGAGCTCGACCGCCCGGCGGTAGTGGCGGCCGGCGCGAGCCCGGTCCGCCCGGCCCTCGGCGAGGAAGGCGGCGTACCACCAGTGGGTGCTCCAGCGGTCGGGCTCCGCGGCCAGCGCCCGCTCGAAGGCGCGCTCCGCCGCGTCGGCGTCGCGCCGGTGGGTCCACAGGTGGAGCGCGTAGTTCGCCTGGGCGAAGCCGTGCTCGGGGTTCAGCTCCACCGCGGCCTCGAAGGGGGCGTCGGCCGCGTCCGGGTCGCCGCCGAGGGTCCGCAGGAACACCGCGTACCAGGCGTGCAGATCGGGGTCCTCCGCGCGAGCGGCGATCGCCGCCTCGTAGGCCTCCCGGGCGCCGGCCCCGTCGCGCCTCGCGTGGTGGAGGAAGCGCGCCCAGGCGACCCGAGCGTCAGGGTCCTCCGGCTCCGCGGCCAGGGCCTCCCGGTAGAGCGCCTCGGCGCCGTCCAGGTCCCGGCGCGCCCCCTCGAGGAACGCCGCGAGGTCGCGGCGGGGCGCCGCGCGCTCCGGCTGGGCCTCCGCGGCCCGACGGTAGAGCGCCTCCGCCCGGTCGTGGTCGACCGCGAGGTAGTGGCTGAGGCGGGCGTAGTCCCGGAGCGCGTCGGGGTGCGCGGGGTCGAGCTCGAGCGCTCGCTCGTACGCCGCCCGCGCCCCGTCCGCGTCGCTGCGGGCGTCGTGCAGGAACCGGCCGAGCGCCCAGCGCACGGTGGGATCGTCGGGCGCGGAGCGGACCGCGATGCGCAGCCGCGCCTCGGCGGCGCTCGGATCCTCCTGCGCTACCCGGAGGGCGCTCTCGACCATCGCCAGGGCCGACCCGGGGTCGTCCTCGGGGTCGGAACGATCACCGGTGCCCGCCACGTCTCGACCCTCCTCTCGCGTTATAGCGCAGGGCCTGGATGCCGGCGCCGGCCACCGCTATCGATCCGGGCTGCCCCTCATGAGCGACATCCCGCCCTCGGTCCAGTCCGCCTACGGCGTCGACGGCCGGGCCCGCGTCGACGCGGTCCCGGTCGGCTGGATCAACCAGACCTACGTGGTGGAGCGCGACGGGGAGCGCGCGATCCTGCAGCGCCTGCATCCGGTGTTCGGCGCGGAGGTCCATCACGACATCGAAGCGGTCACCCGCCACCTCGCATCGAAGGGTCTGCTCACGCCGCGCCTCCGACCCACCCGGGACGGCCGGCTGTGGGTCGAGGCGGAGGACGGCGGCGTCTGGCGGAGCTTCACGTTCATCGAGGGCCGGACCGTGGACCGCCTCGACGACGCCGCCCACGCGCGCGCCGCGGGCGCCGCGGCGGCCCGCTTCCATCGCGCCCTGGCGGACCTCGACCACGCGTTTCGCTTCCGCCGCCCCGGCGCCCACGACACCCACCTCTACCTCACGAAGCTCGAGGAGGCCCTCGACGCCTACCCCGAGCACCCGCGGCGGGGCGAGGCGCGGGCCGCCGCGGAGGCGGTGCTGCGGGCCGGCCAGGCGGTGGAGGTGGCGAGGGGGCTGCCCGAGCGCGTCGTGCACGGGGACCTGAAGGCGACGAACCTCCGCTTCGACCGATCCGATCCCCCCGCCGTGCGGGCAGTTATCGATCTCGACACGCTGGCCCACGGCGAGCTCCAGGCGG
The DNA here is from genome assembly GCA_050331215.1 of Sandaracinaceae bacterium. Taxonomy (GTDB): domain Bacteria; phylum Myxococcota_A; class Polyangia; order Polyangiales; family Sandaracinaceae; genus JBHJHB01. Next base: position 11,502 of record JBHJHB010000075.1, on the reverse strand, counting down.
AGCGCGGCGACGCGCTCCGCTCCTGGTGCAACCCCGGCCGCGAGGCGGGGCGGGGAGCGGGCTTCGGCGAGCCGCTGTTCGCGGCCGCGGTGGAGGGCTACGCCTCGGTCGCCGCGGGCTGGATCGAGCCGGAGGAGCGGGCCGCGATCGTGGCCGGGGTGATCCGCATCGCGACCGAGCTGGCAGCCCGCTTCGCGCTCGACGTGTTCGAGGACCGCTACTTCGGCTTCGACCGGAGCCGCTACGCGAGCCGGATGGAGCACAACCTGGCCCGGGTGCGCGGGCAGCTGCGCCTCGCCTCGTCGGTCCGCATGCAGCGGGCCCGGCTGGAGGCCCGCGTTCGCCAGGCGTTTCGGCGCCGCTAGGACTAGGGCCGGGGGCCCGCGCCCGACGCGCCTCGCACGGGCCTGGTTTGCGCGTACCCTCAGGATCCGAGGCCCGCGGGGCCCCCCAAGGAGCGCGGATGACCCACTACGAGCGCCTGACCGGACTGGACCAGAGCTTCCTGGACATCGAGGGACCGTCGTCCCACATGCACGTGGCCTTCATCGGGACCTACCAGGCGGCGCCCCTGCGCGGGTCGGACGGGGCGATCGACCTCGACCGCCTGATGGCCTACGTGGAGTCCCGACTCCACCGGATCCCGCGCTACCGTCAACGCATCGAGCGGACACCCTTCGAGGGCTGCCCGGTCTGGGTGGACGACGAGAGCTTCAACCTACGCTACCACCTCCGCCACACGGGCCTCCCCGCCCCCGGCGACGAGCGGCAGCTGAAGCGGCTGTGCGGACGGATCCTTTCCCAGAAGCTCGACCGCCACAAGCCCCTCTGGGAGATGTGGCTCGTGGAGGGCCTCGAGGGGGACCGGCTCGCGGTGATCACCAAGACCCACCACTGCATGGTGGACGGGGCCAGCGGGACCCACCTTCTCCTCGAGCTCCTGTCGACGAGCCCGGAGCCCGCGATCGAGGAGGCCCCGCCCTGGAGGCCGGAGCACCCGCCCAGCCGCCTCGAGCTGATCCAGAAGGCGATCGAGCATCGGATCCAGCGCCCCCTCGCCGCGCTCCGCCGCACCGCCCGGGCGGCCTACGAGCACCCCGGCGAGACGATCGAGCGCGTCACCGCCACCGCCAGCGCGGCGCGGCACGCCCTCGAGGCCTGGGCCCGGACGTCCTCGCCGACCCCCTTCAACCGCCCGATCGGCCCTCACCGCCGCCTCGACTGGCTCCGGATGGACCTGCGCGAGATCAAACGGAGCAAGCAGGCCCTTGGCGGCACGGTCAACGACATCATCCTCGCCATCGTCGGCGGCGCAATCGGACGCTACTTCCGTTCCCTCGGCAGCAGCCAGGCCGATCTCGAGGCGATGCGCTTCCGCGTGTTCTGCCCCGTGAGCATGCGGCACCAGGACGAGTCCGGAGACTGGGGCAACCGGGTCGTGATGGTGGTGACGGACCTCCCGATCCACCTCGAGGACCCGGTCGAGCGCCTGGCCGTCGTCCGGCGCAACATGGACGAGATCAAAGCCTCCCATCAGGCCGAGGGCGCGGACCTGGCCGTGACCCTCGGGGAGTGGAGCTCCCCGACGATGGTCGCGTGGGCGGTGCAAGCGAGCTACGAGCGGCTCCCCGCGAACATGCTCGTCACGAACGTGCCCGGGCCCCAGGTGCCGCTCTACCTGCTCGGCTCCCGCATGCTCGAGGCCTACCCGGTCGTCCCCCTCTACCGGAACCACGCGCTCGGGATCGCGCTGTTCAGCTACGACGGCGGCATCTTCTTCGGCTTCAACTCGGACTGGGACGCCCTCCCCGACCTCCACGACCTGATCGTGCACACGTTGGAGGTGCGGCGCGCCTTCAGCGCCGCGGCGACCCAGGCCGCGCCGACGGCCCACGAAGGCGCCAGAGGAGGAGCGTAGCGAGCGTCTTCGCGTCCACGAGCTCCCCCGCGCGGACCCGCGCCTCGACCTCGTCGACCCGCAGCGCGAGGACCTCGATGTCCTCGGTGGGCTCGAGCGCCTGGGGCCCCGGGGTCAGGCCCTCGGCCACGAAGGCGTGCATCACCTCGTCGCAGATGCCGGGCGACGGGTAGAAAGACGAGAGCGGCCAGACCGCCTCGGCCCGGTACCCGGTCTCCTCCTGGAGCTCCCGGACCGCGGCCTCCCTCGGATCCTCGCCCGCCTCCAGGGTCCCCGCCGGGAGCTCGACCAGCGGGCGCTCGATCGCGAAGCGGTAGCTCCGGATCAGGACGAGGCGGCCGTCGTCCAGCCAGGGCAGGACGACCACCGCGCCCGGGTGAACGACGACCTCGCGTCGGACGGACCCGCCGGCCCGTAGCGGCACGTCCAGACGATCGACGGCGAACTTGGTCGCGGTCAGCACGCGCTGTCGAGCGCTCATGGCCTGCACCATACGCCTCGCATGCCGGCGTGGCGTGGACTCGTCGCCGTCCGATCCAGGGGGGCGATCCCTTCGGCCGCGAATCGGTCTACCCTGCCCACCCGCGAGAGGGGGTGCAGCGACGATGCGAAGGCGAGCCCAGATCGGCATCACGATGGTCCTGGCGCTGGGGGGCGCCGCCGGCTGCGGCGGCAGCCTCGCCACGACGGACCCCGCCGGGGCCGAAGCCGAGGTCGCCTCGCGGCCACCGCGCACGCTCGAAGGGGGCCCGGCGCTGTTCTGGCGGAGCCCCAACCTCCGGCAGCGGCTGAACAACGGCGAGGACCCGGCCCGATGGGCGGGTCGGGCCGGCGGGCCGGTCGCGGCCGCCGACGTGCAGCCGGGGGGCGGCGGCTACGTGAGCCCCGAGCCGAGCCACGACCTGACCAGCGAGTATGGCCTCGGCCGCCTGCGCTTCCTCGTGCTCTCGGACGTCCCGACCACGCTGCTGCTCCGCCTGCCCACCGGTGAGGTGCGGTGCGCGGCGGGGGGGGCGGTGGAGGTCGAGCAGGCCCACGGCCAGGTCCTCGTCTGGGTCGGGACCGCGGAGCCGGCCGACGCGGGCGCGCCCTACACGCTGGCCGTGCCCCGGAACGCCGACCTCGCCCCCTCCGACGTCGAGCGGTACGACGGTCGCTATCCCTACGGGGACATGATCCACGACGAGGGCCCGCTCTGGGGCAACGCGAGGGCCCTCGAGCGCACGCTCGAGCTCCCGGGCGGGTTCTCGCCGAGCCCGGCGATCCGCACCGTGTTCGCGGAGGGCTCCGTGCCCGGGGCGCGGGTGGACCCGAGCTGCTCGGGCTTCTTCGCGCGCCGGCCGACCTTCTTCATCTACAGCAACGGCTTCCCCGTGGCCGGGCTTCGCATCCTGACGAACGGGGCCGGGCTCGCGACGCGGATCGCGGTGATCGACGTCGAAGGCCGAGTCACCTGCGACGACGGGACGAGCCGCGACGCGGCCGTGACGTTCCCGTTCGAGGGGGGGCACTTCCGCGTGTGGATCGGGACCGCGGAGGCCGGCCCCTACGGCCCTGTCACGGTCGCCTTCTCCGAGGACCCGACCTTCGACCCGGCGGACGTCCCGCCGCCGCCGGCCAACGCCCGACCGCCCGAGCCGGTGCCGCTCCCGGACCCGGTGGACCCGATCACCCTCCCGGAGGACGCCGTCGTGCTCGAGCCGGGCATCCCGGCCAGCCTCCTCGGCCCGGGCCTGCCGGAGGGCGCGGTCCTGGTCTGGCAGCCGAGCTCGGGGCCGCCGCTGCCGGTGTTCATGAAGGACCGGGCCCTGATGGTGGTGGACCGGGAGGTGGCCGACCTGCCGTCGCGGGTCCGCTCCCCCGTGGTGACGCTCACCGCGCGGGCCGACGACACCCTCTTCGTTCGCGTGGAGCACACGCCGGAGGGGGACGACCCCCAGCAGCTCCTCTGGTTGGTCCGCTGGCACGCCCCCGGCGGCAGGGCCTCCCGGCGCCGCTCCTGGTCCGGGAGCCTCTCGGACCCGCCGCCCGACTGGAGCGGCCTGGCCACGCCCTCCGGGCGTCGGCGACGAGGGCGCCGGTAGGCTCGCGTCAGCGGGCTGCTGCAGCAGGCTGCTGGTCACCTGGAACAGCAGTGAGTGGTCAATCCCGGCGAGCGATCGGCGCCCGAATCAAGGAACGACGACGAGGACTACTTCGCGTACTTCGAGGAGAAGTGACGCCGAGTCGGGCGTCGAGGGCCGGCGGGATGTTGCCACGGATCGCCGAGACAGGTGACTAGATCGCCGGGCCCATGTCGACGGGCTGGCTCCGCGCCGCGAGCCAGGCGCGCAGCTCGGAGAGCGCCCGCGCGTTGAGCACGTCCTCGGGCCGGAGCCCGGCCCGCCGCGCCACCGCGACGCCATGCTCGAGGTAGCCGAGGGAGTCCACGCTGTGGGCGTCCGCCGCGATGCTGATCGGCACGCCTCGCTCGCGCGCGCGGCCGAGGTGCTCGACGCCGAGGTCGAGGCGCTGGGGCTGGGCGTTCAGCTCGATCGCGCAGCCGGCCTCCAGGCACGCATCGAGGAGGGCGTCGATGTCCACCTCGCTCGGGGCTCGTCCGAGGAGCAGGCGACCCGTGGGATGGCCGATCACCGCGGTCCTCGGGTTGTGCGCCGCCCGGACCATCCGCGCGGTCATCTCGTCCCGCCCCTGGCCGTGCCGCCGGTGGACGCTCGCGACCACGACCTCGAGGCCGGCCAGGGTCGCGTCGTCGTAGTCGAGGCTCCCGTCGCGCAGGATGTCGCTCTCGATGCCGGTCAGGAGCACGCACGCGCCGTCGGAGGCCTCGTTCAGCGCTCGGATCGCCTCCACCTGAGCCCGGAGCCGCTCCGGCTCGAGGCCCCGCGCGTAGGCCGCAGCCTCGCTGTGCTCCGTGATCGCCAGGTACGAAAGGCCCCGGCGGGCCGCCGCGTCACGCATCTCGGCGAGGGAGTGGCTTCCGTCGGAGGCGACGGTGTGGTTGTGGAGCGCGCCGCGGAGGTCCCCGAGGGCGACCAGGGCCGGCGCCGCTCGCCCGACCTCGACGAGCGGCACTCCCGGCTCGCGCCGCTCGGGGGCGGTCGGGACGAGGCCGAGGGCCTCGTAGACGTGCTCCGCCGTCGGGAAGGCGCCCTCGAGGGCGTCGAGGGCGTCTTCCGCGCCGGCGAGCTTGCCCTGAGCGCGCGCCCGGGCCGCGAGGGCCTCGAGGTGCTCGGGGTCGGCGGTCAGGCCGAGGGCCACCAGGCCGAACCGATCGCTCGCACACGTCCCGACGAGCGCGCGCACGTCGGCGGTCCGCGTGGCGAGCGCGGCCTCCGGGCGGGGGCCCGCGACGAGGAGCCTCGGGGCGACGAGCTCCATGCCCCGCGCGTGGTCGCCGACGACCTCGGCCCGCTCCACACCGGGGTGGACCCGCAGCGCCGCCGCGAGGGGCTCGAGCAGGGCCTTGGCCTGGTCCCGGCGAAGGAGCCCTGCGGTCTCCCGCAGCGACTCGAGCTGCGCCAGGACCTTCGCCTGGGTCTTGGACCCGAACCCGGGCAGGTCGACGAGGCGGTTCTCCCGGCAGGCGTACTCGAGCTCGGCCAGGCCGGTGATGCGGAGGCCCTGGTAGAGCGCCTTGACCTTCTTGGGGCCGAGGCCCTTGATGCGACGCAGCGCGAACAGGCCCGGGGGCAGCTCCTCGCGCAGGCGGGTCAGCGCGTCCGGCTCCTCGCCCGCGAGGGCCTGCTGCACCACCCGGGCGCTCGCCTGACCGACCCCGCGGACCTTCAGGAGCTCGCCGCTGTCGAGCATCGCCCGGAGGTCGCCCTGGACGTTGCGGATCGCCCAGGCCGCGGCCCCCCAGCTGCGTGCGCGTCGATCCCCCTTGAGCTCCGCCCCGAACGCGATCGCCTCGAGGGCGTCGACCACCGCTCGACGCGTGGTCACGCCTTGGCCTCGGCCCAGCTCGCGCCGTGCCCGATGTCCACCGCGAGCGGCACGTCGAGCTCCACCGCCGTCTCCATGTGGCCGCGGACCACCGCCTCCACGGCGTCCACCTCGCCCGGGGGCGCCTCGACGATCAGCTCGTCGTGGATCTGGAGCAGCAGCTCCGCCTCCCGCGCCTCGAGGTCCTCCGCGATCCGGAGCATCGCCACCTTGCAGAGGTCGGCCGCGCTCCCCTGGATCGGCGTGTTGACGGCGATCCGCTCCCCGTACGACCGGTCCGTGACGTTGTTGCTCGAGAGCTCCGGGACGTAGCGCCGCCGACCGAGGAGCGTGGTCACGTAGCCGTCCCGGTAGGCGTCGGCGACGACCTCCTCCGACCAGCGCCGCACCTCCCGATAGCGCTCGAAGTAGCGGTCGATGTAGCCCTTCGCCTCGGCTCGCTCGATCGAGAGCTGCTGCGCGAGCGCGGTCGCCCCCTGGCCGTAGATCGTCGCGAAGTTCACCGTCTTGCCGACGTCCCGCTGGGCGGCCGTGACGTCTTCCGGGGCCACGTCGAACAGCTGGCTCGCGGTCCGCCGGTGGATGTCGATCCCCTCCCGGAAGGCCTCGCCGAGCAGCGGGTCCCCGCTGACGTGGGCCAGGATGCGCAGCTCGATCTGGCTCCAGTCGGCGCTGATCAGGACCCAGCCGTCCCGCGGGATGAAGGCCTGGCGGATCCGGACCCCATCGTCGGTGCGGATCGGCGTACGCTGAAGGTCGGGATCGGTCGTGATCAGCCTCCCCGAGCTGCCCGTGGTCTGCTGGATGGTGCAGTGGATCCGCCCCGTCCGCGGGTGGAGGCTCGCCTTGAGGACCCGGGTGTAGGTGTTGATCAGCTTGGCCAGCGCGCGCTGGCGGAGGACCTCGCGGGCGATCGGGTGCTCGGCGGCCAGGCGCTCCAGGACGTCGGCCGCGGTGGAGTAGCCGGTCTTCGTTCGCTTCAGGACCGGAAGCTCGAGGTCCTCGAACAGCACCTCGGCGAGCTGCTTCGTCGAGCCGATGTTGAACTCGCGCCCCGCGAGCTCGTAGATGTGGGCCTCGATCCGCGCCTTTCGGGCCTCGAACTCGTCGTTCATCCGGTCGAGGTCGTCGCCATCGGCCCGGATGCCGACGAGCTGCATCCGCCCGAGCACCCAGCTCAGGGGGAGCTCGACCTCCTCGTAGAAGCGACCCTGGTCGGCGGCCTCCATCCGGGCCTTCGCGGCCGGCCAGAGCTCGTGGATCGCGCTCGCCCGCTGCCCTGCCCAGCGCGCGAGGTCGTCGAGGGGCACCGCCCCGAAGGGCCGGGTCTTCTGCCCGCTCCCGACGAGGCCCTTCTCGCTCTCGATCGTACGGTGCAGGAACTCTCGGACCACCTGGTCCAGGCGGTGCGGGATGATCTTGGTCGGGTCGGCCAGGAAGGAGGCGAGCTGCGCGTCGCCGGTCACCCCGGCGAGGGTCACGCCGTGCCGGGCGAGGAGCGTGTAGAGGTCCCGCCCGTCGTGGACCAGCTTCGGCTGCGCGGGGTCCTCGAGCCAGGGCCTCAGGCGGGCGAGCCCCTCGGCCCCGAGCGCCGCCTCCGACGTGCGCAGGGGCACGAAGGTCGCGCGGGCGGGCGAGGTCGCGATCGCCAGGCCGACGAGCTCGCCGCTGACGAAGGACGGCGCCTCGTGGACACCCACCAGCGCCGCCGGGTGCTCCCCGAGGGAGGCGACGAGCGCCTCCACCTCGGCGAGGGTCCGCGCCGCATCGAAGGTGCGGTCCTCGACCTCGGCCGCCTCGGCCTCCCCCTCCCCGGTGAGCAGCGAGTAGAATTCGAGCTCCCGGTAGAGCGCGTCGAGCCGGCCGGGGTCCGGGTCCGGGATCGCGAGCTCCTCGAGACGGACGGGGAGCTCCGCCCGCTGCTCGATCACGACCAGGTCGCGGCTCAGCACCGCGAGGTCCCGATGGTCGCTCAGCGCGGTCCTGGCGCGTCCCTTGAGCTGGTCCAGCGCGGCGAGGAGACCGTCCAGGGACCCGTGCTCGGCCAGCAGCTTCGCCGCCCCCTTCTGCCCGATCCCCGGGACGCCAGGGACGTTGTCGACCTTGTCGCCGACCAGCGCGAACAGGTCGACGATCTGCGCCGGCGGGACGCCCCACTTCTTGCGCACTAGCTCCGCGTCGTAGGTGATGTCCCGCATCGTGTCGATCATGCGGACGTCGTCGCCGATCAGCTGGGCGAAGTCCTTGTCGGCGCTGATGATGTGCACCTCGTGGCCCTGCTCCAGGGCCTCCCGCGTGAGCGTGCCGATCACGTCGTCCGCCTCGTACCCCTCGACGCGGAGGGTCGGGAAGTCGTGGGCCTCGACGACCTTGTGGGTCCAGGGGATCTGCTGGCGCAGCTCCGCCGCCATGCGCGGCCGGTGAGCCTTGTACTCCGGGTAGCGCCGGTCCCGGAAGGTCGGCCCCGGCGTGTCGAACACCACCGCCCCGAGCCGCGGCTGGCGCCCCGCCAGGACCTTGCGGAACATCAAGGCGAAGCCGTACGTCGCGTTGGTCGGCAGCCCGCGGGAGGTCTGGAAGCTCGAGGGGATCGCGAAAAACGCTCGATAGATCATCGAGCTCCCGTCGATCAGGACGACCCGCTCACGCTTCAACGTCGCCCCCGCCGCCCCTGGACCCCGGCGCCTCGCCGGGTCAGGCGGCGCCGAGGGTGTCCCGAGGCATCAGGCGCGGGTAGATCCGCATGCCGAGCGGGACCGCGACGACGACCATCAGGAGCAGGAACGTGAGCCCCGCCAGACCCATCCCCCACGAGTAGCTCAGGCCCATCACGTCCGTCAGCAGATACCCCACCCAGTAGGGGATCCCGCGCACGTGGAACACGACCGCCGGGATCGCGCCGCCGCTCACCAGGTTGAGCACGGTGGGGACGATGATCACCGGGAAGCCGAGGCACAGGACGACGCCCGGGAGCACCGCGGCGATCTGCGCGATGAAGCGCTGGTAGCTCAAGCGCCGCTCGTCCTTGAGCTGCCGCGACATGACCCAGGCGAAGATCACGCCGACGATGAACGCGAGGACGGCGATCTCGAGGAAGGCCTCCCCCATTCTGTTCCCGACGACGAGGGCGGTCTCGGGACCGGGGTGCTGTTCATCCATGGCGGGGCACTATGCCGCGGGGGCAGGCCTCCCGGCAAGGGCACCCCGAGACTCTGCTCAGGCTTCGCCCGCGTGCGCGCGATCCCCCGGCATCGCCCGGAGCGCCTCGTCGAGGAGCTGGCGCATGCGATCCTCCATACCGGGGCCGATCGCATGCCCCGTGTCCGGGAAGACCTCGAAGGTCACCTCGTAGCCGAGGCGGCGGAGCGCCCGGAACGTGCGTCGGCTGCGCTCCACGCCCAGCACCGGGTCGACGCCCCCGTGCAGCGCGTGGATCGCGGGGTGCACGGCGTAGGGGTCGCTGCCGGGCGGCATCAACCCCGGCGGCAGCCAGCCCGCCATCGGGAACACCGCCGAGACCGCCTCGGGGTGGGCCGTCGCGAGGTGCACCGCGAGGATCGCGCCCTGGCTGAAGCCCACGACCAGCGGCGCGCCCCGGGTCGGATGCCGTCGCTGCCACGCGACGAGCGCGTCGGCGAGGCGCCGACCCCGATCCTCGATCGCGCGGTTCAGGGCCTCGGTCTCTCCCGCGTGCGCGCTGACCGGCATCCACGCGTAGCCGTCGCCGTACGGGTCCGGCGCCCTCGGGATCACGAGCCGCACCGGCACGCGCAGCCCGAGGTAGGGGCCCTCGGCAGGCGGGGTCGGCGCTCCGCCGCGGCCGTGGAGGTAGACGACCATCGGCAGCTCCGCGCCCACCGGCAGGTCCGGCGGCTCCACCGTCAGGTACTCGAGGCCGGCGGCGAAGTGACGCTCCACGCGGTAGGCCGTCGGCACGGTCCGGCCCGGCTCCGCGCTGCTTGCTCCCCAGGGGATCGAGGAACCCAGGAGGGCCAGGAGCCCCAGGCTCGCGCGGGCGGTGAGGGTGCGACCGAGGCTCGCCCGACCCTCATCGGGGTCCACCGTCCTCAGGAGCCACCGTACCCAGCGTTGCGTCGCGATCAACAGCCTCACGTTCGGGGTCGTCACGCCAGCCCGACGCAGCAACGACCGTACCGAGACACCGGTGTAAGGCCATGTGCGCTGAGGCGCCAGGTCCGTCGTGAACGGAAGGCTCCACCCACGATCCGGATGGCGTAGGAGATTCGGCCCGTGCCTGGCCTGGCCCGCTCCGGCCGGCTCAGTCGTGGAGCTCGTGGACCGGGAGCGGGTGCCGGAAGAAGAAGCCCTGGGCCAGGTCGCACCCGAGGGCAGCGCAGACCCGCGCCTCCTCCCTCGTCTCGACCCCCTCCGCGACGACCTGGATGCCGGCCTCCCGCATGACCTTGACCAGCGCCGCGACGAGATCCTGGCGGCGCAGGCTCTGATCGATCTCGTGGATCAGCGTGATGTCGAGCTTGACGAAGTCGGGCGGCGCCTCCGCGATCTCCCGGAGGCGCGCCTGACCCGCCCCGAAGTCGTCGTAGGCGAGCTCGATGTCGAGGGACGCCAGGTCCGCCCGGAGGCCGCGCATCAGCGAGGGGTCGGTCACCGCGGACTCGTGGATCTCGGCCACGAGGCGGCGGGACGCGCCGAGGGCCCGCCGGCTCCGCTCCAGCTCCCGCAGCAGCACGCCGTTCTGCATCTCGGCCGGGTGGACGTTCATGAAGAGGCGCTGCGCGTCCGGCAGCCCCGGCACGTCGGCCAGGGCCGCGGTCCGCATCACCGCCGCGAGCTCCTCCGCCTTGCCCCGGTCGTGGGCGATCCGGAACAGCTCCGCGACCTCGAAGGACAGCGTCGGGAGGGTCTGCCTGCCGAGGGCTTCGAAGCCCACGATCTCGGTGCCATCGAGCGTGACGATCGGCTGGAACACCGCACGGACGGCGGGGCCCGCGAGGATACGGAACAGGTCCCGGGTCTGCTGGTGGAACGCCACGACGGACGGGCTCGGGTGGCCGGCCTGCGTCGACTCCTCGACGAAGCTCCCGAGGTCGACGTAGGCGAAGCGGAGCTCCCGGCCCGCGACCACGATCAGGTCGCCGTCCTGCAGCACCTGCTCCCCGTCGACCCGCTCTCCGTTGACGAACGTCCCGTTTCGACTCGCGAGGTCCCGCAGGACCAGCTGGTCGTCGCCCACCGCGATCTCGCAGTGAAGCTTGCTGACCCGGGGCGAGGACAGGACCAGGTCCATCCCCGCTGCGCGGCCGATCCGGAAGGGGAGCGCGTGGATCGGGATCCGCAGGGGCGGCTCCGCGGCGTGCTCCCGCTGCTCGAGGATCGGCTGGTGACCCGGTCTCGCCACGAGGGTGACTAAGGATAGCCCGCCTCGGTCCTCCGCCGAAGGATCGCGGCATCCGTGCCCCACCGCGCCGGCGGGCCCACCGCCGGCGACCCGGGGGTCAGCGCCGGCGGCGACGCGCGAGGACCAGCGCGACCAGCAGCAGGCCGAGCACGGCAGCCGACGGCGGCGGGGCGCCGGGACGCCCGCCGCAGCCGCCCGGGATGCCCGGCCCGGTCGGGCCGGCGTCCGGCGCGCCCGGGCCCGCGTCGCCGCAGCC
>JBHJHB010000074.1:0-5624 GCA_050331215.1 Sandaracinaceae bacterium | reverse complement strand
GTCCCGGATCCGCCCTCGAAGGGTGCGCCCACGGCCAACGTCGAGCCGTCGTCGCTCAGCGACATCGCAAGGCCAAACCCCTCGCGCCCCCACATCTCGTTGTTGGAGGCCTTGAGATAGGCCTCCTGAGACCACGCCGCTCCCGGGTTGCGGACGAACAGGTAGACCGCTCCGCTATCGGACGCGCTGTTGTCGTTCGGGTCGGCGTCGACGCCAGTCCCGGCCCCCTCCTCGCCCGGCGCGCCCACCGCCAAGGTGGCTCCGTCGCCGCCCATCGACAGGCTCGTGCCGAACCGATCTCCCATGTCGTCGTTTGACGCATGGAGAGCTGCCTCCTCCGCCCAGGTCCGATCGGCGGCGCGTTCAAACACATGGACTACCCCACTCTGCGGGCCGATGACGCGAGCGGAGGCCGCCAGCCTCGAGCCATCGTGGCTGAGGGCGACCGCAAGACCGAAGTTGTCAGCCCGCGACGTGCCAGCCTTGACGTACGCTTCTTGGGACCAGCTGTCGAGCTCGCGGACAAAGACGTAGACCGCTCCACTGTCGTGATTTCGATACGGATCATCGTACGGATCTCCGTTGATACCGGTCGATCTACTGTCCTCATACAACGCGCCAACCGCGAGCGTCTGACCATCGCCGCTCAAGGCAAGCGATATTCCAAACTGATCGCCTTCATCCCCACGAAGTTCATCCCAACGAGAGGGAGGAAGGTGGACCCCTTCGGCGTTCGAGGCTTTGATGTAGGCGTGCTGCGTCCAGATCTCACCGGCGCGGGTGAACACGTACGCGGCGCCGCTCCAAAGGGCATCGTCGTTGCTCGAATCGCCATTCACCCCCCTTGCGTTGCTGTCGTCCCCGTGCGCGCCCACCGCGAGGGTCGAGCCATCGCGGCTCAGGGAGACTGCCCATCCGAACTTGGCGCCGCGAAGGGCTCCAGCGCGCTCGCCGGTCTCCAGCAGGGCCTGCTGGGCCCACGTTCCGCCATCCTCCCGAACGAAGACGTAGACCGCGTTTCGACGAGAGGCGCCCACAGCCAGGGTGGAGCCGTCCTGGCTCAGCGCCACCGACCGGGAGAAGTGGCTACCCGCGGAGGTGTCCGATGCCTTCAGGTAGGCCTCCTCGAAGACCTCGCAGGACTCCAGGTCGAGGGTTACCGCACACACGTCCTCGTCGCAGGCCGTGTCCGGACCGGGCACGGGGTCACCGGCGTGGTTGTGGGTGCCCCCGTCGCAGGCCACGCACCGGCCGCCTTGGACGTGCTCGTCCCTCGCGCAGGCGTACATCCCGACGTCCGGCCCGGCGTCTCCTCCCGCGTCGAGCGGGCTGCCCCCCGCGTCGATGGCCGGGACGACCGGTCCCCCCGCGTCGACCTCCCGGCCCGCGTCCGCCATCAGGCCCGAGCCGGCGTCACCGTCGAGCCCCCTCCCCTCGGGGGCGACATGGCTCGCCGCGCAGGCCGAGGCCCAGGCCGACCACAGGAGCAGACCGACAGAAAGCTTGCGCATCTCACCCCTCCCCAGGGCCGCTCCGGCCCGGCCCGCGCCGAACCGAACCCGACCGCAGTCAGCGGCTCGCGACGCGCGGGCGGGTCTCGAGGTCGAGCACGTGGAAGGCCCAGGAGTTCGGCGGCGGGGCCTGGCCGCTGAGGGTGACCACCCGCTCCCGAAGCGTGGTGAGGCGGTCCTGGTAGAGACCCCGCTGGGCCTCGACGAACTCCGGGTGCTGGCTGGCGTGGACCTGGAGGCCCTGCACGGTGAAGCCATGGCGGCGGAGGACCTGCGCCAGGAGCTCATCGAAGCGGCCCGGTCGGACCGAGACCGCGGTCTGCCGCGCGGATGCGGCGCTCGGGTAGGTGAACTGCTCGGCCGCGTCGACCTCCGTCTGGTACTCCCGGTAGGCCTCGTAGACGCACTCCGCGTAGCGGTCGCTCTCGGTCATCAGCGCGCGGGGTCCGGAGTAGGGCGCGCGGAGGGACTGGCTGCCGCAGCCGCCGATGGCGATCGCGGCCAGGAGCAGGACGCCGACGGTGCGGGGGGTGACGGGACGGGGCAGGAGGGGGGTACGCCGCATGTTCGATCTCCCGCGCGCTCGAGCTCGCCCTCGCCAAGCCTCGCGACCTCGGTGTCGCGATGGCTCGCGTCCTCGGCCGGGGCAGGCGGCGGCTCGTCCTGCGCGCAGGAGTGAGAGCCCGCGACGGACGGATGTGAGCGGGCGGCGGCAGATAAGGGGGGGCACTCGAGGCGGGCTGACCCGCGCTGACGAATCCGACGGCCCGTAGTGCCCACGTCGGACGGGTGCAGCGGATGCCGGGTCCGGCCCCTCGCCCTCCGGGCGGCCTACGCCGCGTCCCGTCGGGTGTCTCCCGGCGCGGCCGGAGCATCCTCGCGCCCCTCGACGATGCGCTCCGCCGCGGCCCGCCCGCGGGCCCAGCAGGCCGCGACCGACGGGCTCGTCCCGGCGTAGCTCCCCGCCAGACGGAGGCCGTCGAGCTCCTGCTCGACGCGCCGGAGCACGTCGAGGCGGGCCGGGTGGCCGAGATCGAGCCGCGGGATCGCGTGGGGCCAGCGGGCGACCACGCGGAGCCCCGGGTCGCCCGATGCGCCGAGCACGCGGCGGTGCTCGCCGTGAACGAGCTCGACCAGCTCGTCGTCGGGCAGCGCCGCCCGGTCCGGCGACCGCGCGCCGCCGACGAAGGTCGCGGTCTGGACCGTGCCGGGGCTCGCGCGGCCCGCGAACAGCGAGCTGACCCAGAGCACGCCGAGGACGGGCGCCCGCTCCCCGGAGGGGAAGAGCATGCCGAACCCATCGAGGGGGTGGGCGACGGCGTCCCGCGGGTAGGTGAGGTGAACGGTGGTCACGGGGGCGTAGCGGATGCCGCGGAGCGCGTCGGCGCCTTCGGCCGACACGTCGGCGAGCAGGTCGGCGGCGGCCGGGGCGGGCACGGCCAGCACGACCCGGGGGGCGCGGAGCGTCCGGTCCCGGGTGGTGAGGGTCCACGCCCCGGGGCCGCTCCGCGCGAGCCGCTCGACCCGCGCGTCCACGCGCACGCGGTCCGGCCCGAGGGCCCCAGCGAGTGCCCGGGGCCACGCCGCGAGCCCCGCGGCGAAGCTGAACAGGCGCGAGCGGGGGCGGGGTGTCGGGCGTCCGCCGCTCCGGCCCCGGCCGGCCTCGGCTCGGTGACGAGACGCGGCTTCGCCGCCGGCCCGCTTGGGGCCTCCGGTGAGGCCCCAGCGGAGGAGGCTCCCGTGGGTACGCTCGCCCTCGAGGAGCCCCGGGAAGGCCGCGCGCATCGAGAGCGTGGTCGGGTCGCCCGCGTGCACACCGCTCACGAAGGGGTCCACGACGCGGTCCGCCACCTCGGCGCCGAGCCGACGGCGCATGAACCGGTCGACGCTCTCGTCGTCGCCCTCCCCGCGGGGCGCGAACGGCTCCCCAAGGAGCCGGAGCTTGCCGGAGAGGCTGAGGGACCGGGTGCTCAGGAGCCCGAGGGGGCCACCGGGGAGGGCGACCGGCCGGCCGTCGAGCACGATGTAGCGCTTGGCCCCCCGCCGATCGGCCACGAGCAGGGCGTCGTCGAGGCCGAGATCGGAGAGCTCCTGGAAGAGCTCCGGGTCCTTGCCGAGGACGGTCTGGGGGCCGAGGTCGACCACGTGGCCCCCGACCCTGCGGCTCGCGAGGGACCCGCCGACCCGCGACCCCGCCTCGAGCAGCTCGACGTCGACGCCCGCCTCGAGCAGGCGGCGCGCGCACGCCAGCCCCGCGATGCCCCCACCGACCACCACCGCGTCTCGCTGCACCGGCATGGTCGGCTCACACGCTGTTCGAGAAGGTCGCCCGACGGGGTCCGGCCGTCGTGAGGTGGGGGTCGAGGGCCGCCGCGACGTTCCGGAGGAAGAAGCGCCCCGTCGTGGTCAGGTCCCAGCCGGCCGCCGAGCGGTCCAGAAAGCCCGCGTCGACGCACGGTCCGAGCCGGTCCTCGGCGTCCGGGATCAGCGTCGAGAGCGGCGCCCCGAAGGTCGGGGTCGTCAGGTCCTCGCGCAGCTCGAGGTTGCACATCAGGTGCTGGATGACCGACGCGCGCATCGTGTCGTCCGCGCTGAGGCGGTGGCCCCGCACGACGGGGAAGCGGTCGCTGTCCAGACCGCCCTGGTAGCCGGCGAGGGTGCTGTCGTTCTGAGCGAAGCGGCCGCCGAGGTGGCCGATCGCGCTCAGGCCGAACGCGAGTAGATCGGGGGCGGCGCGGGTGGTGTACCCCATGAAGTTCCGAAGGAGCCGGCGCTCGCGGGCCGCGGCCGCGAGCTCGTCGTCCACGGCCGCGAAGTGGTCGAACCCGATCCACGCGTAGCCGGCGTCGCCGAGCACGTCGACGGCGTCGAGCAGCAGCGTCAGCTTCGTCCTGGCGTCCGGGAGGCCCGTCGCGTCCACCCCGCGCTGGATCTTCCGGACGTCGGGCAGGTGGGCGTAGCTGAAGGTCGCGACCCGGTCCGGCCGCAGCTCGGTGACCCGCCGCAGCGTGCGGCCGAAGCTCTCGGGCGTCTGGTAGGGCAGGCCGTAGACGAGGTCGAAGTTGACCGCGTCGAAGCCGGCGTCCCGCGCCCAGCCGAGCAGGCTCACGGTGTCGGACTCCGGCTGGATGCGGCCGATCGCGGCCTGGACCCGCGGGTCGAAGTCCTGCACGCCCATGCTCAGTCGGTTGAAGCCGAGGTCGCGCAGGAGCCGGGGCTGGTGCGGAGTGGCGACGCGGGGGTCCATCTCGAGGCTCACCTCGGCGTCGTCATCGAGGCGGAAGGCCGCCGTGAGCACCTCGAACAGCCGGACGATCTGGGCGTCGCTCAGGAAGTTGGGCGTGCCGCCGCCCCAGTGGAGCTGCGTGACCGGCCGGCCCCGACCGATCCGCTCGACCACGCGCGTGACCTCGCGCTCGACGTGGTCGAGGTAGCGGTCGATCATCTCGCCGTTGCGCGCGGTCCTCGCATTGCAGCCGCAGTAGAAGCAGCGCTTGGCGCAGAACGGGAGGTGCACGTAGACGCTGCAGGCCCCCTGCGGGCGGGCCGCGACGTCATCGAGCGCCTCGAGGTAGTCCCCCTCCCCGACCGCGCGGTCCCAGTGCGGGACCGAGGGGTAGCTGGTGTAGCGGGGCAGCGGCCGCGCATGCTCGGTGAGCAGGGCGAACAGGCCGTCCCGGTCGAAGCCGGTCGTCGACACGGCGTGGCCGTTCCCGTTCGCGGCCGGCCGCGAACCGTCGATCGCGTCATACGGCAAGGTGATCCTCCACGAGTCGCGCGTCGTCCTGGGGAAGCTCGGCGTCGACCTCGGCGTCGCTCAGCGAGCGAACGTGGGCGGCCTGGCGCTTCGCGCGGGCCCGCTGGCGCGCGAAGCCGCGCGGGTCGAAGAACTCGTCGATGCGCTCCTCGCCGAGGAGGCCCTCGATGTCCAGCTCCCGGGTCCCGTTCGTCCCGCTCGCCTCGGCGGGACCGGACGCCGTCTCCGGGGCGCCGTCCTTGCCCGTGGCCGGCCCGAAGCCCCAAGCGCGGGCCCCGGCGGCCGCATACTTAAAACCGAAACAGTGGGAAGAAGCGGCCCCACCGGCCAAAAAAAGAAAGAGCTGGGACAACACA
>JBHJHB010000073.1:0-3017 GCA_050331215.1 Sandaracinaceae bacterium | reverse complement strand
TCCCGCGTTGCTCCGCGAGCGCGTCGAGCTCGGCGGGGCTGCCGAGCGCGCCCAGGTGATCGAGGCCAGGGCCCCGCATCGTCCGGAGCCACGCCTCCGGGTCGATCCGGCGGCGCACCAGCAGCGCCGGTGGTGCGCCGCGGACGCGGACCGGCTTGCCCGGGCGCGACGCACGGCCCGTCCAGTCGAGCAGCTCCACGTAGTCGGCGAACGTCATCGGGAGCCTGGTCTCGTCGCCCATGGGCCCTGGCTCGCCCTCGAAGGGGACCAGGGCGCCGGGCTCCACGGTCGACAGCTCATCGTCCGCCCGAGCGGGCTCCACCGGGCTCCGTGGGGCCACGGTCGACTCGGCCTCGTCGAGCCGCGCCTCGGCCGCGCGAAGGCGCTCGTGGGTCGACGTGAACTCCGAGTCCTCCAGGCCGCGGCTCAGCCCCGCGCGGACCGGGTTCAGGTCCACGTAGCTCATGCACGTTAGCAGCGCCGCCTCGTCCAGAAGCGGCTGGCTCTTGAACCGCCCCTCCCAGAAGCGCCCCCGGCACCCGTCCTCGCGGTTGGCGCGCCGCGCCATGTGCTCGTTCAGCGACCGCATGAACGCGATGGACCTCGGAAGATGGGGTCGAACGTCGTCCGGAGGAGGGGCGCGAAGGAGGGAGAGTGACTCGGAAACGAGCGGCGGCCGAGAACGCGGTCAGGGACCGCCGCTCAAGAGGGCTTGGGCGTCGGGATCGCCCTCTTGCGGGAGCTCAAGACCCTCTGTGGCCGGGAAGCCGGTGATGTGCTGTGGGTGCTTGCGGGTGGGCGGAGGTGGACTTGGTGAAGGCGTCGGGTTAGTCGTTGGATTGGGCACGTGGTGCTCCCGCCTGGGCTGGCGACTAGCGTTTCGTTCGATCTCGACGAACGCGTCACCAACGATTCGCAAAGTGGGGTCAGGGGCGGCGAGATAGCCTCGTGACCCAACGCGATAGCACTGGTCGCCACCGCCGAAGGACACAGAATATTCCTCCCATGAATCTGGTGAGGAGGGCTCGCGAAACTCACAGGCAGCCGAAGTGAGATCCGGCCAAACAGAGCGCCGCCGGGTTTCCGGACAGCACGTTAGGAACGTATGCCACGAGCAGGAAAGGGCCCGCGCACCTCGCCCGACTGAGGTTTGAATGGTCGCAATGTGAGGGACGGTTCTGGACTGGCAACGCCGATTGATCTGCGTTGCCCTCGCGACCGTTACCATCCCACGCGGATCATACGGTATGCTGCACTGGTTCACGGCCGAACCGCCGAACAATTCGCTGCAGCTGACAGACTGGCCGTCGACGATGCATGCGAACCCAGCTTCCTGGGCCAACGCACCAAAGCAGGACCTCGGAACCACGGCCTCTGGCTGGACTTGAGTGGTACTCAAGCCACACGCGGAACCAAGCGCCACACCAGCGCACAGCACGACCCGTCTCATCGCGAAGTGGCACTTCATGGGTCCGGGACCCTGGGGGTACGTGCATACGCATGGTCCTGGGCTGCCCGCTGTATGCGCTCGATGTGCGGCTCCACGAACTGATCGTGCATTAGATGAGTCTCCGTGGAAGTGGGGCACCCCGCGCCGAGCGAGTTCAGCGTGCTCTCCGAGCTCGTGCCAAAGGGTACCCGACCTACTCGCCTGCATCGACTGTACACCGGGAGGGGACAACGCCCAGGCCCGCTGAACACGCCTTGACCTGCGATCCGAGTGAGCGCCTGTACTGTAGTAGATGTGGGTTTGCCCCTCGATTCGACTGGTTCGCCGGTCCGGGTCACCGGCTGTGGGAGCGTCGCAAGTTGACGCTCGCGCGCACACAGAGCGGCCCCGGCGGTCTCGCTCAGGCGAAACCCGTGTGAGGCCCGCAGCGCTTCGGCGTGCCACAGCTGCGGGCCCCGTTCGAATGTCTACATCGTACTCCTCGCCGCCGCTCTCGCCGGAGGTAACGCGAAGAGACGCGACCCCACGCGAGCTCAAGATCCGAGTCTGGACCCACCGAGGAGTTCCACTGTCCTCCATGGGAAGGGGATGGATCACGTAGAGGTGGTCGTCGCGAATTTGGTTCACGAGTATCTGCCCCTGTTCAGACAAGCGTGCGAAGCGCTCTTGCGTCGTGGCGCCTGGGTCTTTCAGGACCACGAAACCGTCATCTCTGACCTCGAAGAGATCGGCCTCAGCTTCGTCCATACCCATGAAGAGGTCCCGTTCACCGACTGAACGTGCCATGTCGCCTGTAACTTGATGGGATTGCCCCGAACGTCGCGGGTTGAAGATCGTCGTCCCCTCGATCTTGACATCCAAACCCACCGGATCCCGCGCAGCCAGCAGACTCCCGCCCACATAATGGTACGAGTTCAGCGCCTCCCCCCCACCACTCGCATGCACGTGCAAGGGGTCCGGCGTCGCCCACCTCCCAACCCTCGGGATCAGATACCTCTCTCCGAAGTATACCACCCCGACCTCCTCGTCACCCTCCTTCCCCGTGAACCCCATCACCTCCGGCGTGGCCCGCCGGTCGCTCGCCTCGTCGACCAGGTAGGTCTCCCGCGCGCCGTTCGGGTGGTAGGTCGAGCACTCGGTCAGGGCCCCCGTCCGCACGTCGAACACCGCCGATGTGGTCTGGATCAGGTCCGCCACGCCCGTCGTGACTCGGTGCTCGCGGTCGAAGTCGGCCATCGGGGTGCCCGACTTCCAGACGATGCGCGCCCCCGCGACGAGGTGCTGGGTCTCGACGGGGAGGCCCGGGCGCTCGTCGTAGGCCGTCGGGCCTCGCTCGAGGCCTCGCCGCTCGAAGTCGCCGGGGTAGACGTAGAGGGCGACGCGCTCGGGGTAGATGCCGCTCGGTCCTGGAGGGTCCGTCGCGTCGGGGTCGAGGGTCTGCTTGACGACGCGCTGGTTCGACGCGTCGTAGCGGTAGCGCTGGCGGGCCTTCAGCTCCCAGTCGGGCTGCGGGCTTCCGACGGTGCGCTCGTAGCGGCGCGCTTCGTCGAGGCGGTTGAGCTCGTCC
>JBHJHB010000072.1:0-6114 GCA_050331215.1 Sandaracinaceae bacterium | reverse complement strand
GCGCCGCCCGGCGCCGGCCGCCGTCGAGAAGGACCTCACACCGCGCGGCGGCCCCCAACCGGCGGGGGAGGGGGGGGGGGGCCGCCGCGTAGGGCCCCCCGCGAGCGCACCCCCCCGCCCCCGACCTGGCCGGGCGCGGGGCGCCGCGCGGTGTGAGGTCCTTCTCGACGGCGGCCGGCGCCGGGCGGCGCGGAGCCGTCCGGCCCGGCTACAGCACCGTCTGCACGAACGCGATCACGAGGAGGGCGGACGGCAGCAGGGGAAGGAGCGCGGAGCCGATGAAGGACACGTTGGGGTTGAGGTTCATGATGGCCTTGGTGTATGCACCATACGTGCCGTACGCCTGGTACCCAAGAAAAGCAGGGACGCTGCGCCATCTATCGAGAAGCTGTGGATCTCCCATCAACAGATGTGGAGGATACAACAACGACACGGTCCCGACACATTGGTGACCGGACGTCACGCTTTGAGCGGGTCGAACTCCCCCGGCTCGCCGTAGTCGAGGTCCCCGAAGCTCGCGAGCGGCGCGCCACCCTCCCCGGTGGCGCCCACCGCGTTGAGGAGCGTCGTGAGGAGCCTGTTGTGGGGCGCCCCGTCGAGCGCGTTGACGTCACCCCCCGCCGAGCAGTCGACCACCCGACCCTGGCGGAGGTAGCCCGCGGCGCTGCCCGCGATCACGACCGGCAGGTTGTTGAAGTGGTGGGCCTTCCCGTCGGAGAGCTCGTTGATCCACATCACGGCGCTGTGGTCGAGGACCGTACCGTCGCCTTCGGTGAAGGACGTGAGGAGCCCGAGCAGCTCCGCGAAGCGCTCGCCGTACCAGGTGTCCACCTCCGTGATCAGTCGCTCGATGCCGGGCAGGTCGCCACCCTGGTCATCGTCCCGCCCGTTGCGGTGGGACAGCTGATGGTGGGTGAACTCGTGGCTGAGGCCGTCCCAGCGGAACGTCGGGCCGCCGCTTCCCCGCGACCACTGGAGCGTGATCACCCGCCGGTGATCGCAGACCATCGACAGCGCGATCAGCCGCAGCATCAGCTCGCCGACCTGGCGGTACTCCGCGTCGCTTCCGACGGTGCCGTTGTCCATCCCGTCGTAGCGCTCGACCCGGCCCGTGATGCCGAGGGTGTCCGGCGCCTCGGCGCTGCACAGCTCCGCCATCCCCATCTCGGTGTCCCGGATCAGGTCCTGCCAGTCGCTCAGGCGCTGCTGGTCCTCGCTGCCGAGGGGCAGCCGCCGCAGGTCCGCGAGGTCGTCTCGGACGAGGTCGTTCAGGCTGTTCCGACGCCGGCGGAGGAAGTCGTCGGCCTCGCCCCCGGGCAGGATCCCGAGCATCGACCGGTACACGTTCCAGGGGTTGTTCTCCCCCGGATAGGGGTCGTTGGCGCCCCGGTAGGAGCAGAAGTCGGTCGCGTTGCCGGTCGTCGGATCGGCGTTGCGTCCGACGTGCAGGACCAGGGGGTCGGCCCCGTCGGCGTGGATGTGCCGGGCCGCCTCGAAGTCCACGGAGTGGCCGAGGGCGTAGTTCCGGCCGTCGTCGGCGAGGGGCCGCGCCGTGAGCTTGCAGGCCATCCCCTTCTTGTGGTCGCACCCGGGAACGCCATCGAGGCCGAAGCCCCGCGGGCTCATGTGGATGCCGCGAGGGATCAGGAGTCGGTCGGCGAAGCCGGCCAGCGGGGCGACGCCGCGCCCCGCCATCGAGGCCGCCGTGAGCGGCCCCGGGCCCCCGGTCGGCCAGAACTCGTTGATGTTCACGCCGTTCGGCTGGAGGAAGATGACCAGGCGCTTCGGCGCGACCTCGCCCTGGGCCGTCAGCCGGCCGAGGGAGCCGAGGAACGGCGTCGCGACGGTCACGCCGAACAGGCCGCGAAGGAAGGTCCGGCGCTTCATCAGCCATCCTCCCGGGCCCGGACGCGGAAGGCCTCGGTGCCCGTCAGGTCGAGGAGCAGGTCGAGGACGCGGTAGCCGTCCTCGCCGAGGCGCTGGCTGACGTCCTGCACCACGCAGCGGTCCTCCGGGGTGAGGTCACGCTCCAGGAGGTACTCGACCCACTGCTCCGCGTAGCAGCGCTGCGCGGCCGGCGAGTCGGCGATCGCGCGGGACAGCGCGACGGCCCCGTCCACCGCGACCTCCTCGTCGCCGAGCACCACCTCGGTCGCCGCGTCCACCGGCTCGCCGTTGTCGAGCTCGCGCCAGCCGCCCAGGGCGTCGTAGTGCTCGAAGGCGAAGCCGGCCGGGTTGATGTAGGCCTCGTGGCAGCGGGCGCAGGCGCGGGGCGACGTCTGCGCGCTGGTCCTCTCCCGCGTGGTGATCAGCCCCGCCGTCGGCTCCGGCAGCGGCGTCATCTCCGCCCCGGCGGGGGGCGAGCCGAGCTCGAGGCAGAGGATGTGCTTCTGCAGGAACGCGCCTCGCAGGATCGGCGAGGTCCGGTCGAAGACGGCGTGGGAGGCGAGGAACCCGAGGCGCGTGAATACGCCCGCTCGCCGGCCCGGGTCGAGCGGGACCGGGGTGAGCTCGTCCACGAAGGCGGCGGGGTCGAGCCCGTAGGCCGGAGCCAGCGTCCGGTCGACGAAGGCGGTCGGCTCCATCAGGAGCGCCTCGAAGCCCCCCTCGAGGTCGAACACGACGTGGTCCACGAAGCGGAGCGTCTCCTCGCTCAGCCCCGGGACCATCGAATCGGTGAAGTAGGGGTAGCGGTCCCGATCCCTGACGATGTCGAGCCAGCGCGCTGCGTCGCTGCCCACCATGCCGAGGTAGCGGCGGTGGAAGTCCCGGACCATCGCCCGGGCCCGGTCGTCGGCGAGCATCCGCTCCGCTTCGCGGCGGATCCCGTTCGCGTCGTCGAGGTCGCCGCGGCCCGCCGCATCGAGCAGCGCGTCGTCCGGCGGTCCGTCCCAGAGCATGAAGGAGAGCCGGGTCGCGACCTCGTAGCCGCTCAACGGCACGGCGCCATCCCGGACGTCGGTCGAGCGCTCCACCCGAAGCAGGAAGCTCGGGGACGACAGGAAGGCCTCGACCAGGAGCTCGATCCCCTGGTCGAAGGTGCCCGCCGGGGTCAGCTCGGCGCGCCCCGCGAACAGCTCGCCGAAGCGCCCCACCTCGGCCTCCGTGAGCGGCCGCCGGAACGCCCGGCGGCCGAACGCGCGGATGAACGCCTCGGCGCACGCCGCGCTCTCGTCGCCCCCGTCGCAGGGGAGGATCCGGGCCCGTGTGGCGGGATCGTCGATCGCCGCCTCCGCCAGGGCGGCCGCCGCGTTCCGGTAGCCGTCCCAGCCCCGCGCGTCGAGGCTCCCCCCGGTCTCCGGCGGCAGCGTGGTCGACGGGGTGACGTCCCCTCGGCCGAGCAGCGTACGCACGGCGTTGTCGTACTGGGCGTGGGTCAGCCTCGGGATCCGGCTGGTCGCCGGGATGCCGGGCCGGCACGCCTCGGCCCGCGGGTTGCCGGCCGCACCCGGGCGGAGCGGTAGCCCCGCGCTCAGGTCACCGGTGCACCCGCCCAGCAGGGCGGCGAGCCCGAGGGCGCACGGCATCGTGAGCGTCTGGCCCATGCCCTGGGCACTCTTCGGCGGGTCCGGGCCGTCATCAATGCGTGCTTTTCCCGACGCCGGGGCGCAGCGCTCGTTCCAGGGTCTCAGAGGCGCCCATCCCGGTAGCGCGCCATCTTGGCGAACAGCTCGAGGATGTCCGCCTCGGCGTCCTCCTCACCCGCGAACTCGCGGTAGAGGGTGCGGACGTTGACGTAGACGCGCTCCGCGTCGAGCCAGCCCCGCCATGCGTCCAGCCGGATGTCCTTGACCGCGTCGTCCAGGGAGAGCCCCGCGTCGTAGCGCGCCCGCGCCTCCGCGGTCAGGAGCTCGAGGTAGTCGATCGTCTCCTGGATACCGGCGCGGTCGGTGACCGGGCCGTGCCCGGGCACCACCGTCTCGATGTCCTCCTCGAGGAGGCCCCGCAGCGCGGCCACCCAGTTCGAGACCGGTCCCGCCCACACGATCGGGTGGGCGTTCTTGAACAGGAGGTCCCCCGTGAACACCACCCGGTCGTCAACGACGTGCACGAAGGCGTCCCCCCGGGTGTGGGCCGGGCCGACCTCCACCACCCGCACCGTCTTGTCCCCGACCCGAAGGGTCAAGGTGCCCTCGAAGGTCCGGTTGGGCAGCGTCACCTCGTTGCCCGCGAACTCGAAGGCCCCGAACAGCGGGAGGGCAAAGGGCGCCGCGTCGACCAGCCACTCGAGCTGCCGCAGGCCGAGGGCCCCGCCCGCCCGGCCGACGACGCCGGCGGCGGGGCCGAGGGCGGCGAGCGCCCGGGCGGCGCGGAGCAACGTGGCGTTCCGGCCCGGTGGCGCGTCCCGGAGCTCGTCGACGCATGCGCGGGTGGCGATGATCTCCGCATCGGCGACGAGCCCGTTGCCGTAGCAGTGGTCGCCGTTGCCGTGGGTGTTGACGACGCGGTCGATCCGCGCCGCGGCGGGGGCAGCGCGGCGCATCCGGTCGAGCATCTCGCCCGTCAGCTTCCGGTCGAACAGGGTGTCGACCAGGAGGCTCTGGTCACCGTCGATGACGAGCCCCGCGTTGCTCCAGCCCCAGGAGCCCGGGAGCTGGGTGTAGGCGAAGACGCCATCGCCCAGGTCGGTCAGCTCTCGGACGATCTCGGCCATCGTGCTCCTACACCCTAGCGGAGCACCCTCTCGAGACCCCGACGAGGAGTCAAGGACCGGCACGCCCCTCCGTCGGGTGGCCGTGCCGCCGCCGGCGGTGAGCCCTTTTGGCCCCACGCGCCCACCGGGGGGGCGTGGGAGGCTCCGCTGGCGCGACGACGATGAGCCAGGACGACGACGCGAGGATGAGGGGGCACCAGGCGCTCCGGCTGGTCCAGGGGGGGCGCCGCGAGGCGGATCCCCCCCGCACCGTCGAGGAGGCGTTTCAGCGTTACGCCCGCTACGTTGGCGCCGTGGCCTACCGCCTGCTGGGCCGGGACGAGGACGTGGACGACGTCGTGCAGGAGGTGTTCGTGGACCTGGTCCGGGGCTGGGACGGCATCGACGACCGCGGGGCGGTCCGGGGGTGGCTGCGCCGGGTGACGATCCGCGCGGTCTCCCGGCGCCTCAAGCGGCGACGCCTGCGCCGCTGGATCGGCCGCGAGGGCGAGGAGGGCTACGCCGACGTCGCCAGCCCCGGCGCGAGCCCCGAGCAGGCCGCGCTCCTCGGGCAGCTCTACCGGGAGCTGGACGCCCTCCCCGTCGACGATCGGCTGGCATGGACGCTTCGCCACGTCGAAGGGGAGAGGCTGGCGAACGTGGCGGAGCTGACCGGGTGCTCCCTGGCGACGGCCAAGCGCCGCATCGCGCGAGCCCACGGGACGTTGTCGGCGGCGCTCCTCGACCCGACGGAGGGCCACGATGGATGAGCTCTCCCGGTGGGTCGCCGAGGCCCGGGCGCATGTCGAGGTGCCGTGGGACGCGGCCCGCGAGGCGCGGATCCGCGCTCGCGTGGACGGCGAGCGGCGCCGGCCGCGGCGGCGGGCGCTGGTCCCGGCCCTGGCGGCGGCGGCCGTCGTCGGGTCAGCGGCGGCCGCGTGGGCGTGGGTCGCCACCGACGCCGGGGGCGGACCCGCGGTCGGGACCGCGCCGGGCAGCCTGACCCTCGCCGACGGGTCCCGGATCGATGTCGAGGGACCGGACGGCCGCGTGACCGTCCTCGCCGAGCGCCCGCAAGAGACCACGGTCCGGCTCGAGGCCGGCGCGGCCCGCTTCGATGTCGTCCCGCGCGCGCGGCGGCGCTTCCGGGTCCGGGCCCGGGACGTGGAGGTCGCGGTGATCGGGACCGTGTTCGAGGTGGTCGACCGCCGTTCGACGGTCGAGGTGCGGGTGCTGCGGGGCCGCGTCCGCGTCGCCTGGGCGGGCGGGCAAGAGGTGCGGAGCGCGCCCGCACGGGGGCTCTACCCCGACCAGGGCGGGGAGCGGAGCCCCCGCGCCGGTCCGGACCCGCGGGCGGCGGCGACGGGGCGGTCCGCGGCCCGAGCCCCCGGCGCCCGGCCCGGAGCGGAGGCGGCGGCTCGTCTAGCGGCCCGGGGCGAGGAACCCGGATCCGGTGGCGCCGAGGGGGGGGCTGGCTCCGT
>JBHJHB010000071.1:0-65722 GCA_050331215.1 Sandaracinaceae bacterium | reverse complement strand
GCCCGGCGCACCTCCCGCGGGTGGCCGCGGGCGCCCCGCCGGCCTCCGCGGCCCAGCCGTGGATGAGGGTAACCGTGGCGCCGAGGCGCGCGGCGTGGGCGCCGCCGCCGCGGAGGCCGGCCTCCGCGGCCTCCGAGAGATCCGTGGGCAGGAGGAATCGATCGGTCATTCGCGTGCAGAACAGGGTACGCGCGATCGGACCGCACGCACCTCGACCGGTTCAGGGCGTGTCAGCGGCCCATGCCGCGATGTGGTCCCGGGATGTAGGGAAAGGTACGATCATCGCCATGCCGCGCCTCAAGCCTCCCGCCGCCGCGCGGCGCGTCCCCGCGTTCCGCCCCCCTCGAGCTTCGGTCCTGACCGACGCCGCGATCGAGGCGCTGTTCCGGAACGCCGAGGTTCTGATCGAGGGTGCGTTGGCCGACGAGGGGGGCGAAGCGAGGTTCTACGGCTCCGTGATGATCACGGTCGACCTCGACGCGATGCGGAGCGCGTGCCGCGGGCTCGAGGGTGACCGAGCCATCGCCGAGCTCGTCGAGGCGACCGCCGGATCCGTGCGGGTGCGTATCCGCGTCCACCGCCTGGCGCGGCGGGCGCTGAGGGAGCGGTTCCCGGATCGGGAGGTGGGGACGGCGATCTTGGAGAGCACGTTTTCTCGTGCGGGGCCATCGCTGCTCGTGGACATCGACCTCGAGGCCGCGGTTGGCCTATCGTCCGTCCTCGGGCAGTCCCGATGACCGACCAGGACAACGTCATCCACGTGCGGTTCGGCCCGGGCGGCGGCCGCCGCGGCGACCCGGAGGAGCTCGAGGAGGCGGGGCCTCGCGAGGGGCCATCCGAGCGGCCAGCGGGGGAGCCGTACGGCGATCTGTTCGAGCGAGCGGAGGTCGCCCGGCTGTTCGACCTCCCCGAGGGGCGCCTGCGCTACTGGGACCGGAGCGGCTTCCTGTCGCCGTCCGGTCAGGTCGGTCGGCGCCGCTACTACACCTTCCAGGATCTGATCGGCATCCGCGCCTCGAAGGAGCTCCTCGATTCCGGCGCTCCTCTGCCGACCGTGCGCCGGAGCATCGAAGCCCTTCGGCGCTCCCTTCCCCACGTTGTCCGGCCGCTCAACGAGCTCCGCGTGGTGGCCGACGGCTCGACGATCGTCGTCCGCGATCAGGAGCGGAGCTACGAGCCACTCACGGGCCAGCTCCGCCTCGACTTCGACGTCCGCTCCCTGCGGGACGACGTGGTTCGGGTCCTGCGCCCGAACGGGGTCGATCCCGGGCGGAGGCGACGCGCGTACGACCTGTACCTCGAGGGATGTCGCCTGGACGAGGACGATGCGACCTTCGCGCGCGCCGAGGCGTGCTACCGGGAGGCCCTCGAGCTCGACCCGACCCTGGCCAACGCCGTGACCAACTGGGGCAACCTGCGCTTCCGGCAAGGCGACGCGGCCGGGGCCGCGGAGCTGTACGCGCGCGCCCTCGAGCTCGATGCGGAGCAGCCCGAGGCCTACTACAACCTCGGCTTCCTGGCCTTCGAGCGCGGCGAAGCGGAGCGCGCAGCGGAGCTGTTCGGCCGGGCTGCAGAGTACGATCCGGGCTTCGCGGACGCCCACTTCAACCTCGCGATGGCCCTCGAGGAGACGGGCCGGGTCGACGAGGCCCGGGGCCACTGGTCGATGTATCTGCGCCTGGACCCGGACGGCCCATGGGCGGAGATCGCTCGCCGCCACCTGCGCTAGGGCTAGGCCGGGGGCGAGGCGCTGGCTCGGGGGCGAGACCGGTCTAGGTTCCACCCATGCCTGAGCACCCTGGAGGCCGGGGGCCCGCCGCGGCGACCATCGCCTTTCTGTCCGACATCCACGGCAACCTCGAGGCCCTCGACGCGGTCCTCGAGGAGCTGTCCCGGCGCGACGTGAGCACGGTCTTCGTCGCGGGCGACCTCCTGCTCGGAGGCGCCGACCCCGTCGGGGTCTACCAGCGGCTCCAGCAGGTCGGCGCGCGCTGCACGCGCGGGTTGAGCGACAGCGCGCTCGTGCGGATCGAGCCGAAGAGCCTCGTGCCCGCCAACGACGCGGACCGGGCCCGTGCCGAGGCGTACGCCGCGACCCGGGCCTCCCTCGGCGACCTGATCCTGAAGTACCTCGAGCGCCTCCCGGAGAAGCTGCGCCTGCCCCTCGTCGACGGGCGGGAGGTGCTGATGGTGCACGGCTCGCCCCGGGATCCCACCCTCGAGATCAGCCACGACCTCGACGACGAGGAGCTCCGGGCGCTCGTGGACGACGACCCCGCCGACTTCATCGTGTGCGGCGCGAGCCACGTCCCCTTCCAGCGAGAGGTCACGGACGGGCAGACGGTGATCAACGTCGGCTCGGTCGGCGAGGCCCCGGGAGCCCGGGTCGCGCACTACACCCTGCTAACGCCGCGGCTCGACGGGGCGGTGATCGAGCAGAGCTTCGTGGAGTACTAGGCCTCCTCGCCGCTCCGACCCCAGGGCGTGGGGTGAGTCGGTCCGCCATCGTCCGCGAGCAGCTGTCGACGGACGCGCCAGCGGGAGGCCTAGCTGTTCGGGGGGTTCGTGTCGTAGCCGGCTGCGCGCCACCCCGCGATGCCGGCGCTCATCACGTCGACCCGCTCGAAGCCCGCCTCGAGGGCGCGCTCCGCCGCCTGGTGGGAGGCCCCGCAGGCCTCGCTGGCGCAGTAGAAGACGAGGCGGGTGGAGCGGTCGGAGGGCAGCTCCGCGTCGACGTCGTAGCGGCTCGAGGACGTGAGGAGGCGAGCCCCCGGCACCACCCCCTCCGACGACCGGGTGCTCTCGCCGTTGGCGTCGACGGGGACGGCCTCGCCCTGGGCCAGGAGCGCGTGCAGATCCTGCGGCGTGACCTCACCGGGCGCCGGCGCGGCCTGCGCCTCGGCGGCCTCTCCCTCGGCGGTGGCGACCTCGGGCTCGGGCTCGGCCTGGGGGGCCGGGCGGCTCTCGGTCCCGCAGGCGGCGAGGAGGGCGAGGACGGGGGCGAGCAGGATGCCGTGGGCTCGGATGCGCATGATGGGTCCTTCCTGGTGTCGTTTCGGTCGCCGGCCTACGTCGAGGCGGCGGAACGGTTTCGTGCGGAGTCGGTGTGCGGCCGCCGCGGAGGCCGGTCAATCGCCCCGCCGCCGGACGGAGGACGCTCCCCACGCGAGGGCCCGCCGGCCCGTGCCCGCCCAGCCCCCGATGCCGGTCATCCCAACCGCCAGGAGCGCCTCGCACAGGTCCTCGAGCTCGGTCGGCGGACGGCGGAAGCCGAGGAGCCCCGAGCGGCCGGTCGGGACGGCGAACACGAGGAGCCCGCCGGCGCGCAGGTGCGGGCCGAGGGCCCGCGCCACGGCGAGAGCGTCGCGGCCGCCGAGGTCGGCCACGAGGATCGCCGTCGGGGGCTCGTGGCGGCTGCCCGGGGGGCTCAGGGAGTCGAGGCGCAGCGGGGGGCGGCGTCCAGGCGGGAGCAGCCCCCGGGTCGAGCCGAGCACCCAGAGGGCCCCGTCGGCCGGCAGGATCCGGCCGAGCTGCTCGACCAGGGGGTCGGCCACCTACTCGGCCGCTTCGACCGGGGCCTCGGGCCGGCGCAGGACCTCGACCCGCGTGACGTGCCGCTCGTCCGCCTCGCGCACGATGAAGTCGTAGGAGTCGACCTGGATCGTGTGCCCGACCTCCGGGACCCGGCCCGCGAGGTCCACGAGCATCCCTCCGAGGGAGTCGTACGCCCGCTCCTCGTTGAGGTCGGCGTCGATCACCTCCACCAGGTCGTAGATCGAGACCGTCGCGTCGACCCACCACCGCCCGGGGCTGATCTCCTGGATCGGGGCCTGGTCGCGATCGTGCTCGTCCTGGATCTCGCCGACGATCTCCTCGACGATGTCCTCGAGGGTCACGATGCCGCTCGTGCCCCCGAACTCGTCCACCACGACCGCCAGGTGCACCCGGCGGGCCTGCATCTCGCGCAGCAGCTTGCCGATCGGGTGGGTCTCGGCGACGAAGAACGGCGGCCGCCGGATGATCCGCTCGAGGGCGACGTCCCGGGGCGCTTCCGGATCCTTGAGGATCCGGAACAGATCCTTGGCGTAGAGGATGCCCTCCACCTGGTCGACCCGGTCCCGGTAGACCGGGTAGCGGCTGTGGCCCTCGCGCACGATCACCTGGAGCACGTCGTCCATGGGCGTGTCGATCCCGACCGCCTTCATCTGGGTTCGCGGCACCATGACCTCGCGGGCCACCGTGTCCTTGAACTCGAGGACGCTCAGGAGGAGCTCGGCGAAGTCCTCGGGGATGGAGCCGCTCTCTTCGCGCCGCTCGATCAGCTGCTCGACCTCCCGGACCGCCGTCTCCGCCTCGGCCAGGGCGCGGGGAGGCGGGAAGGTCCGGGAGAGGAACCGGGCGAAGGCGGAGAGCGGCGCCGCGAAGGGGATGGTGAGCAGCTCGAGGGGCTGCAGCCAGAACACCATCGGCATCGTCCACGTGGTGGCGCGAGCCCGGGCGAGGGCGCCCGACCCGACGGAGAGCGCCGCGAACGCGAAGCCGACGCCGGCGACGGTCAGGGCGACCACCCACGGCGGGGCGCCGCCCGCGAGGTGCATGGCCAGGCCCACGGCCAGGACGAGGCACACGGCCTGGCCGGTCTGGTAGCGGACCGGCATCCGGCCCTGGGCGGCGAGGATCCGGGCCGCCACCCGGCCCCGGCGTCCGCCCTCCTCCTCGGCCGCGAGGAGCCGCACCTCCCCGAAGGCCGCGAGGGCTTCGTGGAGGGCCGCGAAGGCCGACCCACCGAGAATGGCCAGGACGAGCGCGATGAGCTCCAGCCCTGGAGCGTCGAGCGACTCCGTCAATCCCCTGCGCTCCGCTCGCGTGCGGCGTATCCGCCCGTCGGCGACGGTGCGAGCCCGGGAAGCTTAGCGACCGCCCCCCCACGAGGCAATCCATGGCCTCCCGCCGCGCCCCGGCGCGGAGATCAGTCCCGCAGCGCCGCGCGCATGCGCAGGCGCAGGCCGTTGAGGCGAACGAACCCCCCCGCGTCCGCTTGGTCGTAGACGTCCTCGGCCTCGAAGGTCGCGAGGTTCGGGTCGTAGAGCGAACGCTCCGCCCGTCGGCCCCGGACGGTCGCCTGGCCCTTGAACAGCCCGAGGCGCACCTCCCCCGTCACGTCCTCCTGGGCCTGGTCCATCAGCGCCTGGAGCGCGAGCCGCTCGGGCGCGAACCAGAACCCGCGGTAGACGGCGGCCGCGTACTCGGGGATCTGAGCGTCCCGGATCCGCATGACCTCGCGGTCCATCGTGATCGACTCGAGGGCGCGGTGGGCGAGGTGCAGGATCGTGGCCCCGGGCGTCTCGTACACGCCGCGGGACTTCATGCCCACGAAGCGGTTCTCGACCACGTCCGCCCGGCCCACCCCGTGGGCGCCGCCGAGACGGTTGAGGCGCTGCAGCAGGGCGGCGGGCTCGAGCTCCTCGCCGTCCACGCTGACGGCGTCTCCAGCCCGGTAGCCCACCACGACCTCGACCGGCTCCTCGGGGGCCGACGCGGGGCTGACCGTCCGCTCGAACATGCCCTCGTCCGGGGCGACCCACGGGTCCTCGAGGATCCCGCCCTCGAAGCTCGTGTGAAGGAGGTTCCGGTCGATCGAGTACGGCTTCTCCTTCGACGCGGGCACCGGGATGCCCCGGGCCTCGGCGTAGGCGATGCAGTCCGCGCGCCCCTTGAGGTCCCAGGTGCGCCACGGGGCGATCACCCGGATCTGGGGATCGATCGCGTAGGCAGTGAGCTCGAAGCGGACCTGGTCGTTGCCCTTGCCCGTCGCGCCGTGGGCGATCGCGTCGGCCCCGGTCTCGCGCGCCACGTCCATCAGCCCCTTGGCGATCACCGGTCGAGCGATCGAGGTCCCGAGCAGGTACTGCCCCTCGTAGACCGCGTTGGCACGGAGCATCGGCCAGACGAAGTCCCGGACGAACTCCTCGCGCATGTCGCGCACCACGCAGGCGCTCGCCCCCGTGGCGAGGGCCTTGTCCTCCAGGCCGTCGAGCTCCTCCTCCTGCCCGAGGTCGGCGCAGAAGGCGACGACCTCCGCGCGGTAGGTCTCCTTGAGCCAGGCGAGGATCACGCTGGTGTCGAGGCCGCCCGAGTAGGCGAGCACGATCTTCTTGACGTCATCGGTCATGGGGAGTGGCACTCTGACGGAGAGGCCGCGCGCTGTGAAGCGGGACGTGATCCACGACGACTTCACCTGGACCAACTTCGATGACGAGGACGACGTCCTCGGTTGGCCGCTCGGCCCGCTGTCCGAGGAGTACGCCGCGCTCGTGGACGACGTGGAGGTCAACGTGGGCGGAATCCTCTTCTCGTGGAACCCGCTTAGCCACACGCACTACTGGGAGTCGAGGACGGTGGTCCGGAAGGTCGTGAGCGAGCTGCAGGCGCTGCTCTGAGGCCGAGGCGTCCGGGGAGGGGCGCCGTGGTCGCCCGTGGTCGAGAGAGCCGCCCTACCCCGCGTCCGCCAGCCGGATCGCCTTCAGCTCCAGCAGCTCGACCAGCGTCTTGAGCGCGTCGACCCGCGGCATCCCGGACATCTGGATGATCTCGCGGAACGTGCTCGTCCCGTCCACGCGGGTGAGCAGGAACGCCGCGCGCGTGTCGAGGCCCAGCCAGCGCACCTCCGCCGCGTCGACCGCGATCTCCGGCACCCGCGCCAGGTCCCCCAGGCGAGAGCTGAACAGCTGCGAGAGCCGCTGCCTCGACCCGCGCGCGATGCGCTGAGCGACCTCGTGCTCCGGGTCCCGGCCGAGGACGAGCTCGGCGAGCTCGAGGGCGGTCGAGAAGTCGCCGAGCGCGTAGCGGTCGCGCATCTCGGTCACGGTGTCGAAGCCGGGCGAGGAGCGGCGCGAGCGCTTGTTGACCAGCGTCAGCGCACCCCCGTCCTCCGGCCCCTCGTCGGGGGCCGGCGCCTCTTCCTCGAGCCGCGGCGGCACGCTGGACACGGACGGCCGGTCCCGGCTCCAGCCGTCGGACATCTCCATCACGGGGGGCCGGGTGCTCGGCCCCCGCCCGCGCGCCCCCGAGGGGAGGGCGAGCTGGGGCTCGGAGGGGCTCCTTCGCTCGGCGTCTCGCGGTGGCTCCGGCGCGAGCTCCTCCCCCGGCAGGGCAAGGCGGGGCGGCGTTAGCTGGAGGGTGACCCTCCGCTTCTTCAACCGTTGCCGGTCGTCCTGCCCCTCCTCTTCGGTCACGACGCGGTCAGGCGATCTTCCCCACCACGCCCTTGAACATGCGCTGCGTGCGGGCGAGGGCATCGACCTGCTCCTTCAGACCCTCGACGTCGCCCTCACCCATGAGGTCGTGAGCGCGCTCGACAACGGCCCGGGCCTTCTCGATCGCGTCGCGGCCGAAGTCGCTGCCGGCTACGACCTCCTCGACCTTGGGGAACAGCCGCTCGATCTCGGCGATCAGGGTCTCGGCCTCCTGCTTGACCTTCTCCAGCTCCTCGTCGTGGCGCCGGGCCACGGCGTAGTCCTTGGCGTCGTCGACCATCTGCTTGAGCTCGTCGGCCGTGAGGCCGCTCGTGCTGGTCACCGTGATCGCCTGGGACTTGCCGGTCTCGAGATCGGTGGCGTGGACGCTGACGATGCCGTCGGCGTTGATCTCGAAGGTCACCTCGACCTCGACCTCGCCCGCTGGGGCGCGGCGCAGGCCGGTCAGGATGAACTCCCCGAGCAGCTCGTTCTCCTCCGCCCGACGGCTCTCCCCCTGCATCACGAGGATCTTCACCGCGGTCTGGTTGTCCCGGACCGTCGTGAAGATCTTCGACTGGGCGGTGGGCACGGTGCTGTTCTGCGGGATCAGCTCCTCGAAGTAGCCGCCCACCACCATGATGCCGAGGGTGTGGGGCGTGACGTCGAGGAGCACCATCTCCTGCTCCTCGTCCATCAGCGCCGCGCCCTGGATGGCCGCCCCGAGCGCCACGACCTCGTCCGGGTGGACGCCCTTGCAGGGCTCGCGCTCGAAGAACTCGCTGACCGCCTGCTGCACGCGCGGCATCCGGGTCATGCCACCGACGAGGATCACGTCCTCGATCTCGTCCTTCTCCAGGCCGGCTTCCTCGAGGGTCATCTCGCAGATCCGCACGGTACGGGCGACGAGATCCTCCGTGAGATCCTCGAGCTGCCCGCGGGTCAGGAGCCGCTGGAGGTGAAGGGCTTCGTTGCGCGCGCTCGAGATGATGAAGGGGAGGTTCACCTCCGTCTCCACGACGCTGGAGAGCTCGCACTTTGCCTTCTCGGCGGCGTCCTTCAGCCGCTGGAGGGCCATGCGGTCCTGCCTCAGGTCGATGTCGTGCTCCTCCCGGAAGCCCTCGACCAGCCAGTCGATGATCCGCTGGTCGAAGTCCTCCCCGCCCAGGAACGTGTCGCCCGCCGTGCTGATGACCTTGAAGACCCCCTGGCTCGAGATCTCCATGATCGAGATGTCGAAGGTCCCGCCCCCCAGGTCGTAGACCGCGATCGTGCGGTCGATGTTCTTGCCGAAGCCGTAGGCGAGGGCCGCAGCCGTCGGCTCGTTGATGATCCGGATGACGTCGAGGCCCGCGATCGCGCCCGCGTCCTTCGTCGCCTGGCGCTGCCCGTCGTTGAAGTAGGCCGGGACCGTGACCACGGCCTTCGGCACCTCCGCGCCCAGGTAGTCCTCCGCGATCAGCTTCATCTCCTGGAGGATCATCGCGCTGATCTCGGGGACGCTGTAGACCTTGTCCCGGAGCTGGATGCGGGGGTCGTTGTGCGGCCCCTCGACGATGCGGTAGGGGACCGCGGTCATCGCGGTCTGCACCTGGCTGCTGTCGAACTTGCGCCCGATCAGCCGCTTGGCGGCGTAGACGCTGTTCTCCGCGTTCGTGACCGCCTGGCGCTTGGCGATGTGTCCGACGAGACGCTTGCCGGCCTCGGTGATGGCGACCATCGACGGCGTGGTCTTGTAGCCGCCCCGGTTGGCGATGACGATCGGGGTGCCCCCCTCCACCACCGCGACGCACGAGTTGAAGGTCCCGAGGTCGATTCCGATGACCTTTTCCATGAACGCTCCCGACCTCCTTGGTTCCTCGCTGCGCCTCGGCACGCCACAGCCGTCGGTCGACGCCCACGGAGGGTAGCACCCGCGGGGTGCCCGACGACCGGCCCAACGAGGGGCCAGTACGGCGCTACCCCTCGAGATCGCGTAGGAGATTCTCGACCATCTCGTGGCCGGGGTCCATTTGTGCGGCCTGCTCGAGCACCCGACGGGCGTTCAGGCGAAGTCCAGCCGCCATGTAAACCTGCCCTAGCACCTGAAGGTTCTCGCCCCCGTTGGGCTCCAGATCCACGGCGGACTGAGCGAGCTCCTGAGCCTTGTGGAGGTCTCCCCCGGCTTGCACGATCGCCCGGGCCGCGCGGCGCGCGGCGACCGGGTCCTCCGGACGGCCCTCGAAGACTTTGGACCAGCTCACCGCCGCCTCCTTCCACTTGCCGTGCTGCTGCTCGTACAGGGCCTGCTGCTCGTAGTCGTCCGCGAGCTCGGCGGCCAGCCGTGACTGGAGCCTCGTCAGGTCCGCCTCGAGATCGAAGCGCTCGGGCGCGTAGGCCACGGCGAGGCGCAGCGCTTTGACGGCCGCGGCGATGTCGCCCTCCTTCTCGGCCCGCTGCGCGGTGCGGACCTGCCGATCGAGGTCGTTGATCCCTCCGGTGTGCTTGGCGCTGGACCGCAGCGAGCCGGCGAGCTGGCGAAGGACGAGGTCCGAGGGGAGCTTCGGCCCCGGTCGACCCGGCGGCGGTGACGCCCCGGGGCCGCCCGCGCGCGGCGCCGCCGGGCTCGGCGGGGGGCTGGGCGACGGCGCCTCCCCCTCGAGGGTCGGCAGGTCCGCCGGCGGACGTGGGGAGCTCCTCGCCGGCGCCCGGGGTGCCGAGGCGGGGCGGGGAACCTGGGGGAGGCGGCCGGAGCGGGCCTTCACGCCTCCGGGCCTCGGAGGCGGCCGAGGGGGCCGCTGACTCGGCGGCATGCGCAGGCCGACGGCGGCCCGGAGCCGATGCGCCATGAGGCGACGGGCGCGCTCCATGTCCTCCGGGCTCATCTCCCGGGCCGGCCGGCTCTCCTTCGGCGGCGGCTCCTCCAGCGTCGGGAGCGATCCGGGTGCAGGGGGCACCTGCGCGGGCCGCTCCTCCGCCGGCTCCCCGGGGCGCCCCGCAGCCGCCGCGTCCTCCGGCGGCGGGCGGGGCGGCACCACCTGCGTCGCCGTCGGCTCCGCGGGCGGCGGCGAGGAGCGGCGCGCCACCTCCTCCTCGGCCTCGAAGACCACCGCCTCCACCGCCCGGGTCCGGTCCTGCTTGGCGAGGTAGCGGTCGTACTCCTCGCGGCTGAGCTTGCGGCTCAGGACCTCGTAGGCCTCCGTCGCGCGCTGGAAGATCGACTCCATCTTCGGCTTGAAGCCGCCGAGGCGCTTCCGGAACATCGTGTCCGGGTGCATCCGCTTGGACAGCGCGAAGTACGCGTTGCGGATGTCCGAACGGGTCGCGGAGCGCTCGACCGACAGGATCTGGTAGTGGTCCAGGAGGTCGAGGGCGATCCAGAGCGAGTCGATCTCCGAGCGCCGCTCGGGCTCGAGGTCCAGGTCGTCGCCCGGGGCCTCCGGCGCCGGGGTGGCCGCGGCCGGAGGCGGCGCGGAGCTCGGGCGGGCACCCGACGAAGGGGCCTCGGCCCCCGCCTCCGGGTCGGGTGGGGGCGGAGGCGGCGGGCTCGCCGGGCCCTCGGCCCGCGGGCTCGCGGAGTGGAGCGGCGGAGCGGAGGGCGCCGCCGTGGGCGCGTCGGACGGCGGCTCGAGGTCCGCCAGGTCGTCCAGGTCGGACGGCTCGAGGGGTGCTGCGCCAGGGTCCGCCCCGACGTCGGACGCGGGGTCGGGCGCGAGGTCGGACAGGTCCGACAGGTCCGACAGGTCCAGCGGCTGCGGGTCCCGCTCCCGCGGCAGCGGCGGCAGCTCGACCGGAGCCGGAGGCTCGCCGGCCTCGACCCCGACGCCTCCTTCACCCTCGCGTGCCAGGGACGCCGACCGCTCCGGCGCCGGGCGCGTGACGGGGCTGTCGTCGGCCTCGCGGACCACCGGCGTGCGCAAGGGGGTCGGGCGCTCGTCCCTCGCCACGCGCTCCCGGCCCTTGCTGTCCTCGGGTCGTACCGTCTCCTTCGCCTCGGGGGCCGGCCTGGTCGGGCGGTCGGACGTCGCCCACGGGAGCGGCTCCGGGCGGAGCGAGACCTCCCGCCCGCCCGCGAACCAGGCGCTCGCGTCCGGGACCCGCGGTGAGCCGGGCGGCGGCGGCAGCGCCGTCGGCGGGGGCGCGTCGCTCGTCGGCGGAGGCGGAAGCGCGGTGCTGAGGTCCGAGGGCGACCGCTCCTCCCCGGCCCCCTCGCGCCGGTCGGGGGACGTGGCGTCGGCCCGGTGGACGCGCTCGCCACCGCGCCCCGTGGCCCGGTAGACGCCCCCGCCGGGCTCGCCCGACGCCGTGGGGGGTCGGCTGCTCCGCTCCCGGGGCCGGTCCGAGCCCGGCGGCGGACGGCGCAGGACCTCGGGGACCCCCCCCGCGCCCGAGGGGGTCTTGTCGGGGGGCCGCGTGCGGGGGCGGCTCACGGACTCGCGAGCCCACTCGACGGCCCCGAGGCGGATCAAGCGCTCGACGATGTGCCCCACCTGCTCCGACGTGATGCTCGTCAGGTCGGCCAGGACGTCGACGTCTGCCTCCCCGTCGATCCGAGACAGCACGAAGCCCTCGAGGGGGGAGAGGGGGAGCGTGGTCACGTCCACTCCCTTCACCATCCTCGGCACTCTGGCGCGCGGATCGGTCACCCTAGCCACGACGTGGACGACGGTGCAGCCCGCGCCCTCTCCTCCGGGGGCAAGCTACCACCGACTGCCGGGTCCGCCCAAGGTCCGCGCGCCCGCTCACCTGGCGATCCTGTAAGGATCAGGAGGCCTTCGGTGCCATCAAGGCGACCAGGAGCGCCTTCTGCGTATGGAGGCGGTTCTCCGCCTGGTCCCAGCCCCGGGACGCCCCCCCGTCGGTCACCTCCGCGGTGCCCTCCTCACCGCGGTGGGACGGCAGGCAGAGCAGGAAGATCGCGTCCGCCGCCGCCACCCCCAACAGGGGGCCGTCGACCTGGTAGGCGCGGAACGCCTGCTTCCTCTGGTCGGCCTCGGCCTCGTCGCCCATCGAGCTCCAGACGTCCGTCGTGACGACCTGGGCCCCCGCCGCCGCCTCCCGCGGGTCGTCCGTCAGCTGGATCCGGGCCCCCCGAGCGCGCGCCTCCGCCACGATCGTAGCGTCCGGAGCGTAGCCCACGGGGCAGGCGACACGCAGCGTGAGGCCGACCTGCGCGGCCGCGAGGATCCAGGAGTGGGCCATGTTGTTGCCGTCGCCGATCCAGGCGACGGTCAGCCCGTCGATCCGTCCGAAGGCTTCACGGACCGTGAGAAGATCCGCGAGAAGCTGACAAGGATGGTTCCGTGCGGTCAGCCCGTTGATCACGGGGATGGTCGCCGAGGCTGCGAGCTCCTCGACCCGGTCGTGGGCGTGGGTCCGGTACACCACGGCGTGGACGTACCGGCTCAGCATGCGGGCCGTGTCGCTCAGGCTCTCGCCGCGCGCGAGGTGCGAGTCCCGACGGAGGATCGTGAGCGGTTGCCCGCCGAGCTCGTGCACGCCGACCTCGAAGCTGAGGCGCGTCCGGGTGGAGGCCTTCTCGAACACCAGCGCGACCGACTGCCCGGCGAGCGGCCGCGGGTGCTCGGGCCGCCCGCGCTGGGCCTTCAGGACCTCGGCCTGATCGAGCACGGCCCGGAGCTCGTCCCGGCCGAGGTCCAGGAGCGAGAGGAAGTGGCGACCCGTCACGGGGCGACGCTCCGGAGGATCGGCGCCAGCCGGCCGACCGCCTCGTCGACCTCGAGCCGCGTGACGTTCAGGGGCGGCGCGAGGCGGAGGACGTGGCCTCCGGCCAGCGTCCCGAGGAGCCTCGCCTCATCGCGCAGCCGGCCCAGCAGGCCACGCGGGTCGACGCCGTCGGCGAGCGCGATCCCCCGCCAGAGGCCGAGGCCTCGCGCCTCGACCGCCGCGGGGCACTCCTGCACCAGCGCATCGAGGCGCCGCCCGAGGTGCTCGCCGACGGTCCGGGCGTTCTCGACCAACCCCTCCTCGTCGAGGATGCGCAGCACCGCCAGGCCCGCGGCGCACGCCAGGGGGTTGCCGCCGAAGGTGCTCGCGTGGCTGCCTGGCGGGAGGCCGTCGGCGACGCGGGCCTTGACCAGGATCGCGCCGAGCGGGAAGCCGCCGCCCATCCCCTTGGCCAGGCCGCAGGCGTCGGCCTGCACGCCGCTCACCTCCCAGCCGAGGAAGGTCCCGCAGCGCCCGTAGCCGCTCTGGACCTCGTCGAAGATCAGGAGCGCTCCGCGCTCGTCGCACAAGCGGCGGGCCCCCGCGAGGTAGGCCGGATCCGGCACCACGAGGCCGCCCTCCCCCTGCACCGGCTCGAGGAACACGGCGGCGGTCTGCGGCCCGATCGCGGCGTCGAGCGCGGCGAGGTCATCGTAGGGGACGTGGCGAACGCCGCCGACCATCGGGCCCATGCCCTCGTGGTACTTCGGCTGACCGGTCAGGCTGAGGGCGCCCATCGTCCGCCCGTGGAAGCTGCCCTCGGCCGCCACGATCTCGCGCCGCTCGGACCGGCCGTGCTCGTGGTGCCAGCGTCGGGCGAGCTTCAGGAGGCCCTCCGTCGCCTCCGTGCCGCTGTTGGCGAAGTAGACGCGGTCGAAGGGCGTACGGCGGACGAGCTCGCTGGCGAGCTCGATCGCCCGGTCCGTGTAGAAGAGGTTCGACGTGTGCATCAGGCGCCCGGCCTGCTCGGCGATCGCCCGGGCCAGGGTCGGGTGGGCGTGGCCGACCGACAGCACCGCGATCCCGCCCGAGAAGTCGAGGTACTCGCGCCCCTCGACGTCCCACACGCGGGCGCCGAAGCCGCGCGTCAGGACGAAGGGAGCGGGCCGGTAGTTCGGCAGCTGCGCCTGCTCGGCCCGTGCGATCAGATCCGCGTTGGTCGCCATGGACGCGGTCTATCATACGGCTCGGGGAACGCCGGCCTCCTCCACCCGGACGATCTCGGTGCCGACCCCGCGGTCGGTGAAGATCTCGAGCAGACACGCGTGGCGGGTGCGGCCGTCGATCACGTGGACCTTCCCCACC
The DNA here is from genome assembly GCA_050331215.1 of Sandaracinaceae bacterium. GTDB lineage: Bacteria > Myxococcota_A > Polyangia > Polyangiales > Sandaracinaceae > JBHJHB01. Next base: position 51,476 of record JBHJHB010000071.1, on the reverse strand, counting down.
CCCGCCTCCAGCGCGTCGAGGCCGCAGCAGACCTTCGGGATCATCCCGCCCCCGATCACCCCCGCCTCCGTGAGGGCCTCCGCCTCCCCCTTCGACAGGGAGGAGAGCACCTGCCCTTCACCTCCCCGGATGCCCTCGGTGTCCGGCATCAGCACGAGCTTCTCGGCGGCGAGGGCGCCGGCGACCGCCCCCGCCACGGTGTCCGCGTTCACGTTGAGGGATCGCCCCACCGGGTCGATCGCGACGGGGGCGATCACCGGGATGAAGCCCCCGTCGAGAAGGTCCCGGAGCAGCTTCGGCCGCACCTCCTCGACGCCCCCGCCGCGGCCGAGGTCGACCGCGCCGCCGGACGCGGTCCGGGCCGGGGGGGCCTTCCGGGCGAGGAGGAAGCCGTCGTCCTTGCCGGTCAGCCCGACCGCGCGCCCGCCATGCGTGCCGATCAGGCTCACGATCTCCTGGTTGATGCGCCCCCCGAGGACCATCTCCACGACCTCCATCGTGTCCTCGCCGGTGACCCGGAGACCCTCCACGCGCTCCGACGCCACGCCCATCCGAGCCAAGAGGTCGTCGATCTGGGGACCGCCGCCGTGCACGACCACGGGGCGAAGGCCGACGAAGCGCATCAGGGTGATGTCGCGGGCGAAGCTCTCCCGGAGGGAGGCGTCGACCATCGCGTGACCGCCGTACTTGATGACGAAGGTCCGGCCGTGGAAGCGGCGGATGTAGGGGAGCGCCTCGTGGAGGATCGCGGCCTTCTCGACGAGCCGTTGCATCGCGGGGTGGGAGTATGGAGCGCGCAGGCTCAGGAGCGAAAGGCGTCGGCGAGGGCGTCGCTGCCCCCGCGGAGGCGTCGGATGGCCGTGCCGCGGGCGGCCACGCGGCCGTCGGCGACCCGGACCACGCGGTGGGCGACCGCGACCGCCCCATCGTCGGTCCGCCCGGCGAGGTGGCTCTCGACCCGCACGTCCTGAGGCGCGGTGATCCCCTCGCGGAAGGTGAGGGTCTCGGCGACGGGCACCACCGCGACGGGATCGATGCCGTGGCGGGCGACGACGCGCGCGGTGCCCTCGTCGAACCAGTCGAGATAGGCGGGGTGGTTCACGTGGGCGAGGGGGTCCATCCACGTGTGCCAGCAGCGGAAGCCGTAGGCGTGGACCGGCCCGGCCGAGGTCTCGTCGAAGGCCGGCATCGTCACCTCCGGCTCCAGGTCCTCCTCCGGGAAGTCCCGCGCCAGCTCCTCGGTCGCCCGGGTCAGGCTGAGGTCGGCGCCCACGTGGACCCAGCGCTGGGTCGTGCCCGCGACGGGGCCGTCCGGTGCCGCCAGGCGCGACTCGCGACGGAAGAACATCCCCCGCCGGATCGAGGCGGCCCAGGTCCTCGCCCGCAGCGCCTCCCCGAAGACCGCCTCGCGCTGGTGGCGCACGGTCATCGAGCGGACGATGAAGGCGACCCCCGCCTCCCGGAGTCGCGCCGGGGGCCAGCCGGCCAGGGTCGAGCCGGCGACCGCCACCTCCTGAAAGGCCCGCCAGACGTCCGGGGCGCGGGCGACCTCCCGGGGGCTGAAGGCCGTCCGGGGCAGAGACACATCCAGCTCGAACATCGTGCCCGCGTGTAGCACGACCATCGCGTCAATCGCGTTTGTTTGTGCGCAGAGTCTCGCCCGATCCTCACCGTCTTCAACGGGCGGAGAAGCGACCGTTCTCCGAGGCCGGTGACGACGGACGACCCGGAGGACGACATCGAGCTCCCCGCCAGCGAGTCGGCGATGGCCGTGATCGACGCGAGCGCCCAGCCGGACGCCTCGCCGGAGCAGATCGCAGCGGTCGTGGAGAAGGACCCGTCCTTCACGCTGCGCCTGCTGTCGCTCGTGAACTCCGGCGCCTACGGGGGCCGGCACACCGTGAGCAACGTGCATCAGGCGGCGGGGCGGGTCGGCCTCCGAGGGCTCCGGAACCTCGCGCTGACGCTGCTCGTCAGCGACATGGCCCCGGCGACGGAGGCCGGCCAGCTGCTGTTGGCCGGCGGCCTCCGGCGGGCCCTGGCGGCCCGCGAGCTCGCCATCGCCACGCGCTTCGGCGACCCGGACGGGGCCTTCGCCGCCGGCCTGCTCCTCGACGTGGGGCTGCTGGCCGCCGCCGACCAGCACGCGGCCCTGGACGCCGCCCGGAGCCCCGCCGAGCATCGGATCCTGCGCGAGCGCACGGCCGGGCTCCCGCCCCACCCCGAGGTCGGGTGCAAGATCGCGCGCCGCTTCCACCTGCCGATGGAGCTCCGGGTGGCGATCCGCCACCATCACGCGCCGGAGGCCCCCGAGCCGGGGCTGGCGCGGTTGGCCTGGGTCGCCGAGCGCGTGGCCGCGGTGTTCGAGGGCGGCCCGCCCCAGGGCCTGCGGGAGCGGGCCGTGAGCGCGGGGGGGTGCATCGATCTCTCGGCCGGCGTGATCGACGGGCTGGTCGCGTCCCTCCCGGTCCGCGTGCAGGAGGCCGGGCAGGCGATGGACCGGGAGCTCGGCGAGCAGCGGACCCTCGACGCGCTGCTGCGGGACGCGAACCAGGCGCTCCTCGAGCTGAACCAGGAGTACGAGCGGACCCTCGCTCACCTCGCCTCGCTCCTCGAGGAGAAGGACGGCCTCACCCGGGAGCTCACCCAGGCCAACGAGCGCCTGGACCGCCTCGCGGCGACGGACGAGCTGACGGCGCTCCCGAACCGGCGTGCCCTGTTCCAGACCCTCGATCGTGACGTGGGCCGCTCCGTGCGCGACGGCTCCCACCTGAGCCTCGTGCTCCTCGACCTCGACCACTTCAAGCGGGTCAACGACACCTACGGCCACCCGGCCGGCGACGAGGTGCTCCGCCTGGTCGCGTCGGTCCTGCGGGGCGGGATCCGCGCCGGAGACCTCGCCGCGCGCTACGGCGGCGAGGAGTTCGCCCTGATCCTGCCCGCCACGAGCGGGGCGCGCGCGGTGGCCGTCGCCGAGCGCCTGAGGCGGCGCATCGCCGCCGAGGAGATCGCCCTCGACCACGCCACCGTCCGGGTCACGGCCAGCTTCGGGGTGGCGAGCGGTCGGGGCGCGAGCCTGGCCGGCGGCGCGTCCACGCTCCTGGAGCAGGCGGACGAGGCGCTCTACCGGGCCAAGTCCGACGGGCGCGACTGCGTGCGGCGCGCGACCGCCTCGAACGGCGAAGCGACGCCCGCCGAGGGGAGCCGCCCCCGGCGCGCCGTTGACACCTCCAGGTCCGCTTCCTAGCTTCCCCCGGCCGTGGGGACCCCCTTCCGCTCGACGACCGTGCTCGCCGTCCGTCGGGCCGGACGGGCGGCGATGGCCGGCGACGGGCAGGTCTCGCACGGTGACCGGGTGATGAAGGGCAAGGCCCGCAAGGTCCGGCGGATCGCAGACGGACGGGTCGTGGCGGGCTTCGCGGGCGCGAGCGCCGACGCCTTCACCCTGCTCGAGCGGTTCGAGGGGAAGCTGAAGGAGCACGCCGGGAGCCTGCCCCGGGCCGCCGTGGAGCTCGCGAAGGACTGGCGGACCGACCGGTACCTGCGTCGCCTCGAGGCCATGCTGATCGTGATGGACGAGCGAAGCACGCTGCTGATCAGCGGGACCGGCGACGTGATCGAGCCGGACGAGGGGGTCCTGGCGATCGGCTCGGGCGGCGCCTACGCGCTCGCCGCGGCGCGGGCCCTGCTTCGCCACACGGCCCTCCCCGCCAGGGACATCGCGCTCGAAGGCCTCCGGGTCGCGAGCGAGATCTGCGTCTACACGAACGACGAGGTCGTCGTGGAGGAGGTCGCTGGATGACCGGCGGCGTCCGCACGTTCACCCCGCGCGAGATCGTCAGCGAGCTCGACCGGTACATCGTGGGGCAGCAGCGGGCCAAGCGGGCGGTGGCGGTCGCGCTCCGCAACCGCTGGCGCCGGCAGCAGGTCGAGCCGGAGCTGCGCGACGAGATTGCGCCCAAGAACATCATCATGATCGGCCCGACGGGCGTCGGGAAGACCGAGATCGCGCGGCGCCTCGCCAAGCTGGCCAACGCGCCGTTCATCAAGGTCGAGGCGTCCAAGTTCACCGAGGTCGGCTACGTGGGCCGGGACGTCGAGTCGATGATCCGGGATCTCGTGGAGCTCGCGGTGCAGCTCGTGCGGGCCGAGGAGGTAGAGCGGGTCCAGGTGCGGGCCGCGGAGCTCGCCGAGCAGCGCCTCGTGACGCTCCTGGCCCGCCGCGACGCGCCGCCTCCCCCTCCGCCGGGCCCCGCCGCCGCGCCCGGCAAGGCGTTCAACCCCTTCATGGTGCAGGCGACCGAGCCGGCGCCACCGGACCGGGCCCGTTTGGACGAGCTGCGGGATCAGCTCCGGGGCGGAGAGCTCGACGACGACGAGGTCGAGCTCGACGTGGCCGACAACTCGAGCCCCTTCATGCAGATCTTCGGGGCCCATGGCATGGAGGAGATGGAGGTCAACCTCCGGGACATGCTGGGCCAGCTCCCCGGCTTCTCCCGCAAGACCAAGCGCCGGAAGGTGAGGGTCCCCGAGGCGCTCGAGATCCTCCAACAGCAGGAGGCCGAGAAGCTCGTCGATATGGACCGCGTGCAGCGCGAGGCCCTGGTCCGGACCGAGCAGGCGGGGATCGTGTTCCTCGACGAGATCGACAAGGTGGCCGGGCGCCAGAAGGCGGGCTCCGGCCCCGACGTGTCCCGGGAGGGCGTCCAGCGGGACCTGTTGCCGATCGTGGAGGGCTCGACGGTCACGACGAAGTACGGGCCGGTGAAGACCGACCACATCCTCTTCATCGCGGCGGGCGCCTTCCACGTGGCCGAGGTCGCGGACCTGATCCCCGAGCTCCAGGGCCGCTTCCCGATCCGCGTGGAGCTCGAGTCCCTCGGCATCGAGGACTTCGTCCGCATCCTGACGGAGCCACGGAACAGCCTGACCCGGCAGTACGAGGCGCTGATGGCCACCGAGGGCCTCGAGCTGCGCTTCACCGCCGACGCGGTCCGCGCGCTGGCCGAGTACGCGGCCGAGGCGAACCGGCGGAGCGAGAACATCGGGGCCCGGCGGCTCCATACGGTGCTCGAGGCGCTGCTCGAGGAGGTGTCCTTCCAGGCGCCGGAGATGACCGAGGACCGCCTCGTGATCGACCGCGCGATGGTGGAGGCCACGCTCACGCCGATCCTCGAGAGCGAGGACCTGGCCGCGTTCATCCTCTGAGGGGGGCGCGCGAGCCCCGCAGACGCGGACGCGAGCCGGGGCCGGGGCGCCGACGCGGGCAGCGGCGCCTCCGGCCCCGCTCTGATCACGTCGGCGTGAAGTGGCGAAGCGGGACGCGAGCGACGACCCGCTCACCGCTGCCGGCCCGGAACGGCCCTTCCGCGGCGTGCCCGAGGCGTTCGAGCAGGACGCCGGCGGCGTCCTCGTCCGCCCCGAGCAGGGCCGGCGCCGCCTTGGACTCCGGCCACTCGCTCACCCGCGCCACGCGGTGGGTGCCCTGCCGCAGAAGCGCCTGGACCCGCTCGACCTGCGCCGACCACTGGGCGAGGCCCGCCAGACCGAGCGCGATCCCCAGGCCCACGAGGGTGGCGGCGTGGATCATGGAGGGCCCGCCGAGCGGCATCATGAGCACGCCGACGACGACCCAGAGGACCGCCCCGACGAGGGCACTGTCGGCCAGGTCCGTCGCCCCGCGCCGGGCGGCGATCCCGTCGAGTGGGATGGCGACGAGGGAGAACGTCATCAGGTAGGGCACGCTCGCGACGACCGAGAACGAGAGTCCGAGCACCATCCCCCTGACCGCGTCGTTGTGGGGCAGCACGAGAGGGAGGGTGGCCGCGGGGCACGCGATCGCGGCGAGCAGGGTCACGCTCGGCGTGGCCCATCGGCCGAGCACGGGGCGCACCCGCGCGGCGAGGAACGGGACGGCAGCGCAGAGGAGCGCCGCCCCAAGCGCGCCGAGCCGCAGCGATCCCAGGTCGGCATCGACGCCCATCGAGCCCGACCCCAGGCGGAGAACGGGGGTCGGGACGAAGCCCGCCGCGCCGACCCTCGCGAGCACGGGCACCGCGTACACCCAGCCGACCACGGCGAAGAGCAGGGAGCGGAGCGCGAGCAGCAGGAACCGGGGCGGCGGGCGGGGCATGAGCCAATAGCATGCCGGATCGGGGCGGGAGCGCGACCGGTGCCCGATGCGCGCGAGTGCCCGGCGGGGACCCACCTCCCCGTCCCCGTCCAGGTCCCCGTCCACGTTTCGGAGGCCGGCTTCGACGAGGCCCCTACCCGTCGACCCCCGCGAGGAACCGTAGGCTCTCCCGGACGATCAGGTCCCGGCTCGCCCACAGATCGTGCGCGTCGTCCACCTCGAGCAGCTCGACGTGGGCGTGCTCCCTTGCGTAGGCTCGGGAGCTCTCGACCGGCACGGTCTCGTCGCGCGTGCCGTGGATGATCCGGGTCGGGCAGGGGACGACGGGCCGCGGGTCGTCGGCGCGGGACTCCTCGAAGAAGGCGTAGTGGAGCGGCGTCGGGACTCCGGCGCCGTCCGGGACCTCGAGCTCGCCCTGCTCGCGCCAGCGCCGGAAGGCGCCATCGCCGAGGATGGCAGGCCACCGCGTCGCGATGTCGAAGGCCGGGCAGAGGAGCACGAGACGGCCGACGCGCTCCGGGCGCAGCTGCGCCCACCGCGCCGCCAGCCACCCCCCGAGGCTGGATCCGACGAAGCCCCACGGCCCGCCCTCCCGGGGGAGGCCGTCGAGGTAGGCGAGCATCGCGCGGGTGCTGAGCTTGGCGAAGGAAGGGCGGTTCAGGTCGGGCAGGACAACGTCGAGCCCGTGACCCGCGAAGGCCTCACGGAGGTGGACACCCTTGCGGGAGCGGGCGCTGCTCCCGAAGCCGTGGAGGTAGGCGAAGCGCGTCGGCGTGTCGGTCATCGGTGATCGTCCCCGCCCCCCTCCGGGTCGGGCTCGTCCAGGGCGAGCGGGTGAGCCCGGTCGTAGACCTCCCGGAGGCGGTCGACGGTGACGTGCGTGTAGCGCTGCGTCGTCGCGAGGCTGGCGTGGCCGAGGAGCTCCTGGATGCCGCGCAGGTCGGCCCCGGCGTCCAGGAGGTGGGTCGCGCACGTGTGCCGGAGGACGTGAGGGTGAAGGTCGGGCTTGCCGGCGCCCCGCCCGGCCCGCCGCACGATGGTCTGCATCCGGCGCGTCGACAGCGCGGTCCCCCAGCGGCCGAGGAACAGCGCCGGCGGCGGGGCGCCGACCTTCGGCCGGAGCCCCGACCGGACCGCGAGGTAGTCCACGAGGGCCTGCCGGGAGGGGTCACCGATCGGCACGACCCGCTCCTTGCTGCCCTTGCCGAGGACCCGGACGCGGCGCGCGTCGAGGTCGACGTCACCCACCGTCAGCCCGGCCGCCTCGGCCACCCGGAGCCCGGAGCCGTAGAGTAGCGCGAGGAGCGCCGCGTCCCGCCGCGCCAGGGCGGCGCTGCGCGCGCCGTCGTTCCCGCCGGGCGCTGCGTCCATCACCTCGAAGGCCTCGTCCACGGTGAGGAACCGCGGCAGCCGGCGCGGGATCTTCGGCGTCCGGAGCGTCGCCGCGGGGTTGACGCGCACGATCCCCCGCCGGGTCAGGAACCGGTAGAAGCTCCGCACCGTGGAGACCTTCCGGGCCAGGGTCGCCGAGGAGCGGTCCGCGAACTGCGCCGCGAGCCAGGCGCGCAGCGCCGCCTGGTCCAGCGCCCGGGCGTCGAGGGGGAGGCCCTGCGCGGCCGCCCACCCGCGGAGCTCGAGGAGCGCCCGGCAGTAGGTCGCCCGGGTCAGGGCCGACATCCGGCGCTCCGCGGCCACGTAGGCGAGGAACCCGCGGATCTGGTCGGCCAGCGCGTCCCTGTCCCCGTCGCGCGGAGGCTCGGGCGACGTCGGCGGGTCGGAGCTCATGGACCGGAGGGTACGCCGACGCGACGGCATTCCGTCGAGAGCTGCGCCATGGCGCGCCAGTCGCGCGCCGCGCTCAGCGTGGGGGTGTCCGGCCGTTGGGGCCGTCCGGCGACGGCTCGCGGAAGGTCCGGGGTGCCATGCCCGGGTTGCGGATGACCAGCCGAACCCGGCCGTCGTCATCGAGGGTCGCCGACCAGGCGTAGGGCGACGCAAACCGGGCCGAGTCCAGGCGCCGTCGCCCGATGGCGAGGGGCTCCGCGCCCTCCCGGAGCAGCACCCACCGATGCTCCTCGACCCCGTCGACGCATCGGCGGACGTCCTCCCGCAGAGCGACGCCGTCCGCGACCTCGCGGACCTCCCCATCCTCCCGGTAGGGGCACGACGCCTCGTCGAAGGCCGCCTCGCTCCGGGCCATCCAGGCCAGGGAGAGGGCGATCGCGCCGATCGGCGCGGTGGCGAGCACGATCAGCACCGGCCGCCGCCACCCGCCCCAGGCCGTGTCGATGTCCTTGCTCATGGGCGCGCCTCGGCGACGTCGTTCGTCGCGGCTCCGCGCGGCCGGCCGAACTCCCGAAGCCACGGGTCGAGGTCCCGGAGCGCCCGCTCCGCCATCGCCTGGCGCCGCTCCCGCCGGCCGCGCCGCTTCGGGCCCTCGAGGGGCGGGAGCAGGCTCCAGGTGACGTTGGTCGGCTGGAACGGGAGCTTGTCGCGGTCGGCGAGGTGGCCGAGGAGCCCGCCGAGGGCCGTGGTCGGCGGCGGCGGCGGCGCCTCGCGGCCGGCCGCCCGATGGGCGAGCCGGACCCCGAGGACCAGCCCGCACGCCGCGCTCTCCACGTACCCCTCGACCCCGGTGAGCTGGCCTGCGAGGTGGACGCCGGGTCGCGCCCGGAGCGCGAGGTCGGGGCCCAGCACCCGGGGCGAGTCGATGAACGTGTTGCGGTGGACCGCGCCGTAGCGCTCGAAGACCGCGTTCTCGAGGCCCGGGATCAGCCCGAACACCCGTCGCTGCTCGGGCTGCTTCATACGCGTCTGGAAGCCGACCAGGTTGAACGCGGTGCCGGCCTGGTCCTCCTGCCGGAGCTGCACCACCGCGAAGGGCCGTCGCCCCGTCCGCGGGTCCCGGAGGCCGACCGGCTTCATCGGTCCGAAGGCCAGGGTCTGGCGGCCCCGCTCGGCCATCACCTCGAGCGGCAGGCACCCCTCGAAGTAGCGGGTCTCCTCGAAGGCCTGCGGCGTGACCTTGTCGGCGGCCAGGACCGCGTCCAGGAAGGCGTCGTACTGGTCCGCGTCGAGGGGGCAGTTGACGTAGGCGTCGTCGCCCCCCTTATCGTAGCGGCTGGCGCGGAAGACCCGGTCCCAGGCGATGCTGTCCGCGGTCACGACGGGCGCGATCGCGTCGTAGTAGGCGAGCGCGTCCTGGCCGACCGCGCGCGCGAGGCCCGCCGCCAGCGCGGAGCCGGTGAGGGGCCCGGTCGCCAGCACGACGGGCCGCTCCTCGGGGATCGCCGTGACGACGCGGCTCTCGCGGCGGATGCGTGGATGGGCGCCGATCCGCGCGGTCACGCCGGCGCTGAAACGCTCCCGGTCGACCGCGAAGGCGCCGCCAGCGGGCACCTGGCTCGCTTCGCCGACCTCCATGACGAGGGAGCCCGCTCGGCGGAGCTCCTCCTTGAGCAGCCCGACCGCGTTGTGCAGCGCCGCGCCCCGGAAGGAGTTGGAGCAGACCAGCTCCGCGAGGCCGTCGCCCCGCTGGGCGGGCGTGCGTGCGTGCGGCTTCTGCTCGACGAGCACGACCTCCACGCCGCGCTCCGCGAGCTGCCAGGCGCACTCGCAACCTGCGAGGCCGCCGCCGACCACCGTGACCGGGCTTGCCATCCCTCGGGACCTAGCGACGGCGCACTCCCCCGGCAACCAGGCGTTCGCCCGGGACGATGCGCACCTCGTGACGACCCCTCCGATCGTCGTGCTCGCGCCCGGGGACCCCGGCTACCCGGCGCCGTTGAGCGACCTGCCGCGCCGGCCCGGCCGGATCTGGGTGCGGGGGACGCCGTCGGACCCGACCCGGCCGTCGGTCGCCGTCGTGGGGACCCGGCGCGCGGATCGGGAGGCGGTCCGCTTCGCGGAGGGCCTGGCCCACCGCCTCGCCGAGGCCGGCTGGACGATCGTGAGCGGCGGGGCGGAGGGGAGCGACGCGGCCGCCCACCGGGGGGCGATCGCCGCCGAAGCCCCGACGGTGGTGGTCCAGGCCGCCCCGCTCACCGCACCCTACCCGAGGCGTCATCGTGCGCTGTTCGCCCGCGTGCTCGAGACCGGGGGGAGCTGGCTGAGCGAGACGCCGCCCGACGAGGCGGCCCACCGGGGCCGGTTCGTGGCCCGCAACCGGCTGATCGCGGCCCTCGGCGACGCATGCGTGATCGTCCAGGCGCCGCCGGGCTCGGGCGCGCTGAGCACGGCGCGGTGGGCGCAGCGCCTCGGCCGGCCGCTGCTGATCGTGCCGTCGGCGCCCTGGGACGGCCGGAACGCGGGTGCCCTCGCCCTCCTGGCCGAGGGCGCGGGGCCCTGCCTCGACGCCGACAGCGTCGCGGCCGCGCTCGGGCGCACCCTGTTGCCCTTGCCCGACCCGTCGGGGCCCGACGATCCTCGGCTCGACGGGGACGCCGCCGTCCTGCTCGAGGCCCTCGCGATGCGCGCCACCCACCCGGACCGCCTGGTCGAGCAGACCGGGCTCGGCGCCCGCCGGGTCCAGGTCGCGCTGGTCGATCTGGCCGTACGGGGGCTGGCGCGCCGGGACGGCGCGGGCTGGCGCCGCACGGGGCGGTGAGGCGGCGGTGAGGTCGATCGGCCCCGGCACGGGCCCGAGGTCCGCGCTACGGATCGCGCGTGGACAGGAGCCGGGAAGCCAACTTCGACGGCCTGGTGGGGCCGACCCACAGCCACGCCGGCCTCAGCTACGGCAACGTGGCGAGCGAGGCCCACGCCGGCCTGGGCTCCTCCCCGCGGGACGCCGCCCTCCAGGGCCTCGCCAAGGCCAAGGCCCTGCTCGACCTGGGGCTCCTGCAGGGGGTGCTCCCGCCCCAGGAGCGCCCGAGCGTCGCGGCGCTGCGCGCCCTGGGCTTCGACGGGCCGACCGACGCCGCGGTGCTCGCCCGCGCCGCCGCCGAGGACCCGACGCTGCTCGCGATCGCGTCGAGCGCCAGCGCGATGTGGACGGCCAACGCGGCGACCGTCGCGCCGAGCGCGGACACCGCCGACGGCCGGGTCCACCTCACGGCGGCCAACCTCGTCAGCAAGGCGCATCGGGCCGTCGAGGCCGTCGGGACCGAGCGGGCGCTGCGGGCGGTGTTCAGGGACGCTGCGCGGTTCGTGGTTCACCCCGCCCTGCCCGGGGGGCAGGCCTTCGCCGACGAGGGGGCGGCGAACCACACGCGGCTGGTCGGCGCCGACGGGCGGGCGCTCCACCTCTTCGTCTACGGCCGCCGGGCGCTCCGGGAGGGCGAGGGCGAGCCGCGCCGCTACCCCGCGCGCCAGACGCGGGAGGCGAGCGAGGCGATCGCGCGCCTTCACCGCCTCGACCCGGCCCGCGTCCGCTTCGTGCGCCAGAGCCCGGCGGCGATCGACCGAGGCGTCTTCCACCACGACGTGATCGGGGTCGGCCACGGGTCCCTCCTCCTCGTCCACGAGGAGGCCTTCGCGGACCGGGAGCAGGTGCTCGCCGATCTCCGGGCCTCGGTCCCGGGGCTCACCGTGCTCGAGGTCCAGAGCCTCGAGGTCGGCCTGGAGGAGGCGGTGCGGAGCTACCTGTTCAACAGCCAGCTCGTGCAGCCGCCGGGTGGCCCCCTCACGCTGATCGCGCCCCGGGAGTGCGAGGAGGAGCCGAGCGTCGCCGCGTGGCTGGAGGCACACGTGGGCGCCGGGCAGCCGATCGGGGCCCTCCAGGTGTTCGACCTGCGCCAGAGCATGCGCAACGGGGGCGGCCCGGCCTGCCTGCGGCTGCGGGTACCGCTCAGCCCCGAGGAGGTCGACGCGGTCAACCCCTCGTGCCTCCTCTCCGACGCCGTCCACGCGTCCCTGGTCGGGTGGGTCGAGCGCCATTACCGGGACCGCCTGCTCCCGGCGGACCTCGCCGATCCGAGTCTCCTCGACGAGAGCCGACGAGCCCTGGACGAGCTGACCCAGCTCCTCGACCTCGGGTCGCTCTACCCGTTTCAGCGGGCGTGATCGCGCGACGCTGCCGCGCTCCGCGGCGGGACGCGGCCGGGCGCCGACCCCGGGCGCCCGCCGGAGCGTCGTCGTTCGCGGCGGCGAGGTGAGGCGGCGCCGAACTTGACCGCACGGGGCCTCCGGCCTGCTGATGGGTGCCGTGACCCGGGAGCAGCTCGCCCTCGCCGCCCTGGCCAGCGCCGCCCTGGCCCTCGCCGTCCTCTGGGTACGGGCCGAGGGGCGGCACCGAGCGCGTCGGCGCCGCCATCGCCGCCGGACAGAGACGGCGCGGCGCGGCGAGCGCGACGCGGAGGCGCTGCTGCGCCAGCGCGGCTTCCGGATCGAGGCCCGCCAGGTCGCCGGCTCGGTCCTCTACCGGGTGGACGGAGCGGAGCGAGAGGGCGCCGTGCGCGCCGACCTCCTGGTCCGGCGAGGCCGTCGCCGCTACGTGGCGGAGGTGAAGACCGGCGAGCGGGCCGTCCGTCCCACGCACCCCGACACCCGCCGACAGCTCCTCGAGTACCAGCTCGCCTTCGCGGTCGACGGCCTCCTCCTCGTTGCGCCGGAGCAGGGCACGGTGCGCCGCGTCGAGGTCCCCCGCCCGCGGGCGCCGGGCGCCCCTCCCTCCTGGGCTGCAGGCCTGGCCGGCCTGGCGGTCCTCGGCGCCGCGCTGTGGTGGCTGGTGCGGTCCCTCGGGGGCCGGTGGTAGCGGACGAGGACGGGTAGACTCCGCGCGTGGCCGACCTCCAGCTCCTCGACGACGCGCTCCTCGACGACCTGATCGCGCGGGCCCGCCGGAGCCCTCGACGGCGCCTCAACCACAACTTCCACCGCGGCCCCGACGACAACCCCCACCGCTTCCTCAACGCGCTCGTCCGCGGCACCTACGTGCGCCCCCACCGCCACGTCACCCCGCCGAAGGACGAGTCCTTCCTCGTGCTCCGCGGGCGGGTCGGCGTGGTGGTGTTCGACGACGAGGGGCGGCTCGCCGGGCACCACGCGCTCGGCGGGCCCGGGGAGCCGCTCGGGCTCGACCTGCGAGCCGGGGCGTGGCACGCGCTCGTGGCGCTGACCGAGGCCGCCGTGATCTACGAGGTCAAGCCCGGCCCGTGGGACCCGGCCACCGACAAGGACTTCGCCGACTGGGCGCCACCCGAAGGCACGCCCGAGGCGGAGGCCTTCCTCGCCCGGCTGCTCAAGCCGTTCGGCGGCACGGCAGGCTGCTGAGCAGCAGCCCGCTCGCTCAGGTCCGTGGTGCCCGCCAGCGGGTGAGCTTGGCCGGGAAGGCGCCGTCCTCGGCGTGGCGCTTGGCCAGGGTCGCGAGGAAGCCGTCGAGGGTCGTGCACGCCCAGGCCGGGAGCCCGTCGGGGCCGTCCCGGGAGACCGTCCCCGCCGGCCGGGCGATCGTCGCCTCGCCGACCCAGCGCGCAGGCTCCCGGCCGAACACCTGGACCCGATAGCGCGCTGCGCCGGGCGTCACGTCGAGGCGCTCGAGGACGAAGCGCGCGCCGTGCTCAGGGTGCAGGGAGGCCATCGGTGGACACCGTCTCCGCCGGCCCGAGGAGCGGGCGCACCGGGCGGGCGAGCAGGTCATCGAGCACGTCACGAAGCCAGAGGTCGGCGTCGAGGCGCCCGAGCACCGACCAGAGCCCCCACTGGAGCCGTTGGATCCAGATCTGCGCCGGCGGCAGCGCGAGCCGCCGCGCGTTGGGGCTCGACGGGCCGTGGTAGGCGTAGCCCCGCCGCGCGAAGGCGGCGTCGATGCGGAACGGCTGCGTGCGGAAGGGCGCGTAGAGGTGGGCGCTCGCCTCGAAGAAGTGGTCGAAGTCGAAGCGCTCGTCGTCGCCGACGAGGCCGAGGGCGCGGGTGTGCTCGCGAAAGGCGGGCCGGTCGTCGTCGAGCACGCTCCTCACCTGCCCCCGAAGCGCCTGGACCAACCCGTCATCGAAGGCCCGCACGCACCCGAAGTCGAGGCACACGACCGAGCCGTCCGCCCGGAAGCGGAAGTTGCCGGGGTGCGGATCGGCCTGGACCGCACAGAGCACGAGGAGGCCCTCGTAGGCGAAGGTCGTCATGAGGGCGCCGGCCCGGGCGCGGACCGACGGCGCCGCGTCGCGGCGGAAGGCCTCGAGGTCGAGCCCGTCCTCCCAGGCGGTCGTCAGCACCTCGTCGCTCGTGCGATCCTCGACGACGGCGGGGATCGTGAGGCCGGGCCAGTGCGCGAAGGCGTGGGCGAAGGCGGCCTGCATCCGCGCCTCGCGCGCGTAGTCGCACTCCTCCTCGAGGCGCGCGGCCAGCTCGCGCACGAGCGCCCGGCCGTCCACCTGGGTAGCGAGGGACGCGAGCGACGCGACGCGGTCGAGGGCCCCGAGGTCCCGGCGGAACGTATCCCGGACGCCCGGGTAGCGGACCTTGATCGCGACGGGCCGGCCGCGCAGCACGCCGCGGTGCACCTGACCGATCGAGGCGGCGGCCACCGGCGCCGGCTCGATCGCGTCGAACAAGTCTGGCCACGGCGCCCCGAGGGAGCGCTCGACGACCTCCATCAGGGCCTCGAAGGACAGCGCACGACGGCCTTCCTGGAGGCGCCCCAGGGCGCCCTGCGCCTCGGGCGCGAGGGGCACGTCCAGGTAGCTGACGATCTGCCCGACCTTCATGGCGCGGCCCTTCAGCTCGTCGAGCTGCTCGACGAGGGGCTGGGCCACGCCCTCGAGGTCGGCGCCTCGTGTGCCGAGCGCCTGCCGGGCCGCGAGGCGGCCGGCGGACAGGGCGACGCGCCCGGTTCGCCAGGCGCGCTGGGCCCAGCTCGACGGGATGCGCTCGTCGCCCGGGCGCTCGTCGTCACCGCTCATGGCGCGAGCGGCGTCCACTCATGGCAACGGTCCCCGGCCGAGCCTCGACCGGGGACCAGGCTCGGTCCTGTGCCGGCTCAGTAACGGCCGCCGCGACCGCCGCGGCCTCCACCACCACCACCACCGCCACCGCCACGCTCGTTGGCGACGTTCACGCGGACCGAGCGCCCATCGAGGTCGCGGCCATCCATCTCCTGGATGGCGCGCTCGGCGTCGCTCGCGCGGGTGAAGCTGACGAAGCCGAAGCCCCGGGAACGGCCGGTGTCCCGGTCGGTGATGCCCTTGGCGTCGGTGACCTCGCCGAAGGCCTCGAAGGCCTCGCGGAGGCCTTCCTCGGTCGTGTTCCAGCTCAGGCCACCCACGAACAGTCGGTTACTCATCTCGAATCCTCTTCTTTTCTCTTGCTCCCTCGGGGAGCCACTGCGAGCGCCGGGGAAACCGGCGATCCTCCATGACGACCTTCGGACGTCCGCCGGTCCAGCGGCTGCAGGGCGGAGGGAGCTCGAAGGACAACATGCGCACCGAGGTGAGGCACGCATCGTCCACTCGCGTGCCCTGCCAGCTCAATCGCCTCCGCCAGGCGGAGGAGGACGGAGGGGCGGGCCCTCGGATTGAGGGCGAAACCTCGCACTGGACCCCGGGCCGTGCAAGCCGCCGGCTCCCGGCGACGGCGGCAGGCACGCCGCGACGGAGGGGTCGCCGTCACCGGCCGGCCTTCCGCACCCAGCCCCGGAACCGGTAGCCGAGGCCTTTCACCGTCTCGATCGACGGCGCGTAGGGCCCGAGCTTGCGGCGCACGCTCCGGACGACGGCGTCGACCACGTTGCTTCCCGCGGTGGCCTGCTCCCACACCCGCTCGATCAGCTCCTCGCGCGCGACGGCGCGCCCTTCGTGGGCCAAGAGATCGGCCAGCAGACCGAACTCGAGGGGCGTGAGCGGCACTGCCTCGCCGTCCCGCTGGAGCTCCCGGTTCCCGGCGTCGAGGCGGCATGGGTAAGCGGCCAGGGCCTGCGGCGCGCCACCGCGCACGATGTCGACGAGGGCCGCGACGGAGTCCTCGCCCATCCACGGGGGATGGATCCGGCCCTCCAGGGTGATGAGGGTCGCCCCAGCGATCCCCGTGGCCAGGGCGCGGCCGGCCTCGTAGGGCACCGCCCGGTCGCGGCGGCGATGGACCACCCAGGTGGGGGCCCGCACCTCCGGGAGGAGCGAGCGGACGTCCATCGCGTAGGTCAGCCGGAGGACCGCCTCGGCCGTCTCCGCGTCGGTGGCGGCGCGCTGCATCACGGTGAAGTCCTCGCGCTGCTCGGGCCCGGCGTCGGCCACGAACACGTCGGCCAGGGTGCGCACCCCCGCGCCCCAGTGCGCCCGGACGAGGCCGCACAGCGCGTCCTGGAGGTCCGGCGGCGCCAGCGCCTGCCCGTCGGCGTAGCTGCCGTAGAAGATCAAGCGCTCGACGAGGGCCGGATGGGCGGCCGCGAACGCGACGGCCGGCGGTCCGCCGCACGAGAACGCCAGCACGCTGACCCGCCTCGCCCCGGTCGCCTCGACGACGCGGCCGAGCAGATCGCTCTCCTCGTCCAGGCTGCGCGGTCCCCGCGCGGGGTCGCTCAGGCCGACCCCCGGCCGGTCGTAGCGGACCACGGTCGCCACCTGCCCGAGGGCCTCCAGGAAGGCTCGCATCGCAGGGAGGTCCCAGTCCTTCTCGAGGTGACCCACCCACCAGGCCGGAAGGACGAGCGTCGGCCCATGCCCATGGACCGCGTAGGCGACGGAGCCGCCCGCGCGGTCGACGAGGAAGCGGACGTGGGGGCGGGCCGTTCTCATGGCCTTCTCATCGGCATCTCATGCGGCGCACATCGGCCGAAGCAGGGTGTCCGCGTCACCGACGACGGAGGATACCCGATGCGCCCGAGCTCAGAGCCCCTACCCCCGCTTCCCACCCAGGCGACCGCCCTGGCCGTCCGCGAGCCCCTCGCGGTCAGCGCCCTGCAGCTCGCCTACGCCCTGGTCGGCTACGTGCTGGCGATGGGCTCGGTGGCCTATCTGCTGGCATTCCTGGCCGGCGTGCTGGTCCCGAAGACGATCCTCGACGGCCCGGTGGCGAGCCCCTGGGTCGCGGCGCTGATCGACGCCGGCCTCGTCCTGACCTTCGGCCTCCACCACTCCGTGACCGCCCGCCGTGCCTTCAAGCGGTGGTGGACGCGGTTCGTGCCCCCCGCGATCGAGCGGGCCACCTACTGCATCATGACCGCGGGGATGACCGCCCTGCTGGTCGCGCTGTGGCGGCCGATCCCGATCACCGTGTGGCACCTGCCGGGCCTCGCCCCGGGGGCGGCGTTCGGCGCCCTGTTCCTCGGCACGGCGACCATGATGGTCGCGGCGTCCTTCCACTTCGGCCACTTCGCCTTCTTCGGGCTTCGCCAGGCGCTGGACCGGGTGCTCGAGCGGGCCCCCGCGGAGCCGCGCTTCACGGCGCGCCTGCTCTACGGGCTGGTCCGCCACCCGATCTCCGTCGGCTGGATGCTGCTGCCCTTCCTGCACGCACACCTGACCGTCGGGCACGTCGTGTTCGGGCTCGCGACCGTCGTCTACATCGTCGTCGCCACGCCGTTCGAGGAGCGCGACCTGATCGCCGAGCTCGGCGAGACGTACCGGGCGTACCGGCGCCGGGTGCCGGCGTTCCTGCCTCGCCTCGTCCGCCGGCGCGCCCCGCGTCGCGAGGGGTGATGCGCCGGCGGGGTGGGGGGCGGCGCCGCTACTCGACCGGCGCCGCCGCCTCGGTGTCGGCCTGGCCCGTCATCGCGCCGAGCGCCTCGCCGAACACGTCGTCCATGACCGCGCCGGCGTCGACGGCGGCGTCCGGCCTCCCCATGTCGAGGACCCGGGGGGTCATCTGCCCACTGCGGGCGATCGCGACGGCCCCGCCGTCCGGCAGCACGTAGGCGCCGACGTCCCTG
Organism: Sandaracinaceae bacterium; assembly: GCA_050331215.1. Taxonomy (GTDB): domain Bacteria; phylum Myxococcota_A; class Polyangia; order Polyangiales; family Sandaracinaceae; genus JBHJHB01. The sequence continues at coordinate 33,546 of JBHJHB010000071.1, read as the reverse complement.
TCGTACTTGGGCAAGGCGATCTCGATCGGCGTGGACCGCGAGCCGCGGATCCGGCCGTTCAGCACGACCACCGGGACCGGGCGCTCGAGCTCGAAGGCGTAGCCGCCCTGGTCGATCGCCAGCTCGTAGGTGCGCCCATCGTGCTCGAGCTCCCGACGGAAGGCGTGGGGGACGTGGCCGACCCGTCGATGGGGCCGGTGGGCGAGCACCCAGCTCATCAGCCGCACCGCGATGTGGTTGTGCAGCCGGTGGCAGCCGTGGGAGTGCCGCCGCATGATGCTCATGTAGTCGACGGAGCCGTGGGTCCGGATGCCCTCGTCGCCCCCGTCGACGATCTCGCCCTCCGGCCCTGTCCGGTACATCAGGTGGTAGGCGGCGACGAGCCCGTAGGCGCTCGCGTAGCTCGGGCCGGTCTCGTGGTAGTTGATCCGGGGGCGTCGGCCGCGCGTCAGCAGGTCCCGCGCCGGCGTCGACTCCGGCGGCAACCACACCGGCGCGGACAGGATCCTGCGCCAGATGCGGCGGCCGGGGGGCGAGTTCTTGTAGCGCCACATCGAGACGCCATCGATCACCTCACTCCGCCACCCGCCGACCGTCGTGCCGTAGCGGGCGATCGGGATCCGCTGGTCCGCGTGCTCGACATAGATCGTGATCCGCGGCCGGCGCTCGACCGGCTGGGGACGCTCGGTGCCGTCCGGGCCGTAGGGGAACTCGTACCAGATGTCCCCGCGGTCGATCACGGCCCGGATCTCCATGTCGTCGCCGTAGTACGGGGGCAGCTCCGGGGCGTCGAAGGCCACGACGTGCGGCTCGCCGGGGACGAGCTCGCCGAGGCCCTCGAGGAACGCCAGGGTCGACTCCGGGGTCTGGAGGCCGAAGGCGTCGACCACCCGCGCCCGGAGCTCGGCCTCGAGGTTCGGGACCGTCCGCACCTGGCCGTCGACGTCGCGGTACACGCGGGCCTCGCCGCCCTGCGACGGCGGCGCGGTGCCGTCCTCGAGCACGCCGAGCGCGTGCATCGCGCGCTCCGTGAGCACCCGGATCACCGCGCGCCGCTCGAGCTCGGCCGGGGTCTCGCGCAGGGCCTCGAGGGTGTCCCGCCCGAGGTAGCCCCAGCCGTAGATCCGGTGGCGTCGCTCGAACTCGGCGAGCGCCTCGTGGGTCGCCCAGTCGAAGGCCCCGCGCTGGTAGCGGCCCTTGCCCTCGAAGTAGCCCTCGCACTCGAGCCGGTCCTGCGCTGCGCGGATCGCCGCGTGGCGGGGTCGCTTGCGGCGGTAGTCCTGGAGCGTGCGAGCGGCTCGTCCGTTCAGCCGCTCCACGTCGAGCTCGGCCTCGCTGGGGACGTCCTGCGCCTCGACCAGGGCCCCGACCTGTCGCTCGAGGCGGTCGAAGGCGCGCCCCCGGCGCTGGGCCGATGGGTTGCTGGTGTAGGCCGCGAAGTCGTCGAAGGCGCGCAGAGGCTCGAGGTCGAGCTCCGCGGCGCACGGAAGGCTCATCGCCCGCTGGAAGCGGGCGCGCAGGAGGCCGAGGGTCGGCGGGATGCCGTACAGCTCGAGGTACTTGTCGCGCTCGGCGCGGGCTCCGTGGTGGTCGTCGGGGTGCTCGCCGCGCGCGAGGGCCAGGTAGGTCGCCCGGTAGCCGTGCGGGATGCGCTCGCCGTCGGGGCCGTCCCGCTCCGTGAAGAGGTAGGGCGTCCAGCTCTCGCCGAGGTCGAGCGCGACGAAGCCCTCGTCGGCCGCCCGCGCCGCGTCGACCTCCCCCTCCGCCCGTCCGTCGGACCAGTAGGGCACGGGCTCGAGGAGGGGGGGCGGCTCCGGGTCCGGCGGCGCCGCGGGCACCGGGGGGTGGCCCGCGCCGAGGGCCTCGCCCTCGTCCGCCTCGTCGGTCGGGCCCTGCGTCGGCTCGGCGCAGCCCGCCCCGAGGGTCAGGGCGGCCACCGCCAGGCCGGCCGCGAGGGCCGCCCCTCGTCCAGGTCGGCCCAGCATGAGCCGACCCTGGAGCACCCGCCCTCGCCTCGCAAGTTCCGCGTTCGTTCTCCTGCCGCACATGAGTGACCGGTCCGTAAGCGCAGACCATGCCATCGATGGTCGTCCCCGGGTGAGCATTCCTCGCCGAAGCGCTCGTCCACGCCGCCCCACACCACCGTCGCCTCGGGGCCGCGGTGCCGGTAGGGTGTGCCGCCTCGACCCGGGTGTGCCGCTCCCGTGCCCCGGCGGCCTCCCTTCGACCTGCCGTGACCTCGCTGAGCCGCCTCCGCATCCTGATCGGCGCCGTCGGCGCGCCCGCGGTCTTCACGGTCCTCTGGTTCGCCCCCCTCCCCCTCGAGGACGGCGCCCACCGCCTGGCGGCCGTGTTCGCCGCGGTGCTCCTCGCCTGGGTGAGCGAGGTGATCCCGATCGCCGCCACGGCGCTCCTGATCGCGCCGCTCCTCACGGTCACCGGGGTCACGTCGGCCAGCGAGGCGTTCCGCCACTACGCGGCGCCGCTCCTCTATCTGTTCGTCGGCGGGTTCTTCATCGCCGAGGCGATGAGCGTGCACGGCCTCGACCGACGGATCGCCCGCGCCGTGGGGGGCCACGCGTGGGTCGGGGGGCGGCTCGGGCGGGTCCGCGTCGCCATGATGATCGCGGGCGGCGTCCTCTCGATGTGGATCTCGAACACCGCCACGACCGCGATCCTGGTGCCGATCCTCCTCAGCATGGTCGGCCCGGGCCCCGTGGCGGGCCGCGGAAGCCTCCTCGCCGTCGCCTACGGGTGCTCGGTCGGCGGGCTCGGCACCCTCGTCGGAAGCCCCCCGAACCTGATCGCCGTCGGGGTCCTCGCGGAGGGCGGCGGCCCGAGCCTCGGGTTCCTCGAGTGGATGATGATCGGCGTCCCGACCGGTCTGTCCCTCGCCGTGGCGATCTACGTCGTCACCCGCTGGCTCTTCCCGCCCCCCGCGGAGGTGGTCACGGCCAGCGGGGACGACGACGCCGCCGGCGGGCGCCCCTGGAGCCAGGGCGAGCTCGCCACCGCCTTCGCGTTCGGACTCGCCGTGGTCGGCTGGGTGGTGCCCGGCGTCTGCCGCGCCCTCGACCTGCCCTTCGCGGACGCCCTCCGGAGGGCGCTCCACCCGGGCGTCGTCGCCGTCCTCGCCGCGAGCACGCTCTTCCTGATCCCCGACGGTCGGGGCGGCCGGGCGCTCACCTGGCGCCAGGCCACCCGGATCGATTGGGGCATCATCCTGCTGTTCGGCGGGGGCCTCGCCCGCGGCACCCAGCTCGTCGACACCGGACTCGCTCGCGCGATCAGCGGCGCGTTCGTCGAGCTGACCGGGATCCGGGAGCTCTGGACGCTGACCGCGTTCAGCATCCTGTTCACCGTGTTCTTCACCGAGGTCTGCTCGAACACGGCGAGCTCCAGCATGCTGGTCCCCCTGGCGGTGTCGATCGCCGCCGAGCTCGGCGTCTCCCCGGTGCCCCCGGCCCTCGGGGTCGGGCTGGCCGCTAGCTGTGCGTTCATGCTGCCGATCGCCACCGGGCCGAACGCGATCGCCTACAGCACGGGCCGGGTCTCGCAGGGCACGATGATCGTGACGGGGCTGATCCTGAACGGGATCGCGACGGGGATCGTCTTCGCCCTGCTCCGCCTGCTCTGCCCCCTCTACGGCTGGAGCTGAGCCGTCCCCGCGGCGCGCCCCCCGACCCCGGCGCCGGGAAGACCGGGGGGCGGGCGAGCGTAGGCTTCGACACCCTCTGGCGATGCGCGCCGCGCGACGATTTCTGTGGCGGCCGAGGTGGGCGGAGGTACTATTTTGTCGCACACATGCGTACCTCGAGCAGCCGGCGACATCGCCCCTCGGATCCGGCCCGCAGCACCCAACGGAGCTCCCAGGTCCGGAGCACCTGCCCCGACCGCATCTTCGGTCCCGCCGTCGGTGAGGTCGAGGCCTACCTGCTGCTCCGCCTCGGAGACCGCCGCGACGCCCGCCGCGCGCTGAAGGCGCTGCTCGCCAAGATCCGCGAGCGCCCACCCGAGGATCTGATGGAGGCCCCGGGCCCCCGGGCGCGCCTCTACCGGATGGCCCGGCGGATGGTCGTCCACGTGCACCGGGCAGGACGCCCCGCGGGGCGGGTGCGCTTCGCCGAGCGGGAGGGGCCCGCGGCGAAGCTGCGACGGGGCCTGGGCCCCGACGACCTCGAGCTCCTCGAGCTGCGTCACGCGCGCCGCCTCGCGGTCCCGGAGATCGCGACGGTGCTCGAGTGGCCTGCGGACCGCGTCGAGCTCGCGCTCGACACCGCGCAGGCCCGCGCCCGTCGTCTCCTGGGCACCGAGGCGCCCGACCCCGCGCGAACCTACGTCGAGCTGTTCGGTCGCGCCTTCGCGCTGAGCCGGTCGTGGATCGACGAGCTCGGACCGGACGACGAGCTCGGACCGGACGACGAGCCGGAGCCGGAGCCGCTGCCCGAGGGCACGCTCGTCGGCGACCGCTATCGGGTCCTCGAGCGCGTCGGCATCGGGTCCTTCGGCGACGTGTACCGGGCCGAGGACGCCGAGGTCGAGGGGCACGTGGTGGCCCTCAAGCTGCTCCACGAGCCGAGCCCGACGGTCACGTCGCGGCGCGCCGCGCTTCGTGAGCTCCGGATGAACGCGGCCGTCTTCCACCCGTCCCTCGTCCAGTTCAAGGACCACGGCTGGCACGAGGAGCGGCTCTGGTTCGTGATGCCGTGGTACGAGGGCGAGACCCTCGAGCAGCGGATCGCGCAGGGCCCGATGGAGCGCGCGGAGGCTCGCCGGATCTTCGAGCCGCTGGCCCGCGCCCTCGCCGCGCTGCACGCGGCCGGGATCCGTCATCAGGACGTCAAGCCGGACAATATCCTGCTGACGCGCCTGCCCGGCACCGAGGACACGCTCCCCGTCCTGATCGACCTCGGGGTCGCCGCGGACAGCCCCGACGCGATGGTGGGGGGCACGCCGCTCTACTTCGCGCCGGAGGTCGCGGCGCGGTTCCTCCTCGAGGGCAGCAAGCGCGGGCCCGAGGTCGGGCCGGCGGCCGACGTGTTCGCCCTCGCGCTGACGCTGCGGAACGCGCTCGAGCCGAGCACCCAGGAGGACGTGGCGCCCGGCGAGATGCGCATGTTCCTCGCCGACCGCGCGGTCGCCGCGCCGCCGACCCTTCGCTCCCGCCGGCTTCGGTTCCTCCGCCGGCCCCTCGCCCGCTGGATGAGCCACGACCCTCGGGAGCGGCCATCCGCGGAGGCGCTGGCCCAGGAGCTGGCGGTCCTGACCCGGCCCGAGGAGCGGCGGCGGCAACGCATGCGGGCGATCCGCTGGCTCGTCCCCCTGGTCAGCCTGTTCGCGGTGGTCGTCCTCGCGTTCGCCTACCGGGCCGACCGCCAGGAGGTGCTCGCCCGCCGGGCTCGGGCCGACGCCGCCGACGCGCGGGCCGATCTGAGGCTCGTCGACGATCAGCGCCGGAGCCTCGAGGCCACCCAGGCCCGTCTGCGCCGCGAGTACGAGGCGAGCCGGATGAGCCGCCGCGACCTCGCCGCGCGCCTGGGCGGCGCCGAGGGGAACCTCGTCCTGGCCCGCCGCCAGCTCTCGGGGGCGCGCGCCGCGGGGGAGGCCGCCGCCGAGGCGCTCGAGGCGAGCCGCCGCGAGCGGGCGCTCCTCGCCGAGCGGCTCGCCCGGGCCGAGGCGGGCCGAAGCTCGGCCGAGGACCGCGGCGCGGCCCTGGCCAGCTCGCTGGCGCGGGCGGAGCTGCTGCTCGCGGACACCCGCGAGGCCCTCGAGGCGCTACGACGCCGCGCCGACGAGCTCGAAGCGGCCCTCGCGCAGGAGACCGACGTCCGTCGCCGCGCCCAGGACCGGCTCGACCGGACGGCGGCCGAGCTGGAGGAGCTCCGCGCCGAGCGCGACGCGGCCCAGGCGGATCTCGAGCAGGTGCGGCGCCAGGTCAGCGAGCTCTCGGCGATGCTGGAGCGCGCCCGCACGTTCCCGCCCGAGCCCGGGGACGACCGCGGGTCGACGGGCACCGACGACGCGGGGGCCGGGCCCGAGGCTCGCTAGCGGCGCGTCGGGGGTCGGGGGGTCCTTCCACAGATCCGCTTCGGCCGACCGTTGGTCTCGAACGTGCTCCGCCCCTTTCGCGAGCGGCGCGTTGCCTTCCTCCGCCGCAGCCTCCAGGGCCAGGCCCTGTCGGCCCTGGCTCTCCTCGCGCTGCGGCTCCTGCTCGGGGACGCCGACGGGCCCGACGCGGTGGACGGAGCGCTGCTCGCCGTGGCCGTCGGATCGGGGGGCCTCCTCGCGTCCTCGACGCGGGTCCGCCTCGAGGTGGCCGCCCTCACGAATGGCGTGCTTCTCGCCGGCGGCCTCGCGCTGGCGGCGATCGCGGCCGACGTCCCGGCCGAGGCTCAGGCCCTGCTCGTCCTCTTCACCCTCCCCCCGGCGCTGGCGGCGCCGTTCGTCGGGGCGCGCGTCACCGTCGTGTCCAGCGCGGGCATCGTGGTCCTGCTCGGGGCGGTGGTCTCCGCCCGGCCGGAGCTCTTCGGGCCGGTCGCGGGCGCGGTCCTGGGCACGATCGCGGCGGTCGGCGCGCTGACGGCGCGGGTGGTCACGGCGGTCCGCCGGACGACGGCCGCGCAGGACGAGATCCGCGAGGAGCTCCTGCGCCGGATCCGGGAGGCCGAGGAGCTCGCTGCCTCCGCAGCGCTCGCGAGCCGCGCCAAGACCGAGTTCGTCGCCAACGTCAGCCACGAGATCCGGACGCCGATGAACGGGGTCATCGGAATGACCGGGCTGCTGCTGGATACCCCGCTGAACGCGGAGCAGCGCCAGTACGCCCGCACCGTGCGGGCGAGCGCGGAGAGCCTGCTCGCGATCATCAACGACATCCTCGACTTCTCGAAGATCGAGGCCGGCCGCCTCGAGATCGAGCCGGTGGACTTCGCGGTCCACACGATCGTCGAGGACGCCCTCGACCTGTTCCTCGAGGTCGCGCGGGACAAGGGCCTCGAGCTCGCCGGGGTCGTGGCGCCGGATGCGCCGGTGGCCGTCCGGGGCGACCCCGGCCGGGTGCGCCAGGTGCTCCTCAACCTCCTGAGCAACGCGGTGAAGTTCACCGACGAGGGAGCGATCACGGTCCGGGTCGACGCCGACGGGGCGGAGCGCCTCCGCGTCGAGGTCGTCGACACCGGGCAGGGCATCGATCCGGAGCGGCTCCCCGCGCTGTTCGACGCCTTCCGTCAGGGGGACGGCTCGAGCACCCGGCTGCAGGGCGGCACGGGGCTCGGCCTCGCGATCAGCCGTCGCCTGGTCACGCTGATGGGCGGCCGCCTCACTGCCGAGAGCCGGCCGGGCCAGGGCTCGGTGTTCCGCTTCACCGTGCGGGTCGGGCCGGCCGCGGCGTCGCCGCGCGTGGCCGACCTGGATGGGGTGCGGGTCGCGCTTCTCGGCGGAGCCGACGATCCGACGCTGGACGGGGTGGGCGCAACGCTGCGGCGCCTCGGCGCCGACGTGACGCGCCGGCCGCTCGCGACCGCCGAGCCCTCGGACGCCGACGTCCTCGTGGTGGACGCGGATCGTCTCGGCTCGGCCCCACGGTCGCTGGTGGCGGGGCTCCGCGCGCATCTCCGGCGCGACGTGGCCGTGCTGTTCCTGCGCGGGTGGGGGACCCCCTCCGCGGAGGTCGTGGCGCGGGGCGCGCTCGCGATCCCGAAGCCGCCGCGCCAGGCCCAGCTGCGGGCGGCGGTCGAGGACCTCCTGGCCCCGGGCGGCGATGCACTCGCCCGCTACGCCCGCGCGAGCGAGGAGCCGAGCTCGCCCCCGCCCCGGCAGGGCCGCGTCCTGGTCGTCGAGGACAACCCGATCAACCAGCGCCTGGCCGTCGCCCTGCTCTCGCGCCACGGCGTGGAGGCGGACGTGGCCAGCAACGGCCTCGAGGCCGTCCGGGCGGCCCTGCGGGAGCGCTACGACCTCGTCCTGATGGACTGCCAGATGCCCCGCATGGACGGCTACGAGGCGACGTCGCGGATCCGGGAGGCCGAGGCGCGGGGGGAGCACCGGACCGTGATCGCCGCGATGACGGCGAGCGCGATGGCGGGGGACCGGGAGCGATGCCTGGCCGCGGGCATGGACGACTACCTCGCCAAGCCGGTCGATCGGCGGGCCCTGGCGGCGCTGGTGTCGCGCTACCTGCCGCTCGCCGAGCGCGTCCAGCTCGCGAGCGCGCCGGAGCCCCCTCGCGGGGAGCCCGCCCTCGCCGGCCCGAGCTACGAGGCCCTGCGGGAGCTCGCGGCGGACGTCGGGACCGACGCGCTGGTCGAGGTGCTCTCGCTCTTCCTGACCGACGGGCCGCGGCTCGTGGGGAGCATGGAAGCCGCGGTTCGGGCGGGGGACCGCGACGGGTGGGCCCGGGCAGCGCACACGCTGGCCGGCAGCGCGGGGAGCATCGGCGCGAGCGAGCTGTCGTCCCGCTGCCGCGACCTCGAGTCCTGCGCCACGGAGGCCGCCGCGACCCAGGCGGTGCTCGGTGTCCGGCGGGCGCTCGAGCGCGCGCTGGACGCGGCGCGAGCCGAGATCGAGGGCGCGCCCCCGCGGTCCGCTCCGGCGGCCCCCGTCGCCATGGCCGAGACCCCTCGCTCGCTCCCCGATGCGGAGGTCTAGCGGCCCGCTAGGGCGCTTCGGGCTCCATCGGCGGGCGGCACCCGGAGACGAGCTGGGTGTTGCGGCAGTCGTCGAGCTGGCCGCAGCTCGGGTCGCCGTCGGTGACCGGAACCCAGGCGAGGTCGCCCTCGAAGCAGTCGCCCTGGAGGCGCAGGTCGAGCTCGAAGCCCCAGCGGTACGTGCAGGTGCCTCGGGAGAACTCGCTCGAGCCCTCGAGGTCGGCACGGACGCGCGCGCCCGAGGCTTCACCCACGAAGACGGTATCCCCCGCGGGTACGAGCAGGAAGGCCGGGGGCGTCCCCGCCCCGATGTCGACCTGGACCTGATCGTCGTCCGCTTGCAGGACGAGGGTCTCGACCGCCTCGTTCCGTTCGCCGACCGGCCAGACCTCCAGCCCGCACTCGTCCGGCGCCCGCTCGAAGTCGAGCCGATAGGTCCCGGACACGTCGACGGTGCCGCCGCACGCGGCGGTCGAGAGCGCCAGGGGCGCCACGAGGAGGCGAAGGAAGCGCGAGAACATGGGGCGGCGACCTGGTCGACCGTTGGCGACAGAGACGGGACCGAGGGTCCCCGGGCTTCGATCGACGGTCAAGCCGGACCGCCTGAGCGGTGTCGAGAGGACGAGCGAGCCGGTTCGACGCGGTCCATCCTGGCGAGGCGGACCCGCGATGCCTCGCGACCACTTCTCCCCCGTCGCCGATGCCTACGCGTCGGCCCGGCCCACCTACCCGCGAGAGGCGGTCGACGCCCTGCTCGACGGCTCCCCACCGGTCGCGCTTGCGCTCGACGTCGGCTGCGGGTCCGGTCAGCTCAGCCTGCTGCTCTCGACCCGCGTCCGCCGTGTGCTGGCGTGCGACCCGAGCGCAGCCCAGCTCGAGCGAGCGCCAGCGCACCCGAGGGTGCGCTACGTCCGCGCGGCGGCCGAGCGGCTCCCGGCCGGCGACGGGAGCGTCGACCTCGTGGTCGCCGCGCAAGCCGCCCACTGGTTCGATCTCGAGACGTTCTATGCAGAGGTCCGTCGCGTCGTGAGGCCGGACGGCTTGCTGGGCCTCCTCACCTATGGCCCGCCCCGGCTGCCCGGCGACCTCGACGCACGCTTGGGCGCCTTCACGCGGGAGCGAGCCGCGCCATGGTGGCCCCCGGAGCGGCAGTGGGTGGAGAGCGGCTATCGCGATCTGCCGTTCCCGTTCGACCGGCTGCCCGCCCCACCCCTCACGATCCGGCGTCGATGGTCCCTCGAGCAGATGCTCGCCTACGTGCACACCTGGTCGGCGACCCGGCAGGCGGCCGCGGCGGGGATCGACCTGGCCGCGGACGCCCGCGCGGTCCTGACCCCGTCTTGGCCAGAGGCGCCGGTCGAGGTCCGCTGGCCCCTCACGCTGATCCGGGGCCGGGTCCGATCGACGCTCCCCGCGAACGGATCGGGCGTTACGCCCTCTCGGGGGCGTCCGCCGGAAAAGGGCCCTGGCCCGCGGTGGCGGCGTCGAGGAACGAGGCCACGCTCCCGAAGCGATTCTCGGGGTCCGGGTCGAGCGCCCGCCGCAGCGCTGCCCGCCACGAGGGCGGCAGGCTTTGGGGAACCCACGGCGGCTCCTGCTTGGCCAGGAGGAGGCCGATGAGGTTGGTCGCGACATGGGGCGGCTGCCCCGTGAGCATCTCGTACGCGGTCGCGGCGAGCGCGTACTGGTCGCTCCAGGGGCCGACTCCACGGGAGTCGATCAACTGCTCGGGAGGCATGTAGCGAGGCGTACCGAGGGCCTGGCCCTCGAGCGTGCCCCCTTCCTCGACGAGGAAGCTGACGAGCCCGAAGTCGAGGAGCCGCGGCGTCGCGTCGCCGTCGGTCAGGAACACGTTCTCCGGCTTGACGTCCCGATGCACGATGCCCTGCGCGTGGGCCAGGTCGAGAGCCTCGACGAGGGGCGCCAGCACGCCGCGCGCCGCGACGAGGTCGAGCGGCCCTTCCTGCTCGAGCCGCCGCTTGAGCGTGCGCCCCTCGAGCAGGTCCATCACCAGGAACGGTCGCTCCCGGTAGAGGGCCCAGTCGTGCACGCGGACGAGGGCCGGGTGGCGCAGGGTCATGCCGACCCGCAGCTCCCGCTCGAAGCGACGCCAGCGAAGGTCGGTCCGCTCCATCGGCCATCGGAAGAGCTTGACCGCGTAGGCCCTCCCATCGCGGGTGGCGCGGAACACGGTCGCCGCGCCGCCCTCGCCGATCATCTCCTCGAGGCGGTAGCCGGCGATCTGGACACCGCGCCGTCGCACGGTGCCGCTCTCGGCGAGGCGGCCCCCGCGGGGCTGGCGGGTCGGGCTCGACCGCGGCGTGTCGAGGGTCTGGTCGGCCTCGGCGTCCGCCGCGGCACGAGCTACATCGTCGGCGTCTAGAGCGGTCATGGTGTCACTCGCCAGGGGCACGAGGCTCGCCCAGTGGCCCCCTCCCCTGGGTGTACTCAGAGCGCTCGTGCTCCTTTTTCTCGCTGGGCTCGGGCGTGGCGTGGCGGCCACGGTCCGTCACTCGGGCCCCGTCGTGTAGCGAACGGCGGCCCGGAAGCTCTGCGCGGCCGAGCCCGCCGGGGCAGCCCGCGGCAGGATGTCGACCGAGACGGTCCACGGCCCCGGCCGGTCGAAGACGTCGGCAGCGAGGAAGCGGATCTCCACGACCCCGCTCCCGCGGACGGTCGGCGCCAGCGGCCGACGGGTCCCGCCGGGGCCGGCGGCCCACGCCTCCACCAAGATCTCCTCCCTGGGCACCGCGGCCTCGGGACGCACGCGGAACGTGAGCCGTCCGTGAGGGGCGAAGACGGGAAGGGGGCCGGAGGAGCTCCCGACCTCCGGCGACGCCGAGGCGGGACCCCCGCGGCTGGAGCGGAGCGCCCCCTCGATGGGATCGGCGCGGTACTCGGGGACCGTCGGGGAGGAAGCGGGCTCCAGGAGGGGGAGGCAGACGAGCGCGAGGACCGCGGCCGCCGCCATCGCGCCCGTCCATGCGAGCCGCCGCGCCGCGGTGCGGCGCCAGCGTTGGCGCTGCCGGCGCTCCCGGAGCCGCACCCGCGCGGCCGGGCTGCGCGCGATGCGGCCGGCGATGTGGTCGTCCCGCCAGAACCGGTCGAGGTCCTCGTCCCGCAGGGACGCCGGAGCGGTGTCCAGCTCCGGCACCTGCTGCAGGATGGCGTCGATCTTTTCGAAGGTAGGTTGAGTCACGGCTGCCGCCACGCCAGACCTCGACGCGGGCCTTTCGCAAGCGATCTACTGAGGCCGGGCGCGATCCTGTTTGCGCCTGACCGCCGAGCTGTTGGATTTCGCACGCCCGGCGCGGGGGACATGTGCCCTGGCTAACGCGGGGGCTCGATGCCTTCCTTCGCGAGGAAGGCCCGCGCCTCGCTACGGATCCGATGCTGCCAGTTGTAGACGACCTGGAGGTTGACGCCGAGGACCTCGGCCGCCTCCGCCGGCGTCAGACGGTCCGTGAAGGTGTAGCGGAAGACCAGCAGACCGCGGGCGGGGAGCACGGCGTCGAGGTGCTCGGCCAGCCGCGTCAGCAGCTCGGCGCTCTCGGCCCGCCGGTCGGGGGGAGCGTCGCCCGACGCCGCGAGATCGAGGGCCTCTGCTCCCGCCGGCGCCGCATGCCCCCCTCGCTTGATGGCGCCTTCGCTCTGCAGGAAGTTCCAGACCGTGGTCTCCGCGACGCGCCCCACCCAGTTCTTCAGCCCGCCCTTGGCCGGGTCGAAGTCGCGGAGCACCTTCCCGTCCCGACGCGTCAGCGTCACCCAGACCTCTTGAACGAGGTCCTCGACCTGGTCGAGGTACTGGCGGCCCCCGACGCTGAGGCGCCGGTACACGCGCCGGCGGATCACGGGTTGAAGGAGGTCCGCGAGGCGGCGGATCGACTCGCCGTCCCCGTCGAGGGCGGCGAGGACGAGGCGCCGCTCCTGCTCGCGACGGTCCTGTCGCTCGTCGATCATCGGGCGGGAGCCGGGGGCTCCGTGTCCTCGCCATCGGGGTCCGCCATGTACCAGTGCTGCACGGTGAACCGCCGCCGTGCGTCGAGGTCGGCCAGCTCCGAGCCCGTCTCGGCGTTCCCCGCCGGCTCGATCAGCACGTGAATCGTCCAGAGGCCGGAGGTGCTCCCGAAGAGGTCGCCGGCGCCGGCCTCGAGGAGGACCGCCCCGCTCCGCCGCCGGTGAATCGCGCCCGGCCCCCCTGCCCGGAGCTCCCCGTGAGGCCCCACCGCGTAGAGCGCGACGTCGGGCCTGGGCCCCGTCACCTGCCGCGCCGGTCGCAGGAGCAGCCGGACCTCGCTGTAGGGCACGACCACGGGCACCTCGTCGGCCCCGGCCCCCGGCCGCTCGCCCCGCACCTCCCGGATGCCGCGGGTCTGCACCTCGAGCACGTAGAGCTCACCCGGGGCCGCCGGGGCGTCCGGGCGCACCCAGAGGAGTAGCGCGGCGGCGACGGCCGCCGCTGCGGCCGCGGCCACCAGCCACCGACGACGCCTCGCTCGTCGATCCGCCACGGCCTGCAGCGCGGCCCGCGCCCTCGCCGTTCCGGCGCCGTCCGGGGGGAACGCCAGGGCGAAGCGCGCCTCCGCGTCGCGCGCGACCCGGTGTGCCGTCTCCTCATCGGCCTCCGCCAGGGTGGGCGGGAGCGGCCCGAGGGCCAGCGCCGGCTCGTGGAGCTCCGGCGCTCTGCCGAGCAGCTCGTCCAGGTCGGCGTCCGACCAGGCCTCGGCCGCCGCGCTGCCTGGTTTCGATGACTCATCGTCGCGCACGAGGCGGCTACCCTACCTCACTCTGGGGCGGCTCGGGCCGGGCGTGGCCGGGACCGAGCGCACCTCGGGGGTCGGCCACGGACGGGTCAGGACCGGGGCGCGGCGGCGGCCCGATCCCCCGGCGCGGCGCGCGCGCTCGGGGCGATGTCCTCGGCGACCGACACGGGCTCGTCCGCCGCCTGGCGGGCCCAGAGGCGGGCGTAGGCGCCCCCCTTCGCGAGCAGCTCGTCGTGGGTGCCCACCTCGGCGACCCGGCCACCGTCGAGGACCAGGATCCGGTCCGCGTCCACCACCGTGGACAGGCGGTGGGCGATCACGAGGGTGGTCTTGCCGCGGCTGACGGCGCGGAGGTTGGCCTGGATGGCCCGCTCGGTGTGGGTGTCGAGGGCGCTCGTCGCCTCGTCGAAGATCAGGATCGGCGGGTCCTTCAGCACGGTCCGGGCGATCGCGACCCGCTGCTTCTCCCCTCCGGAGAGCTTGAGGCCGCGCTCGCCCACGAGGGTGTCGTAGCCGTCGGGCAGGTCCCCGAGGAGCGCGTGGAGCTCGGCCAGCCGCGCGGCCTCCGCGACCTCCTCCGGCGACGCGCCGGGGCGACCGTAGGCGATGTTGTAGCGGAGGGAGTCGTTGAACAGCACGGTGTCCTGCGGGACGATGCCGAGCGCGCGGCGGACGGATGCCTGGGTCACGGCGCGCAGGTCCTGGCCATCGATGGTCACGCGTCCTGCGTCGACGTCGTAGAAGCGGAAGAGGAGGCGGGCCAGGGTCGACTTGCCAGCCCCGCTCGGCCCCACCACGGCGAGGGTCGTCCCGCCGGGCAGCTCGAAGGACACGTCTTCGAGGATCGGCCGGCGTCGGTCGTAGCCGAAGGAGACGTGCTCGAAGCGGACGGTCGCCTCCCCGACCCGGAGGGCGAGGGCGCCGGGCCGGTCCTCCACCTCGCGGTTCTCGCGAAGGAGGCCGAACATCTTCTCCATGTCGACCAGCGATTGCTTGAGCTGGCGGTAGACGAAGCCGAAGAAGTTCAGCGGCTGGTAGAGCTGCAGGAGGTAGGTGTTGACGAGGACGAAGTCGCCGAGGCTCAGCCGGCCCTGGACGATCCCATCGGCGGCCATGTAGAGGACGACCGTGAGGCCGGCGCTGATGATCGCCGACTGCCCGACGTTGAGGAGCGACAGCGACGCCTGGCTGGTGACCGCCGCTTCCTCGTAGCGGCGAAGGGACTGGTCGTAGCGGGCGGCCTCGTGCTCCTCGTTGCCGAAGTACTTGACGGTCTCGTAATTGAGGAGGCTGTCGATCGCGTTCGTGTTGGCCCTGTTGTCCTCCTCGTTCATCCGCCGGCGGAACTTCAGGCGCCAGCCGGTCACGAGGATCGTGTAGGTCACGTACGCGACGACCGTGATCACGGTGGCGAGCGCGAAGGTCGCGTCGAGCATCGACCAGAGGATCGTCGTGACCAGCACCAGCTCGAGGGCGGTGGGCAGGATGTTGAACAGGAAGAAGCTGAGCAGCGTTTGAATGCCCCGCGTACCGCGCTCGATCGAGCGGCTGAGGCCCCCCGTCTGCCGCTCGAGGTGGAAGCGCAGCGCGAGCGAGTGCAGGTGCCGGAACACCTCGAGGGCCACCTGGCGGATCGCGCGCTGGGCGACCCGCGCGAAGACCGCGTCCTGCAGCTGTCGAAAGGCGAGGGACAGCACGCGGACGATCCCGTAGGCGACGATGATCCAGACCGGCAGGAACACAGGGCCGAGGTCCCCGGAGAGCCGGTCGACGGCCTGCTTGTAGAGGATCGGGACGAGGACGGTCGCGCCCTTCGCCGCCGCGAGGCACAGCAGCGCCAGGACGACCCGCCCGCGCAGGCCCCATTGCCCTCGGGGCCAGAGGTAGGGGAGCAGGCTGCGGATCGCGCCGAGCTCGAAGCGGTCGCGCCGCGCGTTGTCGGGCCCTGAAGCAGGGGTCACGCCTACCGTTGTCGGGCCGCGCGCCGCGCCGAGCAAGGCGCCGCGGCCGCCGTGCGGCGAGCTACCCGAGCTCGGACAGCGCGTCGAGGCGAGGCAGGAGGCTGCGGAACTCGAGCCCCTCGAACACTCTTCGCAGCCTGGTGGTGGCCGCCCGGGTCAGCGCGCGGACCGGCTCGCCGCGCGGCAGCGGCACCTCCCTCACGAGGGTCGCGAGGCCCTCGTGGAGCCGCAGCTCGTCCCGGCGCCCGTCGAGGACCTCCCGGAACCGCGCGGGCCGGAGCTCGACGAGGTGGGCGAGGATCCCGTCGATGTCCCCGTACGCCCTCACCCACGCGGACGCGGTCTTCACGCCGACCCCCGGCACCTTGGGGAGGTTGTCCGCGGGGTCGCCGATCAGCGCCACCACGGTCGGGAGCCTCTCCGGGGAGACGCCGAACCGGGCTTCGACGGCCGCCGCGTCGTAGCGCACGTGCGGCTGCCCGCGGCGCCCGACGAACAGCACGTCCGTCCCCGGCCCGACGATCTGGAGGAGGTCCCGATCGCCGCTGACCACGAGGCAGGCTGTCCCTCGCGCGGCGAGGGTCGAGGCGAGCGTCGCGAGCACGTCATCGGCTTCGAAGCCGGGCGCCTGGAGCGCGGGCGCCTGGGTCGCGTCGAGGAGCTCGCGGAGCCGCCCACGCTGCTCCGCGAGCTCGGCCGGGACCCGCTCCCGCGTCCCCTTGTAGGCCGGGTAGACCTCGTGCCGGAACGTGTCCCCGGGCGTATCGAGGGCGAAGGCCAGGGCGGGGGGCCGCTCCTCCCGGAGGAGCTTGAGCAGCAGCGCGCTGAACCCGTAGAGCGCGTTCGTCGGCTCCCCCGCCGCCGTGGTCATCCGCGGGAGCGCGTGGAAGGCCCGGTAGAACAGGCTGTAGGTATCGAGCAGTAGAACCGGCCGCTCCACACGCCGAGCCTACCTACCGCGAGCCCCACGAGGGGGACGAAGATCGGAGGCCGGACATGCCATGCTAACGGCGATGGCTACCGACGCATCCGTCCCCGCTCCCGACGGCACCTCGATCCCGATCGCCCTCGCCGCCCCCGACGCCCTCGGCCCCGCGGTGGTGATCGTCCCCGCGATCCTCGGCGTGACCGACGAGATCCGCACTCGCCTCGACGAGTACGCCGCGGCCGGCGTCCTCGCGGCGGCCCTCGACCCCTTCCACCGGGTCGACCCGGGCCCGGTGGGCCCCGACGAGCTGCCGCGGGCCATGGCCCGCGCCAAGGCGACCGACCCCGACGGCTGCTACGGGGACCTGAGCTCGCTGATCGACCACGTTCGGCGTCAGCCCGGGTGCAACGGCAAGCTCGTCGCCGTCGGCATCTGCTTCGGAGGCAGGTACGCCTGGCGCGCGGCGGCCGATGGCCGGGTGGACGGGGCGGCGACGTGGCATGGCGGCGGGATCGGCGAGCTCGCGCACCTCGCAGAGCGGATCCGCTGCCCCCTGAGCCTGCAGTTCGGCGGCGCGGACAGCTCGATCCCGGTGGAGGAGGTCGACCGGATCCGCGCTGCGCTCCAGGGGCACGGCAACGTCGAGATCGCGCTGCACCCGGGCGCCCAGCACGGCTTCACGCATCGGGGCGCGCCGATGTTCGACGAGGCCGCGAACGCGGCGGCGGAGAACGGCGTGCGGACGATCCTGGCGGGTCTCCGCTGACGTCCGGAGGCTTGGCCCGGCTGTCCGCGCCCGCGCGAGCGTCAGCGGGGAGGCGGAGGATCCACACGAGCAGGACCAGGGGAAAGAAGCCCCCGACCGCCGAGGCCACCAGCACGGCGAGCTGCCACGCGGTATCGCTCATGGGCGAACCCTAGGCTCACGCGAGCCCGCCGGCGCCGCCCGGCGCAGGACCCGCGCCTCCGCTGGCCGGCGTCGGGGCGAGCGGGGCCAGGAGCGGCCATGGGTGGGCTCGCTCGAGCTGCGCAGCGATCGCGAGCAGCCGGTCCTCGCGCGCCATGGGCGCGAGCAGGTGCGCCCCGATCGGCAGCCCCTCGGAGGACTGCCCCGCCGGAACCGAGAGGGCCGGCAGGCCCGTCACGTTCGCCACGGGGGTGAAGCCGACGAGCCCGAACAGCTGGCGCTCGACTTCGTCGTCCGAGGCGTCGAGGTCGAGCTCGCCGACCTTCGGCGGCGGGCGCGTGAGCGTCGGGGTCAGCCACAGATCGTGGTCGCCGAAGAAGCCCCGCAGGCGCTCCGCGTCCTCCTCCATCGCGAGCTGGGCGAGCCAGAGGTCGCTCGGCCGGAGCCTCGCCTCGAGGCCGGCGAGGCGCCGCGTGAGGGGCTCGACCACCGGACCGCCCCGGAGCGGCAGGGCGGTCAGGGCGCGGAACACCCCCGGCCGCCGGGTCAGCGGGCGCACCCAGTCGGGGAGCGGGGCCTCGCGCTCCGCGATCCGGAGGAACACCCCTGCGGCCGCACACCACAGCATCCGGAAGGCCTGGGCGAAGGGCGCGGGCTCGATCGGAGCGTCGACCTCTTCGACCCGGTGGCCGAGGGCCTCGAGCCGGCGGGCCGTCCGCGCCACGACCTCCCGGACCTCCGGATCGATCCGCTCGCCGGCGAAGCCGGACAACGTCATCGCGACGCGCAGGGGCTCGGGGTCCCGCTCGACGCTGTCCCGGAAGGGCTCCCTGGGTCTCGGGAGGGACCAGCGACCGGCGTGGCCGCCCGCGGTCGCGTCGAGCAGCGCCGCGGCGTCCCGGACCGACCGGGTGACGACGTGGTGCACGACGAACCCCTGGGGCGGGTCGTCGACGCCCATGGGCTGGCGCCCCCGGCTCGGCTTGAGGCCGACCAGGCCGCAGGCCGAGGCCGGGATCCGGATCGAGCCCCCGCCGTCGCCGGCGCTGGCCAGAGGCACGACCCCGGCCGCCACCGCCGCGGCCGACCCCCCGCTCGAACCGCCCGGGGACGCCCCGAGGCGCCACGGGTTCTGCGTGGGGCCGTAGGCGTGGGGCTCCGTCGTCGGCAGGAGGCCGACCTCGCTCATGTTGGTGCGCCCGAGGGGCACCAGACCCGCGTCGAGCATCCGCCGGGCGAGCGGATGGGTGGTGCTCGAGCGGTACCCCGCGAGGAGCCGGGAGCCGAGGGTCATCGGTCGGCCCGCGACCTCGAGCTCGTCCTTGAACAGGAACGGCACGCCGCGAAAGGGACCGTCTTCCGGCATCTCGGCCAGCGACCGCTCCACGTCGAAGCGGTGGACCACGGCGTTCAACGCGGGCTGCACCGCCTCCAGCCGGGCGACGGCCCGCGTCGCGAGCTCCTCCGGTGTGACCTCGCGCCGGGCCACCAGCTCGGCCAGGGCAGTGGCGTCGAGGCGCTCGAGCTCGTCGGCGCCCACCCCGCGGCGTCGGCTCTTCCCGGACAACATGAGGGACCTCCCTTTCCAGGGGCGATCTGCCCCCGATCGGGAGCGCGTACCAGTCCTCGCCAGGCTGCCCTCCGGGCCGCGGCGCGCGATGAGCGGAGCGGGAGGTCACCGACCGACCAGTGTCATCGCATTTCCGGGAGTCGAGCATGCGCTTCAAAATGACGCCCTGCACGACCGTTCTGACGCACTGCACTAACGAGTAAACGGCCGTCTTGTAGGCCTAAATGGGCCTGCTCCGTCTTCCGATCACTAAAAACACCGTGCCGCTCTTGATCCGCGTTGTGGCCCGTGCCTACCTGAATCGAGGAGGAGCCATGCAGACACGCGCGGCCGTCGCCTACGGCGCGGGGAAGCCACTCACGATCGAGACGGTGGATCTCGAAGGCCCGAAGGCGGGCGAGGTCCTGGTCGAGGTCATGGCCACCGGGGTATGCCACACCGACGCGTTCACGCTGTCGGGGGACGACCCGGAGGGCGCCTTCCCCACGATCCTCGGCCACGAGGGCGCGGGCATCGTGCGCGACGTCGGGCCGGAGGTCCGCAGCGTCAGGCCCGGCGACCACGTGATCCCCCTCTACACGCCGGAGTGCCGGGAGTGCGACTTCTGCCTGAACCCGAAGACGAACCTCTGTCAGCGAATCCGGGCCACGCAGGGCAAGGGCGTGATGCCCGATGGAACCAGCCGCTTCCGGCAGGGCGGGAAGCCGATCCAGCACTACATGGGGTGCTCGACCTTCTCCAACTTCACGGTCCTACCGGAGATCGCCGTGGCGAAGGTGCGTGAGGACGCGCCGTTCGACAAGATATGCTACATCGGTTGCGGTGTCACAACGGGCATCGGTGCGGTCGTCTTTCAGGCGAAGGTCGAGCCGGGCTCCCGGGTGGTCGTCTTCGGCCTCGGCGGCATCGGGCTCAACGTGATCCAGGGCGCCCGGATGGTCGGCGCCTCCCAGATCGTCGGCCTCGACATCAACGAGGCCAAGGCCGACCGAGCCCGCGCCTTCGGGATGACCGACTTCATCAACCCGAAGAACGAGGCCAACGTGGTGGAGGCGATCCTCGATGTCACGAGGGGGGGCGCGGACTACAGCTTCGAGTGCATCGGCAACGTCCAGACCATGCGGCAGGCCCTCGAGTGCTGCCACAAGGGCTGGGGCGAGAGCGTCATCATCGGCGTCGCGGGCGCGGGGCAGGAGATCTCGACCCGCCCCTTCCAGCTCGTGACCGGTCGCGTGTGGCGAGGGACGGCCTTCGGCGGCGCCCGAGGGCGGACCGACGTCCCCACCATCGTCGATTGGTACATGGAGGGTCGAGTCAACATCGATGACCTGATTACTCACACGATGCCCCTCGATGACATCAACGAGGCCTTCGAGCTGATGCATCGGGGCGAGTCCATCCGGAGCGTCGTTCAGTACGGCTAGCGGACCCAGGCGACGTGGAGACGATCAGCACGGTCAAGAGCTTCGGCGGCACGCAGGGCGTGTTCCGGCACGACGCCGCGACGACGAGCACTCCCATGACCTTCGGCCTGTTCCTCCCGCAGGAGGCCGCGCACCGGCGTGTCCCGTTGCTCCTGTACCTCTCGGGCTTGACGTGCACGCACGCCAACGTGACGGAGAAGGGCGGCGTCCAGCGCGCCGCCGCCGAGCACGGCATGGGCTTCCTAGCCCCCGACACCAGCCCCCGGGGGCTCGATCTGCCGGGGGAGCACGAGAGCTGGGACTTCGGAAGCGGGGCGGGGTTCTACGTCAACGCAACCGAGCCGCCATGGCGGTCGCACTACCGCATGGAGGACTACGTCCTGGGCGAGCTCCTGGAGCTGATCGAGCGCGAGTTCCCCGTGGACACTCGGCGCGTCGCGGTCACCGGCCACAGCATGGGCGGGCATGGTGCCCTCACCTTCGCGCTGAAGAACCCCGGGCGCTTTCGCAGTGTGTCGGCGCTCGCGCCCGTCTGCGCCCCCATGGACTGTCCGTGGGGTCGGAAGGCCTTTCGGAGCTACCTCGGGCCTGACGAGTCCACCTGGGCGGCCCACGACTCGTGCGCCCTGATCGAGGCCGGACGGCGCGTCGACGATCTCCTCGTCGACGGCGGCGAGGCGGACCCCTTCCTGCATGAGCAGCTCAAACCGGAGCGTCTGGAGTCGGCTTGCAAGCGGGCGTCGGTGCCTCTCCAGCTTCGGCGTCAACCTGGATACGACCACAGTTACTACTTCGTGGCGTCCTTCATGGATGACCACGTTCGTTGGGCCGCGTCGCGGCGCTAGTCGAGCTCCTCGCCTAGGCGCGACGGGTCCGCCCTACACCGGGAGGATCCCATGACCAAGACCGTCCGCCTTCTCCACCATCCCAGCTCCCAGCCTTGCCGGGCCGTCCACCAGTTCATGCTCGAGACGGACATCCCGTTCGAGCAGGAGATCGTCAACATCATCGACGGCGTCAACGAGCAGCAGGAGTTCAAGGACAAGTACAACCCCACGGGCCAGGTCCCGATCCTCGTCGACGATGACTTCGTCGTCTGGGAGAGCGCTGCGATCGCATCCTACCTGAACGAGAAGTACGACGTGGCGCCGAACTGGTTCGGGGCCACGATGCAGAGTCGGGCCATGGTCCACCAGTACCTCCACTGGCACTCGACCACGCTCCGCCGGGGCGCTGGGGCCTTCTTCTACTCCCACTTCGCCGAGTGCATCTGGGGTACGCGCGACTACTCGAGGGAGATCGAGAAGGGTCGCTACATCCTCTACGAGTCGATGGCGATGCTCCAAGACTACTGGCTGGATGGACGCGACTACGTGTGCGGCGACGAGATCAGCTTCGCTGATCTGCAGGGCTACCACGAGTTCGTCTCCCACATCGCCGGGCAGATCATCCCCGCAGACGTGTGGTCCAAGTACGACCGGGTCAAAGACTGGTGCGATCGGATGGGCGCCCGTCCCCACTCGCCGAGCGGCAACGCCACGATCATGGAGATCGGGGAGATCCGACTGTCGGGGAAGATCATCCCGATGAACCGTCGCACCTCCCTCGCGAAGGGGACGGAGCTGGTCGGCGGCCACACGACCGGCATCCCCTACCTCACCGAGTAGGCCCGTTACCGCTCGCCGCGCTGGTCGCACGGCCCGGGGTGGGCTGGTCTCGTCTAGCTTCAGCGCTAGTCCACGAGCTCCGTCCCGGGGCGCCGGCGGTCCACACCCAGCCGGAGCATCTCGGGCCGGGCGTAGTGCCCCGCGGGGTCGAAGTTGTGGCGTGCACGGTCGACGACGGAGGGGTCGAGGTCCGCGACCGCGACCCGCTCCTCGCCCACGATCGGCTCGATCACCCAGGTCCCGTCCGGGGCGGCGATCGCGGCGCCGCCGTCGAGGATCAGGTCGTCCTCCACGCGTCGCTGCAGGTCCGCCGGGAGGTCCGCCCGGCGGACGACCGAGGAGCCGCTCATCACGTAGCTCCGGCCCTCGATGGCTGCGAAGCGGGTGATGTCCTCCGTGTTGGCGCGGCGGCCCGGCCAGAGGGCGAGGTGAAGGGTCTCCCCCTGAGCGGAGAGCGCGGCCCGGGCAAGAGGCATCCAGTTCTCCCAGCAGTTCAGCGCGCCGACCACGAACGGGCCGACGCGGTGCGTCCGGAGGCCATGGGCGTCGCCCTGGGCCCACACCATCCGCTCCTCGTGCGTCGGGACGAGCTTGCGGTGGTGGGCGACCAGGTCCCCCGAGGCCGCGATGCTGAAGGCGGCGCAGAACACGGACCGACCGCGGCGGGACGAGGTCTCCGCCCCGCCGAGGACGACCGCGATGCTCCGGGTCCGGGCGGCGTCCCGAACGGGGTCGAGGTGCCCCCGCTCGAGGTCGATCGCCTGGTCCAGGTAGCGCGCGAACAGAGCCCGCTGCTCGTCCCAGCCGAAGCCCGGCTGCCCGGTGCGGCCGACCCACCAGGGATAGGTCGTCACCACGCTCTCGCCGAACAGCACGAGCTCTGCGCCGCGGTTCGCGGCCTCGTGCACCGCGGCGACCACCTTCTCGAGGGTGGCGCTCCGGTCGAGGGAGACGGGGGCGATCTGGGCGAGGGCGACGCGCATGGGCCCATGATAGCGGGCGCTGCGGCGGCGCTCGGCCCGCTTCCGCTCTGCCGGCGCCCGCTCGAGCCCTGCCCACCCGGGGCCCTTCCGCTCCGCCGGCCCCGCGCCGCTTCAGCTCGGGCCGCCCACCTGGTGCCGCTCGCACAGCGCCCGGTACTTGTCGGGGATCGGCCGCCCCCGGTACGTCCGCATGTCCAAGCAGGCCACGACCACGCGGCCCGTGCAGGCCACCTCGCTCTGCGCGTCCCGGTAGCCCCGGTAGACGAACGTCGCGCTCTTGTGCCCGATCGCCTCGACCTCGACGACGATCCGGAGCGTCTGCCCGAAGCGGACGGGCTGGGCGAAGTCGGCCTCGGCGTGGACCGCCGGCCAGCCGACCTGGTCTTCGTCCAGGCACGCACGGTACGGGAACCCCTGCTCGTTGAAGAAGTCCTCGAAAGCGCAGTGGAAGAAGTGGAAGAAGCGGGGGAAGTAGACGATGCGGGCGTGGTCCTCGTCGCCGAAGCGAACCGGGAGGCGGGTCGTGAAGGCCATCGGCCTGGCGTCTAGCACGCTCAGGGGCAGACCTGGCGCCAGGGACCGATCTCGAGGTTGCCCTCGACCGCGTCGGGCAGGAGGCCACACCCGCGGCTGTCGCCTGCGGCGAGCGGCACGTCGGTCACGAGGTAGCGGCCGGTCTCCGCACCGAGGAGCGCGGTCTGCCCCGTCCGCAGCGTCGCCACCAGCCCGCTCGTGCGCGTCACGCCGGGGATCACCGCGACCACCGCCCGTCCGGTCTCGAGGTCGAGGGCCGCCACCCCCTCCCCGGTCAGGGCGCTCACCCAGCGCCGGTGGCCGCTCGGCGCGCCCTGGATCCTGGGGCCCACCTCGAGCCGGCCGTCCGCCATCCGGAGGCGCGAGAGGAACCGGCGAGGGCCCTGGCGAGCGACGGCCACCGCCCACAGCCTGTCGTCCCGATCGAGCCAGCTGTGGGCGATCGCCTCGAGGTCGACCGGCACGGCGAGCTCCCGGCTGCCACCGGTCGCCGGGTTCAGGAGGCGGGTCCGGCGGCCACAGGACAGGAGCGCGGTGCTCGCGCCCGGCGCGGCGGCGCTGACCGTGCACCCCTCCGGCAAGAGAACGGGCCGCCCGGAGAGGTCGAGCAGCTCGACCGTGGAGGTCCTCCGGTCGACGCTCGCGCGGGCCGCGTCGCCGACGGGGACCATCTCCTGGGCGAGCGCGTGCCGCGTGCCGTCCGGGGCGACGGCGACCGACCGGAAGGCGTCGCCGGCCCAGCCGTAGAACCCGTAGGAGAGCGCGAAGCGCCCGCACCACCGGCACACGCAGCTTGTCTGCTGGCGGGGGAAGGTGACGGCGCCGTCCCCGTCGCTGTCCTCGGGGACCTCCCGGAGCAGCGTCCACCCGTCCACGGCCAGCGGCATCGCTCGCCAGACCATCGCGCCGTCGGTCGGGACCTCGCACTCGACCCCGGTGCGGAGGTCCCGGATCACGGCCGAGCGCCGGTGCGGCGGGATCCACGACACGCGCCGCCCCGTCTCGTCGAAGGCGACCTGGGGGCGGGCGAGGCAGAGGTTGTCGTCGCCCCGGGGGTCGGCCCCGAGGTCGGTGAGGTCGATGTCGGGGCCGTCCGAGCCGACCACGCGGAGGCGGCCCTCCGAGAGGATGGCCACCCGCTCCCCGCGGGGGCCCGCCACGACGAGGTCGTCGACCGCGATCGCGCCGCCTCCGGCCAGGTCGATCAGGACGTGCTCCGGCGCGGCCCCCCGCGGCTCGCCGTGGTGGCCGAAGGTCGGGCGCTCGGCGAAGGTGTAGAGGAGCGCGAGCCGCCCGGCGGCATCCATCCACGCCACGAATCCGAAGGACCGCCCCCCGAGGGCGGGCCCCCGCTGGCTGGGGGCCGTCGCGGGACGGAGGCCTCGGACCGGCAAGCGGATGACCGATGGCTCGGGATCGACGCGCCGAGGCTCCCCGGCGACGGATGCGCAGAGCGGCCGGCCCTCCGGCGGGGGGGCGGACGGGGCGGCCTCCGCCGCGCCGCTCCCCCCGCTCGACGGCACCGGAACCGGGACGGCGGGCGCTGGCCCCGCGCCCTCGCCGCAGGCCCCGGCCGCCACCACGACGAAGAGCAGCAGCGTCAGCGCGGCCCAGAGACCTGCGGTGCGAAGCATCGAACCTCCCGGAGGACGCTAGTCACCCGTCTCAGCGATTCGTGGCAACATCCCGCCGGCCCTCGACGCCCGACTCGGCGTCACGTCTCCTCGAAATACGCGGAGCATTCCTCGTCGTCGTTCCTTGATTCGGGCGCCGATCGCTCGCCGGGACTGACCACTCACTGCTGTTCCAGGTGACTAGGAAGACCCCGGGCGGGCGCCGGGCTTTGGTCCCGGCGGAGAGATCGCCGGGCCCGACTGGCGATCGCCACGCGGATCCAGGCGGATCCCGGTTGACACTGCGCAGACGTTCAGCCATGGATCCGATCGATGAGCGTCGCCCCCGATCTGCCCGCGCTGAGGCCCGCCCTCCTCGGCCTCGACCGCGCCGACGGAAACGCTGGCCCGGGGCGAGGCCTTCCGCGACGCGGTCTCCTGGAGCTGGCCGGCGGGCCGGCGGCGGCGCGGACCACCGCCGCCTGCGCGCTCCTCCTCGAGGCGCAGCGCGACGGGGACCTCTGCGCGTGGATCCAGCCCGAAGGCGGAGCCCTCTACCCGCCCGACCTGGCCGCCACCGGCATCGACCTGGAGGCGCTTCTCATCGTGCACGTCCCGCCTTCGGCCGGGCCGGGCGGGCTCCCCCGGGCCGCGGAGCTGACCCTTCGCACCGGCGCCTTCGGCGTGGTGGTGGTCGACCTGAGCGTAGCCGCCCCGCCGCGCGGCGAAGCGTGGCTCGGCCGGCTCGCGTCCCTCGCCCGTGAGCGCGAAGCGCGCTGCGTGCTGCTGGGCCCGGAGGAGGCGCCGTCGTCGCTCGGGCCGCTCGTGCCCATCCGGCTGCGGCCCCTCCGCCGGCGCGTGAGGCCGGGCCGCTTCGCGGTGACGACGGACGTCCTCAAGGACAAAGGCGGGCACCAGCCCGTCCTGAGCGTGCCGCCCCTCCGCGGCCCGAGGGGCCTGCCGTGAGGGCCCGGACCGCGCCCGAGCCCCCCGGGCCCCTGCGCCGGCCATCGCGCGCGGCGGGCACCCTCCGGGTGTGCTGCCTCGACCTGCCGGCCCTGCCGCTCCAGGTGCTGGCCCGCCGGGTCCGGTCCGACGTGACGTTCGGTCGGGGACGTCCGCTCGCCGTGGTGGAGGAGGACCACCCGCAGGCGCGCATCCTCTGGGTGGACGCCGTCGCGGCGAGGCGCCGGGTCCGGGTCGGCATGCGCTACGCCGCGGCCCTGCAGCTCGCCCGCGACCTGAACGCCGCCACCGTCACGGACGGCGAGCTCGAGGCGGTCCAGGACGAGCTTCTCGCCGAGCTGTGGCGATTCTCCCCCCGGGTGGAGGTCGATCGCGATCGGCTGGGGGCCTTCTGGATCGACCCGAACGGGCTCGGCTCGCTGTTCGGCTCGAGCGAGGCCTGGGCCGCCGAGGTCATGGCGAGGGTGCGCGCGCGGGGCCTCGACGGGGCGGTGGTGGTCGGCTTCGCCCGGCAGCCGACCTGGGCGATCGCCCGAACCGCGAAGGGGGCGATCGTGGTGCCGACCCGGGCCGAGGAGCGGGCCCGAGCCGGGCGTGCGCCTCTGGTCCGCCTCGACCTGCCCGCCGAGGTCCGGGACGGGCTCCTGGCCCTCGGCGTTCGCACGCTCGGCGCCTTCCTGGGGCTCGACCGAGGCGAGGTGAGCCTCCGCTTCGGTCCCGAGGCGGCCGCTCTCCACGCGCTGTACGACGGCGTGCTCCGCCCCCCGATGAGCCCCGCGCAGCCGCGGGTGCCGCCGCGGGTCGAGGTGGACGTCGACCCGCCCGACGACGACCTGGCCCGGCTGCTGTTCGCGGCCAAGCGCGCCCTCCACGCGCTGATCCGCGAGGTCGAAGGTCAGGCCCGGGCCCTCGGTCGGCTGACGGTGGAGCTCCACGTCGAGCGGGGCCCGACCCACCGAGAGCGCCTCGAGCCTGCGCGGGCGACTCGCGACGCCACGGCGCTGCTCGAGCTGATCCGGCTGCGGCTGTCGAGGGTCCGCCTCGCGGGGCGGGTCGCGACGCTCGCGCTCGAGGCCGAGGCGGTCCGCCTCGAGGGGACCCAGCTGTCGCTCTTCGCGAGCCGGCACCGCGACCCGGACGCAGCGACCCGTGGGATCGCCAGGCTCCGGGCGGCCTTCGGCCCTGCCGCGGTGACGCGCGCCGAGCTGCGGGAGGCATGGCTCCCGGAGCGTGCGTTCCGCTATCGCCCGGTCGACCGGCTGCGCGCGCCCCGGCGGGAGGCCGATCCGCCGCCTCCGCGCCTAGTCCGCCGGGTGCTCGCCCGCCCGGAGCGCCTCCCGGTCGGCCCCGACGGAAGGCCGGCCACCCGGCCGGCCATCGTGGGCCTCGTGGGCCCGTACCGGATCGCCGGGGGCGGGTGGGGGCGCGGGGCCAGCCGGGACTACTACTACGCGGAGCGGGCCGACGGCGCGCTGCTCTGGCTCTTCCGGGATCGCCCCCGCCAGGCATGGTTCCTCCAGGGCGTCGTGGACTGAGGGTCCGGTGAGCGCCTACGTCCCGCTCTGGGTCAAGTCGAACGGCTCGCTGCTCGAGGGCGCCAGCCACCCCGAGGAGCTGGTCGAGCGGGCGGCTGAGCTCGGCCTCGACCGGCTGGCGATCACGGACCGGGACTCCCTGCTCGGCGCCGTGCGCGCCCACGTGGTCGGTCGCGAGGTCGGGGTCGGGCCGCTGGTCGGGGCCGAGGTCACCGTGGGCGAGGCCTGGGCGCCCGACGAGCGGTGGAAGGTGGTGCTCCTCGCGCAGGGCCGGGAGGGCTACGGGCGCCTGTGCCGCCTCTTGACCCACGGGCAGGCTCGGATGCCCAAGGGGCAGAGCCTGGTCAACCTACGGGAGGTGGGCGAGCACGGGGAGGGCCTGATCGCCCTGGCCGGCGAGCCCCAGGCGCTCGCCTCACTGGCTCCCGCGTTCGAGGACCGGCTCTACGCGCGGCTCGCGCGCCACCTCCGGGCGGACGAGGTCGAGGCGGAGATCCGCCTGAGGAGGGAGGCGGCGCGCCTCGGCGTCCCGCTCGTCGCCACCACGGAGGTCCTGTACCACGACCCGGCGCGGCGCCCCCTCGCCGACGTGCTGACCTGCATCCGCCATCGGACGAGCCTCGACCGGGCGGGCCGGCTCCTGCGGCCCAACGCGGAGCACGCGCTGCTCGGCGCCGAGGCGATGGCGGCGCGCTACCGGGATGTGCCCGAGGCGCTCGCGCGCACCGTGGAGGTCGCGGACCGCTGCCCCTTCCGGCTCGCGGAGCTCACCTACCGCTACCCCCAGGAGCACCTGCCGGAGGGCGAGTCGGAGGGGAGCTGGCTCCGCCGCCTCACCCTCGCGGGGGCCCGGGAGCGCTTCGGGGGCGACGTCCCGGGCGAGGTGGTCGCCCAGCTCGACCGCGAGCTCGCCCTGATCGAGGAGCTCGAGTACGGCGGCTACTTCCTCACGATGTGGGACATCGTCCGCTTCTGCCGCGAGCAGGAGATCCTCTGTCAGGGGAGGGGGAGCGCCGCCAACAGCGCCGTCTGCTACTGCCTCGGCATCACGGCGATCGACCCGGTGAGGATGGACCTCCTGTTCGAGCGCTTCCTCAGCCGGGAGCGGGCCGAGCCGCCGGACATCGACCTCGACATCGAGCATCAGCGCCGCGAGGAGGTCATCCAGTACGTCTACCGTCGGTGGGGGCGCCGGCGGGCCGCGATGGTCGCCAACGTGATCCGCTACCGCGCGAAGAGCGCGCTGCGTGACGTGGGCAAGGCCCTCGGCCTCCCGCAGACCGCCCTCGACCAGGCGAGCAAGCTCCTGAGCTACTGGTCGGGCGGGATCGACGACGAGGTCCTGGCGCACGCCGGGCTCGACGCGTCGGCGCCGCGCGTTCGGCTGCTCATCGAGCTGGCCCGCGAGATTCGGCACTTCCCGCGCCACCTGTCGATCCACCCGGGCGGCTTCCTCCTCGGCGCCGAGCCCGTGGACACCCTGGTCCCGGTGGAGCCCGCCACGATGGAGGGGCGGACCGTGATCCAGTGGGACAAGGAGGACGTCGAGAACCTCGGGCTCTTCAAGGTCGACCTGCTGGGCCTCGGGATGCTCAGTCAGATCCACCGGGCCTTCGATCTGCTCCGCGCCCACGAGGGCCTCGACCTCACGATCGCGACGGTGCCCGCGGAGGACCCCGCCACCTACCGGATGGTCAGCGACGCGGACACGATCGGGGTCTTCCAGATCGAGAGCCGGGCCCAGATGTCGATGCTCCCCCGCCTCCGGCCGAGGACGTTCTACGACTTGGTGATCGAGGTCGCGATCGTCCGCCCCGGCCCGATCCAGGGCGACATGGTCCACCCCTACCTCCGTCGCCGGAACGGCGAGGAGCCGGTGGTGTACCCCCACCCGAGCCTCGAGCGCGTGCTCCAGCGGACCCTCGGGGTGCCGATCTTCCAGGAGCAGGTGATGAAGCTGGCCGTGCTCGCGGCGGGCTACAGCGCGGGGGAGGCGGACCAGCTCCGGCGGGACATGGCGGCGTGGCGGTCCACCGGGCGCATGGAGGCTCACCGGGAGCGGATCATCACCCGGATGATCGCCCACGGCATCGAGGAGGAGTTCGCCGAGCGCGTGTTCAACCAGATCCGGGGCTTCGGCGAGTACGGCTTCCCGGAGAGCCACGCGGCGAGCTTCGCGCTCCTGAGCTACGTCACGTCCTGGCTCAAGTGCCACCATCACGCCGCCTTCACGTGTGCCCTCCTCAACGCGTGGCCGATGGGCTTCTACCAGCCGTCCACCCTCGTGGAGGACGCGAAGCGCCACGACGTCGAGGTCCGGCCGATCGACATCCGCCGGAGCGCGTGGGACTGCACGCTGGAGGACGCCTCCCCGACCACCGACGGTGCTCCCCGGCGTCACCGCTGGGCGGTCCGGATGGGGCTACGCTACGTGAAGGGGCTCGGGGAGCGGGAGCGGGAGCGCCTCGAGGGCCTGGGGCCCGGCGTCGACGGCCTCGCCGAGCTGGTCGCGCGGAGCGGTCTGAGCCAGCGCGCTCTCCTCGCCCTCGCCTCGGCCGGGGCCTTCGGCTCCTTCGGGCTCGACCGGAGGCAGGCGCTCTGGGAAATCCGGGGGCTCTGCACGCAGCGGGGTCGCCCGCTGGTGCGGTCCGAGGACACGGCGCCCTCCGCCCGACCGTCGTTCCCCGCGCTCGATGACCACGACGAGGTGAGCTGGGACTACCGGGCGAGCCTCCACAGCACGCGGGGCCACCCGATGGGGCGCCTCCGCGACGCCCTCGACGCGCGCCGCCTCCCGGACGCCCAGACCATCTGGAGCCTCCCCCACGGCCGCCGCACCACCTACGTGGGCATGGTCATCTGCCGTCAGCGCCCGATGACCGCGACCGGCGTGACGTTCCTGACGCTCGAGGACGAGACCGGCTACGTGAACGTGATCGTCTGGCGACCGGTCTTCGAGCGGTTCGAGACGATCGTGAAGACGGCGGCAGTCCTCGAGGTGCGCGGCCAGATCCAGACCGATCAGGGCGTGACCAACCTGATCGCGGAGCGCCTCGCCGAGCCCCGCGGCCACGTCCCGCGGCCACGCGCAGCGACCGACGTGCCTCGGTCCCGCAACTTCCATTGATGCCGCCTGGTTTGACCCGTCGCGACCACTCGGGGTACGGCACGCCGGTGACGCAACCCGCCGACGAGGAGCCCACGAAGCCTGGGCCGAGCGCCGACGAGCCCGGCCCGGGCCCGGCCGAGGAAGGCTCGCTGCCGGTCGGCGACGAGTGCGTGGCCACCCTGGCGCTGCGGGTCCTGGACGACGACGGCACGCTCCTCGAGGAGGCGACCGAGGCCGAGCCTCTCGCTTACCTGCACGGCCACGGCAACCTGGTGCCGGGCCTCGAGTCCGCGCTCGCCGGCCGGACCGCCGGCGACGAGCTCCGCGTCACCCTCGCGCCCGCCGACGCCTTCGGGGAGGCCCGGGACGACGACGGCCGCGCCCTGCCGCGAGACGCGTTTCCGGAGGACCTCGAGCTCGAGGAGGGGTTCGAGTTCGCCGTTCAGGCGGACGACGGGGAGCTCGTGCCGATGTGGGTCGAGCGCGTGGAGGGCGCTCAGGTCTTCGCGCGCCTCACGCATCCGCTGGCGGGCCTTACGCTCCACGTCGAGGCGAAGGTCCTCGCCGTGCGACCGGCCACCGGAAGCGAGCTCGACCACGGCCACGTCTCCGCGCGAGCCCGGCCCCATGCCCCCGCCGATGCCGACGCCGCTGCGGCGGCGCCGGCGGCCGAGGACGAGCTGCAGCAGCCGAACCGATCGGCGGCCGAGGACGCGCTCTAGCAGCCGGACCGATCGGCGCGCTAGCTCCCGACGACGCGCCTCGTCAGGTCCTTCGTCAGGTTCTTCTGGTGCGCCTCGAGGGTCCCGCCGCCGATCTCGAGGAGCTTGGCGTCCCGCCATAGCCGCTCGACCGGGTACTCCCGGCAGTAGCCGGCGCCCCCCATCGTCTGCATCGCCCAGTCCGCGACGGTCTTGCCGACCGGCGCGGCGAAGAGCTTCGCCGCGTCGGAGCCGATGCGGGCGCGCTGGTCGGGGGTCACGTCCCGCGCGACGTTGTAGGTCAGGCACCGCGCGGCCTCGGTCATGGCGTAGCCATCGCCGATGTAGCGCTGGATCTGGCCGTACTGATTGATCGGCTGGCCGAAGGCCACGCGCTCCTGGCCATAGCGGACCATGATCTCGACGCACCGCTCGGCGATGCCGACGCTCATCGCAGCGAGGGTCAGCCTCTCGATCTCGAGGTTCCGCATCATGTGGGTGATGCCTCCGCCCACCTCCCCGAGCAGGTTGTGACCGGGCACCCGGCACCCCTCGAAGACGAGCTCCGCCATGGTCGACCCCCGCATCCCGAGCTTGTCGATGTGGTGGGACGTGGAGAAGCCCGGACAATCGCGATCCACCACGAAGGCGGTGATCCGGCCATCGACCTTGGCGTAGACGAGGAAGCAGTAGGCCTCGACGGCGTTGGTGATGTAGGTCTTGGAGCCATCGAGGACCCAGTCGTCCCCGTCCCGGACCGCAGTCGTGGCCATGCCGAGCACGTCGGTGCCCGCGCCCGGCTCGGTCATGCCCATGCCGGCGACCCACTCCCCGGACAGGGTACGGGGTAGGTACCTCTTACGCTGCTCCTCGTTCGAACAGTAGTAGAAGTTGTTCACGAACAGCA
This sequence comes from Sandaracinaceae bacterium, assembly GCA_050331215.1. GTDB lineage: Bacteria > Myxococcota_A > Polyangia > Polyangiales > Sandaracinaceae > JBHJHB01. Next base: position 1,336 of record JBHJHB010000071.1, on the reverse strand, counting down.
TCGAGTGAGCCAGGTACGCGAGGGTGAAGCCCGGATCGTACTTCGACAGCTCCTCGTGGACGATCACGGCCGCGACCGTATCCATCCCCGCGCCTCCGGCATCCTCCGGCACCGTCACTCCGAGCAGCCCGAGGTCGCCAAGCCGCCGGAAGAGCGCCCGATTGAGGGTGCCCTTCTCGTCGTGCTCCGCCGCCTGCGGGTCGACCTCCCGGCGGGCGAAGTCCGCGACCGTCTGCCGCAGCAAGCGGTGCTCCTCGGTGGGGTTGAACAGCGCGTCGGAACCTCGATTCATCATGCTGAAAACGTGCCACCAGGTCCCGGCGCCGACCAGCGCTCTGCTGTGACGTTGCACAGCTCCTTTCGCGCCCTTGTCGGGCGCCCGCGCCCGTGCGAGGTTCGGCCGGTGCCGGCGACCACGCGTGTGTGTGCCGCGGCCTCGGTCCTCGTCTGCGCCCTGGCCGCCGTCGTCTTCGGCACGTGCCGGCCGCCGCGCGCGGGCGCTCAGGACCGGAGCGAGGGAGGGGCCGCGGCCACCGACGAGTCGGCCCGCACCCTCGTGTGGTCGGTCGGGGCCGAAGGGGCCGCGGACGCGACGGCCGACCTCCGGGACGCGGTGGCGGCGGTCCTGGCCGAGTCCGGTCTCGAGGTCCTGCCCGAGGCCCAGCTCGACCTCGTGCTGTCGCCTACCCGTCGCCGCACGTGCCGGGAGCTCGGCTGCGCGCTCGAGCTGGCGCAGGAGCTCCGCGTCCCGGTCCTGGCCACGGTCGAAGAGCGAGCCGCGGACGGCCAGGCGGAGCACGGCCAGGATGAGCGCGAGGTCGCGGTGTTGCTGTCGGTCGGCCCCGACGCACGGTACGCCGGCGTCGCCCCCGTCGGCGCGGACCGGGAGACGGCGGCACGGGCCGCGGTGGAGGAAGCGCTGGCTGCCTGGCGGGAGGCGGAGGGACCGAGCGAGGCGGTGGCGGAGCGCTCCGTCGAGCCCGAGGTCCCGCTCGTCGACGAGCCTGGCCCCAGCCCGCTCGCCGAGCGCCCCTTGATCGAGGTGATCCTCCCGATCACGGTGCTGGTCGGCAGCGCGGCTCTTCTGGGCCTCGCCATCTACGCGCTCCTGCCCCAGACCTGTGAGGTGAAGGCCATGGACGACGGGGTCTGCCTCGTCGGCGAGCGGCCCAACATCGCCCTCGGGGTCGTGCTGGTGGCCATCGGGCTCCTCGGCGCGGTCGGCGGGAGCGCGTGGCTCGCGGGGGGCCGGTCGCCGGGCGGCAGCATGGGGGGGGACTTCGACGTGGTGCAGGGGCCAGGCGCCCTCGGCCTTGGCCTGCGGAGGTGGTTTTGC
>JBHJHB010000070.1:0-51266 GCA_050331215.1 Sandaracinaceae bacterium | reverse complement strand
TGGTCCGCCGGCTTCGGCGCGTTCCCCCTTCTCTGCTTTCGTCCCCCCCCCTTTACGTGGCGGCCCCCCCCCCCGTGGCTCGGGTGGCGACCGGCTGGGCCCGGGGGTAGGTCTGCCCGCGCGTGGCCCGAGGCGCCTCCGATGATCCCTGACCCGGTCCTCTTCCTGGTGGAGCTCGCGGTCCTGACCGCCGGCTACCGCCTCGCGGACCTCGCGGTGCGCGAGGATGGCCTGCTCCGCGCGCTCGGCGTGATCGGGCTGGGACCGGGCCGGGTGCTGGTGCCCCTCCTCGGGGGGGCTGGCCTCCTCGCGCTCGGGTGGTCCTGGGCGGCGGTCCCGGAGGGGGGTCTCCTGCGTGCGCTGGCGGTCGTGCTCACGGCGCTGCTCGCGTGGAAGGCCGCCACCCGTGACATCGACGTCGTGACGAAGGAGGTCGGGGTCGCGCCTCGCCTCGCCCTCGCCGCGAGCGCGGCCCTCGTCGTCGTCAGCCCCGCGTTCCTGCTGGTCAGCGCGGTGCTGCTCACCCGCCCGTTCGGGACCTGGCAGCACCACGCGACGATGCCGATGCGGGTGCTCTTGGCGCTGGTGGCGTTCTCCGCCCTCGCGCCGCTCCTGGGTCCGACCCCCCTCGGCGGCAGCGCCGCTGTCCTCGTGTTCTTCCTGCTGCTGATCCTGGTGTCCCACTACCTGATCACCGCGCTCGCGAAGGGGTACCTCGGGCCTCGCTGGACGTCGTGGGTCACCGACAACCGGCTGCATCACCTCGCGGCGAGCGCCTACAGCTGGGGCTGGGCGCGCTTCATCCCCTGGCCGGCGTGGCGTCGGGTGATCGGCGTGCTGCGCGTGCTCGAGAAGCCGATGCAGCTGTTCGCGTTCTCGGTCGAGCTCCTCGCGCCCCTGGCGCTCCTCGACGCGCGCCTCGGGGTCGCGCTCTGCCTCCTGTGGGCCGCCTTCCACGTGGGGGTCTTCCTCGCGTCGGGCCTGCTCTTCTGGGAGTGGGTCCTGACCGATCTCGCGGTCGCGGGGACGCTCGTCCTTCTCCCGGCGTCGGTGGCGGAGCGGGCCTTCGGGCCGGTCCCCCTCGTCGTGGGGCTCGCCTTCCTCGTCCTGTTCCCCCTGCGCCACAAGCTCTGGCGGCCGATGCCCCTCGGGTGGTGGGACACGCCCTTCACCCAGCGGATGCACTGGCTCGTGGAGGGCGAGAGCGGGACGGTCTACGAGGTCTACAACGACTTCATGTGCCCGCACGAGCGCATCTACGGAAAGGTGCATGGCTGCTTCCTCGCACCGACGCGCGTGTGCACGTACCACCTGGGAGAGGTCTGGAAGCACGACCTGCGCGACGCGCTGAGGGCCGCCGGCCCGAGCCTGGAGCGCCTCGAGGACGTCCGGGACCGCTTCGGGATCGAGCCCCGGAGCGACGAGCTCGCGGAGCGCCACCGGGCTTACCTCCGCAGCTTCTTCCGAGCGATCAACGCCGGCGCCACCAAGCACGTCCTGCCGAGGGGGCTGCGCTGGCTGAAGGCCCCGGGCGGCCAGCTCTACCACTGGGGGGAGCTGCCCGCCTACCGCGGACAGGAGCCCGCCGCGCGGGTGCGGGTCGTGTACCGCGAGGAGTACTTCGATGGGGAGCGACTCGTCCGGCTGCGGGACGAGGTCGTCGAGGAGATCGAGGTCGGGCAGGGGCCGGTCGCCGCCGCGCGCGAGCCGACCCCGAAGGAGCTCGACGACTTCCTCCTCGGCTTCGCCCGGGGGCGGCTGATCGACCTCCCGTCCTTCGGCGAGGGCTACGTGCGGGGGGACGACGGCAAGGCCTGAGCGCCCGCGCGGTGGCGGCGGGCCGCGCGGACGGGGACGGCCGGCCCGGAGGCGCCCCCCTACTCGAAGAGCGCCACCTCGAAGGTGGTCGAGACCTCGTCGACGATGACCTCGTGGGTGCCCTCGGGCAGGTCGAACAGCGGCGCCTCGGCGGTGAACGGCACCGCCACCGGACGGGAGCAGTCGGCCGGGCACAGATCGCAGAGCTCGGCCACGAAGGCGTGCGCGAAGGGCGACCCGTCCCGCGCCGCGAGGCGCACCGGGACCGGCTCGTCGGGGCAGCACGTCAGCGCGGTGCCGGTCGCCCGGACCCAGCTCGCGGCCGGCCCCACCCGGACCAGCGGAGGCGGGTCCTCGGCGGTCACCCCCTGCACCTCGACGCCCATGCCGAAGCACGCCGAAGCCGGGGCCACGTCCAGCGGCAACGGGGCGCCTTCGTGGAACACGGCCCGGGCGCCGGGCGCGAGGTCCGTCAGCACCAGGGTCGCCTCGTAGCCCGTGTCGAGGCATGCGCAGCGCAGGCAGCAGCCGCAGCGCGCGAGCTCCAGCGGCTCGTCGGCGGAGCCCGACCCGAGCATCCGCGGCGAGCAGGCGCAGCCCACCCGCTCGGTCGACCGGAGCGTGACGACCGCCGCCTCCCCCTCGACCACGGCCCGGGTGTGCCGGGTCGCCGTGGTCGGGGCCGCGAAGCACATGTCCGGAGACAGCACCTCCACCTGGCACCCGACGGCCCCGGCCAGCACCTCGTGCACGCCGGGGTCGAGCTCGGGCAGGGCGACGACATCGACGCGGGGGGAGCAGGGCGACGGGCAGTCGCAGCGCTCGGGCCACACGGCGCGGACGCGGTGCTCGAAGGCGTCGCTCTCCACCGTGAGCATCGGGGCGTCGTCGCTGCAGCAACGCGAGGCCTCGTGCCGGAGCTCGACCAGGACCGGCTGGCCGAAGGGGACCCGCGCGGGGCACGCCAGCGCCTCGTAGATCGGCTCCGGCTGGGGGCAGCGCATGCCCTGGTCGGCCGCCATTCCCCCGTCCGGCGCCGGCCCGCCGTCGCCTCCCTCCCGCGGCCTGCCGCGCCCGTGGGAGCCGAAGCAGCCGGCCGCTAGCGCGAGCGCCGCGGGGAGGGCCAAGCTGTGCCACCGCACCATCGCCGGTGGGGTACGCAGAAGTCGTACCAGGCTGCGGTCGTGTAAGCTCGACACCGTGGCCACGGGGACCGAGAAGACCGAGATCGCCGACGCCGTGCTCCGCTCCCTTCGTCAGATCATCCGTCGGGTGGCCGAGCACTCCAAGGACCTCGCCCGGGAGGCGGGCCTCACCCTTCCCCAGCTCCTGTGCCTCAAGGCGATCGGGAGCCGCGAGGACGCACCGGAGCTGACCGTCGCGATGGTGGCCGCCGACGTCCAGCTCAGCCCGCCGACGGTGTCCCGCATCGTGGACCGCCTCGAACGGGCCGGGCTGGTGACCCGGGAGCGCCGCGCCCGGGACCGCCGAAAGGTCTGCCTCGCCCTGACCCCCAAGGGCTACGAGCGCTACCTGACGCTGCCCGTGCCGCTGCAGGACCGCTTCCTCGAGCGCCTGATGCAGCTCGAGGAGGAGCGCCGGCTCGAGCTCTTGGCGGCGCTGCGCCGGATCGTCGAGCTGATGGACGCCGGCGGAATCGACGCCGCGCCGATGCTGACGCCGGGCTCGGATGTGAAGGACAGCCGGTACTGACGCCGCCAGCCCTCCTCCGCCGGCCGTCCTCCGGCCCGGCCGAACGTTTCAGGCGTGTTTCCACGGGTCCTCGGCCTTATCGCGGCGTGAGCCCAGTTCACGGTGTAGCTGAATTTTTCGGTTGCTGACCGATTTCTCGGGCGCGGATCCGGGGTCCGGTGGATGGCCGGCCATCAGCGACCCGCCTGTGCCGTCGCAGACCAGTCGCTTGTGGGGGCACCCGGCCGGGGTTATACGTCGCGCGCAAATGTTTTCAGCGCCAATCAATGCCGCAGCACGGAGTGCTGGCGCGCCGCCCCTCGTCCAGAAGTACGGCGGCTCGTCCCTGGCGAGCGTCGAACGGATCCACGGCGTCGCCGATCGGGTCGCCGCCACCCACCGGGCTGGGCGCGCTCTGGCCGTGGTCGTCTCCGCGATGGGGCGGCGAACCGATGAGCTCCTGACGCTCGCTCGCTCGGTCAGCCCGACGCCCCACGCGCGGGAGCTCGACGCGCTGCTCTCGACCGGCGAGGCCGTCTCGACGGCGCTCCTGGCGATGGCCCTTCGCGACCGCGGGATCGACGCGGTCTCGCTCCGCGGCTGGCAGGCGGAGATCCGGACCGAGGGTCGGCACGGCCACGCGCGGATCGCCGACGTCTCGCCGCAGCCGGTGCGCGCGGAGCTCGCCGCGGGACGCGTGGCGGTGGTCACGGGCTACCAGGGCGTGGGCCCGGACAAGACCGTCACCACGCTCGGGCGCGGGGGCTCCGACTACTCCGCGGTGGCCCTCGCGGCCTCCCTCTCCGCGGTGCGGTGCGAGATCTACTCCGACGTCGAGGGCGTGTACTCCGCCGACCCGCGGGTCGTGCCCGACGCGCGCCCCATCCCGCACCTCGGCTACGACGAGATGTACGCGTTCTCCCGGCAGGGCGCGAAGGTGCTCAACGCGGACGCGGTGGCTGCCGCGAGCGACCAGCGGGTGATCGTCTACGCCGGCTCGACCTTCGGTGGGCACCGCTTCACCGTGGTGGGCCCGACCGGGCGCGGCCCGGCCGTCGTCGGCGTCACCGGGCGGGCCTCGGTCTTCCGGCTGCGCGGCCGCCCGGACGACGTCGAGCGGGTCGCCCGCGAGCACGACGAGGTGGGCCGCTGCGACCGCGGCGAGGACCTCGAGGTCGTGCTGAAGCTCCGCGAGACGACGAGCGCCGCCGAGCTCGCGCGAGCGCCCCTGGCGCTCGAGGGGCCGTTCGCCAGCGTCGCGATCGTCGGCCGCGCCGTCACGAGCCCCTCGTGTCGGGACACCATGCGCCGGACCGTGGGCCGCCGCGCCCTGACGGGGACCGTCTACACCGGGCGGTGCTCGCTCGCGATGCTCGTCGCCAACGAGGACGGCGCGGCGGCGGCCCGTCGCCTGCACGCGGTGTTCGTCGACCGCCCGCGGGCCAGCGGTGAGGCCCGTGCCTGAGCGCGGCCACCGCGCGGTCGTGGCTGCTCCGCCCGGCCTGCCTCCGCTCCGCCCGCCGGCTCGGGCGGCCATTCATGCGGTCGGCGTCGAACCCGACGCCGCCGACCCTAGACCCGTTTTCGCACCGGCCGGTGAGGGGGGCGTCCCCGGCCATGAGGCCGGCTGCGCGCACCGCCCCGGCCCCCAGCGACGCCCCACCGAGGAGCTCCGATGAATCCCTTCACCCGCTACGAATCCGAGGTCCGCTCCTACTGCCGCAACTGGCCCGCCGTCTTCACGCGAGCTCGGGGCGCAGTGCTGGAGAGCGACAGCGGCCGATCCTACCTCGACTTCTTCGCCGGCGCGGGCGCCCTCAACTACGGGCACAACCACCCGCACCTCAAGGAGGCGCTCCTCGCCTACCTCACCGCCGACGGTGTGACCCACAGCCTGGACATGCACACCGAGGCGAAGGGCACGTTCCTCCGGCGGTTCTACGAGCGCATCCTGGAGCCCCGGGGCATGGGTCACTTCAAGACGATGTTCCCCGGGCCGACCGGCACGAACGCCGTCGAGGCCGCGCTGAAGCTGGCCCGGAAGGTGACCGACCGCCCGCGGGTCGTGTCGTTCACGAACGGCTTCCACGGCATGACGCTCGGGTCGCTCGCGGTGACCGGGAACGCGGGCAAGCGCGCAGGCGCGGGCGTGCCCCTGGCCTTCGCCACCAGCGTCCCCTTCGCGGGCTACCACGACGACGTCGACAGCCTGGCCCTCCTCGAGCAGCTTCTGGACGACCGGTCCAGCGGCCTCGACAAGCCGGCCGCCGTGATCCTCGAGACCGTGCAGGCCGAGGGCGGCGTGAACGTCGCCTCCGCGGAGTGGCTCCGTGGCCTGAGGGCGCTGACCGAGGCCCACGGCGTTCTCCTCGTCGTCGACGACATCCAGACCGGCTGCGGCCGGACGGGCGCCTTCTTCTCCTTCGAGGAGGCGGGGATCGTCCCCGACATCCTGACCCTATCGAAGTCGCTCTCGGGCTACGGCTTGCCCTTCGCGGTCACGTGCTTCCGCCCCGAGCTCGACGTGTGGTCGCCGGGCGAGCACAACGGGACCTTCCGGGGCCACAACCCCGCGTTCGTCACCGCCGCGGCCGCGACCGACCTCTGGGTCGACGACCAGCTCCAGCGGGACGTCGAGCGCCGGGCCAGCATGGCCCGCACGCTGCTCACGCGGATGGCCGCGCGGCACCCGTCCCACGTGCTCGAGCATCGCGGTCGAGGCCTGATCCAGGGCCTCGAGATGGCGCCGGGCCTCGCGAGCGCCGTCTCGCGCCGGTCCTTCGACCTCGGCGTGCTGATCGAGACGGCGGGGGCGCAGGACCAGGTGCTGAAGCTGCTCTGCCCCCTGACCATCGAGGACCGCCAGCTCGCCGAGGGCCTCGAGCGCGTGGGCGCCGCGCTCGACGCGGCCGTGGCGTCGGCGGAGGGGGAGCGCCAAGCGCCGAGGACCGACCGGACGAGCCGCCCGCCCGCCCAGGACGGCCCCGATCGGACCGTGCAGGCCTGAGCGCATGATCGTCCGACGGCTCTCCGACGCGCTCGGCACCGACCGCGACGTGAAGGCGGATACGTGGAACAGCCGGCGGCTGCTCCTCTCGGCCGATGGCATGGGCTTCAGCCTCCACGACACGATCCTCCACGCCGGGACCACGACCCGGATGCACTACAAGCACCACCTCGAGGCGGTCTACTGCATCGAGGGGCGGGGGACGCTCGAGGACCTCGAGAGCGGCGAGACGCACCCCATCGAGCCGGGCACGGTCTACGCGCTGAACGGCCATGAGCGGCACGTGCTCCGGGCCGAGAGCCGGCTCCGGATGGTGTGTGTCTTCAACCCGCCGGTGCGCGGGGACGAGACCCACGGGCCCGACGGCGCCTATCCGCCGCCGGAGGCCGACGGGTGAGTCGCGTCCGCCGCCCCGGCGCGGCGAGCCTGCTGCGCGGCGAAGCCTAGTGGTCAACGCCTCCCGAGGGGCGGGCGGGCTACGCCGGCTGGCTCGCTGGCTCACCGCCGTCGAGGAGGCGTGCCTCGCCGTCGGGATCTTGGGGATCGCGGCCCTCAGCATCGGGAACGTGCTGGCGAGGCCGCTGACCGGGGGGCTGCTCTTCGCGGAGGAGCTGAGCCAGTTCCTGATGGTCCTCGTGACCTTCGTCGGGGCCGGGTACGCGGCGGGGCGCGGCCGCCACATCCGGATGACGGCCTTCTACGACCAGGTCCCCGCGCGCCCCCGCAAGGCGCTCGCCCTCCTGATCACCGCCACGACCGCGCTGCTCCTCTGGGCGCTCGCGGGCCTCGGGCTCAGCTACGCGCTGGGGACGATGCGGTCGCTCGGGTCGGTGTCTCCCACGCTCCGGGTGCCCCTGTGGATCGTCGACCTCGCCGCGCCCCTCGGCCTGGCCCTGGCCGGCCTGCAGTACGGCCTGGCGTTCGCTCGGAACCTGACGAGCCCCGGCGTGTGGATCGCGTTCGACCATCGGGACGACGTGGTGGGCGACGAGAGCGTCGGGGGCTTGTGACGCGCCGGGCGGCCGTCCCGGGGGGAGGGACCTGACGTGGGCTTCGCGATCCTCGGCGTGATGCTGCTCCTCCTCGTGCTCGGCTACCCGCTGATGGTGCCCCTGCTGGCCGCGGCGCTCCTCGCCCTGGTGGTGGGGTTCCCGGGCGCGGCGCAGGAGACCCTCGTCCAGCAGATGATCGGGGGGATCAGCCCGGCGGCGCTGATCGCCGTCCCGATGTTCATCCTCGCGGCGGAGATCATGCCCCGCGGCCAGGCCGTCGACCGGCTCCTCACGCTGGTGTCGCGCTTCGTGGGGCACCTGAGGGGCGGCCTCCCGATCACGTGCGCGGTGAGCTGCACCGCGTTCGGCGCCCTGAGCGGCTCCACCCAGGCCACCGTGGTGGCGGTCGGTGGCCCGCTGAGGCCTCGGATGCTGGAGGCGGGCTACCCCGATCGCTTCGCGATGGCGCTGATCATCAACGCGAGCGACATCGCCCTGCTCATCCCGCCGAGCATCGGGATGATCGTGTACGGGGTCGTGAGCGGTACGTCGATCGGGGAGCTCTTCATCGCGGGGATCGGCCCGGGGCTCCTGATCCTGGCGCTCTTCAGCCTCTACTGCTGGGTGGCGACGATCCGGCTCGGCATCGAGCCCCTGCCGCGGGCGAGCTGGAGGGAGCGCGGGGTCGCCCTCCGGCGGGCGGTCCTGCCCGCGGGCGCGCCGCTCCTGATCATCGGCGGGATCTACAGCGGCCTATTCAGCCCCACGGAGGCGGCGGCGGTCAGCGTGCTGTACGCCGCGGTGCTCGAGGTGGCGGTCTACCGGGAGCTCGGGCTGCGAGACCTCCTCGCCATCGCCCGTAGCACGGGTCTGATCACCGCGGTGGTCTTCGTTCTGGTCGGCGCCGGCGCGGCCTTCAGCTGGGTGATCAGCTACGCCGAGCTCCCCGCGCAGCTGGTGGGAGGCGTTCTCGGCCTGAACGACGCGTCGGGCTACGCCACGATCATGGCGACGATCGCGGTGGCCTACTTCATCGGCTGCATGTTCGTCGACCCGATCGTGGTGATCCTGATCCTCACGCCGATCCTGCACCCCGTGGCCGTCGGGGCGGGGATCGCCCCGGTGCTGGTCGGCACGCTCGTCACCCTGCAGGTCGCGATCGGCTCTGCCACGCCGCCCTTCGGGTGCGACATCTTCACGGCCATCGCGGTCTTCCGACGGCCCTACCTCGAGGTGATCCGGGGGACCCCGCCCTTCATCGTGATGCTGGTCGGCGTCTCGGCGCTCCTGATCGCCTGGCCGCCGCTCGCCCTGTTCCTTCCCGGTCTGGCCTTCGGGTGAGGCGGGTCCTGCCGACGCGAGCTCGCCGGCTCCTGCTCATCCTGCTCCTGCCCGGCCTCGCCGCCTGCGGCGGTGCGCGGGGCGAGGTGTGGCGCTTCGCGATCGAGGAGACGCCCGGCTCCGTGCAGGATGCCTTCGCCCAGCGCTTCCGCGAGCTCGTCGACGAGGAGACGGGGGGCGAGGTGCGCGTCGTCGTCTACCCCTACGGCGCCCTGGGCACCTCCGACCACATCACGGAGCAGCTCCACATGGGCACCCTCGAGCTGGCGATGGCCTCGCCGGGTCACTTGGGCAAGCTGATCCCGGAGGTCCAGGCGCTTCTGTTGCACTTCGCGATGAGCGAGGACGAGAAGGTCAACGCCGAGGCGCTCCGGGACCCGGCCGTGCGCGCCTTCCTCGACCGGCTCTTCGCCGAGAAGGGCCTCGCGTTCCTGACCGCCTTCGGCGAGGGCTGGATGGTCTGGACCACGCAGCGCCCCGTCCACACGCCGGCGGACCTCGAGGGCGTTCGCTTCCGCGTGATGACGTCGCCGCTCCTGGTCGCTGCCTACCGAGCCTATGGCGCCGTCCCGACGCCGCTGCCCTACGCCGAGGTCTACGGCGCGCTCCAGCTCGGCATGATCGAGGCCCAGGTCAACCCGGTCTTCGCGATCCAGGAGATGGGCTTCCACGAGGTGACCGACCACCTCGTGTTCCCTCGGCATGCGGAGTTCACGACGACCCTCGCGGCGAACCCGGGCTGGCTCGACGGCCTCGACGCGCCGAGGCGGGCGCTCGTCGAGCGGACCGTCGACCGGCTCCAGGACGAGATCGTCGAGATCCAGCGGCGCTTCAACCAGGAGCGGCTCGCCCGGATCCAGGAGCAGCGACCCGGGGTGCAGGTGATCGAGCTCGACGACGACGAGCGGGAGGCCTTTCGCCAGCGGGCGGCCTCGGTCCGGGAGCGATACGTCGCCCTCGCCGGGCCGCGGGGCGCCGAGCTCCTCGACGTGCTCGACGAGGCCATCGCCCGGGCGGCTCGGCCGTAGCGGCCTCCGAGCTTCGGGCAGGCGCTACAGGCCCGCCCGCGGGCCGGACACGTCGGCGGGGGCCACGGCGCACGCTGGCTCCCGTGCGCCCCGCCGGGCGTCGGGCGCCCAGCCGAGCACCTGGAGCTCCGAGATGCACACCTCCCGCCAGTCGCGGCGGGTGCCGGGCAGGACCGAGGCGATCTCGATCCGGTAGACGCCGCCCGGTCCGCCCACGGGCAGGTGCTGGAGCCCCCGGGACCGGGGGTCCACCGAGAACGTCCCGAGGTCCTGACCGTCCCGGGACACCCGGACCCCGGTGACCCGGTAGTTCTCGGTGAAGAAGTCCCGGTCGCCGCGGCGTCGCGTGAACCCAGCGGTCAGGGCGATCGCGCTCACCCTGGCCTCGGCGGGGAGGCGCACCTCGATCCACGCCCCCACCAGGTCGTCCGTGCCGGAGTTCCAGGCGGTCTCGAGGTCCCCATCCACCATCCGGGGAACCTGCCGGGGGCGCCCGTGGTAAGCGGACGACGTGACCACCTCCGCCGGCACCGCGCGAAGCAGGTCGACGGGCGTGGATGCGCCGTCGGCCGACCGCGCGCCGGCACCGTTCGGCAGAGCGTGGGACGGTCGCGGCGCGGCGGGGCCGCACCCGGCAACGGCGATCAGCGAGGCAGCCACGGCGAGGGGTCGAAGCATCCGTCGGTTCCCGAGCCCTTGGATGGCCCGTCGCTCCGATCCAACGGCCGAACGCGACGGATCCGAAGCCGGTGGCGAGGGTGGAGGGGGAGGAGCCTCTCGGGTGGCGGCGTGGCGCGCCCTGGGCAGCCCCGCCCTCCTGGTGCTCCTGGCCGCCTGCGGCTCCCCTTCCGAGGGGACGGGCCTCGAGGCGCTGGAGGCTCGCCTGGCCGCCCGGCCGGTCACCTACCGAGGCCACGCGCGGGGCTCCGCCTTCCGACCGACCGGCGCCTACGCCGACGGGGGGACCCTGTGGGTCTACGCCGAGGATCACCAAGAGCAGTGGGGGTACCGGCGGACGGGCGCGCGGTGGCGCAGGACGGGATCGCGCCGGGGCCCGCGGCGCACCGTCCGGTGCGAGGCGTTCCCCGCCCCCACCGGCTGCCTCTGCCTCGGCCGGGCCGAGCCCGGGGGCCTACGGAGGTGCGGTCGCGCCGAGCGCTTCGGCGGGGAAGCCCTGCCGGACCGCGGCGGCATGAGGGCGATGGCCCGCGCCGCGGACGGACGCCTCCATGTCCTCGACGGGCCGGCGGCCCGGGTGCACGTCCTGTCGGCGGACGGCCTACCCCTCGGGGCCATCGAGCTCGCCCCGGGGGCCTACGGCCTCGCCGCGGGTGGTGGGCGGCTGTGGGTCGCGTCGTGGCTCCGGCCCCACCTCTACGCGGTCGAGCTCGACGGGGCGCGCGTCGATCTCGGACGGGCGGCGCCGGTCCGGGACCTCGCCTTCGACGCGCGCCGGCAGGTCCTGTGGGTCGTGGGCCCCAACCCGGCCCCGGTGCGACGCGATCGAGGCCCGCTCCGGGGCCTCTACGCGCGCCTCGAGGCGTACGGGATCGGAGCCGGGGGCCCGAGCCGGGTGCACGACGTCGACCTGAGGCAGTGGCGCCTCGTCGATCCGACCAAGCTGAGCGTGCTCGAGGACGGGCGGGTCGCCGTGGTGGCGACGGGGTCCAGGGCCGTGGGTCTCTACGACCCCGCGCGGGGCGCCCTCGAGCGGGTGGCCGTCGGGCTCGCGCCAGCCGGCGCCGCGCCCTTCGGCTCGACCCTCGCGGTGGTCGGCCGGCTCGACGACACCGTGACCCTCGCCGACCGCGGGCCGCCCCTCCGGCTGACCCCCAACCGGGCGCCGACCCCCGCGGAGCTCGGCGAGGTGCTGTTCACCGATCGCCTGCTCTGGGACGACCACGTCGACAACGACTTCACCTGCAACAGCTGCCACTGGGAGGGACGCAGCGACCACCGGATGCACCCGGGCTTCCGCGAGGCGCGATGGGAGCGGACGCGGACCACGGCCGGGACGGGCATGGTCGCGCCGCTGTTCACGCCGATGCAGGCGCCCACGCTGACGCGGGCGATCGAGGGGTTCCTCGAGGTCCTCGACCGGCGTCACTGGACCGAGGGGTCCGCGCCCCGGGATATGCTCCGGTTCACCGTCGGTCTGCGGCGCGTGCGCCTCCGCCCGAAGGACGTGCGCGCGGCGCTGCTCCACTACCTGATGGGCCGGCGGGTCGAGCCGGGGCCCTGGCGCCGACCGGACCGGACCTTCCCCCCGGCGGCGCGGGCCGGCCTCGTCCGCTTCCGGGACGCATGTGCTCGTTGCCACGAGCCGACCCGGAGCCTCCGGGACCGGGCGCGGGTGCCCGACGACGCGCTCGAGGCGACGTTGCGGGAGCGCCCGCTCGCCTTCGGCGCGCCCCTGTTCATCGACAGCGGGGTCGAGCCGCGCTTCACGCCCGCCGGTCAGCGCGTGAGCCCGCTGATCGAGCTCGGGCGGGGCGGGCCCTACTTCAGCAACGGGAGCGCCCCCACCCTCGATTCGGTGCTGCGCCGGACCGACCCCACGGCGCGGCGGGTCCACGCTCCCGCGCACGCCGAGCGCCCGCCGGGCAGCCCGTCGTCCCGGGCGGAGCTCCGCGCCTTCCTCCTCGCCCTCTAGGCCCTACCAGACGTCGGCGTCGTCCTCGGTACGCCCGCGAGCGGGCGCCGAGAACGCGGCGTTGTCCGCCTCGTCGCGCACGGCCAGCACGAAGCAGTACTCGGTCCCGTTGACGAGCTGGAGGAGCGTGGCGTGCTCCTGCTCGCCCGGGTGCTGCGGAGCCGGCAGAGCGGGGGACGGGTTGCCGCGCACGAAGCGCTGGCCGTCGTGCTCGGGGCACGCGCCGGAGGGCAGGTAGCGCAGCTCGTAGCCGGTCGCGACGCCCTCGTTCCCGTCGTCGCCCACGGCGCGCCAGCTCACCCGCAGCCCCGAGACGAAGGAGCGGGTGACCGCGAGCTCCGGCACCCCGGGCGCGACCTCGTCCGTCGACGGCGGCAGCGTGACGGGCACCATGTTCGACGGCGGGCTCGCCTGCCCGACGTCATCGATCACGATCACCGCGAGGCAGTAGGACGCGTCGGGCGCCAGGCCGCGTGCCGTGAACTCCTCGCTCCGGCCTGCGGGCTGAGGCGACGGCTCGCCCTCCACCTCCGTGGCGGTGTCGACGTCGAAGGGGCAGGCGCCCGCCGCGTAGCGAACGTCGTAGGTCTGCGCCTGCCCCACGTCGGCGTCGTCGCCGACGGCCGTCCAGGTCAGCGTGACCCCGTCGCTCGTGGCCTCGGCGGCGGCCAGGTCGGTCACGGCGCTCGGGGCGACCTCGTCGCTGGCCACGCCGGTGGTGAAGCTCGCGCTGGCCGAGGCCTCGACCCGCCGTCCTCCTGCGCTCGCGGGCGTCGCGATCACGCGGAACGTGTAGGTGGTGGAGGGCGCGAGCGGCGAGGCCGGGGTGACGGCGAAGGTCGTCGGGCTGGCGCTCCGGGGCTCGTCGTCCATCGGGACGCAGGTCTCGAAGTCGTCGGCCGAGAGCTGGAGGGCGCCCGCGCATTCGCCGTCCGCCGCGCCCGCGGTGATGGTCGCCGGGTCCATCGGCTCGGAGAAGCTCGCGCCGAGCGTCGTGTTCAGGCCGACGTCCACCGAGCCGTCCGTGGGGCGCAGCGCGGTGACGCGGGGGGCGGTGACCGGCGTCGTGGTCAGGCTCGGCGCGCGGCCGGACAGGACGTGGACCGTCTCGTCCAGGCCGCCGACCAGCGTCAGCTCCCCCGCGAGGCACCCCCCGTCCGAGCAGGTGACCCGCACGCCCTCGGTCGCGTCGAAGGGCAGGGTCACCGCCGGGGTGGTCGCCTCTGCGAGGACATCGCGGAACACCTCGCTCCGCTCCCCGTCGAGGGACGCGATGGTGATGGTGACCGCGAAGGCGTTCAGGTTGGCCACCGCGACGTTCGCCGGGGTCGCGGTCGGGCTCGAGCACGTCAGGGCGAGGAGCGCCGCCGCCCCGCCCGCGAAAGGAAGCCACCTCACGTCCGTCCTCCCCGCCCGGCGGCGATGCGCGCCCCAGGGCGCGGCGCCGTCCGAGCGCCGCTCTCGGTGTGGCGCGCCCGCGCGTCGGGGCGAAGGCCTCGGCCGTGGCGACCGCGTGACAGTTCGGGGTCCCGCGCCGCCACCGGCGCGCTAGTCGTCCTCCTCCTCCACCTGGTGGCATCGTGTGCAGCGGAAGCCATCCGGCGCGGTCGAGGCGTTGAAGCGGGCCTCCCCGAGGAGAGCCGCCATCGCGGGGTGGACCTCCTCGACCATGAACGCGGTGAGCTCGGGGTCGCGGGCCTCCGCCGCCTCCAGCGTGCCCTCGAGCGGGAGGGGGTAGAGGAACGTCGGCATCTCGTAGTCGTTCGCCTCGCCGTCCGGCCCTTGGCAGGACTCGCAGTCGAAGTCCTCGTAGAGCTCGGGGTCGCGGGCCTGGAAGATGTCCCGCATGGTGGGCCGGACCATCCGGGTCATGAAGGTCACGCGCTCGGTGAAGTCGAGGTCGGCCCAGGCACCCGAGGGGCCGGCGTCCATGGCGCAGGCGCTCGGGAGCGGCGCGAGGAGGGCGAGGAGGGCGCGGCCCAAGCCGCGGACAAGGCAAGCGGGGATCGGCACCCCGGTGGTATGGCCTCCGCCGGTCCGACGGCAATCGTCAGTTCTGCGTCGGCACGTCGTCCCGCCCGGGGCGGCGGCCGGCCCGGCGAGGGGGCGCGCCCGCCCGGATCAGCGCCGGTCGGAGGCGACGTTGACGACGATCGTTCGCCCGTCGAGCTCGCTCTCGTTCAGGGCCTCGATCGCCTTCGCGGCGTCCTTGCGGTCCGCCATGGTCACGAAGCCGAAGCCACGGGAGCGCCCGGTGTCGCGGTCGTTGATCACGACCGCCTCCGCCACCTCGCCGAAGGGCGTGAAGGCATCCCGTAGGCTCTCGCTGGTGGTGTCGTAGCTCAGGCTGCCGACGAAGAGCTTGCTCGGGACCGGTGCTGCGCGCGCCGTACCGGACGCGTCGCTGTAGATCTCCTGCATGACCTCCTCGATCGAGCGCAGGGGACCCGTGACGTCCTCCGCGGACGCGATCGGCACCTCCTGCGCCCCCCGCTCCCGGCGCTCGCGTCGCCGGAGGGACTTCTCCCGCTTCTTCTCGGCCTTCCGCTGCTCGCGGGCGCGCTTCTCCGGGGTGCTCATGACCCACCTCCCTGGCGGGGGTCGGTCGGGGCGGGAAGTCTGGGGTCGTCGTCTACCATGCCACTCCAACGTTTGGGTCCGGGGACGTCGGCCCGCGGGGGGCGTCCCCTTCCCTCCCGGCGCGCGCCGGACGGCGGCGCTCGGGCGCGACCCCGGAGATAACGGGTCCGGGCGGGTGGCGCCAGCCGGCGCGGTGTCGGGGAGAGCCGGCTATCATCGCGCGATGAGCCTCACGATCAACCCCTCCCTGAGCCGCGTGGTCGACTCCCTGACCGGAGAGGAGGTCGATCCCGGCGGCTTCGCCCGCCCCCTCGGTCTGTCCCCGCACAGCGGGAAGCCGCTCTGGCTGGAGTACGACCTCGACCGCGTGGCCGACGCCCTCGACGACGGGAGCCTCGGCCGGGCCCCGGGCCTGCGCCGCTTCGCTCCCCTGCTTCCGGTGCAGGGCTTCGCCGAAGGCTACGTGGACGACGTCGGGCGAACCCCGATCGTCCGGTCGGCGGCCCTGTCGGCGCGGGCCGGCGTGGACGTCCACCTCAAGCTCGAGGGCACCAACCCGACGGGGAGCTTCAAGGACCGCGGCCTGTCGATCGGCGTGGCGCTCGGCGTCGCCTGCGGAGCGCGGCGCTTCGCCCTCCCGACGCAGGGCAACGCAGGCGTCGCGGCGGCCTTCTTCTCGGCTCGGATGGGGCTCCCGCCGGCGCTCGTCTACATGCCCGACGGCTACCAGCGCGGCATCTACCACCACGCCTGCGCCGCCTTCGGGGGCGAGGTGCGCTTCTTCGGCCCGAACATCGCCGCGGCCGGCGGGCGGATGCGAGAGGACCTCGCGCCGGAGCTCGCGCGGGGCGAGATCGTCGACCTCTCCACCTTCTTCGAGCCCGGGCGCCTCGAGGGCAAGAAGACCATGGGGCTCGAGATCGCCGAGCACTTCGCCGACGACCTGCCGGACTGGATCCTCTATCCGACCGGGGGCGGCACCGGCCTCGTCGGCATCGGGAAGGCCTTCGCGGAGCTGCAGGCGCTCGGTCGCATCGCGGCGGCTCGGCTCCCGCGGATGGTGGCGGTCCAGTCCGAGCGGTGCGCGCCGGTGGTCCGCGCGTTCGAGCACGGGCTCGCGGCCGTCGAGCCCGTGACGAGCCAGGGGACGGTCGCCGACGGGCTGGACGTTCCGGGCGCGATCATGGGCCACCGCATGCTCGCGCTCCTCCGGGACTCCGAGGGCACGGCGGTGGCGGTGACGGAGGACGGCATCCGCGATGCCTTCCGCGACCTCGGCCGGACCGGCGTCCCGGCCGGCTACGAGAGCGCGGCGCTGTGGGCGGCCCTCCAGGCGCTGCGGGAGCGCGGCGACATCGCGGAGGGCGAGCGCGTGCTGCTGGTGGTGACCTCCGGGCCGATGGTGGGTCTCGCCCACGCGGTCGGCGCGGGCTGACGCCTTCTCTCGTCCGCGCGCCGCGGATATCCTCGCAGGATGGCGGGGACGAAGCGGGCGGCGACCAAGAAGGCCAGCGCGAAGAAGGCCGGGGCCAGCGGGACGGCGGCAACCCGGGCGAGCGCGAAGGGGTCGGCCACGACGAGGACGGCGAGGAAGGCTCCACGGAAGGCGGCGTCGTCGGGCGGCCCGGACGGCGCCTTCACGGGGTTCCCGAAGGGCGGCGAGGCCTTCTTCGAGGAGCTCGCCGCGCACCAGGACCGGGAGTGGTTCAAGGCGAACAAGGCCCGCTACGAGAGCCTCTGGCAGCGGCCGCTCGAGGCCTTCCTCGACGCGGTGGCCGAGCGCCTCGAGGAGGCTTTCCCCGGCGCGTCGACGACCAAGCGCAAGATCTTCCGCATCTACCGCGACGTGCGGTTCAGCGCGGACAAGTCGCCGTACAAGACCCACGCTGGCGCGATCGTGCCGCTGCTGCCCGCAGGCAGCGCGGAGCACGGGGCGCTGGTCGCCTACTTCCACTTCGACGCGTCGGAGCGCTACGGCGGCGTCGGGTTCTACGAGCTCCCGAAGGACGCGCTCCGCCGCTACCGCGTCGCCGTCGCGTCGGACGACGGCGAGGAGCTCGTGCGGCGCATCCGCGCCCTCGAGAAGCGGAAGTTCGAGCTCCTCAGCCGCGAGGCGCTCAAGCGCGTGCCTCCCGGCTTCCCCCAGGATCATCCGCGCGCCGATCTGCTGCGCCGGAAGGGCCTCTTCTTCCGCTTCCCGCCGATCAGCAAGACCGCGATCCGCAAGCCGGAGCTCGTGGGCTGGGTCGGGGAGCGCGCCGCCGAGGCCCGCCCCGCCCTCGACTGGGTGCGCGAGCACGCCGGCGTCTAGTTCCTAGAGCGAGCGGGCCACGAAGGTGTCGCAGCCCTCGAGGGTGCCCTGCTCGAAGCCCTGGCGGAACCAGCGCACGCGCTGCGCGCTCGAGCCGTGGGTGAAGCTGTCCGGGACCACGTAGCCCTGGGCCTGGCGCTGGAGCGTGTCGTCCCCGATCGCGGTGGCGGCCCCGAGCGCCTCCTGGATGTCCCCCGCCTCGAGGATCTGCCGCTGCCGCTCCGCGTGGTGCGCCCACAAGCCGGCGAAGCAGTCCGCCTGGAGCTCCTGGCGGACCGAGAGGTCGTTGGCCTGGGCCTCCGGGAGGCCTCGGCTCCGCTGCCGGACCGACTCGCTCACCCCGAGCAGCGTCTGGACGTGGTGCCCGACCTCGTGGGCGACGACGTAGGCCTGGGCGAAGTCCCCGGGCGCGTCGTGGCGCCGGGCGAGCTCGTCGAAGAACGACAGATCGAGGTAGACCTGCATGTCGCCCGGGCAGTAGAAGGGCCCGATCGCCGACGAGGCCGTGCCGCACGCGCTCCGGACGGCGTCCGTGAACAGGACCATCGTCGGCTCGCGGTAGGCGCGCCCGCGGAGCCGGAACTGCTCGTTCCACACGTCCTCGGTGTCGGCCAGGACCACCGACACGAAGTCCGCCAGACGGTCCTCCGCGGGAGAGGTCGGGCGGCCGCCGCCCGAGGGCGCCTGGGTGGCGCTGAGCAGCGCCCGGGGGTCGACGCCGAGCAGCAGCGCGGCGATCACCGCGACGATCGTGATCAGGCCCCCGCCCCCGGCGATCGCGGCGCGGGAGCGGCGACGATCCTGGACGTTGCTGCTACGGCGTCCCTGCTCCCACTTCATGGACGGCCATCGTCGGCTCCGCCGCTCGCGTCCGTCAAGGGCCCTGGCCCTGGCGCCGCGCGAACGGTCTCCCACCCGTCTCCCACCCGTCCGGCGACATGGGGCACGGCGACATGGGGCAAGGCGACAGGGGGCACGGCGACATGGGGTACGGCGACATGGGGTACGCTGGCCGCCGTGCGTCGCGGCGCCCCAGTCCTCGTCTCGTCGTTCCTCGCGCTGGGCGCCGCGTGCGGAGGAGGTGCGTCGACGGAGGTGCCCTCGTCGACGGCCGCCGGGCAGCCCCGGATGGCGCCGACCCCCTTCCGTGCCGAGCAGATCCGCGCCGCCTGCCCCGTCGGCCGGTCGAGCGTGTGGGCGCTGACCACGCCGGACGGGACGGCGCGGCAGCGCGTCGTCTTTGCCGCCCACACCGCGGACGGCGCGGTGATCGAGTCGGTCGCCCTCGGGCCCGACGGCGAGCCGGCGGGGGCCGCCGAGCGGGGGACCGCGACCTGGGAGGAGCTGCGCCTGCACGCGTCCTACCCGGCGGCCCACACGACGATCACCGACGCGACGGTCGAGGTGCCGGCCGGGACCTTCGCCACCCGCCTCTACACCGTGGTCGACCCCGAGGCCGGCACGACGACCCGGGCCTGGTTCGCGCCCGCCCTGCCGGGGCCCCCGGTCCGGCACGTCGTCGAGCAGGGCGGCCAGATCGTGTCGAGCATGGTGCTCGAGCGGATCCACCTGCCGTAGGTCCTTCCCGCCGGGGGCGACAGGGAGCGTCCCGCCGACCGGCGGGACGCTCCGGGCCCTACCAGCCCCCGGTGTCGACCCGGTCGGAGTGGAACCAGCCGAGGACCGGCACGAGCGCATCGGGGTCGTCGTGGCGGACGAGGTCGCCCTCGACCCGGCCCTCGATCGCGTCCTGGCGCACCTCCAGGTCGACCGCCAGGTGGTCCGCCGTCGTCCCGCCGGCGCCGCCGCCAGGCAGCAGCGCCAGCACCTCCAGGCAGACCGCGTCCGTCGCGTCGGCGTCGTAGCGGCCGCTCTCGATGTCCCGGGGCATGCACCAATGGCTGAAGGAGGGGTCCTCGATGGCCGCGTCCACGATGATCCACTCGTCGACGCCGGCGTTGAGGAAGAAGCGGGTCTCGAGCCGGATCTCTCCGTCCTCGGCCAGGAGCACCGTGGTGTTCTCCAGAGCCTCCATCGCGAGGTCGTAGTCCCGTTGTTCGTCGGCCGCGGCCTCTAGGTGCACGACCAGCCCGTCGTCCAGGTAGGGGTGGCCGGCCGGGTCGCCCGCCTCGGTGCGCACCGAGGCGGTCGCGCCCTGGCGCAGCTCGAGGCCGTCGAGGAGATCCGCGATCCGCGTGCCATAGGGGAGGTCGGCGATGCGATCCTCCTCGAGGGTCCCGATGGAGGACGCCAGGATCTCGGTCCGCTCGGGTCGCCCATGTCGGAGGGACCGAGATCCGGGTCGGAGCCTCCGTCCGGCAGGCCGGAGGAGGTCCCGCAGGCCGTGAGGAGAGCCAGCGCGAGGAGCGCGAGGAGGCGGGAGGGGAGGGAAAGCAAGGAAGCGGTCACGTCGATACCTCGTGGAGTTTCCCTCGCCGTCGCGTCGACGGTTCGGGGAGCAGTCGTTGTCGGAGTCGCGCCGCGGGCATTCGCGCCGCGCCCACCACGGCGCCGCAGCAAGGCGCGTGCCTCCCCCCGTGCGACGCCTGGCGGGTGGGCGTACGGAGGTGTGCCGCGGACGCCCGGTTGGCCGTCTCGATGGGTGTGCAGCACAGGCAGGGCCCGCCAACCGAAGCGGCTGCTCGGTTGACGCCGTGCGTCGGTTGACGGTGCGTTTCGACGACCCGCCGCGGCGGCGGCGCTATCGGGCTTCGCCCCTACGGCGGGCGGGTCGGACCCGACGTCCGCCGTGCACACTCTGGCTCAGCCCGAGCCCCCCGCCGGCCGAGCTCCGGCGCGCCCGTCTCGTGGCGCCGGGCGGCGAGCCCTGGGTCGGCTCCGGTCGGCCGCCTCAGCCGGCGAGGAGCTCGCCGATCGGCTCCGTCGCCACGCGCTCCGGGACCGAGCCGAGGCTGTCGTGGCCGAGGCTCGGCACCGGCGTACCGACCGCGTAGCACGCGGTGAGGAGCACGCGCGGGGTGTTCGCGTTGGACCCGGGCCCCGCCGGGTCGCGGTAGTGCTGGCCGGCCCGCAGGCCGGCCCGGCCGAGGAAGAGCATCGGGAAGTCCCGGCTGTTGTGGCCGGCCCCGTTCGCGTGCTCGGACGTGCCCAGGATCACGGTGCGGTCGAGGAGGTTGCCGTCGCCCTCCGGCATCGCGAGGAGCGACCGGCCCAGCTCCGCGTAGCGGTCCATGATGAACCGGGTGATCGCGCGCATCGCGCCCGCGTTGCCGTGGCTCAGGTCGTGGTGCTGGCCGCTCTGGTCGACCTCCCAGTAGACGGCCTCGGACTGGTTGGCCGACCACTCGTAGGAGAACACCCGGGTCAGGTCGCAGGCGAGGGCCACCGCGAGCAGCTCCCGCATGAGATCGTGCTTGGCCTGCTTCTCCTCCCGGGTGCTGCCGTCGCCGAAGTCGCTCGTGGTCGGTGAGCCGGGAGCGTTGCAGGTCGAGGGGGGCATCTCCGCCCGGGTCTCCAGCTCCTGGGCGATGCCGAGCAGCGCCGCGAGGTGGGCGTCGATGCGGTGGCGGTCGTTCATCCCGACGCGGCGCGACAGCTGCCGGGCGTCCTCCGCGACCGCGTCGATCATCGACAGGCGGATGCGCCGACGCGCCTCCACCATCGGATCGGTGGGGATGTCGGGGTCCTGGCCGAGGCCCGCGAACAGACGGTCGAACACCCGCTGCGGCTCGCTGTAGTGCTCCCGGTGCTCGCCCCCCTCCACCCAGGAGGTCCGGCTCTTGTACGGGCCGCGCCGACAGATGCCGACGCCGATCCAGCGCGCGTCCTCGCCCATCTGGCGGGCCACGATCTGGTCGACCGACGGCGCGGGCATCGCCTGGTTCCGGTAGCCCTTCCCCGCCGCGACGTTCTCGACGTACTGGGGATGGTGCGACGAGCTGAGGCTCAGGCCGCGGTAGGGGATGTGGCCGGGGCGGGACTCCTGGTGGGAGGTCCCCGTGACCTGCGTGACGTAGGGTCGGAGGTCGCCGTCGAAGGCAGCGAGGGCCGGTGGCAGGTCCCAGCTCATCCCGGTCCGGTCGGGGATCCACTCGTCGTGGATGACGCCGTTGCCCCAGTAGAAGACGCCGAAGCGGCACGGCAGGGGCGAGCCGTCGGCGTGGGCCGTGCCGTGGTCGTTCAGCATGATCTCCAGGGTCGGCAGGGCGAGGGCGAGGCCGCCGCCCGTGGCGAGGCTGCCGCGCAGGAAGGTCCGGCGACCGAGCCGCCTCTTGTGCACGCTGCGGGTCACGTCGTCACCCCTCGTCTCCGTCTGGCCGGTAGGTCCGGAACCCCTCGCTCGTCGCGAGGGCCACGACCAGCTCCGCGAAGCTCCAGCCGCTCTCCACCAGGTGGCCGCCCAGCGCGTCCGTCAGCGGGACCTGGTCCTCACCGGCCGCCGTCCCCAGGGCGAAGCCGTACAGGTTCCGGGCCAGGCAGCGGGGCACGCGGGGGTCGCCCGCCAGGAAGGCGGCGAGGTCGGCCGAGCCGTCGAGGGCCCGTCCCTCGATCTCCACCGCGACGTCGATCGGCTGGCCGAGCTCCGCGGTGCGGTAGGCGCCCATCGCGTCGAAGCGCTCGAAGGCGAGGCCGAGGGGATCGAAGGCGGCGTGGCAGCCCGCGCACAGCCCGTCCGAGAGGTGCATCTCGACGACCTCCCGTCCGGTGAGGCCCGTGCGGTCGAGGATCGACAGGTCGACGCCCTCCGGCGGGTCGGGGGTGCTGCCGCACAGGAACTGGCTCAGGACGAAGAGCCCCCGGTGGGTCGGGGAGGTGCGGTCGGGGTTGGCGTTCGCCGCCATCACCGCGCCGGAGGTCAACAGGCCATGGCGCTCCGCAGGCAGGGCGACCGGCCGCCAGCCCTCGCCGTCGACGGAGATCCCGTAGAGCTCGCCGAGGGCGCTGTTCACCCACGT
The DNA here is from genome assembly GCA_050331215.1 of Sandaracinaceae bacterium. Lineage (GTDB taxonomy): Bacteria > Myxococcota_A > Polyangia > Polyangiales > Sandaracinaceae > JBHJHB01. Next base: position 28,928 of record JBHJHB010000070.1, on the reverse strand, counting down.
GGTGCGCCCGACGAGGAGCTCGCGCAGATCGGCGTCGTCCGCCATCACCAGGTGCCGCAGCGTCTCGTCGAGCTCCGTCCGGTAGAGGTCCGCCACCTCCGCCGACCAGGCCGGGAAGACGTCAGGGCTCTTCGCGCCGCCGTCGAGGTGGACGACGCGCCACGCCTCGCCGAAGAAGCGGGTGGCGAGGCCCTCGGCGCGCGCGTCGGCCAGCATCCGGCGGGCCTGCGCCTCGACGCCGGCCGGCTCGTCGAGGTCCCCGCGAGCGGCCGCGGCCAGGAGCTCCGCGTCGGGCAGGCCGTCCCAGAGGAACGCCGCGAGGCGCGCCGCCAGCTCTTCGCCGGTGAAGCGGCGCGCCCCGTTCGGCAGGGCCTCGCCCGCGTGGTGGAGGTAGAGGAAGCTCGGCGACACCAGCAGGGCGGCGAGCGCGTACTGCAGGCCGAGGCGCCGCGCCTCGGGGTCGGTCCCTCCGGCCTCGACGATCGCGCCCAGGCGATCGAGCTCGGCCGCCTCGAGGTCCCGGCGGAACAGCGGACGGCCGAAGGCGGTGAGCGCGTCCCGCGCGCAGGCCGAGGTCGGCCGGGGCGCGCAGCCCGAGAGCGCCGGATAGCGCTCGGCGGCGGCGAGGACCTGGGCCGCGACGTCGAGCGCCGCCTCCTCGTAGCGCTCGGCGCTACGCCGGCCGACGGTCGCGCGCGTCGCCTCGATGCTGGCGAAGGTCTCCGGCGGCGCGTCGAGGTCCTCCGGGAGGCGGACCGTGATCTCCGGGCCGAAGACGGTGTGGACGCTGTTCTCGATCTGGGCGCGCGTGAGGCGCCGCAGGGGCGCCGGGGACGGGACGAAGCGCCCGGTGCGAACGGACGGCCCGCCCGGCCGGCTCGGCCCGGCCGACTCGACCTGGCCCACGCAGCCGAGGGCGAGGAGGAGAGCGAGAGCGGCCGGAGCCCCGGAGGCTCCTGTCGAGCGCATGGGTGGGGTCCTTGCACGTGTCGTTCCCGTGCGGATCGTCCGGTCTCGCGGGAGGATGGCACGGGCTGGAGCCCCCCGGGCTCCGCGGACCCGCCAAGGTGGGTCCGGCCACCGCGGTCCAAGCGTCCCGATGGCCCTCCGCTCCCGCCTCCGCCGCGTCGCCCTCGCCCCGTCGGCGATGGTCCTCGCCGCGCTCCTTGCGCCGAGGCCTGCCCCGAGCGTCGCCCAGACGCCGGCGATCGTCGTCGAGCGGCACCGGGCGCCGCGACCGAGCTCGGCCGGCGTCGGAGACCGCCGGATCACCGTGGTTCGGGTCGACCCCGCTCGGATCGGGGTTCGCCTCCTGAGCGAGTCGGCCCACGGCCGGCGGCGGCCCCTCCCGGAGTGGGTGGAGGACCACGATCTCGTCGGCGGCATCAACGCCGGGATGTTCCTGCCGGACGGGCGAAGCGTCGGCTACCTGATGGACCGCGGCGAGGTCCGGAGCGACCGGCGCCCCGGGTCCTTCGAGGCGGTGCTCGGCTTCCACCCCCGCCCGGACGGTGCCCCGATCCGCGTGGCAGGGCCCGGGTGCGGCGGCGGGATCGACGACGTGCGGCGGACCCACCGGTCGGTGCTGCAGGCCAAGCGCGTGATGATCTCCTGCCGAGGTCAGGCCCGGCGCTGGCGCACGCGCCGCTTCAGCGCGGCCGCGGTCGGCGTCGACCGCCACGGCCACCTGGTCCTCGTGCACGTCCGGACGCCGTACCGGATGGGTGTCCTCAGCCGAATGCTGGTCGACCTCGACCTCGGGCTCCGGGGCCTCGCCTACATGGAGGGAGGGCCCGAGGCGTCGCTGGTGGTCCGGACGGACACCGAGGACGTGGCGCTCATGGGGAGCTGGGAGGACGGCTTCTACCCCGAGGACACGAACCGCGCCTTCTGGGACCTCCCCAACGTGCTCGGCCTCGTCCGCCGGTGACGCTCCGCCCGAGGTGGGCCCTCGTGGCCCTTGCGGCCCTCGCGGCCCTCGCGGCCCTCGCGGCCGCATCGGCGATGGCTCAGCCTCCCATGCAGGAGCGCTCGCCCTCCGAGGGGAGGGGGCGGGCGCCGCCGGGCTCGTCCTCGAGCGTGCTGATCGTGGCCCTCCACCCGTGGGGGAGCTCGGGCCGCGCGATGCTCGGGCTCGTCGACGACGTCGCTGTCCCCTGCTCCGCCCGGGCGGTCGCGCCCGATGGCCCGCGGCCCCACGGCGCGGGACACGCGTGGCTGACCGTGGCGGTCGCCGACGCGGTTGCCCGGGCGGCGCTCCGCCGCGAGGCGGTCGACGCGGCGGCGAGGGTCGCGGCGCGGATCCGCCAGGTGCGGCGGCCCGGCGAGCGCGTCGTGGCGACCGGGGTGTCCCAGGGCGCGGTGGTCGCGCTGACCCTCGCCGCGCGCCACGGCGAGCTGGTCCAGGCGACGGTCGCTGCGAGCGGGCTCCTGCCCGCGGGCGTGACGCCGGCCGGTCCGCCCACCCCCGTTGTCGTGGCTCACCACGAGCGCGACCCCTACGTCCCGGCGGATCGGGTTCGGGACGGGGTCGATCGGCTCCGGTCCGCGGGCTACCCGGTCGACCTGCGCACGCTGCCGGGGCCGGGGCACCGGGTCATCGGCCCGCTCCGCGCGGTCTACGCAGAGGCGCTCCGCGAGGCGGCCTGCCCGGGCCGGGCCCGACGATAGGGCGGCGCGCTCCACGTCGAGCGCGGCGGCGCGGCCCAGGTCGGGAGCGTTGACGGCCCATCGCCCGTCGGGCCGCGAGGGACGCCCTCGGCCTCAGGGGAGGGCTTGAGGGGTCGACTCGACCGTCGCCCTCGACGTCCGCTGGGGCCGGAGCTCCTCGACGATGAACAGGACGACGCTGATGCCCAGCAGCACCGCGCCGCCGATCAGGAAGCCGTCCGCCAGCGCGCCGTAGGTGTCCCCATCGCTCCGGAGCTGCCGGAGCCTCGCGTCGTCCTCGACCGTCGCCATGCCCTGCAGCGTCCGGAACTCGTCGCGGAGGCTCTCGTAGTGGATGGCGAAGCCCAGGCCGGCCCCGAGCGCGGCGAGGCCCGTCCCACCGAGGATCCACGTGGCGAGGGAGTGGCGTTGCCGGGACGGGGGCTCGAGGACCACCGTCGCCCAGACGGGGGTGTCCGGATCGACGGCGATCTCGCCTTCCCACGGCGCGACGTCCGGGGCCTCCAGGCGAAGGGTCCGGGTGCCGGCCGCGACCTCCGGGAGGATCAGCGGCGCGAACCCGAGCACCTCGCCGTCCAGCGCGACCGTGGCGCGGCGGACGTTGGAGCTGACGGTCACCCGGCCGGTGGGCTCGGGCAGGGGCGTGAGGGGCAGCGTCCGCTCGAGGGCCTCGTCCGCGCGCACCGTGACCAGCGCCTCGCCCGGCTGATGACCGGCCAGGCTGGCGCCCACCGTGTAGGGCCCCGGAGGCAGCGCCGCGGCGAGGGGCGCCGCGCCCTCGGCCCGGACCTCGCCGGCCGCGTCCCGCACCTCGAGCTGGGCGCCCGGCGGCTCGCTCAGGAGCCGGACCTGGCCGACGACCTGCTCGAGCTCGAGGGTGACCTGCGCCTCCTGCCCGAGCACGGCCTCGACCGTCGTCGAGGCGGGTCGGTACCCCTCGCGCTCGACCAGGATGCGCCGCTCTCCAGGGTCGACCGCGATCAGGCGCGGGGTGGTGCCGAAGGCCCCGTACTCCTCGGCGTCGACGAAGATCGTGGCGCCGGCCGGGCGCGAAGTGACCCGGACGCGCGCGACCTCCGGGCCGATGCGCTGGAGCTGGCCCTCGGCCACCTCCCGGCGCCCGTCGTCCGGGTCGTCCGGCGCCAGCCCCTCCAGGTACTCCGTCAGCGCGAGGAAGGCCTGCTGCGCGTCGTTGAGCGCGATGAAGCAGGCTCCGATGTTGAACAGCGTGAGGTTGCTGGGCGCGATGCGCTGCACCTCGAAGAACTCGTGAAGCGCGTCCTCGTAGCGGCCCTGGCGGAAAAAGCGCCGGGCCCGGCCATCGTGGTACCGGGACTCCGTCGCGTCGTCGGCGCGGGCGGGGGACGGCGCGGTGGCGCCGGGAAGGAGGGCGGCGGCGAGGCCGAGCGCGAGGGCGACTAGGAACCGCATGGGGTGACTAGGGGGCGACACGGGGCGCGAGCTCGATCTCGTTGCGGCGTGTGGAGGCGCGGCGGCGGAGCCGTAGCTCGACGGTGTCGGGCCCCTCGGGCTGCAGCGTCTGGCGCTCTGTCCGGTAGCCGGGCACGCTCACCTCGACCTCCAGGCCGCCCTCCGGGACCAGGATGCGGAGCGGCGTTCGGCCGAGGACGGCGTCGCCGGATCGCACCAGCGCGTCGGCCGGCTCGGAGCGGAGCATGACCAGCGGAGGCGTGGCCTCCCCCGGGGGCGGGACCGGCGCGGCCTGCGTCGCCGGCGTGGTCTCCGTCGCGGTCTCCGTGGGGCTCGCGGGCTCGGTCGCCGGGTCCTCGGCGTCCCCGAGGGCGGGTCCCTCGGGCTCCGCCGCCGGGCTCGATCCCTGGCCGCGGCCGTCCCGCGCCTCGTCGGACGTGGACGACCACGTTCCCCAGGCGACGCCGCCGGCGACCAGGCCTCCGACGCCGCCCAGGACGAGGAGGGCGACCGCCCCCAGCGCGGGGGACCGGCGCGCTGCGGCGGGATGGGAGCTCTCCCGCTCGGCACCCGGCTCCTCGGCCGCCGATGCCCCGGCGAGGCCACCGGAGCTCTCCGCCGCGCGCGCCACGCTCTCCTCGAGGGTCAGCGGCGTCGGCGGCGTCGTGGACACGGTCGAGGCGCGCCGCCGGGCGTCCTCGGCCGACACCGGCGCCGTGGCCCAGCTCCGGCGCCAGGCGTCCAGGAGCTCCCGCGTGGTGGCGTAGCGGTCGTCGCGCTCCTTCGCGAGGCAGCGGTGGACCACCTCCGCCACCGCCGGGCGCAGATCGGGACGCCGCTCGAGGAGCGGCGGCGGCGGGTGCAGGGCGTGCATCAGGATGCACGAGTAGATCGAGTCGGCGGGGAAGGGGACCGACCCCGTCAGCATCTCGTAGGCGATCACGCCGAAGGCGTAGTGATCCGTGCGGGCGTCGACCTTCTCGGCCCGTCCCTGCTCGGGCGCCATGTAGAGCGGGGTCCCCACGAGGTGGCCGCTCCGGGTGAGCTGCACGCCGCTGCCGCGCCCCGTGAACTTGGACATCCCGAAGTCCACGATCTTGAGGACCGTTCGCTCCTCCCGGTGCACCAGGAAGAGGTTGGCCGGCTTGAGGTCGCGGTGGACGATCGAGCGCTCGTGCGCGGCGGCCAGGCCCTTGAGGAACTGCGTTCCGAGGTCGCGGACCTCGTCGTCCGGCAGGTGGGCCGGCTCGGCTTCCCGGGCGTGCCGGTCGAGGCGGGCCGCCAGGTCCTCCCCCTGGAGGAGCTCCATCACGACGTAGATGCGGCCGCCGCGGTCCTCGCCGAGGTCGGTCACGGAGACGATGTTCTCGTGGTCGATGGAGCTGGCCGTGCGCGCCTCCTGGATCAGGCGCCAGGCGGCCTGCTTCTGGCCCTCCTCGGTCGCGACCACCTTGGCGGCGAAGGCCTTGCCGAGGCTCTGGTGAACGACCTCGTACACCGCGCCCATCGTGCCGCGGCCGATCAGGCCCCTCACCTCGTAGTTGCCCAGCGAAGCGCCCGTCGGGAGGGTCGCCTCGACCTCCCCTCCATCCCGGTCGCTCGCCAGGGTCGCCGCGAACTCCGCCAGCCGGGAATCCACGTCCGCCGCGTCGGACCGCTCCCCCTGGCTGTCGGCGGGCGTCGCCTCCTCCGCCTCCGCTTCCGGCTCCCTCGCCTCGTCCGTCACGGAGCCCCCGTGGGGTGCGGCGGCGTGGCGGGGCGGGCTCCGAGCATAGCCGCAGCGCAGGCGGGTCGGGGCGGGAGACGGCGAGGTGCGACCATCACGAGCGGGGGACGGGCCAGAAGGTAGCCGCGGGACGCACGGGGTCCAAGCGTGCGGGGCGGCCGGGCCGCGCCTGAGCCGAGTTACTCACAGACGATGTCGATGAAGGTCTCGCCGCCGTCGAGCATGGGCAGGGAGATCCGATCCTCCGCCACCATGCCCCAGCCGTCGTAGGGGCGGGCGTTGTCGTTGTCGCCGTCCCGGCACACCCGGCCGTCGAGGCCCTGCAGCTGGATGGTGATCCTCTCACGCGCAGGGCCGACCACCACGATGTTCGAGAGCCCTCGGGTCTGGGTCCGAGACGCGATCACGACGCCGTTTCCGTCGGTGTAGAACACCGAGTAACCCTCGGGGACGATCGCCGTGAGGGCCGTGCCCGGGTTGAAGACGGTGGCGTAGCCGATGCCGTCCTCCGGCCACTCGATCCCGGTCGCCGCCAGCACGTTGGCCGTCCCGGCCTCGCTGAAGGGGAAGATCGCCCCGGTGAACGGGTTCATGAAGAGCGTATCGGTGAGCCCGGCCGCCCGGACCAGGAGGCCCTCCTCGCCGACGATCGTGCAGAGGCCGCCGATGCCGCCGTCCGGGCCCGAGACGAGGCAGGCCCCGAGGTCGCCGTCCTCCTCGAAGGTGCACGCCTCGGCGTTCGCGACCGGGGCGGCGATCGGGAACTCGCGGACGATCACGGAGTAGGTCATGCAGCTCGGGGGCGCGCTGCACACCCCCTCGGGGCTGCACCAGCCGGACGCGCAGTCCTGGTCGCACGCGCAGGCCTCGAGGTCCTCGCGGTCGGCGGCGCCGTCGAGGCAGCAGCGTTCGTCGCAGACCCCGGACGTGCACTCCTGGTCGCAGGCGCAGAACGCGCCGTCGGCGAGCTGCAGCTCCTGGCAGCACCGGCCCTCGTCCGTGCAGAACCCGGTGCCGCAGTCGCAGGCCTCGTCGCAGGCCTCGCCCTGCGCGATCCTCGTCTCGTCGGCGCAGCAGACCCCGTCGCCGCAGAGCCCGAGGGCGCACTCGCGGTCGCAGCCGCAGCGCGCGCCCGCCTGCAGGTCCACGCCGGTCCCGCAGCACACCCCGTCCTCGCACACGCCCGTGAGGCACTCGGCGCCGCACAGGCATGGCGTGCCGGCCGGCTCGTCGACCGCGCTGCGACAGCAGGCGCCGCCCTCGCACCGCTTCGACTCGCAATCGCAGCTGGCGTCGCAGGCCTGGCCGCTGGGCAGGCCCCCCGGCGTGCAGCAGAACCCGCCGGCGCAGATGTCGAGCTCGCACTCGCAGCCGCTCCCGCAGGTGGCCCCGGGCGGGCGCAGCTCCGTGTCCCCGGCGCAGCACAACCCCTCGACGCAGCGCGTGGACGTGCACTGGCACCCGGCGATGCACTCCGCGCCGGCGACCACCGCAGGCCCGGCGCAGCACTGGTCATCCACGCACTGGCCCGAGGAGCAGTCCACGTTGCAGGCGCACGCCTCCCCCTGCCCCAGCCCCCCGTCGCCGTCGAGGCAGCACACCCCCTCGCAGGCGCCGGTCATGCAGTCGACGCCGCACCCGCACACCTCGCCCGGCGCGGACGCCTGGACGGCGTTGAAGCAGAAGCCGCAGATCGGAACGTCGCCGACGGGTGGGTCCTGGTTGCAGACCCCCGTGATGCAGTCGGCGTCGCATCTGCATTCCTGGCCGCCCTCGCGCGGCTCCTCGGGGTTCAGGCACAGCGTGCCCAGCGGCGGAAACGGGTTGGCCAGCAGGCACCCGGGGAGGCCCACCAGGAGGAGGACCGGGAGGGCGAAGCGCCCCACGCGCGAACAACCGGCGTCCAGCACGGCCGGGACCATAGATCCGTTCCCCGCCCCCGCGCATGGGAGATCGAGCCTGGGCCCGCAGGTCGCGCGGCCTCCGAGCCGGACGCTCCGTCCAGCTCCCCGAGGATCCGTCGCTCAGGTCGGCTCCGGCGTCGGGTCCTGATGCTCGCGGCAGATCTTCGTCACCTCGAGGCGCGACAGGGCCTCGCCCGTCAGCCCGCAGCGACCCCCCGCGCCGCGGGGCTGGAAGAAGCGGCACGTATGGCAGACGCCGAACGTGCGGAGGCCGTTCGCGCGCTGGAGGCGGCGGAGCAGCGCCTCGAGGGCGTCCTCGGCGCCTTCGTTCGCCCCGAGGCCGACGAGCACGTCGGCGGGGTAGGCGGCTCTCGCGATCCGCCGGCCCTCCGCCGTCAGGTGGCAGTGGCGGACCCGGGCGTCCTCGCGATCGGGGGCCTTGGTCAGGAGCCCCCGCCGCGCGAGCGCGGTGAGGGTCTGGCTGACCGTGCCCTTGGTGACCCCCAGGTACTCCGTGAGGGCTGCCGGCGTGTCGCTGTAGCGGTTCGCCGTGGCCAGGTACACGAGCGCTTCGAGCTGCACGAGCTTCAGGCCGTGGCGCGTCGCGGTCTCCCGGAGGCTCGCACGGAAGACCGCGCTGAGCCGCTCGAGGAGCGCGTGGAGGCGGGTGGCGTTGGCGGGCATGGCGGGCGTTGGGGGCGGCGGTCGCCGCCGAACCGGGGGCGGCGGCGACCGCGCCACGCGCGACCGAATCGTAGCGACTCCAAACTACCTGGACCAGCCGGGCGCGGGGTGCTAGGCCCGCTCTATGGTATCGACTCGATACTATATGACCCCATCCCACCCCCAGGAGACCACATGCCTCAAGACATCCCCGGCTACCGCCTCGGCGACCCCGACCTCGACCGCCCGGTGCCGCTGGCCGACCTCGACCGGATGGCGCGAACGGCGCTGTTCACGGACGAGGACCGGCAGGCGCTGCGCGACGCGAGGCGGATCCTCGAGCCACGGGTCGAGGCGATCCTCGACGTCTGGTACGGCTTCGTCGCCTCCCAGCCCCACCTGATCGCGTCCTTCTCGCCGCCGGGAGGGCCGCCGGACCAGGCCTATCTGGCCGCGGTGCGGCGGCGCTTCGGCCAGTGGATCCTCGACACCACCCGGGCCGACTACGACCAGGCCTGGGTCGACTACCAGATCGAGATCGGCCGACGGCACCACCGACTCAACAAGAACCGAACCGATGGCGCGGCCGCGGAGCCCCATATCCGCTTCGTCGACCTCGTGCCGCTCGTCTACCCGATCTTCGCCACGCTCCGGAGCTTCCTCGAGGAAGGCTCGGCGAGCCCGGAGCGCGTGGACGCCATGCACCATGCCTGGCTCAAGGCGCTGCTGTTGACCGTGACCCTCTGGTCCCATCCGTACGTGAACGCCGAGGACTTCTGAGCGAGCCCTCGCTCCGCGGGGCGGGGCGGCCCTCGGCCCCAGAGCCGCCGCCGGCCGCCGCACGATCGGTGGCCGGCTGCGGTCGGTTCCGCGGAGCCATGCTTCCCTTCCCGCGCCCCGGCTCCGGCATCGCGAGGTCGGCGTCGACGGCTCGCTCGGCCGTCGGTCCGGGGCCTCAGGCCGGTGGCGGGGCGGCGGGGGAGCGGTAGGCGACGATGCGAGCCAGGGTCTCGCGGAGCCAGACGTGGCCGGGGTCCTGCGTGAAGCGGGCGTGCCAGTGGCACGCGACCGCGTGGAGCGGCGCGTCGAGGGGGAGGGGACGGACGACGAGGGGGCTGTCGTCGGCCAGGAGCCGGGCGAGCGCGCTCGGGGCGGTGAGGACGAGGTCGGTGGCGGCGACGATCGCCGGCGCGCTGTGGAAGTGCGGGAGCCGAAGCGCGACGCGGCGCGCGAGGCCGCGCTCGGCGAGCAGCTCGTCGACGAAGCCGGGCCCCTCGCCGCGGGGCGAGATCAGCGCGTGGGCCTGCTCGACGTAGGCCGCCAGGGTCAGGCCGGCCTCGAGCACCGGGTGGTCGAACCGCAGGTAGCACGAGAGGGAGTCCCGCAGCAGGGTCCGGCCCACCAGCCCCGCGCTGTCCTCGACCTGGGGGCGGGCCAGCACGGCCAGATCCAGGTCGCCCGTCGCGAGAGCCTCCGCGACGCCGGCCCCGCCGCTCGAGACGATGGTCAAGGCGATGCCCGGAGCCTCGCGCCGCAGCTCGCCGAGGAGCCGCGGGACGAACAGCGCGTCGACCAGATCGGCGGTCGCGATGCGGAACGTCCGCTCGCTGGTCGCCGGATCGAAGCCGGGCGCGGCCAGGACCCGCCCCAGGGTCCTGAGCCCGCTCCGGAGCGTGGCCGAGAGCGCCTCCGCCCTCGGCGTCAGCTGCATCCCGGCCCCGACCCGGACGAGCAGGGGGTCGTCGAACACGTCCCGGAGGCGGCGCAGGGTGTGGCTCATCGCCGACTGCGTCACGCCGATGCGGCCGGCCGCCCGCGTCACGCTGCGCTCCTCGATCAGGGCGTCGAGCGCGACGAGCAGGTTCAGGTCGATCCGGGAAAGGCCATGCACGCGGTTCATGTGTGGATGGTACGTCGCCATTTCCGTCATGAACCCCCCGGCCGCATCTGAAGGGCATGGACATTCTGCTCTTCGGCGCGACCGGGGGAACCGGTCGCCACCTCCTCACCGCCGCCCTCGAGGCGGGCCATCACGTCACCGCCCTCGTCCGCCACGCGGACCGCGTCGGGGTGCGGCACGAGCGCTTGCGCGTCGTCGTCGGCGACGCGACGGACGCGAGCTGGGTCGCCGCCCTCGTGGCCGGCAAGGACGCGGTCCTCTCCGCCCTCGGGGCCCCCGCGGTCCGACGCACCCGCGTGCGGGAGGAGGCCACCCGCGAACAGGTCGCTGCGATGACCCGGCACGGCGTGCGGCGGCTGATCAGCCTCTCCTCCCACGGGGTCGGCGACAGCGCCTCGACCCTGCCGTGGCTCATGCGCTGGGTCGTCGTTCCGTTCTACCTGAGGGGCGTGTTCGCGGACCACGACGCGCAGGAGGCCCTCGTCCGCGCGTCGGACCTCGACTGGACGCTCGTCCGGCCGACCCACCTGTCCGACGGGCCCGCCACGGGGGCGTACCACGTGGGGTTTCACGAGCTGCCGCGGGGCTCGCGGGTCGCCGTGTCTCGTGCCGACGTCGCGGCCTTCATGCTGGGGCAGCTCGAGGACCGGACTTACCTCCGGCAGCCCGTGTCGATCACGAGCTAGAGACCGGTCCGAGCGTCTATCCTGCGTCGGATGGCAGGGCCCCTCGTCCGTGACGCGCTCGAAGCCTACCACCGCGCCCAGGGCCTCGCGGGGGACGCCGTCCACGCCCGCGTGGCCAGAATCCGGGTGCTCGGCCTCGCCGTCGACGTGCCGAGCCCCTCGTTCCAACGCCCGCTTCTGGCACGCCACGATCTGCATCACGTCCTGACCGGCTATGACACCTCGCTGGCCGGCGAAGCCGAAGTGGGGGCCTGGGAGCTCGGCGCGGGGCCGGGCCATCCGTTCGTGTGGCTGAACAACCTGGGCGCGCTCCTGCTCGCCGTGGGGGCGCCGCGGCGGGCGTGGCGCGCGTACCGGCGCGGGCGGCGCTGCCGGTCGCTCTACCTCGATCCGCTCGCCTACGACGCCCTCCTCGCCATGGACCTCACGGCGCTGCGGGCCCGGGTGGGGCTGCACACGTCGCGGAAAGGGACGCGATGCGAATGACGGCGGACGAGATCCTCGAGCTGATGCGGGCCGAGTTCCCTCAGGTGGCCCGCATGGGGCTGCGGATCGGGGACCTGACGGACGACCGGATCACGATGGTGTGGCCGGCCACGGAGCGTCAGCTGCGTCCCGGCGGGACGATCTCGGGACCCGTCATGATGACGCTCGCGGACACCGCGATGTACTTCCTCGTGCTCGCCAACGTGGGCCCGGTGCCCCTCGCCGTGACGACGAGCCTCCACATCAACTTCCTGCGCAAGCCCCCGCCCGGGGACGTGGTCGCCAGGGGACGCCTGCTCAAGCTCGGCAGCCGGCTCGCGGTGGGCGACGTGGAGCTCTTCAGCAGCGCGAGCGACGAGATCGCCGCCCACGCGACCGTGACGTACAGCCTGCCGCCGGAGGGCGTATCGACGACCGTTTGAAGGAAGCACCACTCCCCGCCGGAGCTTGACTCGAGCCCGTGGGGAACGTTAGCTCGCTCAGGATCCGCGGTGGGGTGGCCCCCCGCGTCCAGAGACCACGATGCAGCTGACGGGGATGCGCTACGGGGCGGGGCTCCTCTCCTACGTCGATTTCCCCCGGTCCGAGGTCCTCGGCCCGGAGGCGAGCGACGCCGCCATCCGCGCGCTGATCCAGAGGCACGGTGAGATCCTGATCAAGCCGGTCTTCCGGGGCGGCGTCGGCAAGAAGGGGAAGGCCGGCCTGATCGGCCGGGCCCGGACCCTCGAGGCGGCCCTCCGGGAGAAGGAGCGCCTCTACTTCGCGGAGCGCCACGTGGGGCGCTACCACGCCAAGGCGACCGGCGTGACCTTCGAGGGTGTCGTCCCCGCCACCGACGAGGTCTACTTCTCGATCTCGGACGCGACGCAGTTCCGCGCGCCGACCGCGACGATCAGCCACAAGGGCGGCGTGGACATCGAGGACCTCCCGGCCTCCGACATCGCGGTCGTCCCCTTCGAAGCCCTGACCGGCCTCAAGGCCTTCATCATCGCGAACGCGCTGCGCGACCTCGGGGCGCCCCGGCCGATCATCTCGCCCCTCGTGCAGCAGCTCCCCAAGCTCTGGGAGCTGTTCAACAACTACGGGATGAAGCTCCTCGAGCTCAACCCGATCCGGATGCAGCCCGCCCCCGACGGTCGTCGCACCCCCGTGGCCTGCGACTTCAAGGCCGAGTTCGACCAGGACGACCCGCGGGTCGCGCGGCTCAAGCTGCCGTCGGACCTGTTCGCGTCGGGGTACTCGCCCTTCGAGCAGGAGGTCAATCAGCTCCGCACCTACCAGGGCCAGAGCGACGTCTACGTGATCAACCCGGAGGCGGACATCCTGCCGATCACCTTCGGCGGCGGCGCCAGCGCCCTCGTGACGGAGCTCCTCGGCGACGACGCGATCCTGTCGAGCGACTTCGGCGGCAACCCGCCCTACGCGAAGATGCGCGCCGTCGCCGAGGTCTGCCTGCGCCACTTCCTCCGCCGATCGAACGTGCTCTTCGTGATCGGCGGCAAGGCGAACAACACCGACATCTTCACCACGTTCCGGGCCATCGCGGACGCCCTGCGGGACGAGGTCGGGCGACGCGGGCCCACGCCGCTGTACGTCCTCGCGGGGCGCGGGGGGCCGAACGTCGTGCCTGGCATGGCCGCCCTGCGCGACACGTGCGAGGCCCTCGGGCTGCCCTACCGCTTCTTCGGGTTCGACAGCGAGATGAGCGCGGTGGTCGAGCACGCGCGCCGGATCAACGGCTGGATGCGGGAGACGGGCCGGGCGGAGGTGGCCCGCGCCCTCGGCGTGGCGGCCTAGCTCACGGACGGGGACGCGGCATGTACAAGCAGGGGATTCCGGGCTTCCCGTACTACGTCGGGATCGACTCGCTGGCGGAGGTCGCGACGCGGGACGACCGGATCTGCGTGCTCAATCTCCTCGGCAACGAGAGCCGCTCCGTGACGCCGATCAGCCACGCCTTCAGTGGCGGAAACGTCGTGTTCGGCACCGCGCCGGGCAAGCGCGGCGAGGTGCTCGAGACGCCGGCCGGAGACATCCCGGTGTTCGACAACGTCCGGGACGGCCTCGACGCCGGGCTGTCCTTCACGACCGGCGTCATCTACCTGCCTCCGGCCGCGGTGCGCCACGGCGTCTATGAGCTGGTCCGCGTCAACCGGGAGATCCGGAAGATCGTGATCATCACCGAGAAAGTCCCGGTGCACGACGCCCGCGCGATCCGCGCCGTGGCGCAGCAGCTCGGGATCGACGTCTTCGGGGCGAACTGCCTCGGCGTCGCCGACTCCTGGAACCGTGTCCGGATCGGAGGGGCCCTCGGCGGCGACCGACCCGACGAGGCTCTCCGCCAGGGGTCGGTGGCCGTCTACTCCAACTCGGGCAACTTCACGACCACCCTGGCCACCTACCTCGCGATGGCGGGGTGGGGGACGACCACGCTGATCTCGAGTGGGAAGGACCAGTACATCCACTACGCCGCGCCGGAGTGGGCCCACGCGTTCGCCAACGATGAGCGGAGCCAGGCCGCGGTCATGTACGTGGAGCCGGGGGGCTACTACGAGCGAGGGCTCCGCTTCGCGAAGCCGGTGGTCGCGTGCGTGGTCGGGCGCTGGAAGGAGAAGCTGACCCGACCCGTCGGGCACGCCGGCGCGATCGCGGGGACGGGCGACAGCGCGGTCGACAAGGAGGGCTGGTTCAAGGAGGCGCTGCAGGTCGATGGTCTGTACACGCCCGAGCGGCCGGTGTTCGGCCCGAGGGGCGCGCTGGTCGACAACATCGCCCACGTACCGGCGGCCCTGACGGCGGTCCTCCGGCTCCATGGGATCGAGCCGGACTTCGCGGCCCACGGTTCCCTCGCGCTCAAGCCCTGGTTCGGCAACGACCAGGGGCTCGAGATGCCCGCGGCGCTCCGCATCGCGGTCGTCGAGGCCATCGAGCCCTACCGGGAGCAGATCCGGGCGGTGAATCGGCGTGTCGGCGCGGTCTTCGGCCGCGAGGGCATGAAGGACGCGTCCGGGGCGTCGCGCATGGACCCCGAGACCCAGGTGACCAGCCTCCACGGCATCCCGGTCCTGGACGCCGGGCGCTCCCCCTTCGAGTCCAACCTGTGCATGGCGCTGCTGCGCCAGCCCAACGACGAGGCCGCGAACCAGCTCGCGAGCGTGATCGTGACCGCGTTCGCGAACCTGCACGGCGACCCGATGCTCGCCGCGGCCGGCGCGTCGCGGGAGGCCGGGAGCAGCCCGTCGATGGTCCTCGGCAGCGCGCTCGGCCTCCTCGGCCCGCGCCGCGTCGAGCGGGCCCGTCGCGCCGTGGACGTCTTCATCGACGCCTTCGCCGAGACCTCCCTCGAGGATCCCTGGCAGCGCGGCTCGGGGCTGGCCGAGGCGGAGCTGACCGCGGAGCGCTTCGACCCGCTGGGCCCCGCCCCCTCCTCCGGGGCGCGCGGCCGGGCGATCGAAGCGGCGCTGGCGACCCGAGGCATCCGTTCGGTGTTCCTGGACGGGCTCGCGGCGCTGGGCCGCGCCCACGACGAGGATCTTCTCCTCGCGGCGGCGTCGGCTACCCTCGCGTGGCGACCCCTCCGCCGCCGGCGCGTCAGTCGCCTCACCGCCCGCAACCTGCCCTGGTTCCTCCGACTGTACGCAGCCACCCTCGGGGCCTCGGTGCCCCCCGAGGCGCACGGGCCGGAGCGGTTCCTCGGCCGTCCGATGGTCGACCTGCTCGAGCGCCGATCCCTCACGGACGTCGCGGTGCTGGCCCTCACCGGCGAGGACCCCACGGAGGCGAGCCGGGTCGCCCTCCAGATGGTCCTGGGTCTGCTCGTCTCGAACGGGCCGGGCACCATCTCGGCCCAGGGGGCCAAGGGAGCCGTGAGCGCCGACGGACCCGAGACGCCGGACCGGGTCCAGCTCAACAAGGCGATGGTCGGGTTCCTCACCCACAGCGGCTACAGCCACGGCGGCAACGGATACGAGGGCATCCGCTTCCTGGTGGACCGCTTCGAGGGCCTCGACCTCGCCGATCCGGGGGCCCCCGACCATGGGCTCGATCTGGCGGCCCTGGCCCGCGCCTACGCCCGGCAGTTCGCCGAGGACAAGGCGGCGGCGAAGGCGGTCGGTGACAACGTGCGCGCGATCCCGGGCGTGAACCACCCCGTGTACCGCGGCAAGCCGGTCAACATCGAGCCGCGGGAGGCGTTCATCTTCGACTTCTTCCGGGGCCGAGGGGAGCGCAACGTGTTCCACGACTTCTACCGGGAGCTCGTCCAGGCCCTGTTCGATGAAGGCGTCACCCGGAACGTGTTCGCGGTGAACATCGATGCCGTGATCAGCGCGCTGCTGCTCAAGATGCTGTGGGGGCGCTATCGCGGCGGCGAGCTCCGGGCCCAGCAGCTCGAGGAGGCGGCCTTCCACCTCTTCCTCTACGGGCGCATGATCGGCTGCGCCGCCGAGATCGACGACCACCTCAACCGGGGTCGGAACATGGACACGCGGACCCCCGCAGCGTCCTGTCGGCACATCGCGTGACGCGAAGAGCGGCGGGATCCACGGCGGACCGGTCGAGGGCCGCGCCGGCGACGGTGGCCACGGGCGGCGATCCGAGCCACGCCCCGGCCCGGCGGGCCTACCGGAAGGCCGGGTTCGACGTGGAGATCCCGAGCGTCTGGATGTGCCGCACGCTGTAGGCCACGAGCCAGGCGCAGGGGGCCCTCGTCGACGCGCTCGACCAGGCTGGCGGCGTCGTCCGGGCACACGAGCGTTCGCTCGTCGAGGATCTCCACGCAGCCGGGCTCGCGGCCGGGTGAAAGGCGCCCATGCCGCACGTCGGCGACGCAGGGCGGTGCGGAGAGCCCCGGTTTCGTTCCGGCCAGCTCCGTGTAGCGTTCCGTCATGCACGCACCCAGCTTCGTGGCCGACCTCGCGACGGTGCTCGCGGTGGCGTCGGTCACGGCCCTGGTCTTCGGCCGGCTGAGGCAGCCGGCCGTCCTCGGCTACCTCGTCGCCGGCCTCGTGGTCGGGCCCTACATCCCCATCCCGGTCTTCGCCGACGCGGAGCGCATCCACGCCCTGTCCGAGCTGGGCGTGGTGCTCGTGATGTTCGTGGTCGGGCTCGAGCTGCGGCTGCGCCGGCTGCTCGAGGTGCTCCCCACCGCCGGCGCGACGGCGCTGTTCGAGGTCACGGCCATGATCGGGTGCGGCTACGCCGTCGGCCGAGGCCTCGGCTGGGACGTGCCGGGCGCCGTGTTCCTCGGCGCCTCGATCGCCATCTCCAGCACGATGGTCGTCAGCAAGGTCTTCGCGGAGCGACCGGTCTCGCCCGACGTGAAGGACCACGTGATGAGCGTCCTCGTGATCCAGGACGTCCTCGCGATCGTGCTCGCGGCGGTCCTGACCGCCGTCGCCGCGGGCCAGGGCCTGTCGCCGGGCGAGCTGCTCGGCATGGTCGGCCGACTCTCGGGCGTGCTCCTGGCGATCGTCGCGGTCGGGCTCCTGACCGTGCCGCGCCTCATCCGGGCCGTGGTTGGGACCGGGAGCAAGGAGCTGCTGGTCGTCCTCGCCGTTGGCATCTGCTTCGGCCTGGCTCAGCTCGCCGAGGAGCTCGGCTACAGCGTCGCCCTGGGCGCCTTCCTCGCGGGGGTGCTGGTCGCCGAGTCCGGGCAGGGCGCGAAGGTCGAGCACCTCGTCCAGTCGCTCCGGGACATCTTCGCGGCCATCTTCTTCGTCGCGATCGGGATGAGCGTGGATCCGGCGGTCGCCCTGCGGAGCGCCGGAACCTCCCTGCTCGTCTTCGCGGTGGTCCTGGTGGCGCAGCTCGCGAGCGTGTCGAGCATCGGCATCCTCTCGGGCAACGGCCTGCGGCGCTCCGTCCAGGCCGGGCTCGCCCTCGGCCAGGTGGGCGAGTTCGGCTTCATCCTCGCAGCGATCGGCATCCAGGCAGGCGTCGCCCCCGCCGAGCTCGGGCCGATCGTCGTGACCGTCGCCATGCTCACCACGTTCACCACCCCCCTGGCGGTCGGCGCGTCGGACCGCATCGTTCGCGGCCTCGATCACGCGCTGCCCCGCCGTCTCCAGCTCCTGCTCAGCCTCTACGAGGCCTGGTTCGAGCAGCTGCGCGCGCCGCCGAAGGCGGGCTCG
The DNA here is from genome assembly GCA_050331215.1 of Sandaracinaceae bacterium. Classification (GTDB taxonomy): domain Bacteria; phylum Myxococcota_A; class Polyangia; order Polyangiales; family Sandaracinaceae; genus JBHJHB01. The sequence goes on along the minus strand of JBHJHB010000070.1, from coordinate 11,331 downwards.
GGGAGCGGGGGGCGCCGCCTCGTGCTCGCCCTGGGCCTGGAGGCGGCAGCGATCCTCGGCGTGGTGGTGGCCACCGCCCTGGGCCTCGGGGCGCTCCGCCACCTGGCCCGCTCCTACCTCGGCCTGGCCGCGCCCCTCGATACGCTGCTGGTCCTCGCCGGCGCGACGCTCCTCGCCGCCCCGCCCCTCGTGGGGTTCCTGCGGGCGACGACGGTGCTCAGTCGCCGATTCGGAGAGCGTGTGTTCGGCATTCCGGAGGGGGACGGGCGTCGGCGGATACGGCACGTGTTCGAGCTGTCCCTGCGCTTGCTCCTGCTGCTCGTGGTGGGCGTCCCCTGCGCGGTGATCGTCGCCCCGATCCTCGGCGACTGGCTCCTGACCCCGGTGCTGCTCGTCGCGGTCCCCGCCACCCTGGCGCTCTGGCGGACGGCGGGCCGGGCGGCGGGGCCGGTGCGTTCGAGCGCGGAGCGGCTGGTGGATCTGCTGGCGCGCCAGACGTCGGACGACCGGCACTCGATCGTCTCGAACCCCCACGGCCTGCTCGGCCTCGACCGCGCCCTCGGCGTGGCCCTGGGCGAGGACAGCCCCGGCGTCGGGAGAACGCTGGCCGAGCTCGATCTGAGGGCGACGACCGGGGCGACGGTCGTCGCGATCCGCAGCCCGGACGCCGAGCACCGCGTCCCGACGGGGCATGAGCCGCTGCACGCCGGTGACGTCCTGGCGATCGTCGGCTCCACCGACGCGACCGATCGCGCGCGGGAGGTGCTGCTCGGTCCGAGCGACGCGCGGCCGCCGTCGCCCCCCGACTGACGTCTCCGCTCAGGCCCGGGCCAGGAGCTCCTCGCTGATCGCCCAGAGCCTCTCGGCGCCCTCGTCGCTGCACGCGTGCGCGTTGACACCGCGGTAGCGGGCCGTCGGGCTGTCCGGATCCGTCGGCGCCGCGATGTCGCAGTCCTCGCAGTAGACGCCCGGCTTGCCCTCGAGCAGGGGCGAGGTCGCGGCCCACAGCGTCGTGGAGCAGCCTTGCTCCGGGGTCTTGAAGCCGGCCTTGGCCAGCTCGCTGGGCTCGCCGTCCTCCGTGAGCCAGCCGAGGGCGATCATCTCCTCCTTCGGTAGGTGGCGCTGCAGGGGCGTGAAGATGCCCCCCGGGTGGACGGAGAACGCGAGCGCGTCCTTGTCCCGGAGCCGGCGCGACAGCGCGTTGGCGAAGAGCGCGTTCGCCGTCTTCGCCTGGCCGTAGGCCTGCCACTTGTTGTAGTCGCCCTCGTCGAACTGGATGTCGTCCCAGCGGATGTCCGCGATCTTGTGCGCGGTGGACGACAGCGCCACGACGCGCGCCCCGGGCGTGCGCTCGAGCAGCGGGAGGAGGGCTTGGGTCAGCGCGAAGTGACCCATGTGGTTGATGGCGAACTGGGACTCCCAGCCCGGACCGACGCGCGCCTCCGGGCAGGCCATGATGCCGGCGTTGTTGATCAGCAGATCGAGCCGGTCGTGCTCGCCGAGCACCGCCTCGGCGAAGGCGCGCACGGAGGCGAGGTCGGCGAGATCCATCGGCGCCGTCGTCACCTCGCCCTCGAGACCAGCCAGGCTGGCGGCTGCCTTGTCGGGCGAGCGAACCGGAACCAATACGCGGACGCCCTTGGCCGCGAGGACGCGGACCGTCTCGAGGCCGATGCCGCTGTAGCCGCCGGTGACGATCGCGGTCCTCCCGTCGAGGTCGACGTCGGTGACGACGTCGGCGCCGTCGGTCTTGGCGGCGAAGCCGGAGCTTGTCGGGACCTGGTCGGATAGGGCCATGCGCGTTTCCTCTCTCTCCTCGGACGCGTGAGGCCGGGAGGGTAGCGCGGGGGCCGCCACCCCGTCGGGGGGAGGTCAGATCTCCAGCGCGTCCTTGGCTCGGTCCACGTCGTCCGGCCGGAAGTAGATCACGTAGCCATAGTGGCCGCCGCCGCTCGACACGCCGGTCGAGGCGTAGACGTTGACCTGCGCGTCGCTGAGCTTCCGGTGGATCTCGGCCAGAGCGCCGGGCTGGTCGGGGCCCTGGACCAGCAGCGCGGGGTGCGGGCCGTCGAGCCCGAGGCTCGCCCTCCTGGCCGCGCTCTCGAGCTCGAGGCTGTCGTCCGGAAACATCGCCAGCTGCGTGCGGTTGGGACCCATCGGCACCGCGGTGAAGGCCGTGAGGTTGATGCCGAGGTCGTGGAGCTGCGTCAGCAGCGCGTAGGCCTCGCCCGGCCGATCCGGCACCATCGCGTAGTAGTAGTCGATCTTGCGGATCCTGAGGGTCATCGGCGCCTCCTCCCGGCCCGGAGCATCGCCGAGCGGCGCCAGAGACGTACGCACGGGGGACCGAAAGGAGGGCGTCGAGGTGGGGCGGCCAGGGTGACCCCGGGGGACGTTGTCGGCTCCGTCGGCGGTCTTACATGAACGCGATGGCGACGAACGACGACGAGCTCGAGGAAGTCTGCGACGACTGCGGTGGTGCGATCGCCGACGAGAGCACGGCCTTCGGCCTGCCCGACGAGGGCTGGCTGTGCGCCGCCTGCGCGATCGCGCGCGGGGGCCAGCTGGACGCAGGGGACGGCACGTGGCGCGTGGCCCCTCGCATCGACGACCTGATGCGGCCTGACTGAGGAGCCTGCCTGGGCGCGTGTCCTACGCACGCCGCGGTGCTCCGGGTGCAGCGGAGCCTCCCGTCGGGCGGTCGGTCGTCAGCCCATCCGCTCGGCAGGCTCCGAGGCGCGAGAGCGATCGACGCGCAGCTATTGCGTGACATCGCCGGCGCCTCGCCCGCGCGTGCCCACCTGGCGTCCGTGCGCGAGGACGTCGCCCGTCCCACCCGGCTGAGCGCCCCGGAGGTGCTTGCCTCCTCGGGGGTCAGCCTCGTGGTCCATGCTCTCCTGGTGGGAGGGGTCGCCGTGCTCCTGGCGGCGCCGGACCCGACGCTCGGGCTGCTGGAGCGGATCGACCTCGAGCTGGTCGAGCCCGATCCCCCGGAGGATGGTGCGGACGAGCCGCCGCCCGACCCGGTTGTGCCGGAGCCGGTCGACGAGGCGTCCGAGGTGACCGAGCCGGAGCCCACCCCGGCCGAACCGGAGCCCGCGCCCCGTCCACCTCCGCCTCCGCCTCCGCGCCCCGCCGCCCTGCCCATCGCGGAGGGGGCTCCGGGCGAGGGTGGCTGGGCGGTCCGCTCCGGGGAGGCTGCGGGTCGCGTGCAGCAGGTCGCGGGCGCGCCGATCGGCCTCCCACCTCCGCCTCCGCCTCCGCCGCCTCCGCCTCCACGGCGTCCCTCGGTCCGGCGGCGCCGCCCGCCTCCGCCGCCTCCGCCGCCGTCGATGCTGCCGATGAGCCAGCTCGCCGTTCGGCCGCGAGCACCGTCCGGGCTCCACGACGCGATCCTGCACTTCTACCCGACGGAGTACTTCGACCTGCGGGTCCGCGGACGGGCCACGTTCCACATCCGCATCGAGGCGGACGGTTCGCTCCGGATCCGGCGCCGCCTCGAGGAGAGCCATCCGGGGTTCGGGGAGGCCTGTCGGCGCGGGCTCGAGCGGGCCGGCCGCTGGACCCCCGGGCGTGCACCCGACGGTCGGACCGTGGCCACCGAGCTTCGCTTCATCTGCCGCTTCAGCCGGACGAGGTAGGTGTGTCCGGGGCCTGCTCAGGAAGGACGTCATGATCGATCTGTTCGTGCGTGGTGGACCCTTGATGGTCCCGATCCTCCTCGCGTCTCTGTGCGCCCTGGCGGTCTTCGTCGGGCGCGTGATCGCGCTGCGGCGCCCCCGGGTCGTGCCCCACACGCTCGTGGAGGGCGTCCGCACCTCGCTGGACCGGGGGGCGGTGGCCGACGCCCTCGCGCTGGCTCGCGAGGACCCGAGCAGCCTCGGCCGCATCCTGCGCGCCGGCCTCGCGCACGCGGGGGCTACCCGTGCAGAGATCAAGGAGCGCATGGAGGAGGTGGGGCGACGCGAGCACGCCGACCTCATGCGATACCTGTCGGTGATCGCCGTGGTCGCGTCGATCGAGCCGCTCCTCGGGCTCCTCGGCACGGTCACGGGGATGATCGGCGTCTTCCAGGGTGTCGTGAGCCAGGGCGTCGGGGACCCGGCGGCCCTGGCATCGGGTATCTGGGCGGCGCTGATCACGACCGCGGCCGGGCTCGCGACCGGGATCCCGGCCTACATCGGCTGGCGCTACCTCTACGCTCGCGTCGGCGACCTCACCCTGGAGATGGAAGAGCAGGCGATCGGTGTCCTCGACCGGATTGCCGCCGATGGGCGCGCCGCCGTCCGCGCGGAGGCGGCGTGAGGTTCCGGAGCGAGGACGGGGAGCGCGAGCCGCGCATCGAGATCACCCCCCTGATCGACGTCGTGTTCCAGCTGCTGATCTTCTTCCTCCTCACGACGAGCTTCATCACACAGCGGACCCTCGAGGTGGAGCTCCCGAGGGCGGACGCGGCGGCGACGCGAACGGAGGCCCTGGACGTCCTGGTGCTCACGGTCACGTCGGAGGGCCAGGTCGCAGAAGGGGAGCGGCTGCTCTCGGAGGAGGAGCTCATCGAGCTGCTGCGGGACGTGGCCTCCGGGGCCGACGCTGCGATCGGCCGGCCGACGCTCCTCCTGCGGGCCGACGGCCGCGCGAGCCACGAGATGGTCGTCCGGGTCATGGACCTGGCGCTCCAGCAGCGCCTCACGCGGATCGCGCTGGCGACGAAGAGCGTGGAGCGGGCGCTCTAGCGGGCTGCTGCAGGGCCATTCTCGGCGCCTCGCGAGCGGCACGCGGTGCGCTGCCGGAGGGTACGCTCCTCCGACGGCGACCGCGGAGCAGGAGGCCCGGCCGGCCCGAGCCGCGGCCGCGCGTCGCTCCGCCGAAGGCGGCCCGGCGACACCTCGAGCGCCCGTGGAGCGCCCTCGACGGCTCACCGCCCCGGGAGCCTGATCGGGCTGGAGGTCATCGAGCTGGTGGCCGGCGGCCCCGGCCATCTCGCCCTGCTCGTCGTTGCCGTCTGCCTCGGCCCGGGGCACGCGCGATCGAACATCACTTGACAGTTATATAACAAGTAGCGTATGTAGGGTGAGCGATGCCTCAGCCCTCCCTCGACTCGACGCTGGCGGCCCTGGCGGTCCCGACGCGGCGAGCGATCCTGGCGCGCCTAGCGCAGGGCGAGGCGACGGTCAACGAGCTGGCCGAGCCCTTCGCGATCTCCCAGCCCGCCGTCTCGCGGCACATCAAGGTGCTCGTCGAGGCTGGTCTCGTGGTTCAGCGCATCGACGGGACGAAGCGTCCGTGTCGGCTGGCGCCCGGCGGCCTCCCGGAGCTCGACGCGTACCTCGGCATGCTCCGAAACGCGCTCGAGGCGAGCTACGCGCGTCTCGATCGCCTCCTGGCGACCGAGAGCGGAAAGGAAGAACGATGAGCAAGCTGACGCTGGAGACCGAAGGGGAGAGGTTCGTGGTGGTCAAGCGGCGCTTCGACGCGCCGCCGGCGGCCGTCTACCGCGCCCACCTCGAGCCGGAGCTGATCCAGAGGTGGATGCTCGGGCCCGAGGGGTGGACGATGCCGGTCTGCCGGCTCGACGCCCGGCCGGGAGGCGCGATGCGCTTCGAGTGGTCCGACGGGCGAGGGGGCGGCTTCTACCTCACCGGTGAGATCGTCGTGCTCGACCCGCCACGCCGGATCGTCCACGTCGAGCGGATGCACCTGCCGGACCCGACGCCGGACAACCACATCGAGACCACGTTCACGGCCGATGGAGCGGGGACGCTCTTGACCGTGCGGATGACCCTGCCGGACGCCGCGACCCGCGCCGCGATGCTCGAGACCGGCATGGAGCACGGTATGGAGGCCTCCTATGCGCGCCTCGAGAGCGTCGCCGCCGAAGCCGCCTGAGCCCGTGATCGGGTCGCCCAGCGCCCGGCGCAGCGAGGCGCTTAGTCGTCCCGGCGTGGAGGTCTAGCCCTCCGAGCCGGATGCCCCGGCCGCGTCCGGCCGACGGCTCTGCGTCATCGGCGGGCCGAAGGCCGTGGCGGCCCACCGCGCTGCGCCTCCACCTCGGCCAGGAACGTGTTGATCAGAGGCGCGATCTCCGCGGATCGGTGGATGTAGGGGGCGTGCCCGCCGGCGACCATGTGCAGTCGGGCGTCGGGGAGCGCCCGCGCGAGCCGCTCCCCTACCGCCCGCGCCCCCATCGGGTCCCGGTCGCCGAACACCAGCAGCGTGGGGTGCGGGATGCGGCCCAGCGCGTCGGCGTCGAGGGCCATCTCCGGACGCGCGCCGCGCAGCCGGAGCAGGGTCCGAAGCGTTGACAGGAACGTGGCCTCGAACCCGGCCAACCGTTCCGTCGCCAGCAGGAGGTCGGCGACCTCGGGCGGCAGCGGATGCTCGCGCACGATCGTCGACAGACGCTCCACCTGCCGCGCGGAGGGCGGGTCGAGCCTCAGGAGCAGCGGACCGAGCCACGGCAGCGACAGCAGGCGCATCGGGAGCGGCGCCGACGTCCCCAGGACGAGCGCGGGGCACCCCACGTGAGTCAGCGACGCGACGCGGCCGGGGTGCTCCAGCGCGAGCCACAGCGACCACAGCGATCCGAGAGAGTTGGCGACCACGTGGGGCGCGTCGAGCCCGAGGCCGTCGAGCACCTCGCGCAAGAACCGCGCGGCCCTGGCGCGGTAGGCCGTGGCGTGGTCCGCGGCCGCCTCCGTGAGCCCGAACCCCGGCAGGTCCACCGCGTGCAGCGTGAAGCCCTCGAGGCGTCCCATCAGCGGCGCCCACATGGCCGCCGGAGTGCCGATGCCGTTCACCAGCACCGCCGGCGGGCCGTGTCCGGTGACGAGCACGTGGGCCCGCCCTCCGGTGGCCGGCGTGTCGAGCGTACGCTCCTCCGCCTCGATGCCGTGTCGTCGGAGCGCCTCGGCCTGAGCCCGTCGAAACTCCGCGGTGTCCATGTCTCCCCTCCTTCATCGTCGGGCCCCGCCACGGCTCGCCGATGACGTCGGCCCGTGGCTGACTCCGGGCACGAGCGCGGCGCGCCGCTGACCGTGCGCGCGCGCTTTACACGGTGTCCACCTAGCCTGAGTGGAGGTTTACATCATGTCAACCGAGGCCTACGGCCACCCCGAGACGCGCGCGCGTATCCTGACGGCGACCCGGGAGCTGATCGCCGTCCACGGCGCTCGGCTGAAGCTCAGCCAGGTCGCGCAGCGCGCCGGCGTCTCGCGCCAGGCGCTCTACCTGCACTTCGGTGATCGGCAGGGGTTGCTCCTGGCGCTGGTGGCGCACATGGACCAAACGCTCCAGCTCGGCGAGTCGCTGGCTCACGTCCACGCCGCGCCCACCGGGGCGGAGCTGCTGCGGCGGGCCATGCAGCTCAACACGGAGTTCTGGGCGGCGGTGCGCCCCGTGGCGCAGGTGCTCGAGGCAGCCCAGTACCACGACGAAGCGCTCGGCGCCGCCTGGCGCGACCGGATGCGTCTCCGGCGTCGCACCTTCGCGGCGATGATCGAACGGCTCGCCGAGCGCGGCGAGCTGGCCGACGCGTGGACCCCGGAGACGGCGACCGCGCTGCTCTACGCCGTGGCCCACTTCGACACCTGGCGGGAGCTGACCGAGCACCTCGGCTTCAGCGACGATGCGTACGCCGAGGCCGTTGGCCAGCTGCTGTGCCGCGCGCTCCTCGCGGACTAGCCCCGTGACACCCTTGTCAGAAGGGAGCGGTTTGCGCTAGGTTCTTCGATTGCACGCGTGCGAGGCCCCGTAGGCCGTGTCGAGTCGATTCCGCGGCTATTTCTACGGGCGGGCGTCGCCGTTCGATGCAGGGAGGACATATCATGAACAGAATCTTGATGGCCGCGTTCTGGGTGGCCTTCGCGGGGGGGCTCTCCTCGTGCTGCGGCGCTGCGGTCGACACCGACCTGGGGATCGATCCGGATATGGATTCGGACATGGATTCGGGCGACTGCCCGACCCCGGAGGCGCTCGAGCTCGTCGAGTGCATGCATCCCCTCAACGATGACCTCGTCCTCGATGGCCAGATCGTGAGCTGCGACAACGACTTCTCCATCCAGGCGACCCTCATCCTGCGCAACGGTAGCCGCCTCGCCTCGAGCGGGCGCATCTTCGTCGAGGACGGTGGCTCGATCATCACCGAGGGTACGGAAGGCTGTCCGATCTATATAACTTCCAACCAGGACTCCCCCGCGCCCGGTGACTGGTCCACCTTCTGGGTCAAGGAGAGCGCCGACAACGACTCCATGCTGACCCACACCGTGGTCGAGTATGGTGGGGATTCAAATGGCGCGATCAGGCTGACGGGCGGTGGTACCATCGGGTTCGACCATGTCACGGTTCGCCACACGCCGCAGGTCGCCCTGGCGCTCGGGGCAGGGACGGTGACTCGCTTCACGGCCGTGAGCTTCAGCGATATCCCCGACGCTCCGGTCGAGATCAACGCGAACAACGCCCAGGTCGTGGAGCCAGACGTCAGGATCGAGGAGGAGACGGTGGCCGACCCCTTCATCGACGTGGTCTCGGGCCGGATGACCGTGGACGGGACCTGGGAGGCACTTCCCTATCCCTACCGCCTCTTCGGGGACCTTCGCTTCGAGCGGCAGCTGACCATCGGGGAGGGCGCGGATATCGCCGTCTCCACGAGCTCGCGGTTCTTCGTGTCGAATGGCGGATCCATCAACGCGATGGGGACCGAGGACAATCCCGTCACGATCCGCAGCTCGGTGATCCCTGGCGTCCCGGGTGCGTGGAACCAGATCACGATCGCGAACGACGCTGCGACCAATACGACGTTTACGCACACCACGATATCCCATGGCGGAGGTGGCGGCTCAGGCGCTCTGAGTGTCAACGGGTTCCTTACCCTCGAGAACGTCACGTTCTCGGACAACGCCGAATGCGATATCGACGAAGCCTCGAACGCGAACATCACCGAGATCGACTCGCCGTACACGTCCTGCTGATCGCGGGAGGCTCCGGTCCTGTGCGCGCGGAACCCCGATCGTCGCCCGCTCCATGACCTACCGAAGGCAGCTCGAGGCGTCGTTCGGTCATCTCCCGCTGGAGGTCGACGACCTGTTCCTCCTCGAGCGGTTCCAGCTGCTCGGGCTGCCTGAGCGCGCGCCGGAACGCGCCCTCGGCGCGGTCCTGGCGGCCGACGAGCGCCTGCGCCGGTTCATCGCGACCCGCTGTCCGGAGCTCGCGAGCTGGCTCGACGCCATCGTCGATGCCGCGTCGGACGCGACGGCCGAGGACCGGCGGGCTCTGGTGTGGGAGCTGGCCGACCTGCTCGTCGACCAGCGCTTTCCCGAGGCGTACGACGACCTCCAGGAGCTCCGGTGGGACCCGGCTCAGCTCGCGGAGCTCGGCGAGCTCGACGGGGGCACGATCATCGATGCGGGTGCCGGTACGGGCTGGCTGAGCGTGGAGCTCGCCCGCTGCGCCCGGACGGTCTTCGCCGTGGAGCCCGTCGGCCGACTCCGCGAGCACGCCCGTCAGCGGGCGGCGCGGGCCGGGCTGACGAACCTCCACACCGTGGACGGCTTCCTCCATGACATCCCCCTGCCGGCCGCCACGGCCGATGTGCTGGTGACCTCGCGCGCGATCGGCTGGCGTCTGGACGACGAGCTCACCGAGATCGAGCGTGTCGTGGCGCCCGGCGGGTGGGCGGCCCACTTCGTCGGGACGCCGGCCGACATGCCGCCGTCGTCGCTCGACCAGGCGCTCCTGTCGCAGGGCTATGTGGCGTCCCGCTACCGCGACGGTGGTGGGTGGCGTCGGAGGTACGCCAAGCGCATCGACGGACCGCCGCCGCCCATGGCCGGGCGATCCCCGCGATGAGACGCCCGGCCGCGGCGCTCGGCTTCACGGGCAGATCCGCACGTCGATCCGACCGTTGACCTCGCTGTCCGTCACCATCGCCAGGATGCCGATCGAGGCGCTCACGTCATCGATGGCATCGACGGCGATGATGCCATCGACGGCAACCAAGTTGACGTTATCCCGGGTGACAAACGTGACGACCTGGCTTCGGGTGGGGTCGCCGAAGTCGAGGCGGAGCGGGTACTCTCCCATGTTCGGCGGAACCGCGAGGAGGATCTGGCGCGTGCCGGAGGGGAGGACACCGCTGCACTCATCGACGTCCTCCTCGAAGAGCGTCACGAAGAGGCGGTCTCCCGAGCCGGGCACGTCGTAGCGACCGGCAGCCTCGACGGCATCGAAGGCCTCGCCTTCGATGGCTCCCCGGGGCGCCTGGTCGAGGATGTCCTCCGCGGACACCGACGCCCCGCACGAGGCAAAGAGCAGAGCGGCCGGGCCGATGGCCGCGAAGAGAAGAGGTCGGGTTCCAGCGTCTCGATGCATGCGGAGTCCTCCTTCGGCGGTCCGAGGCCGCCTGGCGTGCGGAGAAGGCAACGGGCATACCAGGTGGGCCACGCCATCGTGAGACGAGGAACGAAGGCACCCCGTGACTGTGCGCTCACGCCCGTGGTGAAGGTGCGCTCACGCCCGAGGTGAAGGTGCGCTCACGCCCGTGGTGAAGGGGACGGTTGCCTGGGCCTCGAGCGGAGGCCAGGCTGGACGATGGAGACTCCGTCGCCGATGAGTAGCCCTCGCGTCCGCGTCTACCTTGGCTGTTCGCTCGACGGCTGCATCGCGGGTCCCGATCACGACCTGTCCTTCCTGATGGAGGAGCGTCCCGATGCGGAGGCGTGGGATGGGGGCCTCAGCTTCGAAGGCTTCATGGGTCAGATCGGCGTGCTGCTCATGGGGCGCCGCACGTACCAGGTTCTGCTGGACTACGATGCCTGGCACTACGGGGACCGACCCGTCTTGGTCGCAACCCACCACCCGCTGCCGCCGGCGCCACAGAGCGGCGACGCGCGAGGCGTCCAGGGATCGATCGCCGAGCTCGTCGCCCAGGCCAAAGCCGTGGCCGGCCACAGGGACGTCTACCTCGATGGCGGTGACCTCGTGCGTCAGGGGCTCGACGCGGGGCTGGTCGACGAGCTCTGCCTGACGTTTCTTCCGGTGATCCTCGGACGCGGCATCCGGCTCTGGGAGGGCCTGCAGCGTCGCCACGACCTCCGGTTCGACCCGCCCCAGACCCACGGTCGCGGCATGGTGCAGGTGACGGCGCGGGTTGTGAAGCCGAGCGCGCCGTAGGCGGCGCCGGGTCTGGGCTGGATGGGATGACCTGTCCGCCTGGGCTGGATGGTATGACCTGCGCCTGGGCTGGTGGGATGACCAGTCCGCCTGGGATGGTGGGATGAACTGACCGACGTAAGAGGTCCGGAGAAGAGATGAACAAGGGCTAACAAGACAGAAAAA